>CAKUEH010000007.1 GCA_934646185.1 uncultured Oscillospiraceae bacterium | reverse complement strand
TTGTCAAGAAGTTTTTTCGATCTTTTTGATCTTTTTTCTTGATCCCCGTCCGATCTGCCGCGCTCCCTCAGAACGCTTTGCTATGATAACAAATACTGATGCAAAAGTCAACAAAAACTTATGTTAAATCCTGCACAAAAACAGGCCGGTGGTTTTTGGTCGTTTTAGCCATAAGCACCATAGAACGCCGTCTTTCGTGTTTCTTATGCCGGATCTGCGCAAAAATGGACGCCCCGGAGGGCGTCCATCGGTATTCCACGGTACTTCAGGCTTCGTCCTCAATGAGGCCGTAGCCGCCGTCAGTTCTCTTGTACACGACTGCAAACGCGCCGTCGTTGTCCTCGTCGCGGAACGCGAAGAACGTATGCTCCAGCAGATTCATCTGGAGGATGGCTTCCTCGCGGGTCATCGGCTTCATGTTGAACTTCTTGGTTCTCACAAGCTCGAATGTGCCCTCTTCGGGTTCTTCAGGTGCGAACGAGGTCTCGTCCGGAGTGCGGACGAACGCATCCTGCCGCAGACGCCGGGCCAGGCGGGTCTTGTTCTTGCGGATCTGGCGTTCGATGGTCGCCACGGCCGCGTCGATCGACGCGAACATATCGGACGTGCTCTCACTGGCGCGGAAGTAGGTGTTCGCTGCATGAACCGTAATTTCGACGTTGTTGCGGTTCTTCTCAACGCTGAAGGTGACAAGAGCGTCGGCGTCGGTGCCGAAGAAACGTTCGAGCTTCATGACTTTCTTTTCCGCATACTTGTGAACGTTCTCAGGCAGGGTTACCTTCTTTTCGGTGTACTGAAATCTCATAGTTACCGCTCCTTTCGTGATGCCATACTTCCCAGGGATCTCTCCCTGTGACTATAGTATACCACAGTTTCCGTCAAATTGCAAGGTTGACGCGGGTCTGACGCGGTAAACATTGTGTGAACGGGCAAAGGCGGGCGCATCCGCGCCCGCCGCCTGCATTATTGTCCGGAAAATGCGTCGATCAGCTCCTGCATGCTCAGGCCGAAGTAGCGCGCGAGCGTCATGAGGTTCCGGGTGCTGACGGCCGTCTCGCGGCCGGTCATGATCTTGCGGAGGATCCCGGCGTCGATGCCGGTCTGCCGGGACAGCTCCGCCGCCGTCAGCTGCCGCTCGGCCATCCATGCGCTGAGCACCTCCGGCGCGGCCTTAAAGCTCCGCATGAGTACTCCCCTTTTCCTCAAGCAGCTGCTGCAGGAGCTGCTGATAGATCGTGTCCGCCTGCTTTTCATACGCACGGACGAGCGTCCGGGCCTGCGAGAGCGTCGGCGCGGCAAGCTCGAGCTTCATGAGAACGCCCGCGTCGTCGCGCAGAGCCAGCTGCGCGAGATAGTCGCCCGTTTCCTCCTGCTCGATCTTCGTTTCGATCAGACCCTTGCGCTGCATGCGGGTATTATAGCGCTGCACCGCTGTCAGCGCGCGCTGCATGACCGGGTAGGCGATGGCGTCGCAGGTGATCTCCTCGTGCTCGCGGCCCTTGTCGGTGATGACATAGGTATCGTCCGGCAGCTGCTGCAGATGGCCGCTCTGCACCATCTGGGGAACGGCGACGCTGACGTCGAAATAGCTGAGCTTATCGTCCTGATAGCACAGCTCGTAGATCGTCTGCAGCGGCACCGGATAGGAGAGCTTGGCCATGACAAACAAAATAAGGACCTTGACGTCGAGCATATCCTGAATAAAACCGTGCTGTTCCATGCTTGTCACCTCGTTGGAAAACATTTCTGCGCTGTTCCCAGTATAGCAAAAAAGTCCTGAAAACACAAGCCCTTCGTGCGCTTTTCCAACCGCGAGGAAGGATTTACCGCTTGTTTTCCTGCGAAAATGGGCGTAAAACGAAGAAGAAGGAGGTATTACCATGAAAAGAAAAATCCCCGCATTACTCCTTGCGCTGCTCCTTGTTTTTTCAGCAGCGCTTCCCGCAGGCGCGGCGGGCTTCCGCTGCGCGCCCCGGCCGGGCTCCGGCTGCACCGTACCGGTCAGCTGCTGGCGGCAGTATCTCTGCGACCGCTTCGGCTTCAGCTGCGGCGAAACGCCGTCGGAGCCGGAACAGCCCGAACAGCCGTCCGGCGGGGCATCCGTTTCCAGCTATGAGCAGCAGGTCGTCGCGCTCGTCAATGCCGAGCGCGCGAAATACGGCCTTGCGGCCCTGACGCTGGACGAAACGCTCTGCGGCTATGCCCGCGTCAAATCGCAGGACATGCACGACCAGGGCTACTTCTCCCACACCAGCCCGACCTATGGCTCCCCGTTCGACATGATGCGCGCATTCGGCGTGTCGTACCGCTCGGCGGGTGAAAACATTGCCATGGGCTATTCGACGCCGGAAGCCGTCGTGGCCGCCTGGATGAATTCCGAGGGCCACCGCGCGAACATTCTGTCCGCGAACTATACGACGCTCGGCGTCGGCTACGTCGAAGACGGCGGGTACTGGACCCAGTGGTTCATCGGCTGACCAGACATACTATATATAGATAAAAAGCCGTATCCATACGCTTGCCCCTGCCGCAAAGGCAGGGGCCTTTTTTCTGCGTGCTGCATAGGATATCAGGAAAGAAGGGGTGCATTTGAAGCGATCATTTGCCGTCATCGGCGGCGATGCGCGGCAGCGGTGTCTGCTGCGGCAGCTGCGCGGGCTGGGCCTTTCGTCGTCCGCGTACCGCGTGCCGGATACACAGGACAGCGCGCCGGGCCTGCCCGGCTGCATACTGGCCGCAAATGTTCTGATCCTGCCGATGCCCGCGCTTGCGGGGACAGAAGCCGTCCGCGCGGAGGGCGGCGGCGTGCCGCTGGCGGATATTCTGGATGCGGCGGCGCCGGGCGCGCTCGTCTGCGGCGGGATGCTCGGCCCGGCGGAGGATCTGCTGCGCGCGCGCGGCATTTCCTTTTTTGACTACGCAAAGGACGAAGCGCTGCTGCTGCAGAACGCGGAGCTGACCGCCGAGGCGGCGCTTCCGCTGCTTTTGGCGCGGCTGCACTGCCCGCTCGCGGGCAGCCGGACGCTGATCTGCGGCTTCGGGCGCATCGGGAAGCTGCTGGCGCGCAAGCTGCGGGCGCTGGGCGCGGACGTGACCGTCTCGGCGCGTAAGCCGCAGGATCTGGAGCTCGCGCGCATCCTCGGCTATCGCCGCGTCAGAACGGAGAGCCTGACGGACGCGCTCACACAGTATGACGGGATCGTCAACACCGTCCCCGCGCCGCTCATCGGCCCGGAGCAGCTGCCGTCCATCCGCACGGACTGCGCGCTGCTGGAGCTTGCCAGCCTGCCCGGCGGGTTCTGCGCCGAGGCGCAGGCGCTGCCGGGGTATTGCGCCGCGCGGGGTCTGCCGGGCAAATACGCGCCGGAGACCGCCGCCGCGATCATCCGGCGCGCCATATTCCGCAATCTGGACTTGGAGGAAGCACCATGAAAAAAAACACGCTTGGGCTCGCCATGTGCGGCTCGTTCTGCACGTTTTCCCGCGTTCTGGACGCATTTGAGACGCTCGACCGGGAGGTCTATGATCTCGTTCCGGTCATGTCACAGGTCAGCTTTGAAACGGACAGCCGCTTCGGTCCCGCGGCGCAGTTCCGGGAACGGCTGGAAGCGCTGTGCGGCCGCGGGATCGTCCATACGATAAAAGAGGCGGAGCCGTTCGGGCCGAAGAAGCTGCTGGACGCGCTTATTATCATGCCGTGTACGGGAAATACGCTTGCCAAGCTCGCCGCGGGCATCGCCGACGGGCCGGTCACGCTGGCGGCAAAGGCGCATCTGCGGAACGAGCGGCCCGTCATTCTCGCCGTGTCCACCAACGACGGTCTGGCCGGAAACGCGGCGAATCTCGGCGCGCTTCTGAACCGGCGCGGGTATTATTTCGTCCCGTTCGGGCAGGACAGCGCGTTCAAAAAGCCGCGCTCGCTCGTCGCGGACTTCACAAAGCTGCCGCAGACCGTCGAGGCCGCGCTGCGCGGCGAGCAGCTGCAGCCGATGCTGTACGGAACGCCCGCCGGATAGGCGGGCGTCGAGCGGAATTTGCGGCGTTCGGATCCCCTCAGTCAGCTGCGCTGACAGCTCCCCTTATGCCTAAGGGGAGCCTTTGGGGGAGGCTGCGGCTGCGGTTATTTCAGCCGGCTGCGGTATTCGTTGGCGCTGAGGCCGGTGAGTTTTTTGAAAGTGCGGGAGAAATGGCCGCTGTCGGAATAGCCGACAAGATCGACGATATCGCCGATCTTCAGGCTGGGGTCGGCCAGCAGCTCCTTGGCCTTTTCGATGCGGACGGAATTGAGCAGATCGTAATAGCTCTTCTCCGCGTATTTGTTGATGAGCTTCGACAGATGCCACTGCGAGACGTAGCAGAAATCCGCGACCTCCTGCAGGGAGAGCTTTTTCGCGTAGTTCTGCTCGATGTAGGCGATGGCCTTTTTGACGATGAAGCTCGTGGCCTGTCTGTCCGGCAGACCGTCGTCAGGGTTCTGCTCCGCGCCCTCCGCGCCGCCCAGGCGCTCGGTCATGGCGGCGAGCGCCTCGTGCAGCTCGTCCATCTTCGACGGCTTGAGCAGATACCGGCACACGCCGAGGCGGATGGCCTCCTGCGCGTAGGAAAAATCGCGGTAGCCGGTCAGAACGGCGATCTGCATGTCGGGAAACTCGCTCTTGAGCCCGGCAAGCATCGTCAGCCCGTCCTGATCGGGCATGCGGATATCGGTGAAGACGATATCCGGCCTTGTGCTTCGGATCATGGCCGCGCCGGACACGGCGTCATACGCCGTCCCGACGACCTCACAGTGATATTCCGCCCATTTGACGACCCGGCGGAGGCCCTCGACGATGATGCGCTCGTCGTCGATCAACACGACCCGGTACATACTCTCATCCTCTCTCAGTTCAGACGCATGGCCTGCTCGATTGCGTCGCGGGCCGTGATGCGGCCCGTCACGATATTCGGGATATTGGAAAACAGACTGCTTCTGGCCTCGCCGGACAGCGCGTCCTGCACGGCCCCGACGTATTTTGTGACCGCCGCGTTCATCTGCGCGGCGGACTGGTACAGCGAATTGCCCCCGGCCGGCACGACGGGCGCGGCCAGCGCCGTCGTCTCGGTCGTGACGAACTGTGCAATGACCGCGTCGGAGGTCAGCTGCGAGACAAAGGTGACCGCCGCCTCGCGCTTATCCGGATCGTCCCACGCCTTGCGGGTGATAAAATAGCCGGTCGAAATGCCGCCGACCGTCTCGGACGGCAGGCGTCCGGACTGCGCGGGCACATAGCAGACGGCAAAGTCGTCCAGCCGATCCGCGTAATTCTCCGAGAAGAAGCCGACCTTCCACGACCCGTCGAGCAGAAACGCCGCCTCGCCGTCGCCGAACATGGCGACCGTCTCCGCGTCGCCCGCGGTGAGCGTATTGTCCGCGAAGAAGCCCCGCTCATACAGAAGCCGGATGTCCTCCAGCCCCGCGATCCACGCCTCCGACACGCTGTCGTCCGTCAGCGCGCCGCTTTCGTCCAGCTGCGGCAGCTGAAGATGCGCGTCCACGCCGCCCCGGTTGAGCACGGCGAATTCAAACCAGTAGTGCGGCATCTCGATCAGCGAGCATGCAATGGGCGTGAGCCCATTGCCGCGGATCGTCTGACAATCCGCGAGGAACTGCTCCCACGTGTAATCCGCGCCCGGCAGCGCGACGCCGCAGCGGTCAAGGACCGATTTGTTGACGAACAGGCTTTCCCAATAGCCCATGACCGGCACGGCGTAGCATTTGCCGTCGGAGGCGACGGGCAGCTTCGCGTCGTCCATATTTTGGGCGTAATCGGGATATTCGGCGCGGATCTCGTCCAGAGAGACGACCTTTCCGGCCCTGACGAACGGCTCGGCGTCCGCGTTGGTGAAGAAAAAGAGCACGTCCGGCTCGGAGCCTGTCTCAAAATCCGTCAGCACCCGGGCCTTCCATTCCTCGCTGGATACGTCGGAGCCGTCGGACACCCGGTTTCCGGTCGAGGCCTCGTAGGCCGCGACGGCGGCTTCAAAATTCCGGCGGTTGCCGTCCTCGCTGCCGAAGGAGGTCACGACCTTCAGCGTCACAGGCGCCGTCTGCGGCTCCTGCCCGCTTCGCGCGCAGCCGCACAGCAGCAGCAGCGCCGCCGCAAGCAGAAGCCCCATCATCTTTTTCATCGTGCGTTCCTCCCCGCGCCGTTCGGCGCTTCCATGCTTTCTTTTATTTTACTGCATTTTCCGCGTCCGGGTAAGGGGTCTCGTTGCGCTTTGTTGCCTGTTGTTGGCGTCCGTTGTCTGTCGTTGCCGCATCCGAAGCGCACGGCAGCACGATGCGCGCCAGAATTTTTCCGGTCTGCGGGGCCGTGATGGTAAAGCTGCACTGCTCCGCGTAGAGCAGCCGCAGCCGCTGCGCCACGTTGCGCACGCCCACGCCGCCGCGCTGCGGCCCGGCGGGGGCCGCCGGGCTCTGCAGCGCGTTTTGAATGCGCGCCCAGCCGTCCGGCGTCATTTCTCCGTCGTGCTCGATCTCAAAGAAGAGCCGCCCGTCTTCGTGCGCATACGCGCGCAGGCACAGCTCGCCGCCGCGCCGCGACAGATCGTGCTCGACCGCGTTTTCCACGATCGGCTGCAGCATCAGACGCGGGATGCGCACGGAAAGCATCGCCTCGTCGATCTCGCGCCGGATCGTCAGCCGGTCGCCCAAGCGCTCCTTTGTAATGTACAAATACGCATCGACATATTGCAGCTCCTCCGCCAGCGGGATCTGCGCGCGGCCGTCGCGGCCGATGGCCGCGTCGAGCATGGTCGAGAGCGCTTCGATCATGGAGCACACGCGCTCATTGTCGGCCAGCCGCGCCTCCCAGTTGATGATCTCGAGCGTGTTGTTGAGAAAATGCGGGTTGATCTGCGACTGCAGCGCGCGGATCTTCGCCTGCTGCAGCGCCTGCTGCTCGAGATACAGCCGCTCAAACTGGCTTTTCAGCTCGGAGGACATGGCGTTGAAGCGGCTGTAGAGCTGGCGGAATTCCGTGTTCGGCGCTTCAGCCGTAATGACGTAGCCGCGTTCGCCGTTTTCCACGCGGCGGTTCGCGTCGAGCAGGATCTCCATCGGGCGGTTGACGCTGCGGTTAAAGATCAGCGCGATCAGCAAAATCAGCGGAATGCCCAGAAGCGCGATGCCCGCGATGGCCCAGCGGAGCATCGGCATGGTGCTCAGCGGCCGCAGCGCGGTCGACTGCGCGGTCAGCAAAAGCGTGTGTCCGTCGCAGTCGAGCTGATACTGCCGCCCGCCGCCTGACGTATGCTCCTCCGCCGCGGCCACGGGCAGCTCGACGCCGTCGATGCGCACGCCGGTGATCGACACATTCGCGATGCCGTAGAGCGACTGGAACACCTCGCTCTTTTCAAGCCCCAGCACCAGCATGGCGTAGGGCGTGAAATCATGGTCGAGCAGATTGCGCACCATATAGATCTCTTCGTCGACGGTCAGAAAGTAAATGCCCGTGTCCACGCTTTCCAGCAGCGTCCTGACCTCCGGATAGACCGAATCTCTGTAATAGCGCAGCAGATTGAGCTTCGCCGTGCCCGGCGCGGCGGCGTAGGCGTGGACAGGCTCGTCACCGGACGCGGAGGAGATGAACACGCAGCGGTAATTGGCGTTGCGCGTAAATTTCTGCGTCAGGTATTCCGTCACGTCCTTGTAGACGAGCCCGCTCGCCTCGCTGTAGCTCTGCCGGACGATGCCGTCGTAGGAGACGGCCTTGGAATCCTCGATCACGGACAGCAGCCGCAGCTCGACCTGATGCATGGCGTTTTCCATGCCGAGCTCCATCGCCTGTTCAAGATTGCGGTCATTATAATAGTTGACCAGTACGCTGAACATCGTCACGATGATGATGATCGGCAAAATCCAGCACAAGAGCGTCACGAGCGTCAGCCCGGACCGGATCGATTTTGGGTCGTACCGGAGCTTTTTCACGGCTGCACCCCCTTTTTTCTTCAGTATAGCATAAACTTTCCCAGCCGGCAATGTCGTCTACGCAAAGCTGTTGATCTTACACGAAAACCGTTGAAATTCAAATGTACCTGGCGGAAGGCAGTTGCTTTACAGCGATCTTTGGCGAATCCGGCCGCGGCTGCATATTCGGTTGTAGGGGCCGATGCCCATCTTCGGCGCTAAGAGCCGCGCAATGCGCGGTTGCGCCTCGAAACTAGCCTGCGGGCATCGCATCGGCCCACCAGGAAGTTACGAATTCGCCCAAGATTTTCGTAAAAGCGGTGCATTCTGCCGGGCCGATGTGGGCATCGGCCCCTACAGAGTGTACCGCAAGTTTGCATCTGCCCATCGGGCGGAGCGGAGCCCCCTGCCGGTCCCGGCGGTCTGTCAAACATCAAGCGTCGTAATTTCCGCGCCGCGGTAGTAAAAGCGCAGGATCGTCCGGTAATCGAAGCCGAGGCGGGCGATGGCGTCGGCGCCGTACTGGCTCATGCCGACGCGGTGGCCGTAGCCGCGCACGTCGAAGCTGAACGCGCCGTCCTCATACAGGATCGTAAAGCGCGTGGAATTCAGGCCGAACGCCTTTCGCAGCTGCGTGCCGGAGAACGGCCTGCCGCCCGCGGCGAGCGTATCGACGCCGCCGCCCGCCGTGCGCGTGACGGCCTGCACCCAGCCGCCGGGATCGCCCGAGAGCCGCACGTCTGCGTCAAGCGCGCGGAGCGTTTCCGCAAACGTCTCCGCCGTCACGCAGACGCGGCTTTCATATTTGGCCGCATCCTGCTCGCCGGGGCTTTCGACCGCCCGCAGATACGGCACGTCCGTTCCCCAGACGGCGGCCGCGTCCTCCGTCGAGCCGCCGGAGCAGGAAAAATAGACCGCGTCGATCAGCGCGCCCTCATACGTCAGCACCTCGTCTTCCGTCGCCTGCACGGCGGCAAGCGCCTTGTCCCACGCGGCGTCAAAGCCGTCCGCATACCGCGCGCGCAGATCCTCGGCCGTCCGGCAGGCCTGGCAGCAGACGCTCTGCGCGCACACGTCCGCGTTTTCATGCTTGCCGCCCGCCATCTGCCGGCAGGCAAACGTGCGCGCGGCCACGGCCTGCGCCTTCAGCGCCTCCGGCGCGAATGAGGCGGGCATTTCCGACAGCACGACCTGCGTCAGATAGGTATCCAGCGTAATTTCCTCCACCCCTCCGTCCCGCAGGACGCGGAGCGTCCGCTCCGGCGCGTCCGGCTGCTTCTGCACGACCACGATAAACGGCTCCGGCCGCGCCGCCTGTTCCGCTTTCGCCGACGGCAGCAGCAGAACCGCCGCCAGCGCCAGAAGCCCCGCCTTTGCGATCACCGACATTTCAAGCACCTTCCTTTCGGACAAGTCTATGCCGCAGCGGACGGCGGTATTCTGATTGACATAATCGCAAATCTTGACACAAATTCCGTTGGGACGTATAATGTATGGAAGTATTCGAAATCATTGCTGCATACGGATTGGAGCTTATATATGAAGCATGCTTTGAAAATTATCCTCCCGATCGTCCTGATCCTTGCCCTTATCATCGGCGCGTGCTGTTTTTTCCTGATCGCGCGCCGCGATCTGACCGAAAGTATCTTCGTCTACTGGGGCGAGCATTTTTATGAGGCCGGGCGCTATTCCCGCGCCGTTTCGTTCTACAAGGCGGCCATGCGCTTCGCGCCGGAGGACGCGGCGCTCGCCATCCGGCTGGCAGACGCCTACAAGCGAAGCGGCAACTATACAAAGGCGGAATATACGCTTGTGAGCGCCATCACGCAGATCCCGGACTCGGTCCCCCTGTATGTCGCGCTGTCTGAGACGTATGTGGAGCAGGACAAGCTGCTCGACGCGGAGACGATGCTCAGCCGCATCACGAACGACGCCGTCCGGACGCAGATCGACGCGCTGCGGCCCGCCGCGCCCGTCATTGAGCCGGAAAGCGGCAACTACTCCGAATACATCGACGTGACCGTCACCAGCGCGTCCGGCACGGTCTACGCCGTGTGCAACAGCGATTTCCCGTCCTCGGAGCAGGATCTTTATACCGGCCCCATCTCTCTGGAGGCCGGCGAAAGCAAGATCGTCGCGCTGAGCGTGGCGGAAAACGGGCTCGTGAGCGACGCGGCCTACGCGGGCTATACGGTCGGCAGCGTCGTGGAGGAAGTGAAGCTCGCCGACGCCGGACTGGATGCCTATGTGCGCGAGCTGCTCGGCAAGACGGCGGGCAGCGCCATCATGTCCGACGAGCTCTGGGCCGTCGAGGAGCTTGATCTTCCCGATACGGTCGCCTCGCTGGAGGATCTTTCGTACTTCTCCGGCCTGCGCTCGCTGTCTCTGCACCACGGCACGGGACTCGACCTGTCCGTCCTGTCCCAGCTGCCGACGCTGCGGACGCTCGATCTGTCCGGCTGCACGCTCTCGACCGCGGCGATGAACACCATCGTGACGCTGCCGGAGCTGACGAGCCTGAATCTGTCCGGCTGCGCCGTGGCGGAGATCGACACGCTCATCAGCCTGCAGAAGCTCGAAACGCTCGATCTGTCGAACAACACCATCTCGGATCTCACGGCGCTTTCCGCTCTGCTTGCGCTGAGGGAGCTGGATCTGACCAACAACCCCATCACCTCGCTCAGCAATCTCAAAAACTGCACGGAGCTCGAAACGCTCCGCGCCGGGCAGTGCGCCATCACGCGCATCGCGGGGCTTGCCGACCATACGAAGCTCAAAACGCTTGTTCTGTCCGGCAACCAGATCACGGATATCTCCGCGCTGGCGGGCTGCACGGCGCTCGAAACGCTCGATCTCAGCGGCAACAGCATTTCCGATCTCTCCGTCGTATCCGGCTTCAAGCAGCTGGTCGACCTCAATGTGAGCAGCAACCAGATCACGGATCTGCCGCAGTTTGACGCGGATACGCCGCTCTGGCATGTCGATATCAGCCACAACCAGATTGAAAGTCTTGCCGGTCTGGAGGGCAATCTCGCCGTCAACTTCATCAACGCCGACTATAACCGGATCAAATCGATCGCGAAGCTGGAGTCGTGCGTGATGCTCGTCCGGATAAACCTCTGGGACAACCCCGTGGACGCCGACGAGGTCAAGCAGCTGCAGGAAGTCGGCATTCTCATCAACTACAACCCCAACTACACAGAGCCGGAAGCGGATTCCTGATCCGCAGGCATGTCAAAAGGCCGGAACCCGACGGTTCCGGCCTTTGCGTATAAAAGCCTCCCCTTGCTGCGCTACGCGCAGTAAGGGGAGGTGGCATTTTCGAAGAAAATGACGGAGGGGATCTGTTGCAAATTTCGGAATGCTTCAAAATTTGCTGCGTTCGAATCCCCTCAGGCCCGTTGGGCCAGCTCCCCTTGAGCCCAAGAGGAGCCTTGGGTTGTGCGAATTCGCATTGGATTTATGCTCTTTGCAACTGCCTGCTGCGACCTCTCAGGCGCTTCGCGCCAGCTCCCCTTCCAGGGGAGCCTTGGGAATCGGCCGCTCACAGCTCGTACATGCGGATGATGGTTTCGGCGATCTCGCGTTTTTTGACGCAGCGGTCCATCGCGGCCTTTTCGATCCAGCGGTGGGCGTCCTGCTCGGTCATGCCGAGCTGGCGCATGAGAAGGCCCTTTGCCTTCTGGATGCGCTTGAGATCCTGCAGCTGCGAACGCAGCTGGTCGGTCTGGGCCTGCATGCTTTTTTTCAGCAGCAGGAGATTGCGCAGCGTCTGCGTCAGGACTGTCTGCTCCATCGGCCAGGTCATGACGCACACGCCGCTTTTCTGCAGAACGCGCCAGACCGCGCCGTAGGTCTCCTGCCGCACCAGCAGAAGGAACACGGCCTCCGCGCCCTCCGCCAGTTCGGCGCAGCGGCGCAGATCCTGCGCGCCCGGCGCGTCGGACTGCATGACGATCAGCGTCGGACGCGAACGCGCGAGCGCGGCGCGCGCCTCGTCCAGCCCGGACACGGTCTGCAGCTGCACGTCCGGCTGCGCGGCTGCGAACGCGGACAGGCCGACCGGCTCCGCCGCCGTGCCGCGCACCAGAAGGATCGTATTCTTTCCCGTCTGCTCCACGTTCTCAGCTCCTTTCCGGTATCTGATATTCTATTTTATGCAGCCGTCCTGTTTCTGTCAATCCATTTCTCCGGCTGAACGCCGTGATAAGGAAAACAGATACCGCTTTTTTCCGAAACGGGCTTGACATTTGACTTCCGCGTGCGTATAATGCGTTCAAACAAACGGCTTGGAGGATTTCTTCCGGCTCACATGGAAACGGTAAAAACGGCAAAGGCGTCGTACAGCTTCGGTTCTGTGCGCGCCTTTGCCGCTTTTTTGAGGAAAGTGAGGAGTTTCTTATGCAGACAGTATCGGATTTCTTTGGTTGTCACGTATTCAGCGAATCGGTCATGAAGCAGAAGCTGCCGAAGGACGTGTTCAAGGACGTCTACGCGGCGATCCACGAGGGCAAGCGGCTCGATCTGGCGGCGGCCAACGTCGTGGCAAATTCCATGAAGGACTGGGCCATTGAGCTCGGCGCGACGCATTTTACCCACTGGTTCCAGCCCATGACCGGCATCACGGCGGAAAAGCACGACTCGTTCATCTCCCCCACCGCGGACGGCGGCGTCATCATGGAGTTCTCCGGCAAGGAGCTCATTCAGGGCGAGCCGGACGCCTCCAGCTTCCCCTCCGGCGGTCTGCGCGCCACGTTTGAGGCCAGAGGCTACACGGCCTGGGATCCGACGTCGTTCGCGTTCATCAAGGATCAGGTGCTCTATATCCCGACCGCGTTCTGTTCCTACGGCGGCGAGGCGCTCGACAAGAAAACGCCGCTGCTGCGCTCCATGCAGGCCATCAACAAGCAGGGGCTTCGCATTCTGAAGCTGTTCGGCCACACCTCCGTCAAGGCCGTGCGCACGACGGTCGGCCCGGAGCAGGAATATTTCCTCATCGACGAGACGCTCTACAACAAGCGCAAGGATCTTCTTTACACGGGCCGGACGCTCTTCGGCGCGAAGCCGCCGAAGGGGCAGGAGCTGGACGATCATTACTTCGGCACCATCAAGCCGCGCGTGGCCGCGTTCATGCAGGATCTGGACAAGGAGCTGTGGGAGCTCGGCGTTCTGGCCAAGACCGAGCACAACGAGGTCGCCCCCGCGCAGCATGAGCTTGCGCCGGTTTTCACCACCACCAATATTTCCGCCGACCACAACCAGCTGACCATGGAGCTCATGCAGAAGATCGCCCGCAAGCACGGCATGGTCTGTCTGCTGCACGAAAAGCCCTTCGCGGGCGTCAACGGCTCCGGCAAGCACAACAACTGGTCCATCTCGACCGACACGGGCGTCAATCTGCTCGAGCCCGGCGAGACGCCGAGCGAGAACGCGCAGTTTTTGCTGTTCCTGTGCGCGGTCATTCAGGCCGTCGACGATTATCAGGATCTGCTGCGCATTTCGGTCGCTTCCGCAGGCAACGACCACCGGCTCGGCGCGAACGAAGCGCCGCCCGCCGTCGTGTCCATGTTCCTCGGCACGGAGCTGACGGAGATTCTGGACGCGATCGAATCCGACACGGCCTATGACGCGAAGGAGAAGGAGCTTCTGAAGATCGGCGTCCACGTCCTGCCGAAATTTCCGAAGGACGCGACCGACCGCAACCGCACCTCCCCCTTCGCCTTCACGGGCAACAAGTTTGAATTCCGCATGCTGGGCTCCGCCGCGTCCATTTCCGACGCGAACGTCGTTCTGAACACCGCCGTCGCCGAATCCCTGCGGCAGTACGCCGACACGCTTGAGGGCGCGGAGGACTTTGAGACCGCCCTGCACGACCTCATCCGCGACACCATCCGCGCGCACAAGCGCATCATCTTCAACGGCAACGGCTATGACACAAGCTGGCTGGAAGAAGCCGAGAAGCGCGGACTGCTGAATCTCAAGACCACGCCCGCCTGCGCGCCGTATCTGATGAAGGAGAAGAACGTGCGCCTGTTCGCCTCGCATAAGGTCTACAGCGAGACGGAGCTGCATGCGCGCTACGAGATCCTGCTGGAAAACTACAGCAAGGTCCTGCGCATCGAGGCGCTCACGATGCTCGACATGGTGCAGACCGATATCCTGCCCGCCGTTTCGGACTACACGGCAGCGCTCGTCCGGACGGCCGCGGAGAAAAAGAGCCTGCTCGGCGATGCGGCAGGCGGCTATGAATGCAGAACGGCCGCTCGGCTGTCGGCGCTGACCGATACGGCCAGCGAGGACGCCGCAAAGCTCTCCGACGCGCTCATGCAGGCAGTCGAGCTGCCCAGCGCGCAGGAGGCTGCGGATTTCTATCAGGCAGAGGTCTTCAAGGACATGGCCGAGCTGCGGCTGGCCGTGGATGAGATGGAGACGCTCACCGCCCGCGCCTGCTGGCCGTATCCGACCTACGGCGAGCTGCTGTTCAGCGTCCGCTGAGCTTCTCCCCGTGCGATCCGCGCACGTTTATAAAGCCTGTTTCATGATTCCTCTTTTCATTTGTGTTGGCAGCGGCCCGCAGGAGATCCTGCGGGCCGCTGTCTGCTTGGAAGGCAACCGCGTATGTTCAAATACGCCGAAATCCTCCGCGCCTGGATCCCCTCAGGCGCTTCGCACCGGCGTCCCCTGCGCCAGGGGGCGCTTTTTTTGCGCTTTTTTAAAAAAATCAGATTTGGGTGAGAGTTTTTGCGGGTTTGTGTACCTGTATCAGTGAAGGGTCATTTCAAACTGATCCGGAGAGGAGGCTCGGGCGATATGTATGATAGCGCGAAGCGCGTCAGGTTGGTCAAGCAGCGGGTGCGCGAAATGGGCCGCCGGAGGCAGCGGCGCAGCGTCTGGGGACTGTCCGCCATGTGCGTGCTCCTGACCGCGGCGCTCGTAACGGCAGCGGGCATGGCAGGCGGGCCGGGACAGGCCGCCGCGCAGGGCGTGTTCGGCGCGATGCTGCTGCGGGAGAACGCGGGCGGCTATGTGCTGCTGGGCGTTGTGTCCTTTGCGGCGGCGGTGGCGATCACCGCGCTTTGCATCCGGCTCAGAATCAGAGAAAACCAGAAAAAAGACGGGACGGACAAGCCGAACCGATACGAACAGGAGGAGAAAAGCCAATGAAGAAACGAATACTTAGCATCCTGCTGTTGTGTTGCATGGTGCTGACGCTGCTGCCGACAACAGCGTCGGCGGCGAACGGGCCGATGGATACCATCCCAGAGTACGACGTGAGCATTGACGTGTACAACCGGACATCGGACATATCCATTAAGGACAGTCGGAGCTACTACATCTACTCGTCCGTGCCCGACAAGCTCAGGGACACATGGGTATGGGATAAGAAGATCTTCATCAAGGGAGACAAAGCCGCGCCGCACGTATTTATTGACGGCGTAAATATTAAGATGAGTCCCAGCTCCAAGGGGCCGGCCATCGAGCTGAACAAAAAGGCTTCGGCTTATCTCTATTTCATCGGCAAGGACAGCACCCTGCAAGGCGCTGACGGCCGCGCGGCGATCCAGAAAAACCGCAGCGAGGGGCAGCTTTATGTGCTGGCGCGCACCGGCACCACGGTGAGCTGCAAGGGCGGCGAAAAGGCCGCAGGTATCGGCGGCAGCTATGCGACCCGGAATATTTTTGATGGTCTTTATAACGGAGATATGTTCGGCCACGGTGTGAACATGCACTTTGGCTCGCAGACGAATCCCGATTATTGGGGCGGCACGATCATAGCCGACGGCGGTCAGGGCGGCGCGGGCATCGGCAGCGGCCGGGGCGGCAGCGGCGAGAAGCTGTACTTCTACTCCGGTACGGTGCAGGCCAACGGCGGCAGATGGGCCGCCGGCATTGGCGGCAGCTATGAGGGCCGCAGCAGCGAGATCCACATTCTCGGCGGCAGCGTGAACGCGTATGGCGGCGAGGGCGGCGCAGGGATCGGCAGCGGCTGCTGGAAAACAGAGCAGGACATGGATGGCATCAACGCCGCCTGCAACATTTACATCTCCGGCGGCATGGTCAACGCCTGCGGCGGCTATAATGGCGCAGGCATCGGCGGCGGGCAGTTCGTTCCCGCCCATGACATCACCATCACCGGCGGCTATATCACCGCAAGGGGCGTTTACGGCGCGGCCATCGGCGGCGGACGTTGGATGCACGCCAGGAATATTACCGTGACGGACGCGAACCTGAAGCTGACGACAGGCCGTTGGAGCAACGGCTCGGACGCGGCGGCCATGGGCTACGGCGACCTTGTATATAAGCTGGAGGATCTGGTCAAGGATCCCTCCGCCGCCGCCAATGACGCCATCAAGATCGGCTCCAAAAAGAAAGAAATCGTGTGGCTGAAGGCAGAGGCCTACGGCCTGACTGCCAATGGCAGATGCGTCATATTCAATTTCAGTGATTTCCTGATCCCCAACGAGCGCGGGCTTATCGATGTGTCGCTGCTGTCGCTGCCGTTCGCGCAGAACTACGGCTGGACCATCTACGAGCTGGAAATGACAATGATGTATACCTCCTGCGAGGGGGATCATACCTACGGCTGGAAAGACTGGAACGGCTATCATATCTGGGGATGCAAGCGCTGCTTCGGCCGGGATCCGACGAAACAGGGGCCCGCGCCGAACGGGAAGCACATTCCCGGCGACTGGGAAGGCTGGAAAAAGAAATGCACCGTGTGCGGGGTCGTGACGACGAAGGACACCACGCCGCCGGTGATCGAGGGTCTGGTAGACGGACGGGATTACGATCCCTATGACACCGACGACGGGCAGCCCGGCACGATCAGCTTCACGGTCAGCGACCCGGCGGGAAAGGACGAGGTATCGTCCGGGGTCAAGTCCGTGACGGTCAACGGCGTGGAGCAGACTGGGCCGACCTATCATCTGACCGCGCCGGACGGCGGCAACAACGACGAAGGACTCGTATATGAGGTTGTCGCTACGGATCATGCGGGCAACAGCGCCACGGCAAAGGTAAGACTGTACAGAAGACACAGCGTGTTGTTTGTGGAGGACAGGAATGACCTCAGCAAGAAGTATCTGGAATTGGGCGTGCCGCACGGATTCGATCTGGACTTCCCGTTCAATCATCTGCCGAAGGAAGCCTATTTTGTCGATCTGGACGACGAAAGCATCAAGATATCCTATGACGCGGAAACCGAAACCTATAACTTCGGCGTCATCAACTCCAACCGGACGTTTTTGCTGGTGATCCCGAAAACGGAGCTGCCGGAGCTGTCCATTCAGTTTATGCGGGAGAGATTCTATGGCTACCAGGCGGACGCTGCTGATGCGTTCTGTTATGCCAATCCGGTCTCCAAATATGGAGACGGGTACTTGATGTCAATTTGGGTCCCATCCGACGAAACCAGCTATTACTTCGAAACCTCAGAACGCTATACATTAGAGCAGCTGGAAGCGTTGGACAAGGATGAGACCACCCCTCTTCCGTGGAGGGAGTTTGACAAGACCGTAATCGCGACCTTCATCGGCCCCTCCTTTGAGGACTACAAGGGCGAGTGGTACGTCTATGCCAAGGCCACCAATGAGGTGGGGACAAAATATGTCTCCACGCCCAGAATCATCATAGAGGGCGAATTCCCTGTGGCCAGGGTGTATCCCTCCGGCAATGAGCTGGCGGGCCTGACCGTTGGGGATATCCACTTCGATGGCGTGACCTATTGGGGCGGTCTGCAATTCACGGTGACGGACGAGCTGCCGTTTACGGTGAAGGACGGCCAGACGGTTCTGGAGCCGGACGAAAACGGCGTTTATACGATCCCGGCAGACATGAACGACCATGTCTATCACCACATCTATATCGAAGACGCCTGCGGAAATACGGCTCGCTATCTGGGGAACAAGGTTCGCTGGAATACGCTGGACTGGAGAGCGCTCCCCGGGGATCTGTCGCTTCCGTACGGTGCGAAGCTGGAAGACGCGCTTCCGAAAACGGTCATGGCCCATACAGCCATGGGCGGGGATCAGACGGATATTCCGATCCCGGTCATTTGGGAGATCCCGGAGGAGTACGATCCGGCGGCCAAGCAGGAGCAGCGCTTTACCGTCAACGGAACACTGGATCTGTCCGACACCGACATTGTCGTAAATCCGGGCAAGGCATATTGGCAGGACGTCTGGGTGCAGGTGACGGTGACCGCCGCGCGGAAGTACACGGTGACGCTCGGCGGCACTGCAAACGGATCTGTCACGGCGGTGAACGCCAGCGAGACTTTGAACGGTACGCCCATGTTCTGCGAGGGTGAGCTGGTCATGCTTTCAGCGGTACCCGCGGAGGGCTATCTGCTGAAAAGCCTGACCGTCACCGGAGACAGCGGCGAGAGCGTCGCCTGCAGCGGCGACGGCGAAACGTATTCCTTCATCCAGCCGAACACGAATGTCACCGTCAGCGCTGAATTCGAAAAACTTATGGCGCTCCGACCCGTCCTCGAAGTCACCGGCGAATATATCTACGACGGCACGGAGCAGTTTGCCAGCGTAGCGGGCTATGACGAAAGGACGATGAACATCAGCGGAAACAGCGGCACGGATGCGGGCACATACACCGTAAGCGTTACGCCAAAGCCCGGGCAGTGGTCGGACGGCACAACCGATGCCGTGACGGCAGAATGGCGCATCGAACAGGCGGTACCGGAGGCGCCCGGCGGTCTTCTGGGCGTCGCGCCCACGACCAGGGGCGGCAGCGACGGCAGGATCACCGGCGCGGACGCATCCATGGAATACCGCGCGGCATCTGAGAGCGCCTATCTCCCCTGCCCCGGCGCGGAGATCACCGGACTGACAGCCGGTACGTACTATGTGCGCTATCGGGCGAGCGAGGATCGGAATTACGCGGCCAGCCCCGAGACAGCGGTCATTGTGGGCGAGGGCACTGAGGCCGGGTACTGCACGGTCAGCTTCGATAAAAACGGCGGCTCCGGCTCCATGGCCTCCGCGTCCGTCCGGAAGGGAAGCGACTATACGCTGCCCGCCTGCGGGTTTACCGCGCCCGCAGGCAAGCAGTTCAAGGGCTGGGCGCTCAGCGCCGGCGGCGCGGTGCTCTCCGGCAGCGCCATCGACGTGACGGCGGACATCACGCTCTATGCTATCTGGGTGGAGATCCCTGCCGCAGAATTCGTCGTCTCCTTCGACGGAAACGGCGGCACGCCCGCGATCGACCGCCTGTTCACCGCCGGCCGGAGGCTGTCCTCTCTGCCCGATGCGTTCCGCAGCGGTTATCGCTTCGACGGCTGGTACATGGAGCGGACGGGCGGCGCGCCGGTCACAACGGACACCGAATTTTTCGCGAGCACCACGGTCTACGCCCACTGGACAGCCATCGGCGGCGGCAGCGGCTGGTATGACAGCACCCGCGTCATCAAAGCCTCCGCCGGAACGGGTGGCTCCATCACGCCGAGCGGCAATGTCAGCGTCCGCACGGGCGCGGATCAGACCTTCACCATCACGCCGGACAGGGGCTATGCCATCGCCGACGTGAAGGTCGACGGCAGAAGCGTCGGCGCGGTACGCAGCTACACGTTTGAAAACGTCAGCAGCGCGCACACCATTGAGGTCAGCTTCGTGCCTGCAGGCACGTTCGCCGACGTTCCCGCGGGCAGCTATTACGAAGAGGCGGTCGGCTGGGCCGTCGCGAACGGCATCACCACCGGGACAAGCGCCTCGCGCTTCTCCCCCGACGGCTCCTGCACCAGAGCGCAGGCCGTGACCTTCCTCTGGCGTGCGGCGGGCAGCCCCGCGCCGAAGACGAGCGTCATGCCCTTTGCCGACGTTCCCGCGAACAGCTATTTCCATGACGCGGTCCTGTGGGCCGTGGAGAACGGCATCACGACCGGCACGAGCAAGACAGCGTTCAGCCCGGACGCTCCCTGCACCAGAGCGCAGATCGTCTCCTTCCTCTACCGGCTTGTTCAGTCCGAGGGCGGCGGCTTCACCGGCGCGTGGATGTTCCTGCTCCCGTTCAGCGACACGCCGGACTGGGCCTACGAGGCCGTCGCATGGTGCTACCAGAAGGGCATCACCTCCGGCACGACCGCAGCCACCTTCTCCCCCGACGCCCCCTGTACCCGCGCCCAGATCGTCACGTTCCTCTGGCGCTGCAAAAAGTAATACCATCACAGACGAGCGGCTCTCCGGTTGGAGAGCCGCTCGTTCTGTGTCTATATCGTTTTGGGGGCTGCGCTTTACTTCAGCTTCCACGCGAGGTCGTTCAGGAACAGCTCGTGCTCCAGAGATTCGACCGTGGTGTCCTTCGTGATGTGGACGAATTCGATTTCCATCATCCGTGCCCAGTCGCGGAGCTGCTCGGCGGTCACGTCGTAGCTCAGGACGGTATGGTGCGCGCCGCCTGCCGTGATCCAGCACTCGACGCCGGTGGTGAGGTCGGGCATGGCGCGCCACATGACTCTGGCGACCGGCAGGTTCGGCATGGGCATGATGGGTTTGACGGCCTCAATATCCTGCACGATCAGGCGCAGACGACCGCCCATGTCGATGAGGCTGACGACGACGCCCTTGCCCGCTTTGCCTTCAAAGACGAGACGGGCAGGGTCCTTTTCGTTCATGCCGATGCCGAGGAAGTGCGTCTCGATGCGCGGACGGCCCGATGCCACAGACGGGCAGACCTCCAGCATATGTGCGCCGAGGGAGTATTCCTGACCCTTGACGAGATGATAGGTATAGTCCTCCATAAATGCGGACGCGCCGTTGCCGTTTTCGCCCATGGCTTTAAGAATGGCAGTCATCGCTGCGACCTTCCAGTCGCCCTCGCCGCCGTAGCCATAGCCCTGCGCCATGAGGTGCTGGGACGCAAGGCCCGGCAGCTGCTCCATGCCGTAGAGATCCTGGAACGTGTTGGAGAACGCCTTGCAGCCCTCCGCATCCATCATCTTCTTCATGGCAATTTCTTCGCGCGCCTGATAGCGGACGGCGGCGATATCGTCGGTCGCAATGTCATACTTTTCGCGGTAAACGTCCATCAGAGCGTCGATCTCAGCCTCGGTGACGGCGTTCATTTCCTTGACCAGATCGCCGACGGCCCACGTGTTGACCTCCCAGCCGAGCTTCTTCTGCACCTCGACCTTATCGCCCTCGGTAACGGCGACGTTGCGCATATTGTCGCCGAAGCGCATGACCTTCATGTCCTTCGAGACGGCCACGCCGATAGCGGCTTTCATCCAGCTGCCGATGCGGGCCTGCACGTCCTCGTCCTGCCAGTAACCGGCGATGATCTTGCGCGGCTTGCGCAGGCGTGCGCCGATGAAGCCGTGCTCGCGGTCGCCGTGGGCGGCCTGATTGAGGTTCATGAAGTCCATGTCGATCTCTTCATTGGGGATCTCGCGGTTATACTGCGTGGCAAAGTGCAGCCACGGCTTCTGCAAAAGATCGAGGCCATTGATCCACATCTTGGACGGGCTGAACGTGTGGCACCACGTGACGATACCGGCGCAGTTGTCGTCAAAATTGGCCTCTTTCACGACCTGCGTGATCTCGGCGCTGGACTTGGCCGTGACCTTGTATTTGAGCGGATACGGCAGGACGGCAGAGAGCTTCTGCGCCATCTCCTCCGCGCGGTTGGCGACGGTGGTCAGCACGTCGTCGCCGTAGAGCGTCTGCGAACCAACGATAAACCAAAATTCGTAATGTTTCATAGCATATCTCCTATTTAAAATACAGTGTACTTGCCTGCAGCGGCGCTTACTCGTCCTTGTTTTTGCGCGAGAGCACCAGACTCTGGATCACAAGGAACAAGCATATCATAGCAGCAACCGTGATATTTGTCCACCATGCCTCGTCAAGTCCCAGCGAGGAGACGATATTTTTGATCGTGCTCAGGGACAGCACGCCGAAGAGCGTGCCGATGATGTTGCCGACGCCGCCGGTCAGCATCGTGCCGCCGATGATGGAGGACGCGATGGCGTTCATTTCCGCGCCGCTCGCGTGCGACGGCGAGCCGGAGCCGACGTGCAGGAAATACACGAAGCCGCCGATACCCGCGAGAATGCCGCAGATCAGATGCGCGAGGAATTTCGTGCGCTTGACGTTGATGGCCAGCATATTGGCGCTGTAGCTGTTGCCGCCGACCGCGTAGACGCTTCTGCCGAACTTCGTCCAGCGGAGCACCACGAACAGGATCGCCACGACCACGAGCGCCACGACCACGCCGATCTCCACATAGGCCGGGACATACGCGCCGAGCTTATTGACCGAGCCCATGCCGGGCACATAGATGCGCGTCTCTTTCAGCGCCTTGAACGCCGCGTTTTCCACGTTGAACTGCGTGGCGTTGACGATGGTCGTCATGCCCTTGGCAAAGAACATGCCCGCGAGCGTGACGATAAACGGCTGAATGTCCAGATAGGCGATCAGGAAGCCCTGCACGAGGCCGAAGGCCGTGCCGATGCCGAGGGCCAGCAGAATGGCCGTCAGGACGGTGCCGCCCTGATAGTCGAGATTGACCGCGCAGCTCATGCAGACGAGCGCGGTGAGCGTGCCAACGGAAATGTCGATGCCGCCCGTGATCATGACGAGGCTCATGCCGCATGAGAGAATGAGCAGGGCCGCGTTTTCATTGAGGATATTGAAGAAGGTCTGCGGCTTTTTGAAGCCGGAGCCGAGAAACAGCACCGCGCACACATACATGACGGCAAAGACGCAGATCGTGATGATGAGCAGCAGCTTTGCGTCCGTCAGACGGCCTTTGCGCGCAAGCGAAGGCGCTTTTGTTTTATTCCGCATGGGAGCCGGCCTCCTTCTTTTCTTCGGTTCTGTGCCGCTTTTTGAGCGCTTCCAGCTTTTCGCGGACAGTCGGCGCGCTCAGCACGACGAGGATGATGACCACGACCGCCTTATAGGCCGGCAGAGCGCTGGACACGACGTTGAATTTAAAGAGCGTCGTGGTGAGGAACTGGATGACATACGCGCCGAGGACGGAGGCCCAGATGTTGAATTTGCCGCCCGAGAGCGCGTTGCCGCCGAGCGCGACGGCCAGGATCGCATCCATCTCGATGTCCTTGGCGACGACAGAATAGTTGATGGTGGAGAAGCGGCTGACCTTGATAAAGCCCGCGACGGCCACGCACAGGCCGAGGATGACGTAGGTCAGGAACTTCACGAACTGCGGGTGGATGCCGTTGAGCCGCGCGGCGCTGGCGTTGATGCCGACCGCCTGCGAATAAAGCCCGATATTCGTGAACCGCAGCAGCGCCCACGCGAGCACCATGCAGGCAACAGCGATGAAGATCGGCGTCGGGACGGCCACGCCCGGCAGGAAGTTGCCGTAATAGGCAAAGGCGGGGTCGGAGATCATGGGCAGCTCGTTGTTGTTGATCCAGGCGGCGATGGAGCGGCCGGCCGTATAGAGAATGAGCGTGGCGACCATCGGCTGGATCTTGAAGACCGCGACGAGCGTACCGTTGAACGCGCCGAAGAGCATCGAGACGACACAGCAGGCCAGGAAGGCCACGATGATGGGCGCCTGCAGCGTGTCGGGGCGGGAATTCGTGCCGCACAGCACGCGCAGCACGACGCTGCCCGCAATGGCGATGGCAGAGCCGACGGAGATGTCCTGTCCGCCGGAGGCCGCCGTGACGAGCGTCATGCCGATGGCGAGAATGACAAGCTCGGAGGCGTTGTCAAGGATCGTGATGAGGTTGCCCGTCAGGACCAGATCGCCGAGGCTGTTTTCCTTCAGCGTAACGGCGAAGAACGACGGGTCTGCGATAAAGTTGAATACGATCAGGATCAGAAGCGCGGCAAGCGGAATGAAGATCTGCCTGCGCACCAGCCGGGCAAGGAAGCTGCCCTGCGGTTTTTCAGTCGTCCGGGTCATACCTGTTCACCTCCGGCAATGGTTTTCATGATGCTGCTCTGGGTAAGATCGCTGCCGCGCAGCTCGCCGACGACCTGCCGGTCGCGCATGACGATGAGGCGCGAGCAGATGCGGAGCATTTCGTCGATCTCCGACGAAATGAACGTCACGCTCTTGCCCTCCGCGGCCAGCTGCAGCACGAGCTTCTGGATCTCGACCTTCGTGCCGACGTCGATGCCGCGCGTCGGCTCGTCGAGGATCATATAGACGGGGTTCGCCAGCAGCCAGCGCGCCAGAATGACCTTCTGCTGGTTGCCGCCGGAGAGCGCCTTGATGGGCGTGTCGGTCGAGGCCGTCTTGATGTTCAGGAGCTTGATGTATTCCTCGGCGTACTGCTCCGCCTTCGCCCTGGAAATGGGATGGAAGAAGCCATCGAGCACCTGCCGCGCGAGAATGATATTGTCGCGCACGGAAAGATCGCCGATGATGCCGTCGCGCTTGCGGTCCTCGGGCAGATAGCTGATGCCGTGCTTCATGGCGCGCAGCGGCGAGGTGATCTTCACCTGACGGCCGTCCATTTTCACGGTGCCGCCGGAGACATGATCCGCGCCGAAGATCGCGCGGACAGATTCGCTGCGGCCGGAGCCGAGCAGCCCCGTAAAGCCGTTGACCTCGCCTTTGCGGATGGAAAAATCAAACGGGCGGACGCCTGCCGCACTGGAAAGCCCGGCTGCCTCATAGACGACCTGCGCGTTTTCGAGCGCGTCCGCCGCGCTCTCGCTCTTGATCCCGGACAGATCGTCCAGCTCCTTGCCGAGCATTTTGGACACGAGCTGCACGCGCGGCAGGTCGGCAATTTTGTATTCGCCGACAAGCTTGCCATCGCGCAGGACGGTGATGCGGTCGCAGACGGCGTAGACCTGCTCGAGAAAATGCGTGACGAAGATGATGCCGACGCCGCGCGATTTGAGGTCCAGCATCAGCTTAAAGAGCTTTTCGACCTCCTGCTCATCGAGAGAGGACGTCGGCTCGTCGAGAATGAGCACCTTGCAGTCCATATCGACCGCGCGGGCGATGGCGACCATCTGCTGCACGGCGATGGAGCAGCTGGACAGCTGCTGCGTGGGCGCGGCGGGAATGCCGAGCGACTCGAGGATCTTCTTCGCGCCCGCGTTCATCTTGCGCCAGTTTGTAAACGCGCCCTTTGTGCGTCCAATGTATAAATTCTCCGCCACGGTCAGATTCGGGCAGAGGGTGATCTCCTGATAAACCGTACTGATGCCCGCCTTGAGCGCGTCCTGCGTCGTGCGGATCTGTACGGGCGTTCCTTCCATGGAAATGGTGCCCTCGTCTTTGGAATACACGCCCGTGAGCACCTTGATGAGCGTGGATTTGCCCGCGCCGTTCTCCCCCATCAGCGCGTGGATCTCGCCCCTGCGGAGCGTAAAATCCACGCCGTCGAGCGCGCGGACGCCGGGGAAGAATTTGCAGATCCCCCGCAATTCCAGTAAAGCTGTTTCCTGCATCGTGTTTGCCTCCATAATGGCACGCTGCGTGCAGCGCGGATACACGGAATCCTCCATATACGCCGTGCCGCACGCAGCCGTTTGAGTCTTTATGCGAAGTTCAGTGTCTGATCAAATGCCGTAGTTGTCAACGTCTTCCTGCGTGATGGTGGAAGCGTCGAATCCCTTCTCGTCCATGATGATGGTCTTTTCAGCCGGAGTCTTGCCGTTCTGCAGATCCTTGATGATGGCGTCGATGTAGGAAGCCTGGAAGGGGTTGCACTGGCCGTCGTAGTTCCAGTTGCCGGCGAGCAGCTCTTCAAGCGCCCACTTGTTGCAGTCGAAGCCCATGACGATGACGTCCTTGCCGACGCCGTGGGAGATGTTCGCCTTGTCCAGCGCCGCGACAGCGCCCTTGGCCATGTCGTCGTTCTCAGCGTAGATGACGTTGAATTCCTTGCCGGAGTCGATGACGGACTGCACGATCTGCTGGGCAGTTTCGGCGTTCCACTCAGCGGTCTGCTGGGTCACCATGTTCCAGTTGTCGTTCGCGGCGACCTGCGCGTCGAGCGCGCCGGTGCGGCCGATCTGGGCAGCGGAGCCCATGACGCCCTGGATGTGGATGATGTTGTAGGTGTCGAGGTTCTGGGAAGCGAGCCAGTCAACGGCAGTCTGGCCTTCCTTGGCCATGTCGGAGACGATGGAAGCGACATACAGGCTCTCGTCTGCGTCGATAGTGCGGTCAAAGAGGATGACCTGGATGCCGGCGGCCTGCGCGTCCTGCAGGACGGAATCCCAGCCGGAGGTACCGGCGGCGGAGATCAGCAGGTAGTCGACCTCGTCCTGGATGAATTTCTGGGCGGCAGCGATCTGCTCGTCGTTCTTGAGGCTGTAGGCAAACGATGCGTCATAGCCGTTTTCCTCGGTGAACATCGCCTTGAGGTCCTTGTCGTTGGCGGTGCGGTAGCCGGATTCGTTGGGGTCGTTGTTGATGATGCCGACCTTGATGAGCGCACCGTCGGAAGCGGCGGGCGTATCGGAAGCGGTGTCGGCGGGAGCGTCAGCGGAGGTATCGGCCGGGGTCGTGTCGGCGGGAGCCTTCGCGCAGGCGCAGAAGGCGGCGATCATGGTGATCGCCAGAAGCAGCGCAAGAATCTTTTTCATGATTTGTTTCCTCACTTTCAGATCGTGTTGATTGGTTTCGCGGGTACTGCAGGCGTTCGCCTGTCATGCCCCTATTAAAGCGCGCGAAGACGCGGAAAACAAGCCGGCGAACAGGTTCCGCCTCAAATTCGGCGCAGCACGCAGACAGCTTTTGCGCTCCGCGCGTGGAAAACGGACAGCATTTTCGATACTCTCCCGTTTTTGCATCATAGAGTTTGTTTTCTTCCGCTTTCCGCGCCTTTTTTGTTTGTTTTTTTCCGCTTCTGCCCGGTCAAGCCGTCAAAAAGCGCGCTGCGCACCGCTGACAAAACGACGGACGCGGCACGCATGCCGTTTGTTTTTCTCCTGCCGCGGTTGAGAATTTTCCGAAAAATTTTTGAATATGTTTCGCGTTGTCTGCCGGAAGGCGGGATTTCCTTCGGCTGTCCGACAAATCTCCGAAAGAAAACGAACAAATCCGGCCATGCGGTCTGCGGGCAGCTGTGGTACAATGGAAGCGAACGCAGCCTCGGCAGCAGGGTTCACCCAAGCCTCCCCTGAAAGGGGAGGTGGCTCGGCGGTACGCCGAGTCGGAGAGGTCGTGCGGCAGGGTGTTCCGGGTTTCACACAGATTTTCGGCGAATTCGTAGGCACCGGCGAATTCAGTTGTAGGGGCGGACGACTCTGTCCGCCCACGAAATGCAGCATTTTTACGGAAATCCACGGCAAATCCGCAACATTTACCGGGCCGACAGAGTCGTCGGCCCCTACGCGGCACTCCCCTTTGAACAAAGCGAAGCTGACTGAGGGGATTCCGCAGTGTAGTTGCAAAATACAGAGTGCTCCGAGATTTGCAGCATTCGAATCCCCTCAGGCCCTTCAGGCCAGCGTCCCACCCCTTTTGGCCCTACGGGGCCATTTCCCCCTGACAGGGGGAATCGGCCCCTTGTGCCCAAGGGGAGCCTTTGGATGGCCGCGGACTATAGATCCACATCAACAACACAGGAGGCGGGTGCGTATGACGCCGAAATATGAACAGCTGGTGCAGGCGCTGCGGCAGGCGCTGCCGCAGTGGTATGCGGACGGGCAGCGGAAGCTGCCGGGCGAGCAGGCGCTCGCCGCGCAGTTTTCCGTCAGCCGGCAGACGCTCCGGCAGGCGCTGGCTGTGCTGGAGCAGGAGGGACTCATTGAAACGCGGCGCGGAAGCGGCAGCTTTCTGTGCCCGGCGGCTGCCAGTCAGGACCGGCGCATCGCCGTGGTCGCGGCCTCGCTCAGCGACTACATTTTCCCGTCTCTGCTCAAGGACATTCAGGCCTGTCTTGCCGCGCAGGGCTTTTCCGTCGTCATTCACGCCACGGAAAACTCCATCCGCCGCGAGCGCGAGATCTTGCAGCAGCTGCTGCTCGATCCCCCGGCGGGGATCCTGATCGAGGGCTGCAAGACGGCGCTGCCGAGCCCGAACGCCGAGCTTTATCTGGAATTGAAGCGACGCGGAACGCCGCTGACCTTTCTGCACGGATGCTGCCGGGAGCTGCCCGACGCGTTCTGCGTCGGCGACGACAATTACGGCGGCGGCTATCTGCTGGCCGGGCACCTGATCCGGAACGGGCATCGAAACATCGCCGGGATCTTCAAATCCGACGATGTGCAGGGCCCGGAACGCTATCACGGCGTCGTCTGCGCGATGCGCGACGCGGGACTGTTCCCGGCCGATGAAAATTTTCTCTGGTTTTCCAGCTTCCAGCGCCATCAGCTTGTCGAGCTGCAGGACGAGAGCATGCTGCAGGGGTTTCTCCGGCAGCAACTGGGCGGCTGCACGGCCGTCGTCTGCTACAACGACGAGATCGCCTTCCATCTGATTCGGACGCTTCTGCGCGCGGGAAAGCGCGTGCCGGAGGACATTGCCGTCGTCAGCTTTGACAGCAGCTACTACTGCACCTTCGGCCCCGTCAGCATCACCTCCGCCGGACACGAGCCGCACGCGATGGGGCATGCGGCGGCCGAAAACCTGCTCAGCCAGATCCGTCGCCAGCCGTGCCGCAGCGTCAGTCTCCCATGGACGCTGCACGAGCGGCAGAGCGGATGATATATGAGAAAAAACGGCGTGCATCCGAAATCCGGATGCACGCCGCGTTTTGAATCTTTTCAGAACACGCCCGTACCAAGGCTCCCCTTTGGTCAAAGTGGAGCCTTAGGTGCGTACTTAATATACACGGCTTTCCAGCAGCTCGTCGGTGATCTGTCCGGCTGTGAAGAGCTGCTCCGGGACGTAGGACTGTTTTTCCGGCGCTTCGCCGCGCTCGAGCTGTTCGATGATTGCGCGTACGCGCGGACCGTGGAGAGGGTTGCACTCGGCGCAGAGGCCGAGCTTCCCGTCCCTGCAGTATGAAAGCGCGCGGCGCACCGCGTCGAAGGAAATGAGCGTTACGCCGCCGGTCCCGTAGGCAATGCCCCGCTCGTCCAGCGCCTGCATGACGCCGAAGCACATGTTGTCGTTTTCGCAGTAGACCACGTCCGGCACGGGATTGCCTTGCAGATAAGCGCGGGTCTCTTCATACGCCTTCGCCTGCGTGAAATCGCCGTTCAGCTGTGCGGTAATCGTCCAGGTTTCATGCCTGGCTGCGCCCGCCTCCAGGGCCGCACTGCGTTGGAGCTGCGCCGTGGAGCCGGGCGTGCCCTGCAGGTGCAGGATCTGTACCTGCGCATCCGGCTCCTCACGCGCGTCCAGCGTTTCCGCCAGCCATGCGACGGCCTCGTCGGCAGTCTTCCGGAAATCCGAGCCGACCCAGCTCGTGTAGAGCGCGGGGTCGCTTACCTCTACCTGCCGGTCAACGATGATAACCGGGATATCCGCCGCACGCGCCTCTTCCAGAACGCTTTCCCAGCCGGTCTCCGTGACGGGCGCGAGGACGATGTAATCCACGTCCTGCTGGATAAAGGTGCGGATGGCCTTGAACTGGTTTTCCTGCTTCTGCCGGGCGTTGTCAAACAGCAGCTCAAAGCCGTTTTCCTCGCTCAGACTCTCGCGCATGGACTCGGTATTGGCCACGCGCCAGTCGGATTCCGCGCCGACCTGTGAAAAGCCGACGGTGATGAGCGTTATTTCCTCCTCCGGCGTCTGCCGGACATCCGGCATGCAGCCGCTCAGAAGCAGCAGGGTAAAGCTGAGAAAAAGAAGGGTCAGGCGCTTCATGTCTCGGCCTCCTTTCTGATGGGAAAGCGCAGCGTGACCGTCGTACCGGCGTTCGGCTCGCTTTCCAGCTCCATGGAACACTGCCCGCCGTACAGCAGCCGCAGCCGCCGGAAGACCGTGCGCAGGCCGAAGCCGACCTGCTCCTCCGTGTCGAGACTCTGCCGCAGCTGCCGCAGGCGCTCGGGCGGCATACCGGCGCCGTCGTCCTGTACCAGAATGCGGACATGATCGTCCTCCTGCGCGGCGTCGACGCGGATATGGCCCAGACCGCGGCGCAGCTTGATGCCGTGGTAGAGCGCGTTTTCCACCAGCGGCTGCAAGGTCAGCTTCGGCAGCACGCAGCCGCGCAGCTCCGGCTGGACGCAAATTTCATAGCAGAGAATATCCCGGTAGCGCACCTGCTGGATCTCCAGATAGCTGCGCACGTGGATCTCCTCCTCGCCAAGGGTGATGAGATCGCGCCCCTTGCTCAGAGAGCTGCGGAAAAAGTTTGACAGGCTCGTGACCATCTCGACGGCCTGTTCGTTTTTTCCCGTCTCTACGAGCCAGATGATGGTGTCGAGCGTGTTGTAAAGAAAATGTGGGTTGATCTGGCTCTGCAGCAGCGCAAGCTCCATCGCGCGGAGCTTGTCCTGCTCGAGCCGGTTGAGCTCCATCTGCTGCTGCAGGTGCTGCGCCATCTGCTCGATGCTGCTGCTGAGCGCCTGCAGCGTCTCGTCCTCTGCGACGACGGGCTCCCGCGCGGCAAGATCGCCCCGGCCGATGGACTGCGCGCGTTCGCGCAGGGCATAGATTGGCTGCGTGATGCTGCGGCTGATGGCCGCGGAGCGGCGCATGAGCACGACCACGAGCACCAGCGCTCCGGCGGCGACCAGTCCCAGCTCCAGCCAGAGCCGGGCCGTCAGCGCCGCCTGCAAAGAATCCAGATAGCCTGCCTCATGATAGAGATAGGTATAGAAATACTGCTGGATCAGCTCCGTGAGAATATAGATGTTGGATTCCAGCAGCTCCATTCTGGCCTCGTAGCCGTCGGTCTCGGTGATCTGCATGATGCGCTCGCGCAGATTTTCGCACAGATCGATCGCGCTCGTGATGGCCCTCCGGCTCTGCCGGTCCTGCGTGCCGTCCAGAAGCTCCTGCGCAAGCGCCTTTGCCTCGTCGACCTCCTGCACCGGCAGCGTCTCGCCGTAGCTGCTGTCGATGACGTAATAATACATTTTGAGGTCGACATCCTCCTTGAAATTCTGGTTGAATTGGGAGGCGCGGACGATATTGGCCGTGACGATGGAATACTGGTGGTTGTGCAGCAGCAAAATCGCCAGCGTCGCGACGAGGATCACGCAGACGAGCAGCAGCATGCTCCACAAAAGCCGCCGCAACTTTCCGTCCAGCGACGGATGCGGCTCATTTCGCCTCATGTCCGTCTCCGTTTCCCGCGCGGTAGCTGCTCGGCGTGCAGCCCTGCGTCTTTTTGAACAGGAAGCTGAAATAGCGCGGGTCGCGGTAGCCGACCTCATAGGCCACCTCGCTCGACCGCTTGCCGGAATAGCGCAGCAGCTCCTTTGCGCGCTCCATCCGCTTTTCCGTCAGGTATTCGACAAACGTCTGCCCCATCTCCTGGCTGAACACGCCGGAAAAATAGTTGGGACTGATGTTGGCCGCCTTCGCCGCGGTGTTGAGCGAGAGATTTTCGTCGGTATAGTTCTGGTCAATATATCGAAGCGCCCGCTTGAGCATGGATTTATACTGATTGCCGGACTCCTCCTCGCGCAGGTCGATGGCGCGGCGCAAAAGCGCGGCACAGCTTCTGGACAGCGTCTCGCGGCTCATATCCGCCTGAAGCTCCTGCGCGGAGCCAAGCGGGCGCAGGAATTCCTCCTGCGAATAGCCGAAGCTCTTGGCCGCGCGGATGGCGCTGAAGCGCAGCTCCAGCAGCACATACTGCCGGAAGAGCATGGAATCCAGCGCGTTTCCGAAGGAGGCGAGATACTCCGACACGAAATCCGGGATCTCCTCGCGCATGCCGGTCTGCAGGAAGCTGCGGATGATGGCGGGATCCGCCTTGCTGGCGTCGACCTCGTCGAGCGCCGGGAGCGCGCCGCGCTGCGGCTTTTGCAGCACGTCCGCGGTCAGCACATGCTGCTCCGGCAGAAGATGGCGGTAGGACAGGATCGTATGCGCCCGGGCATAGCAGCCGGGAAGCTCGCTCAGCCGCGCGACCGGGCCGCTGACCGCCGCGTACCACGCAAGAGACGCATCGCCGGCGCAGCGGCGCTGGATGTTTTCAAGGCACCGGTCTACGGCGCCGCCGGGCTCCGCGGCGCTGTCCTTGACGATGATGCAGTAGGTCATGAGATTGCACCGGAACAGCAGATACTCGCCGTAGCGCAGCAGATACGCCATCAGCTCCTCCAGCCGGTCGGCCAGCGTCTGGGAATACTCCGCCGTTCCCCTGCTCTGCAAGGTCAGCAGAATGACGGTATAGCGTTCGGCGTCGATGTCGATCTGCAGCCTTTTGGCCTGTTCGTAGATCTCGGAGACGCGCAGCGTGCCGGAGGTGAGCTGCTCGAAGAATTGGCGGCGGGCATACTGCTCGTACTCCTGCCCCTCCTGCTGGAAGCGGCGCAGGTAGGCCTTCTGCTCGCGCTCTTCGTCGATCTTCCGGCTGACGTCTTCCAGCGTTTTCAGAAGCGAGGACTTCGTCACGGGCTTGAGCAGATACTGCTCCACGCCGATCTCGATGGCTTCCTGCGCAAATTCAAAATCGTTGTGTCCGCTGATGAGAATGATCCTTGTCTCCGGCAGCTCCGCACAGACGAGCTTGCTGAGCGCCAGTCCGTCCATAAACGGCATTTTGATGTCCGTGATCAGGATGTCCGGGCGCAGCTTGCGGATCTGCGGCAGAGCCAGCTCCCCGTCGGGCGCGTCGCCGCAGAATTCAAATCCGTACCGCTCCCAGTCGATGCAGTCGCGCAGACCTTCCCGCACGACGCATTCGTCCTCTACCAGAAAAACCTTCAGCAATGCAATCACCTCAGCATGATTGTATCATTCTTTTCCAGAGTTTGAAAGGGGGTTTTCGTTTTTCGGGCCGGGGACTTTTTTTGAAAAATCATCCCCGGGGGGAGCTTCCGCTGAAACGCTCGGTCTGCTACAATACAGCTATCAGTTCATACGCTCGACCCAATCCGATCCTGCAGCAAAGACGCGGCGTTTCTTGGGGAAGAAGGCGCCGCGTTTTTGTGCGGAACGGAAAACAGGAGGAATGATGATGAAAAGACTTCTTGCACTTTTGCTCTGCCTGAGCCTGATTTTTGCGCTTGCCGCGTGCGGCAGATCTGAATCCCAGACACAGCAGCCGGCACAAGCCGAAAACCAGCCGGTACCGGCCGAACAGACCGAGCAGCCGGCGGAACCGGAAACGCCCGCATACCCCATCGAGCAGTTCACGGTCGGCACGACGGCTGCCATTGAGGCAGCGACGTTTGGTGAGTATAACTTCGATATGCTTGCCAGCGGCGTCAGCGAGCTTCCGCTCGTCTGGCAGGACGCGGAGGGCAATTACCATCCGCTGCTTGCTTCCTATGAAACGGAAGATTCCGTCACATGGGTCTACACCATCGAGCCCGGCATGGCCTGGTCGGACGGCGAGCCGGTCACGGCGGCGGACATTCTCTTTACGCTCGACTATGACGACGCGAACGGCAGCGCGAATTTTGTCTCCCAGACGGATGCCGACGGAAAGGTCACGGAAGCAAAGTACGCTTCTTACGAGCTCTCGGATAATGAAATGTCCATCTCCCTGACGCTGACCTCGCCCAACGTGCGCGAGCTCTCCAACATGACGTCCTTCCGCGTCATGCCGAAGCACGTCTACGAGGGCAAGGCTTCTGTCACGGAAGAAGAAGCCCGTGTCACCTGCGGGCCGTATGTACTGGAGAGCTTCAACAAGGAGGCCGGGACGCTCACCTTCATTCCGAATCCCTATTATCCGCAGATGCCGAACGTCGGCAGGATCGTCTGCCGCCTGTTTGGAAACGAGGATACCATGTATCTGGCACTGCAGAGCGGCGATCTGGACATGACGTGGGCATATTCCGCGGGCGTTTCCGGTTCGTATCAGGATGTGCTGGCTGCGTCCGACACGCTGACGCTCGAAGCCGTCACGGCGGCAAATGCACCAGCGGTGCTGGCGTTCAACAACGCGAACGGTCTCTTTGCAGATGAGAATCTTCGGCTGGCGGTCTCCTATGCGCTGGACTATGACAGCTTCCGTACCGTATTCGGCAGCGCCTATGCCATCAACCCTAACCGCGGCTTCGTGCCGCCCGTGACCGTGGGTTATAAGGAGACCGAAGCGCTCGGTCAGGATCTGGACAAAGCCGCGCAGTATATGGCAAACGCGGGCTACACGGAAAAGAACACAGAAGGATTCTATGTGAACGCTTCCGGCGAGGTCTGCGCCTTTACGCTCACCTGCAACGCAGGCAAGGAAGCCCACGTCGGTTACGCGGAGCTTGTCAAGACGCAGCTTGAGCAGTTCGGTATTCAGGTGGATCTCGAAACGCTGGACGGCGACAGCTACAACGCCAAGACCAGCAATAAATTCTCCGAAAACAACATCACCATGGAAGCGGCCATCTACGGCTTTACCGCCGCCGGTATGGGCATGAAAAACGGCCTTGCTTCCATTTACGTAGACGGCACGCACCCCGTACAGGGCGGCTGCCAGGTGTTTGACGAAGGATTCCAGTCGATCCTTTCCACGACAGGCGAAGCGAAAACCGTGGAGGAATACACTGCTGCGGCGGGCAGCCTGCAGGACTGGTACGCCGCGCATATGCCGCTGATCGCACTCTACTGGGACAGCCAGATCCTTGTCCACAGTGCGGCGTATGAACATTTCACCGTGGACGCGGTGTTCGGGCTCAACAATGTGAATACATGGTTTACGATCACGGCAAAATAATCAAAGATCGTTTCAGGCGCGGGGATTTCTTCGGAAATCTCCGCGTTTTTCTCAAATTCCATCCCCCGGGGAGGGTTACGCGCGCGGGCCGGATACGGTACAATAATCGAAATCACCGCGAGGAGGGAGCGCCGATGGCTGCAACTGAAATATTTCCGGCGTTCTCATACGCCTGCGGGACGATCTCCGCGCTGCTCTCGCGCGGCGAGCGCGTGCTGCTGCGGGATGTTTCCTTCTCGCTTTCCTCCGGCGAGCGGCTGGCGATCATCGGCGAGACCGGATCGGGCAAGACCATGCTGGCACTCTCGATTCTGGGGCTGCTCCCGGCAAACGTGCGGATGCGGGGCGGCTGTGTACAGCTGGACGGCGCGGCGCTCCCAACCGGCAAACAGCTGCAAACGCTGCGCGGCGACAGAATCGTTTACATTCCGCAAAACGGCGCGGAGTTTCTTCTTCCCACGCGCGCGGTGCGAAAGCAGCTCTATGACAGCCTGAAAAAGCTCGGCCTGCCGCGCAGAGACTTCCCGGCACTGGCAGCGGAAAAGCTGCGGCTGGCGGGCTTTGACGCACCGGGCGCGGTTCTGGACAGGTACCCCTTCCAGCTCTCCGGCGGCATGGCGCAGCGCGTGACGATCGCGCTGGCAGCCTGCTCCCGGGCGCGGCTTCTGATTGCAGATGAGCCAACAAACGGATTGGACGAAGTCGGGCGTGCGCAGTTTTTCGCGCTTCTGGACTCCATTTTTCCGGATGCAGCGAAGCTCATCATCACGCACGATATTTCCGTCGCCTCGCGCTGTGACCGGGTTCTGGTGCTGTGCGGCGGGCGAATGCTGGAAACGGGCGCGTCCGCTGACGTTTTAAGCACGCCGCGCAATCCGTACACAAAGGCACTTCTTGCCGCGCAGGTCGCAAACGGGATGCAGCCTTCGTCCATTCTGCGCGAAGGTGTATCCGGCTGTCCGTTTTACGCCCGTTGTCCAGAGGCGGATACGGCTTGTCTGAACGGCGCGATGCAGAAACATACGGACGGAAAGACAGAATGGTGGTGCTGCCATGCTTGAGATCAAAAACTGCTGCAAATCGTTCGGAAGCCAGACGGTTTTGCAGGAAGTTTCCTTGAACATTCCAGCCGGAAGCATCATCGGGGTGTCCGGCGCAAGCGGCATCGGAAAATCGACGCTTGCAAAAATTCTCTGCGGCGTGACAGCGCCCGACGCGGGAGCGGTTTTTCTTGACGGGAAACTGCTTGTGTCCCAAAAAGAAGCGTATGACCGCAGACGCGGTCTTGCCATCCAAATGGTTTATCAGCAGCCGTATGCTTCGCTCGACCCGTCGCAGAAGATCGGCGCGGGGCTGCGGGAGCTGATCTCGTATCACCATCTGGCGGAAAATAAAAAAGCAGCGGAAACGCGGATCGCGGACATTCTGGCGCAGATGCAGATGCCCTCCAAAATCCTCGCCCATCTGCCGCGACAGATCTCCGGCGGCGAAGCGCAGCGTGTGGCATTGGCGCGCTGCCTGCTTTTACGTCCGAAGCTTCTGATTTTGGATGAAGCAACATCGATGCTGGACGTGTCCACGCAGGCAAATCTGCTGGCGCTTGTAAAGGCGCAGATGCTGCCCAATGGCGGGTCTGTGCTGTTCATCAGCCACGACCGGGCGCTGACGGATCATTATTGCGATGTGGTCTATGCGTTTGACGAAGATCACCGGCTGAAAGAGGTGCGGGCGTGAAGGATCACAAAAAAAATATGCGGCTCGCGCTCGTGTGCTTTCTGCTGGTCGTGGTTCTGAATTTTTTCCTGCCGCGTCTGCTGCCGGGCGACCCTGTGGCGTACCTGACGGGCTTTTCCGAGCAGGATATGACGCCCGCGCAGGTTGCGTTCTATGAGGACGCGCTGCATCTGAACAAATCTCTTCCGGTGCAGTTTGGCTTCTATCTGCGTTCGCTGCTGGACGGAACGCTTGGGTATTCGTATAAAAAGGACGCAGCTGTTTCGGCGCTCATCGGGGAGAAGATCGGCTATACGCTGCAAATCACGGTTCCGGCGGTGCTGCTTTCGGCAGGGCTCGGACTTCTGTGGGGACTTCGCTGCGGGTACAAAAAGGATTCGCTTGCCGACCGCTTTTCTACAATGGCGCTGATCATCCTTAACGCTGTGCCAACGTTTTTGATTGGGCTGGGGCTGATGATCGTGTTCTGCTTTCAAAACCGACTTCTGCCCTATACCGGGCTCAATTCTCCGGAGGCTGTGCGCGGTACGGCTGGGCATGTATGGGACAGAGCACTACATCTGCTGCTGCCGGTCGTGACGTTGACACTGGCGGCGCTTCCCAGCCGGTATCTGCTCGTGCGCAACATGGCGGCAAGCGCGTCGGACGGGAAAGATATTTTATACGCAAGGCAGCGGGGACTTCCGGACAGAGTCATCCGCCGGGAGTATCTCCTGCGCTCGATTGCGCAGCCGTTTCTCACGATGCTCGGCATGAGCGTGTCGCTGTGCGTGGGCGGCTCCGTCGTGATCGAAAAGATCTTTTCCATCGGCGGGATGGGCTCGCTTCTGACGGAGGCGGTCTACACGCTTGATTACCCGCTCATGCAGGGCATTCTGTTCGTAACGACGTGCATCATGGTGCTCTCGATCCTGCTCACCGATGCGCTTTGCCTGCTCATCGACCCCCGGCGGAGATCGGAGGGTAACGCATGAGAAAAAAAGGGTTTTTGCCGCTCATTCTGGGACTTTTGCTGCTGCTCATCTTTGTGCTGGCCGCGCTTGCGCCCGAATTCTTTACAAGTTACAGTCAAAAAGAACTGTTCACGAAGTGGCTGCCAGTCAGTCGGGCGCATCCGCTCGGCACGAACGCAATGGGCTACGATATTTTTACCGAGCTTGTTTACGGCGCGCGGCAGACGCTGCTGGTCGGCGTTTTGAGCAGTATTCTGACGCTGATCCTGGGGGCGGGCATCGGGATACTCGGGAGCTTTCACGGCTGGGTCGGGCAGCTTTTCAACGGTCTCATTCAGATCTTTGTCCTGCTTCCGAAGCTCATTACGCTCATCGTTTTCGCAACGTTCTTCGGCAGCTCTGCCGCGCACCTGATTGTCCTGATCGCGGCGTTCAGCTGGGTCGGCACAGCGCGCGCCGTGCGGGCGAAGGTTTTGCAGCTGCGCACGCAGACGTTTATCGAGAGCTGCCGCATCCTCGGTTACAGCCGCGCCCATATTGCCGTGCGGCATATCCTGCCGAACCTGTCGGACGTACTGCTGTCGCGCTTTCTGCTCGGGGTCAACAGCTGCATCATGATGGAGTCGACGCTCTCGTTTCTGGGGCTTGGCGATCTCTATCGCCCGACGTGGGGCACGATGGTCAATTTTGCGTATAAGCGCGGCGCGTTTCTGCGGGGCGCGTATCAGTATCTGCTGGCACCCGGCGTGTGCGTCATGCTGCTTTGTCTGGCATTCTACGCCGTGAGCCTCTGGCTGACGGCCAGAAAGGAAACCATTTCGGAGGGGTAACATGGGAAAATATTTTGCCGATGTCCACGCATCGCATGAAAGCCAGTTCCGCGGTCTGCCGCATGGACTTGCCGACACGGACGAGATTCTCGCCTGCCGCGCAAAGCCGCAGACGTATGAAACGCTTCTGGAGCTGGCGGACGCGCTGTGCTGGCAGCTGCGCTTCCGGGAGGCGATCGACGTGCTTTCGCGGGCCATTACGCTCGAGCCGGAGCGCCTGGACGCCTACCGCAGGCGCGGGCCCAAGTATCTCGACACGCTGCAATTCGAACGGGCGCTCGCGGATTATACGCGCTGCGAACAGGCGGACGGCATGAGCATCGAGTCGCGCTACCGCATCGGCATGGCGCAGTATATGCTGCAAAACTATGATGCGGCGACCGCCGCTTTTGCCGGTTCTCTTGCCATCGCGCCGCAGGACGACGATATGTATATTGCGGATGTCTACTGGCTGGTACTTTCGCAGCTTCGTGCTGAAAAAGCGGACGAGGCACAAAAAACGTTGCAGCAGCATTATCGACCCGATATGTACGTCGGGCACCACACGGCGTACGAGAAAGCTATGCGTGTGGCGGCTGGATTTGCATCGATGGAGGATATGCTGGCGGAGCTGGACGCGGAGCCGGACGATCTGCAATACGCCATGACGGCTTACGGCCTGTGCGTGCTGCTGCAAGCGCATGACAAGACGAAACAGGCCGAAGTCCTGCGGGAAAAGCTGCTTGCGCGCGACGGCTTCTGGTTCTGCTTCAGCTACCTCGCGGCGTATACAGACCGCGGCGAGGCCGAAAAAAGCACGATTTGACAGACGGTCAAATCGTGCTTTTTCATTGCATACGCGCTCAGCCCGTGAGCATTTTCCAGATGCCGCGCAGGAAGCGTCCGTTCGCCATTTCCAGCATGCCGGGCAGCACGCCGCCCTTCATGCCGCCGGAGATCATCATGCTGCGGATCGGCGCTCCAGCAGAGGAGGCCATCTGCATCCGGAAATTCGGATTTTCATAGTCCTTTTTGCCGCCGTAGCCCTTGGCAACGGTCGCCTCCACCGCCTTGAACATGATCTTCATGATGAGGCTGTAATCCTTCATTTCCATCACGGTATTGTCCATGGTGAACGAACCTTTTTTCAGCACCGGCGGGGTGTATTTCCGCCCCAGCACCGCCTCCCAATCAGCATGGTTGGGCTTGCCGGTGCAGCACGCATACCAGCTGCCTTTCTGCCATGCCGGGATGGGCAGTGTTTCGCCGTGCTTTTCAATGGATGTCGTCAGGTCGCCGATGCAGACGGTGTACGCGCCGCCGGGAATTTTCCAGCCGTCCTGCCAGACAGCGAAGCTGCGGTCCGTCAAAGCAAAGGCGACAGCCCGGCTTTCGCCCGGCTGCAGAAAGACCTTCTGAAAGCCCTTCAGCTCCCGCACGGGACAGTGCAGGCCGTTTTGCGGCGCGCCGATATAGAGCTGCACGACCTCCGCGCCGGCAAGACTGCCGGTGTTTTTTACAGTGACAGAGACGGTGTCTCCGTCAACTGTCAGATCGGAATACGCAAAATCCGTATAGCTCAGGCCATAGCCAAAGGGCCAGCGGACGGGCACGCCCGCCTTGTCATAATACCGGTAGCCGACATAAAGCCCCTCCTGATACAGCGCATCCCGGGTCTTGCCGTAGATCTCAGAGGAAGGGACATCCTCATAGGTATACGGCCAGCTCTCGGCCAGCTTTCCGCATGGGTTCGCGCAGCCATAGAGCAGATCGGCGACCGCCTCCCCGCCCGCCTGTCCGGGCAGGCCCATGTATAAGATCCCCCTGACGCTGTCCGCCCAGGGACATTCCACAGCGCCGCCGCAGAGCAGCACCACGACTGTATTGGGATTCGCGCCGGTCACGGCTTCGATCATCCGCTGCTGGCCCTCCGGCAGCTTCATATCGTCCCGGTCAAAGCCCTCGGACTCGTACCGGTCGGGCAGGCCCGTGAAGATCACGGCGATCTCCGCCTGCCGCGCCGCCGCTTTCGCTTCCGCCAGCAGCGCGTCCGTTGTATCGCCCCGCGCATCGCAGCCGGGCGCGTACGCGGCATTGGGCAGGAACTCCAGCGGCCGGGAAAGCCTTGTGGGATTGATGTGGCTGGAGCCTGCGCCCTGATAGCGCAGATTTTTTGCCATGGCGCCAATGACGGCGATTTTTGCGCCCTGCTGCAACGGCAGGATGCCGCCTTCGTTTTTCAGCAGTACCGCGCCCTCCGCTGCCGCACGCTTGGCAAGGGCATGGTGGGCTTCATAATCACAGGCTGCTTTTTCCCTCAGCGTTTCCGCTGCCCGGAGCACCAGTTTCAGCACCCGGCGGGCGCTGTCATCTATGCAGCGCTCCGGCAGTGTGCCGTCCTTGACCGCCTGCAAGACCTCTTTTTCCATGTAGTCACTGCCGCCTGGCATATTCAGGTCGCAGCCCGCCCGGAAGCCCTCGATGCGGTCGTTCATCGCGCCCCAGTCGGTCACGACCATGCCGCCGAAGCCCCATTCGGTGCGGAGAATATCCGTCAATAAGGCCTTGCTGTCCGAGCAGTGAACGCCGTTGAGCTTCGGGTAGGCGCACATGACCGTAGAGGGCTTGCCCTCCTTGACAGCGATCTCAAAGGCCGTCAGGTACAGCTCCCGCAGTGTGCGCTCGTCTAGCACGCTGTCCGAGGTGAAGCGGCTTTTTTCCTGCGAATTTACAGCGAAGTGCTTGAGACTGGTGCTGATACCCTGCGCCTCTGCGCCGCGGATAAAACCTGCCGCCAGCTTGCCCGCCAGATACGGGTCTTCGCTGAAATACTCAAAGTTCCGCCCGCAGAGCGGATTGCGCTTGAGATTGGCGCCGGGGCCGAGAACAAGACCAACGCCCTGCTCCCTGGCCTCCTCGCCGATGGCTGCGCCGATTTCGGCAAGCAATTCCGGGTCCCAGCTTCCGGCGGTGGTCACCTCGGCAGGAAAGCAGGTAGCCTTTCTGGATTCGTTGACGCCCAGCATATCCGCCACATTCTCTTGCTTGCGAAGACCGTGAGGGCCGTCGCACATGAAAAGGGATGGAATGCCGTATTTTTCGTATTTCTTCGTTTCCCAGAAGTTTTCGCCGGAGCAGAGGGCAATTTTGTCCTCCAGCGTCATCTGTTGTAAGATTTTTTCAATGTCCATGGTGCTTCCTCAAAAAATGTACGTTCCGCTTTCCAGCGTGACCGGCGTTTTCTCCGGCAGGTGCAGTTCGGCGGTACAGTTGGTGGGAATGGTAACGGTATATTCCCAGCAGCCCATTGCTTTCTCCCATCCGCTTTCTACTCTGCCGTAGACGCTGTCATAGACGGCCTTGGCTCGTGTAAAGCGTCCGCCGGGGTGCGGCGCAATCACAAAATGGTTTTCGCCGTCTACGCGGATGCCGCACATGGTATCGAACAGCCACGCCACCACAGCGCCCTTGGAATAATGGTTCAGGGACGCAATCCCGCCGTTTTCCGTGGCGTTGCCTTCCCAAGCCTCCCAGATGGTGGTGGCCCCGCTCTTAGGCATAAACAACCATCCGGGCATCTCTTCGTTTTCCAGCAGCCGATAGGCTGATTCCAAGTCAATCTCCGTCAGCACATCCAAAATCAGCGGCGTGGACAGAAAGCCTGTTCCAAGACGCCAACGGAAATGTTCCAGTGCGGTAAGCAGCCGCTTTTGCGCGTATTCCGTCTGCGTTTCGTCCAGCAGCTTAAATGCCAGCGGGCGGACAAGCTGCGCCTGTCGGTCGGTGTCCAGCGGATAGGCGGCGGTGCGGCGCAGCGCCTGATAGCTTCTGCGGCAGTCGGCGGCGAATTTCCGGTAGGAATTCGCCTCTTTTTCGTTGCCCAGTGCCGCTTCCATCTCCGCCATGCAGTCCATCACATGGGCGGTGTATGCAGTGGCGACCTCCGGATGAGGCACGGCACAGTCCTTCCATGTCATGTGGTGGACGCTTTCCGGCTCCGCCCACTCGCCGTAGGCCTGCCCAGCGTTGGAGAGGTATTTTCTATCCTCCCCGTGAAGTCCGGTTCGCTTGGCGGTCAGGTACCATTTGCCGCAACGGTTCTGCATGAATTTGGCGTAGCGCCGCATTCCGGGCAGATACTTCTTCAAAACATCTGTGTCGCCGTACTGCTTCCAAAGCACATACGGCATTAGCACCCCGGCATCCGCCCAGCCGACGGAACCGTTCATACTTGCCATGTAGAAGTCTGTGCCGCCCTCCGGTGCGATCTGCGGCAGACAACCGTTTTTCTTCTGCCAGTCGTAGACATCGTTCAGATATTTTTCCGCAAAAGGAAGATAGTCAAAGAGATAGCTTGCTGTGGGACAGAATATTTGCGCGTCGCCTGTCCAGCCGTGGCGCTCTCGTGTCGGGCAATCGGTGGGAAGATCGGCATGATTGTTTTTCGCGCTCCAGACGGTATTCTCTACGAACTTATCGAGAAGCGCGTTGGAGCTTTCAAAAAAGCCTGTGCGCTCCATGTCGGAGTACACCGCAATGGCGGTGAAATCCTCCGGCTGGAACGCTGCATCAGCTTCCACCAGCACATACTGGAAACCGAAGATGGCAAAGGAGGTCTTGTAGTGGTTTTCGCCCTCCTTGCAGGTGTAGATGACCTGCTGCAAGGGCGTTGTTATCTTTTTGCTGGAGCACTGGATGTTCTTCTGGGTGAATTCGCCGTTTTCGTCCAGCAGCTCCCCGAAGCGCAGCCTGATCTTCTCCCCGGCGTGGGCGCTTACGGTAAATTCCGCATAGCCCGCGATGTTCTGCCCAACGTCCAGCACGGTCTTGCCGGAGGGCGTGGTGATCCGCTTCGCTTTCAGCCGCTCATGCTCCGTGACGGGAACGTTATTCGATGCAGAGGGCGTAACCGGATGGCTTGTGACCTTTGCCTTTCCCTGATATGATGGGACATTGTTGGCGTTGACCACCTCGCCGTCCTTGTTGTCGGTGAAGCGAATGGGGCCGTCGTTGAACCACTCCCAGCTTTCGTCGGTAACGATGGTTTGCACGCTGCCGTCAGCGCGGGTAAGCTCCAGCTGCGCCAGCAGCTTCGTCTCTGTTCCGTACTGATTTTTCAGCCCCCACGCACCGCAGGAGCCGCGATACCAGCCGTCGGCGAGCTGCACTGTCAGGGCATTTTCACCGTTTTGCAGCAAATCGGTCACGTCATAGGTCTGGTACTGCACGCGCTTGCGGTAGTCGGTAATGCCGGGGGCGCGAACGAAATTTCCCACGCGCTGCCCGTTCAGCTTTGCCTCGTACAGGCCGCAGGCGGTGATGTACAGCCGCGCTTTTTTTACATCGGCGGCGTGAAAAGCCTTGCGGAAGCAGTCCGCGGGATAGCGCTGCTTTTTGTTTACCCGGTAATCGCCGGTGATCCACTCGGCGCTCCATGCGCCGATGCCGGTCTCAAAGGATGCTTCGCTCCAATCACCAACGGAGTCTGTTTCATCCCAAAGCCGCACTTTCCAGAGTACCTTCGTTTTCGGCGGCACGGGTGCGCCGTCCCATCTTATGCACATGGCGGAGCTTTCCACCCTGCCGCTGTCCCAGAGGACGCTGCCGCTGTCATCGGCGGCGACGATTTGATAGGCCGTCTGCTTTTTGCCGCCGCTGCAATTCCAGTAAAGCCGGGGCGCGGTAAAATCCACGCCGACGGGGTCAAATAAATGCTCGGTTTTCAGTCGAATGGCCTTCATTCTTCCGCCTCCCGGCGAGCCTTGATCTCCGCCTGCTCCTTGTCAATGTTTTTTTCAACATTCAGGAAGATCAGCAGTACAGCCAAGATAATGCCTGTGATTGCTTCCAGTCCAACAAAGCCGAAGGTGATGGCCCCCTTTACGGCAGCGGTCTGCTCAGCTGCCACCGTCACACCGTTCACGATTTCCGGGGCAATGTATCCGCTTTTGGCAAGCAACCCGTTGAATACGCCGGTGCAGATGCCCACCATGGCCACGGAAATAATGTTATATACGCTCATGGCAATGCCGTCGCAGCGGAAGCCGAATCTCCACTCCACGTGGTCCAGCACATCGGCAAATAGTGCCATGAACACATAGGCACTGGGCAGACCACCCATATTCTTGATGAACTGTCCCACCAGCATAATAACCATATTGGTTGGGAACATCCAGCAGACGGCACTGCCGATGGCATAGAGGATAAAGCCCGCCAGCGTCACGTTCCGCTTGCCGAATTTCTTCGCCAGAGGCCACACGGCGAAAATGCCGATGCCCATGGGAATGCCGCCGATCATGGAGATCAAGGTCTGGGTGATACCGTCGTTATAAGTGCCCAGCACATAGTTGCAGAAGTACACAAGGCTCAGGTTTTTGATGCTGGTACCAAGAATGTAGATGAAAAAATACGCATAGATGAGCAGCATATACTTGTCGGTAAAAATCGCCTTCAGCTGCTGCTTGAAGGAAACCGTCGCTTCCTCGCCGGAGTCCATGTTTTCCAGAGTGACGCGCTCCTTGGTGAAATAATACTCCAGCAGTGTCAGAGGCAGCGCCAGAATAGACAGCGTGCTCATCAGCGCGATCCATTTCCCCTGGTCGACACCGATCATGGGCATGATGACCATGGGGAACACGAGGGCGACCAGAATGCCGGTCATCATGATGTTTGAAATCTGATTAAAGACTGACAGGCTGCCCCGTTGGGTGGTGTTGCGGGTGGACAGCGGCACCATCAGATTGTGACTCATGTTATAGATGGTGTACGCCAAAGAGTAAAACAGGTTGTAACTGACCATGACCCAAACAGCCTGCAAGGTCTGAGAGCCGCTGGGCACGGTAAAGAGCAGAATGCCCGTGATTGCCACCAGCGGCGCAGACAGCAGCAGCCAAGGCCGTGCCTTGCCTTCTTTGGTATGTGTGCGGTCGATAATGTAGCCCATGGCCACATTGGTAACGGCATCGATAATTTTGGAAATGATGGGGAATACCACCAGAAATGCGCCGCCCCAAAGACCGGTGAGCTTTAGGACATCCGTATAATAGACATTCAGGTAGGTAGCGAGCACGGCGTTGAGCAACAGCGCTCCCGCCGGGCCGAGCAGATACCCCAGCCATTTTTCCGCGGGTCTGACCTCCTCCGTATGAATTTTGCTTTGAAACAGTTTCCGCTCCGCGAGCGTTTGTCTTGCCATTGCGCGTTCCTCCCGCTTTCTTCTCATAAATCTGCCGGATGTCGATCCTCTGCGGCAGTTTCCTTTTTCAGTATAGCACAGCCGCGCGTCCGGTGCTTGCTTTTTTGTAATATGATCAGTATAATTGTATCCGATCGGAGGGGAGATCCATGGAAGAAATCGATCTGCGGTATTTATGCACGACCATCGGAAATCTGGCGGGGATCCCGGTCCGCGTGTTTGAAGACGGGGTGCAGACGTTTTACCATTCCGTCGTCTTTCTGCCGAAGGATCCGATGGCGCTCTGCCGCGATGATATTTTTGCGATCACGGCCCATGTCGGCTACTGCGTCACGCCGCAGTTTCACTATTACGGCGTCGTCAACTGCGGCCATACGAAACTCGTTGTCGGGCCCACACGGCAGCTCGCGGAAACGGAGCAGGAGCTGCGCTCGCTTGCGTTCCGGCTGGACTTATCCGGCGAGGACGCGGACGCGATGATCTCCGGGGTACGGAGCATTGTCCGCATGCCGGTCGAGAGCGTGCTGCAGATGCTGTGTACGATCAACTATGTGCTCAGCGGCGAGAAGCTGGAGCTGAAAGACATCAGCATCCACGAACAGGAGCAGGCCGAGCTGGCCCTCCGGCAGGAGCGGCGTCAGGCACAGAAGCGGCTGTCCGCCGCGCCGCAGCCGCAGACGTCGCACAACACCTACGATCTGGAGCAGCTTCTGCTGCGCATGGTGCGCAAGGGCGATACCGCGGCGCTGCGGGAGTGGTTCGCAACGGCCCCTGCCATCCGCGGAGGCATCGTGGCGGGAGAACCGCTGCGGCAGCGGAAGAATCTGTTTATCGTCACAGTCACGCTGGCCTCCCGCGCGGCGGTTCAGGGCGGCATGCAGGCAGACGACGCGTTCACGCTCAGCGACTCTTATATCCAGCAGTGCGAGCTGCTGTCGTCCCCGGAGCGCATCATGAACCTGCAATACCGGATGCTGCTGGACTACACGGAGCGCGTGGAGCGGCTGCGCCGGGGCAAGGCGCCGTCCAGACTGGCGATCGACGCGGCAAACTACGTGCAGCACCACCTTTCCGACGCCATCAGAGCTGAGGATCTCGCCCGCGCGCTGTATATCAGCCGGCCGTACCTGTCCAAAAAATTCAGGGAGGAAACCGGCGAAACCATCACAGATTTTATTCTGAAGGAAAAAACGGAGGAGGCGAAGCGCCTTCTCCGCTATTCGGACAAGCCGCTCACCGCCATCGGCTCCTATCTCGGCTTTTCCTCCCCGAGCCACTTTTCCCGCGTGTTCCGAAAATATGTCGGGACGACGCCAAGCGAATACCGGCAGCAATACGGGGATCTGCATTCTAGGCCGCAATGAGCCGCCGTGTCCGAAAAGCATGGAGGCGCGGAGAAAAAGCCGCGCGTGCGGGAGCTGTTCATCCGGCTGCTCGCCGCCGAGGCGCTGGTGGGTGCGGCGGCGCTGGCGTCCACGCTGCTGTCCATGTTCCGCGAGGTCGTGTTCGGGGTGGGCTTTGCGCTGCTGCTGCCAGTGTTCTTCGGGCTGGACGGCGTGCTGTATTCCATGCCGGTCTCGGATGTTCTGACGTTCCTTCTGTCGGCGGTCATCATGGTAAAAACCTGCCGGGAATTGGCCCCGGATGTACAGGAGGCGTAAAAACGCGGCATCCGCGCGCTTGACCGCCGCCGTCCGTCCCGCTATAATGAGAGCCGACCGCAGGGAAACCGCGGAATTCTATGGTTTTATGGACGAAACGCATATGCAGACAAGATCAAGATATCAGACGGCCCGGCGCATCCTGCTGTTCTGGACGCTGTTCATCGGCCTCGGCGCGGTCGCAGGCGCGGCGGCGATGCTGCTCGACCCGAGCGGCAAAATGATGGGCATGGACGCGATGCTCCCCTATTTTCAGGCGCTTCCGCTGGCGGACGTGCTGTTCCGCGATCTGACGTTCTCCGGCTGGGCTCTGCTGATCGTCAACGGGCTGACCAATCTGACCGCAGCCGGGCTGCTGCTGGCAAAAAAGGACGCGGGTGCGACGCTCGGCGGGCTGTTCGGCGTGACGCTGATGCTGTGGATCTGCATCCAGTTTTACATGTTCCCGCCCAACTTCATGTCCACGATCTACTTTATTTTCGGTCTTGCGCAGGCCGTGACCGGCTATGCCGCCGGGGTCTTCCGGAAGCAGGAGGCGTTTGCCGTCCGGCGTTCCGACTATCCGAACATCGGCAGAACCCCCGCGCGGCTGGTCGTATATTTTTCGCGCATGGGCTATGTCAAAAAGCAGGCCCTTGAAGAGGCGGAGCGCACGGGCGCGGCGGTCTATGAGATCCGCGCTGCGGAGCGGACGGAGGGGACGCTGGGCTTCTGGTGGTGCGGCCGGTACGGCATGCACCGCTGGCCCATGCCGATCGAGCCCGTCGCCGCCGATCTTTCCGCTTACGAGCACGTGACCGTCTGCGCGCCCATCTGGGTCTTCGCGCTCGCCGCGCCGGTGCGCAGCTTCTGCATGCAGGCGGCGGGGAAGATCCGCGAGGCGGATTACATCCTTGTCCATCATACCGGCGGCCGCTATGAAAACGCCGCGGCGGAAATGGACGCCCTGCTCGGCCTGAGGCACACCGGCCTGCGCACCATCCAGTGCAGGGCCGGAAGGTTCCGGGCAGTATAGACACGGAAAAGCCGCCGCCTTTGTTCTATGCGAAAAAACAGCGTAATGTAGGCGCAGTCGGCAGGGACGGGTTTTTGATGCGTCACCCCAAAAAGGCTCCCCTTCCAGGGGAGCCTTTTTGCGTGCGCGCTGCCGTCAATTTTCACGCGCATTTTTGCCTGCGCCTCCATATACTAATCAGGATCGTGAAAAAAGGAGGCACTGAATATGGGATACAGAAACGACGAGCCCGCCGATTGCGGCGATCTGGACGATTGGATCTTCCGCGACGAAGATTACGAGGTCAGCCGCCGCTGACCGGAGCCCCGGTTTATCCGGGGCTTTGTCATACCCCGCGGCGTTCCTGTAAATACAGACTTGCGCGGGATTGGATGTTCCGCGCGGCCTGCTCCGCCGTCATGCTGCCTGCAAAATAACCGGCCGCCTCTTCCTGAATGATCTCGGTCAGCTGTCCATCCAGCCCTGCCAGCACGGTGATGCCGTCCAGCAGATCAAAAAAATGCGCCGCGTCGGCCTCGCTGACCGTCTCCGCTCCGCTGTCCGGATCCGCGGCCTGATACGCCGCCAGCTCCGACTGTAAACGCTCGAAATTCGCCGGGAGCGCGCCGTCCTGCGAATAGGAAAAGCAGAATTCGAAAAACGCCTTTGCGCCGTCCGGATCGCCGCACTGCTGGCCGAGGCCGAGGCTCGTCAGAACCTGATAGGCGCTGCCGCTGCCGGACTGCGTGGGGAAGCCCGCGTAGGTGTATCCCGGCTCGCCGAACCAGTTTTTCTCGACATATTCGCTCCGCCCGGCGAGCTGGTCGACACCCCGGATGCTTGTGATTTTGACCAGCGTCGTCTCCTGCTCCTCCGGAGTCGAGCCGTCGCCGCCCCAGGTCTTGCACCACGCAAGGCAGTCGTAAAAGCCCTGCGTTTCAAAATCGCAGGTTCCGGCCTCTCTGTCCGTATACGCGCCGATGCAGAACGGGACGCAGAAATGGAACAGATTGCCCGATGTGTTCCACGAGCCGATGGGGACCCAGCCGTCCGGCATCCGGCTGCGCGCCTGCTCGAATCCGGCAAACGTCACGCCCGGCTTCGGGATGAGGCGCGACGGCGCAATGAGCGTATCGACCGAGACGGTCAGCGGCAGCTGATACAGCGCGCCGTCCGACTCCATCAGATCATATAACCCCGTCAGGAGTGTTTCCCGGGTGATCTCGCCGCCCATCAGCGGCAGGAGGTCCGCGCAGACGTCCTCCGGCACAAGCGGAACGGGATTGTAGCCGTTGGTATAAAACGCGAACAGATCCGGCCCCTGTCCGGCGATGAGCGCGGTGCGCAGCAGGGCGGCCGGCTCGCCGTCCGCGTACTGCGAATCTGTGTAGAACGTCCAGTCGATCCGGTACGTGTCCTGGCTGAGATTGAAATCCTTCAGCATCTGTGTGAACGCCCAGAGCGGCGTATCGTCGCATACGACCGCCAGCGTCAGCACCGTCCGCTCCGGGGCCTGTCCGGGGACGCGGCGCAGGCGCTGGAGCGTCGTATCGTCCGGCGTGAAAAGCAGATACCCGTCCGCCAGCTCCCAGAGCTGCTCGGCGGTCACGTTGGCTCCGAGCTCCCGCCATTGTACCAGCGTCTCAGCTTCCCCGGAGCCGGTATCCTGCGCAAAAAGCGCCTCGCTGTTTCCCAGCAGCAGCCGCCCGTCCGCGCAGAGGCCGAAGCCGGTGATCTTCGACGTGCAGGACTCGGCCTCCAGCGCGGAAAGCGTGTCCGAGGCAAATTTGTGCAGCTCCGGCAGCTCCTCGCCGTAGAAATTCCGCGTCAGGGCATACAGCACGCCGTCCGTCTCCTGCATGCCCGCGAAGCGCCAGCCGTCCCCGGTGTCCAGACTCTGCCGCGCCGTCTCCGCGCCCGTTTCGTCCAGACGGACGAGCAGCGGCGCGCTCATCAGGCAGAAGCCGCCGTCCAGCCTGCGCAGCTGGAAAAAGCGGTCGGTGTACTGCGTCTGCAGGAGCACGATCTCCTGCAGGTTGAACGCGGCGTCGTAGTGCGCCAGCGCGAGCTTGCCCTCCGGGTCAGCATCCAGAAACGTGAAATTTCCGTATGCGTCCGCGTAGCCCTTCGGCAGACTTCCGCAGAGCAGCCACGCCCCGCCTGCCCCATCCGGGCAGAGCGCATAGAGATATTCCGTGCTGCCCGGAAGCGGGAGCTCTTCGCTGCGCCCGTCCGGCGTCAGGCGCACAAGAGCCAGCCCGGAATCCGAAAAGCCGCCGAGCAGGACCGCGCCGTCCAGCACGGACAGCGCCGTGACGGACAAAAGCGGCTCCGGCAGCGCGGTCTGCTCGTATTCCAGATGGAACGACTCGGTTTCCGGCTCCGTCTGCGCCGGTTCTGCTGAAACGGACGCGGGCTCTGTGCGGGTTTCCGCAGGCTCCTGCTGCAAACCGGCAGGCGTTCCGCTCTGCCGTGCCGAGCAGCCGCAGAGCATGAACAGAATCAGGAAAACGGCAGTCAGCCGTTGGGGAATTTTCATAATGACCTCCTTCTGGGATTTGATGGGTGAGGGTGCCTTCCGTTCCTTGTATTGTCAGCCGACGCCTATATAGTCGCGGAACAGGCGGGAAGTGTCCCAGCCTCCTGACGCGCCGGAAGGCTGTTCGTGCGGCGCTTTTTATGCGGGATTTTCAGTGGATGCGTAGGCGGGGCTCCGCTCCGCCCGGCAGGAAGCACGGAAGCATCGAAAATCCTCGGCAAATTCGTATGCACTTACCCGACTGGTCGTAGGGGCCGATGCCCACATCGGCCCGATGGGAAGTTGCGAATTCGCCAAAGTTCCCCGTAAAAGCGGTATATTCTGCGGGCGGACAGAGTCGTCCGCCCCTACAGAGAGCGGAGCAGCAAACGCTTTTTGTAGGGGCCGACAGATGGGCATCGGCCCCTACAGTAAAATATTGCAGCACCTGCGGATTCGCATTGGGTTTCTGCTTTTCGCCGCTGCCTGCCGCGACCTCTCGGGCGCTTCGCGTCGGCTCCCCTGGAAGGGGAGCCTTGGGGTGCGTTGGAGATGGTTGTTTGTGTAAAGGGACTGCGGAACCTCCTTTCTTCGTTGTACTATCGCGATAGTCTATCTGTAAACTATCACAATAGTCTGCGGTTGTCAAGTCCTCTTGACAGATTTGGACGAATGTGATAGTCTGGGCATGAGAGCTGGAACAGGAGGCTGTCTATGAAGCTGTTTGATTCGGAATGGAAGGTCATGGAGGTGCTCTGGCAGGAAAATGACCGCACGGCGAAGGAAATTTCCCTTCGTCTGGCGGATTCCATCGGCTGGAACAAGAACACGACCTATACTGTGATAAAAAAATGCATCGACAAGGGCGCGATCGAGCGGCGCGAGCCGAATTTCGTCTGCCATGCGGCGATCACCAAGCGGCAGGCGCAGAAGGAGGAGGCCGACTCGCTGGTCGACAAGGTCTTCGGCGGCTCGGCGGAGCTGCTGTTCGCGTCGATTTTGTCCGATCGCTCGCTGTCCAAGGACGAGCTGGCGCGGCTGCGCGCGCTGGTGGAGGCGCAGGAGGAATGAAGGGTGTGCAGGCGGCCGTCTTTGGCGGGAGCGCGCTGATCCTTTTGATCCTTGCGCTGCGGCTGACGCTGAAAAACCATCTGCCCCGAAGGCTTCTTCCAGCGCTCTGGTGCATTGCCGCGCTCCGGTTTCTGTTGCCGGTCGAGATCCCGACGCGGCTGAGCGTCTGGAATCTGCTGCGCGGCACGGCGGAGGCGCAGACCGCGCCCATTGCGGCGGCGCTGCTCCCCTTCCCGCAGCTGTCTGCGGCACAGGCTGCGCCTGCCGCCGCGGGGACGGACTGGCGTCTGCCAGTCTGGCTTGGGATCGCGGCGCTGCTTGCCGTGTATTTCGGGGTCGGTTACGGGTGCATGACGCGCCGGTTCCGCGCCCGCCGCATATTGCCGCAGCCGTCTGTCGACGCGCTGCTGGATCGGTTCCGCTTTGCGCACGGCCCGAGGATCTGCGTGACCGAAAGCCGCCGCGCGCCGCTGACGTTCGGCGTTTTTCGCCCGACGGTGCTGCTGCCGGACGATCTGCGGGCCGGTCAGGCGCAGTTTCAGCTCGTGCTTGCGCACGAGCTGGCACATGTCCGCCGCAAAGACTGTCTGCGCAAGCTGCTGCTGATCGCCTGTCTGTGTTTGTACTGGTGGAACCCGCTGGTGTGGGCCATGGTGCGTCTTGCGAACCGCGATATGGAACTGGCCTGCGACGAGGCCGTTCTGCGTGCGCTCGGCCCGGCCTGCAAAAAATCCTACGCGCTGGCGCTTCTTGACATGGCGCAGCGGCAGACCAGGCCCTCGCCCCTTTGCAGCGGCTTTGCCAAAAGCTGCGCGGAGGAGCGCGTCCGCGCGATTCTGCGCTTCCGCAGACTGCCTGTCTGGACAGGCGCGCTGGCCGCGGCGCTGTTTCTGCTCGCCGCGAGCGTCCTTGCAACGCAGGCGCGAAGCGTCCCCCGCGTTCCGGAAGCGCCCGCCGTCATACAGACGCAGGCCGAAACGCCCGAAGCGCCGGTCACGCAGCCGGTCATTCATATTGATCCGGTCGTGAACCCGGCCCCCGCCGCGCAGGAAGAAGCAGGATCAGCCGCGCCCGCCTACGTCTGGCCGCTGGAGGACGCGGACGCGCCGGTCACGGGCACATACGGGCGGAAGACCCATCCGCTGACACAGAAGGAATCGTTCCATAACGGCGTTGATCTCGAAGCCGAGGCGGGTCAGAACGTGCTGGCTGTCGCGGCCGGAACAGTGCTCGATTGCAGCTACAGCGAAGCCTACGGGTATCATGTGACGCTGGAGCATGAAAACGGCGTGCAGACGATGTACGCACACCTGAGTCAATTCTATGTCGGACCCGGCGACGCCGTTTCGCAGGGACAGGTCATCGCCGCCGCAGGCGCGACCGGCTGGGTCACTGACACACAGCTGCACCTGAGCGTCTTCATAGACGGCGAGGCCGTCGACCCGCTCGGCGCGCTGGCGTCCGGGACGGAATAACCGAGAGAAAAAGGCCGCTGCCGGGATGGCAGCGGCCTTTTGGCGCGTACAGACACACAGTCTGTGTAGGAGCGGCCGACTCTGTCCGCCCACAGAAAACAGTGCATTTATCCAGAAATATCGGCAAATCCGCAACATTTAATGGGCCGACAGAGTCGTCGGCCCCTACAAAGTAATTTGTTGGTGCATACGGATCTGCATCGGATTTATGCTTTTCGCAGCTGTCTGCCGCGACCTCTCAGGCGCTGCGCGCCAGCTCCCCGGAAAGGGGAGCCTTATGGCGCAAGGTTCACCTGTTCTGGGCGATGGGGCGGTAGAAGCGGTCGAGCGTGAAGCGCTTCACGGTGACAGCGCCGGGGATCTCCACGGTCTGCTCCACGTCTGTGAGGAAGCGCACGCCGACCAGCTGCCCGTCCTTGTCATATCCGGCGGCGATCACGCAGCTCGGCTGCGCGGCTTGGGTGACGACATACTCGCCGCCCTCGGCCGTCGTAAAGCTGACGGTCTCGCCGTTAAACGTGACAGCTTCGAGCGCATTCCCGTCATGCGTGACCGTGCCGTCTGCGAACGCACACGGCAGCGTGACCGTAACGGGCTTGCAGGGATCGTTCATGTTGAAGACGATCCGATCCCCGGTGCGCTCGACGCTGACGGTCGCGTCAAACGCGGCAATCCCCGCCGCGAACAGCGCGATCCTGGCCTGCGTCTGCACCTGCGCCTCCGGGAAGCTGAACGTCGCGAGCGTCTCTGCAGATTCCTCGTCTACGACCGCGAAGGTCTTGCCGTCCAGATATTCCTTCGGCGTGGGATAGGCGCTTGTCAGACTGTTGGCGAGCTCATAGATCTGGTTTCTGTCGAGCTGCTCGTAGTCGTAATAGAAGGTATCCCGATACCCGTCTCCGTTCTCCGTGCGCAGGCACAGAGGATAGCAGTTTACCGACGTCGCCGGGCTGATGGCGGTCGCGAGCCGGGGATCGCCATTGTCCTTCGTTCCATGGACAAAGTAATTCCCCGGGATGAACCACGAGCGGCCACTGTTGTTCTGGATATCCAGCTTGTTGTTGATGAATCGGCAGCGGCTGGGGGCATAGAAGCTCGAGGGCAGATTGAATTTCTTCACATAGATGGCAATGTCGTTTTCCTCAAACACGCACTTTTCCGCGTTCGGACTTCCGCCGCGTTCGTTGCCTTCCCCAAGATACCACGCAATGTGATTCTTCTTATAGGTGTTGCCTATACCGCACAGCCGTACGTTTTCGGTCAGCTTCATCGCGTAATAGTAGCCGGTGAAGGTACAGCCGTTCGCCGTGCCCATAGCCGTGCCATAGAGCGCAGAGTTTTCCGCGCCGTTATGAACGCTGTCCTGCGGCCAGGACTCCAGATACGCGCCGGTATCGTCTTGGCCCGCGCCGATAAAGTTGATGTCAAACACAAAGATGGGGGCGCTGTCCGAGCGAATGCCGCCATACAGCGCGCGATTCGAATAATAGCCGAAGAAGTCCACGCCGATTTCGACATCCGAGAGGCTTTCCGGAATTTCCGGAACAACGATTTGTCCTGTATAATCATTGTCCGTCAGGTAGACGCGGATGTATGTCGGTCTCTGTGTATTGGCATTTGCAAGCTCCTGGAGCCTGATCTCCAGCGCGTTATTGATATCCTCTACGGTGGTGCAGCCATACAGATCAGAAAAAGTGATGACTCTGCGCTCCAGCTCACCGCAGGCGGTGTGTTCCGAGCCGTCCGCTTTCATTTTGCAGACTGCCGCCACGCGCCACGATCCCTCATGTTTGGCTTCCAGCAGATAAATGTTTGCTGCAGGCATCCCGGCCTCGGTCTGTTCGCTGTCGGGCGCAGCCGCTGCGGGCGGATCGATCGGCGGCGCGCTCAGCGGATAGAAAACCAGGCTGAAGTCCGCCTGCGTCATGACCTGCGCAGCCTCGCCCGGCTTCAGCATCGTCAAGCATTCCTGATCCCACCACAGGCCAACCGCAAGTCTTGCCTCACAGACGCCGTCGCTCGTTCCGCCCATGCTGGTACCGACCAGACTATGATACCTTTGGTTGACAAGCTCGCTGACACTGAACCAGCATGTTTTTTCTTCTCCATTTATTTTGACGGTGATCGGTGTCGGCTTGCCGAAATGGAACCGCCCCTCGTCGTCCGAATTTTCGATCACATACACGCCGCCCGCATTCGTCTTGAAGCTGACGTATTGGTTGCCAAACTCAGCGTCCAGCGCCTTGCCGTTACACGTGACCGTGCCGCGTTCAAACGCGCACGGCAGCTTGACCGTGACGGGTCTGCCGGTGCTGTTCATGGTGAAGCTGATCTGCATTCTGCCGCGTTCAACGTTGACGGCTGCGTTGAATGCCTGTTCGGCGCTCTCCACTTCGTCGAAGGTGAAGATTGCAAGCGTCTGCCCTGCGTCCTCGTCGACGATCTCGAACGTTTTGCCGGCCAGGCTTTCCTGTGGTATCCGATAGTCGCTTGCCAGCTTGCTGGAAATGAGATAGGCGTCTGCGTCCTGCTCGTATGCATAAAAGAAGTCGCCCTGATCGCCATCGCGCATGGGGAAGCAGCTCACCGGCGAAGCATCTGCGCCGACTACGATTTTGGGAATCTGGTCCCCTGCGTCATCGGTATGGGCAAAGTAATTCTCCGGGATGAACCACATGCGTCCGCTGTTGTTCTGAATATCCACCGTGTTGTTGATGAAGCGGCAGTATTTAGGGGCATATTCCTGCGGGCTCCGGTTGAAATTCTCAATCTGGATGGCGATGTCATTTTTCTCAAACACGCAGTATTTCGCGTCGAAATTTCCGCCGTTGTTGTTGCCCTCCCCAAGATACCACGCGATGTGGTTCTGCGTAAAGGTATTGTTTAAGCCGCATGGCCGCACGCCTTTTGTCAGCTTTACCGCGTAATCGTAGCCGGTAAAGGTGCAGCCTGCCTGCCCGCCGCCGGAATCGCCGTAAAGCGCAGTGTTTTCCTCACCGGCGTTGGCGGTTCCCTCCGGCCATTTCTGATAATACGCGCCGCTCTCATCCTGACCCGCGCCGACAAAGTTGAGCATTTCCGCGAAGAGCGACACGCTGTTTGAGCGGATGCCGCCGTGCAGCGTCACTCCGCCCTGACGAACGCCGCGGACGATCACGGTGAGCCAGTAATCCTGAAACCCTTCCGGGCGTTCCGGGACAACGATCTGGCCTGTATACACCGGTTCGCTCAGATAGACGTATATGGAGTGTATTTCCTGCTCCCTGAGCGCTTCGAGGTTCGCGAACGTTTCCGCCAGCGCATCGTTGATCTCCTCGACGGTAGTGCAGCCGGTCAGCTCACCGGGCTGGGGCTGCTCCGCCCCGCTCTTTGTGATCACATATTCGCCGCCCTCGGCTGTCCAGAAGCCGACACTGCCGTTTTCAAACGCGAACCCGTCCAGCTTCTCGCCGTCATGCGTGACCGTGCCGTTTTCGAACGTACACGGCAGCTTGACCCGGACGTTCTTACAGGGGTCGTTCATGGTGAGGATGATCTGATCGTCCGTGCGTTTGACACTGACAGTCGCGTCGAACGCGTCCGTCTGTGCTGCAAGCGTCGCGATCGCCGACTGCGTCTGCGCCTCCGGGAAGCTGAACACTGCAAGCGCGCTGCTGCCGTTCTCCTCGTCGACGACCTCGAAGATCTTGCCGTCCAGATCGGCCGCCGGCGTGGGATAGCTGCCGGTCAGTCTGTTGGAGAGCCTATAGACCTGATTTGCCGCGATCTGATCGTAATCAAGCTGTTCGTAATTGTAATAATAGGTATAGTCGTCGCGCTGCGTTTCCCCGTTCCGGACGCGCGTGGCCATCGGATAGCAGCTGACGGACGTCGCCGGATCGATCGCCGTTGCGAGCCTCGGCGTTCCATCCTTGTTCTCGCCGTGTACAAAATAGTTTTCCGGGATGAACCAGTCCCGTCCGTCGACGTTCTGGACGTCGTACTGGTTATTGAGGAACCGGTTATAGCGGATGCTGTCGGTGACCTCTCTTGTGTATTGGAGATCGCCCATGGACTGGACGTAGATCGCGCAGTTGTTGTTCTCAAAGAGCGTGCCGACCGCGTCGTTGTTGCCGCCGTTCAGGTTCTGGTTGTCGACATACCACGCGATGTTGTTGTCTCTGTATACGTTGTTATTGCCAAACATCCGCCGGCTCTCTTTCCAGATCACGGCCTTGTCATAGCCCTCGAACGTACATCTGACAGAGTTTGCCCGGCCGACGCCGTAGAGCGCGGAGTTCTGCGCACCGTCTTCAAACGTTGTCTTGTCCTTGCCCGCGCCGACAAAATGGATATTCTGGACAGACAGCGTGTCGTTATCGGATCGGATACCGCCCTCGATCGTGGTCTGGACGTCGTCCTTCCAGCCGCCGCGCAGGATCACGATCACGCGGCCGGAGCCGGTTTCCCCCTGGATCTTGATCGTGCCGGTATAGGTTGCTCCCGCGACGAGATTGATGTTGAGCCAGCGCGTTCCTGTGGATGCTTCTTCCATGAACGCCGCGATCTTGCTGTTCAGCGTTTCGACCGTGTCGGTCTCGTCAGCATCGATTGTCCTCTCATTCGCCGCTTCCCGCGCCGTGTAGCAGCTGACCCTGTATTCTTTTCCATTCAGCGTGCAGGACGCGGTGATCTCCCACGTGCCGTTCATCGAGCTGTTGATGAGGCCGAGTCTGTAGACAGGCCATCCCTCCTCGGTGGTCTGGATCCACTCCGGCGTGCTCGTGTTTCCGGTCGTGCTGCGGGGGGATGACAGCGTTATATTCGACAGCTGCTCCCAGCCTTTGATCACGCCCTCCTTGTAATGCTCCACGCCGACGCGGGAATAGCCCTCTTTGTCCTTTGTCCATAGAAGCGCGGTATAGGTTTCCCAACGCTCCTCGGTGCTCGGCGAGGTAAAGCTGCCGCTTCTCGCGAGCACCAGGCCGCTGCTGGAGAAGAGACCGATCCCCAGATAGAGCTGATTGCCGTTTATCGAAACGCCCGGCAGCAGCACCGGCTCGCCGGGGAGGTCTTCGGACGGCTCCTCGATGCGAACGCCGGTTTCCGAGAAGGTGACGGTGTAGGTGACGGTCGTAAGTCCGTCCAGATCCCACGACGGCCCCCGTTTGACCGTCACAGACAGCTTTTGTCCGTCGGACAACCCCTTCGGGCACGTGACCTTCAGCCATGCGCCAAGATCGACTCCCGCGCCGTTGGTCCCTCTGGAGATCAGTTCGGTCACAATGCCGTCGTCCTTCTGGATGGCATTCTCCGAAATTTCCGTAACAAAGTTGGACTCCGAGATCAGATAAACGGCAACGTCTTCCGAGCCGTCATAATACACGTTGGCGTTCGGCTCGTTCCCGTAGACCAGCGCCGAAGCAATGCACTTGTCCTGAGACGAGAACCAGCCGACGTCCGCCTCATAAACGCGCGGCGTAAATCTGTAGTCCGCGCCATTGACGGTCGCGCTGAATGTCGGCGCATTGGTTTTTGCGGTTTTGGTGTTCCACGCGTAAAAGCCCTCTGACCCGGACGGGTTCCAGCGCAGAGCGTCGGCGGTGACATTCTGTCCGTCGTCCCACAGACGCAGCGCATCGCTCGTAACGGCCTCACCGTCCTTTTTGGCGGTATACGCGCGGAAATAGACGGTATCGCCGTAGCTCACGTTCATTCCGTCCACGCGGCCATCATCGCATGGCGTACCATCCGCATCGCATTGCTCAAAGTACAGCTGATTCTCTCCGTCCGCCAGCGCTGACGCGGGCAGCAGGCTCAGCAGCATAACCGCACAGAGCAGCAGACAAACGACTCGTTTCATGACAGAATCTCTCCTTTTCATTCTTATAGGAAAATTCTATCACGGAACGAGCCGTTTTTGTTATGCTGTCTGCTTAGTTTCCGGGCAAATTTACGGGGCTTCCGTCTCTGTGATCAGATAGCTCCGGTTCTGCGTCGCCGCCTCGACCGGCTCCTGTTCCTGTACTTGCATCTGCGTCTGTGCATTACAGGGTGATCTGCTGCGAGGCGCAGACCGGACGATACTCATCCAGCCACATAAGCCTGACGTAAGCCGCGCCGGAGGCAGGCGCGGCAGAGACAATTTCTGCCGCGTCCCGGATCGAGACGCCCAGCATACGGCCCTCGTTGGTATAAGACGCGATATAGATCTGCCCCGTCATCCGATGGCGGGCGGAGAGCGTCGCCTGTCCGCGGCTGCCGAGGGAAACGGTCACCTCCGTGTCCGGCACCGCCTTGACGCGCACGGAGCCGCTTGTATAGGTCAGGCCGAGCGGCTTCTGATTCTCACTGCCGGCCCTCTGGTAATTCACGCTGACGCCGTCCTCGTTGTCTCCCTGACGGCCCTTGTAAAAGCTGACGGAAATCGGATAGCTCCCGTCGGGGGCATCGGCTGAAATGCAGAAAGTCAGCGTCGCAAGGGTGCCGTTGGACGGACAGAGCGTGGTCCAGGACAGCCAGATCAGGGAATACGGACGGTCTGTCAGGTGCTGCGATTGCGATTGGAGGCAGTCCGACGTAAGCGCTTCCTGTTCGACCTGAACCAGCGTCAAAATCGCCGGGTCGTAATCCAGCTCAATGCTCAGGTCTGAAAAGCCGGTATTTCCGGACAGGGTCACGGCTACGGTTACCTCGTCACCGGCCGTCGCGGAGACGGTCTGCACCGATACGTTTGGGGCGCTTGCGGCCTGCACCGATACGTTTGGGGCGCTTGCGGCCTGCACGGCAGGAAGAGAGCTGATGAAAAGCATTGCAGCCAGCAGGCAGCAGAAAAGCCTTCTTTTCATGTTCGCACCTCCTTAATGCAGAACGACGTCCCAGCCGGCGATGTATTGCAGAAGCGCCGTCGCATCCCAGAAATTGGATTTTCCGTCTCCATTCACGTCCAGCGCCTCATCGACCACGGTGATCCCGTCCCACTCGGAAAGATAGCGCAGCAGCGTCAGCACGTCGCGGGAATCGACACGCCCGTCGCCGCTGATATCTCCGGGGATATAGGAGCGGATTTCCGCGCTGCTTCCGATATAGAGCAGCGGCAGCGGCTGTCCTGTCTGGTTATAGTTCACGTCAACGCCGTCTGTGTAGTTCTGATCGCGGCCCTGATAGAAGCTGACGGAGATAGGATACACACCGTAGGCGGCGGTATTTTTGATCTGGAACGTCAGGATCGCCAGCGTACCGGACGCTGTGCAGTTTTGGGTTCCGCTGTTCCATGTCAGCATATACGGATCCGCTGTGAGCGTCTGCGACCCTGTGTACTCCGTGCCGGATACCTTGTTCTCGACCGTCGTCAGCGTCATGACGTCCGCATCATAGCCGATTACAAGACTCAGGTTTGCAAAGCCGGGGTTTCTGTCCAGCATGATGCGCACCTGCACGGTGTTGCCGGGTCGCGCGCAGACGGAGCTGAGGCGGACGGGCATAACGTCATCGGGTGCGGGCTCGACCGTGACGGTGCAGCTCGCCGTAAAGCCGCCGTCGACGGTCTTGGCGGTGACCGTCGTCGTCCCGGCCTTCTTGCCGAGGACCGACCCGTCCGCAAACACCGCCGCAACATCCATATCCGCGGAGGCCCAGGTGACAGACTTGTCCTTTGCCCACTCCGGCAAAACGGTCGCGACCAATTTTTGCGTTTTTCCAAGAGGCAGTGTCAGGGTTTCGGTGTCCAGTTCCACACCGGTGACTGCATACGGATTCCATTCGATCAGCTCAAAATACTGCGAAGGCCACTTTTCCTCCGTCCAACCATCGGCACTTTTCATATAGTAGATTTTCAGACGTGAGCCTTCATTTTGTGGAAAATATGCTGAACTTGTCGGCGGGTAATTACCATAAAAGTAGACAGACTTCAATTTCGGCATGCGCTCAAATGCGTTCCAGTCAATCTTTTGAACCGTGGCAGGAACAATCACTGTATCGAGATTGCAGCAGCCGCTGAACGCATATCTACCAATGATGCTTGTACCGTCTTGAACCGTGTAGGTTTCCAGCGGAGCTCCGGCAGGAAACGCACACAACGTACTGCCTTCATAAAGAGCGCCGCTATCATCGGCAGAATAATAATCCTCCGCTGCAAAAGCTGTGATTCCGGTGCATCCGGCAAAAGCACCGCCTCCAAGGCGGACATTTTTCGGAATTGTGAGTGTTCCGCTCAAGCTGGTACATCCAAAGAACGCCGATCCCTCAATATCTACAGTGAAAATGGACTGCGGAAGAATCAATTCAGACAGACCTGTACATTCGTAAAACGCACCATATCTGATCTTGGTGATCGAATCCGGCAATATCAATTTTGACAAGCCGGTACAACCCATAAAAGCGCTCGATCTGATCTCAGATACCCCAGACGGAATACGCAGCGTACCGGTAAGTCCGCTGCAACCGCAGAACGATTCATCCGCAATCGTGTGAACTCCGTCTGGAATCACCAGGTCCCCACTGAGGGCCGTGCAATTCTTAAATGCTTTGATATCGATGCTGGTCAGGCTTTTTGGAAGTGATAGCTTGCCGGTCAGGGCAGTACAGTTTTCGAACGCAGCATATCCGATACTGATCAGACCGTCCGGCAAAAACACATCAGTAATTGCTACATAGTTATTGAAAGCATACCTGCCAATGGAGGTAACTCCGGATTCAACCTTAACCGCATGAATAGAGAGGAAATATCGGGCCCAGGGTGTTGTCGTTGTTCCATTGTAATCCGCCATCGCTCCGCTGCCGCTGATGGTGAGCGTTCCATCGTGACTCAGCATCCAGATCAGATTCTCTCCGCCATCCTCTGCGCCGCAAAGGCCGATCGCTATGGTATCGTTTGGCACCTCTTTCAGCTGATAATCGCACCACCACCTGCTGTCGCTCGGCCAGCCGCTCGTTCCGGACCTATAGTACACAGTTGTGCCGCTCGCAAAAACTTGCTTGTTCTCTTTCGGCGCATTCCCCAGAAAGAAAACGATCTTGTCAAGACCTGTGCAATTCAAAAATGCACTTGGGCTGATCTCAGTCAAGCTCGCAGGGAAAATAAGAGTCCCCGTCAGGCTCGTGCAGGTAGAGAAGGCGATGCTGCCGATGTAGGTCAGGCTGTCCGGGAAAACGAGGTCACCGGCTAATGCGGTGCAGCTGGAGAATGCAGCATACCCGATACTGGTCAGGCCGTCCGGCAATGTTATGTCGGTAATACTTTTACAGTTATAGAACGCCCGTTCCCCAATAGATGTTACGCCGGGTTCGATGATCACTTTACGGATCGCCGCCGAAAAATCGCTCCAGGGCGCTGTCATGGTGTGATCAGATGTTTTTGAATAATTTGCCATCCGGCCGCTTCCGCTGATGGTGAACACGCCGTCTGCTGACAGCGACCATGTCAGGTTCTCCCCGCAGGTTCCTGAGGCCAGCGCATCATTACTGTTCCAAACATTCAGCGGATACCCATTCCATGTTCCGGTTGTGATGTCATACACACTGCTATCTTTCCAGCCGCTGGTTCCGGGACGATAATATACACGGGTGCCGTTTCTCAGGGAAGTCGCAGTAGCTGACGGTGCATCCCCTTCAAAGAAGGCGAGCCTGCCAAACCCGGAACAATTATCAAACGCATCCGGCCCGATGTAAGTCAACCTTGACGGAAAAGTAAGAGGGCCTGTCATGTTATAGCAGCCTTTAAAGGCGCTACCGCCGATTGACTCCAAGCCACTGGGGAATTCAAGGGTACCTGTCAGGCTGTTACAATTACAGAACGCATAGGAACCGATACTGGTCAAGCTGGACGGAAGGCTGAGTCCTGCCAGATTGATGCACTCGGAGAAAGCTCCGTTTTCAATGACAGTCACACCGTACGGGAGCGAGAGTGTACCTGTCAGGCCGGTACACTCGAACGCTCCCTCCCCAATCGTAGACAAGCGAGAGAAGTAGTCATTTGGAAACCTTATTGACTTCAGATTTTGGAATTTATAAAATGTGTGTCTCCCGATGGAGGTAACGCCGGGTTCAAACACCACACTGCAGATAGAGGAAGCATAATTTCGCCAGGGCGCGGTGGTCGAGTCAGCGTTGTTGATGCTATAGTCCGTCATTGCCCCGCTGCCGCTGATCGTCAGCGTACCGGCGCTGTCCAGCGACCACGTCAGATTACTGCCGCAGGTTCCCGACGCAAGTATCGTGACACCGGCTTCGATCTGTTCCTGCGCCGTCTCCTCCGGGATAGCTTCTGCCTGTGCGGCCGGGTGGGCTGCGGCGACTGCGCAGACCACGGCCAGCAGGACAAGCAGCTTTGCGTACCACTTTTTCAGCATCTGTTCTTCCGCCCTTTCATTATTATAGGAAAATTTTATCATAGAACGAGCCGCGTTTGTTATGCTGTCTGCTTAGTTTCCGGGCAAATTTACGGGGCTTCCGTCTCTGTGATCAGATAGCTCCGGTTCTGCGTTGCCGCCTCGACCGGCTGGCCGTTCAGGTTTGCGCGCGCCAGTATGATCCACGGCCCCTTGCATTTCCCCGTCGCCCACACCTCGACCATGCCGTCCCACACGCTACGATACCGGTACGGCCTGCGCAAAGGCTCGACCATCTCCCCCGGCTGGTCTCCGGAATAATAGATCTCGACCTCCACGTCTGTCAGCAGGCCCGCCAGCTCCGGCACGACCTCGAAATCCCCTTCTGTATTCTGACGGCAGATGAGCGGAACATAGCTCATCATCAGCCGTTCGCCCGGCTGATAGCCGCGGGAACCGTCCGGAAAGATGTAGAGCGTTGTATTCGACAGCCAGACGTTGGCGACGGCAAAGAAATACTGCTCGTCCTGCCCGTCTCCGTCCAGATCGTAGAGAAACGGCGTGAGGAACGGGATCTCGCCGCCCGGCCACGGCGTGACGGTCAGCGGCTCCGGTTCCTGCAGCGTGACGGCCTCTTCATCGGGCTCCGCCGTCTGCTCCGGTGTCTGCGCCGGCGCCTGCACAGCCGTCTCCGGCTCCTGCCGCAGCTGCCGCAGCGCAAGCCGGACGCCGCCCATGGCGCACAGCGCGCACAGCACGCAGACCGCAAGCGCCGCCGCGATCCAACCTGCCGCGCGGACAGACTTCCGCGCTGCCGCGCCGCCGCACCAGACGCAGCCGCCGCCCGGCGTTTTGCCGCCGCACAGGCCGCACAGATGGACGGGTCTCACGGGCGGGAGCTGCCGCAGAAGCGCGTCGACGTTCGCATAGCGCTGCGCGGCGTTCGTATTCGTGCAGCGGCGGACGATGCGGCCCAGACGGCCTCCCGCCAGACGCACGGACGGATGCTCGCCCGTCAGCGCGACGTTCAGCAGAACGCCCAGCGCGAAAATGTCCGCCCGCACGTCGCAGCGGGCGAAGCCGAACTGCTCCGGCGCGGCATAGCCCGCCGTGCCGAGCAGACGCGTGTTCGTGTCGGGCGTGCCGAGCACGGGCGCGGCCGCATCCAGATCCAGCAGCACGACGCGGCCCTGCCGCATCAGCATGACGTTCTCCGGCTTCACGTCGCGATGGACAAAGCCGAGGCTGTGGAGCGTTTTCAGCCCCAGGCAGAGCTCCCGCGCGATCGCGGACGCCTGCGCCTCGCTCAGAAGCATCCGGCGCAGGATGTCTGACAGGAGCGTCCCGTCGACATACTCCTCCTCGCTGATCGTATCGCCGTCCGCGTCATAGCAGGCATAGACCCGCGCCAGCTGCGGCGCTTCGCTTTCGGTGAGCGCGCGGCAGGGCACGTCCGTGCCCGCGTACCGGCGCAGGATACGCCGCTCGCCCTCCGGCGTCTCGGCCAGCCAGAGCGTGTTCTCTTTTTTTCCAAGGCTTCGCACCAGCCGAAGTCCGCTTTTTTGCGCGATATCCTGAAATGTGACCATTGATTCTCTCCGAAAATGTGATATGATTAAATTGATTATATTTCTCTGGAGGACGAAATGCAAGCGAAATCGACATTCGAACTGGAACAGGCGCTTTCCGGCTGCGCCGATCTGCACGGCTATCTGAAGCAGAATGCGCCGGCGCTGCACGCGCCGGGCTTGCCGGAGCTTTTGCAGCTGGCGCTCGAAAAAAGCGGACTGAGCCGGGCCGAAGCGCTGCGCCGCAGCAATCTGAATCCCGTCTACGGCTACCAGATCCTTTCGGGCCGCCGCCGTCCGAGCCGCGACAGTCTGCTCTGTCTGTGCTTCGGGCTCGGGCTCCGCGCGGACGAGACGCAGAAGCTCCTGCTGCACGCGGGCTACGCGCAGCTCTATGTCAGAGAGCCGCGCGACAGCATCCTGTTCTATGCGCTCAACAGCGGCATGAGCCTCATGGCCTGCAACCAGCAGCTCGACGCGCACGGCGAAGCCTCGCTGGGCTGACGCGCCCGCACAGATCCCTCCGGACTTCCGCATACGCAAAAAACGGCATGACCGCATGGTCATGCCATTTTATTATGATCCGGGCGAATTATTTCATCTGCGCGATATCGCAGACGATCTCGACGCATTTGTCGACGCCGAGTGTGCCGCTGTCGAGGCAGACGTCGTAGTTTTCGGCCTCGCCCCAGTTGCGGTTGGTGTAGTGCTTGTAATAGACCTTGCGCTTGCTGTCCTTCTCCTGCAGGCGCTTTTCCATGGGTTTGCTCGTCTCGCCGTAGCGCTCGCGCACACGCTCGGCGCGGTGGGCCATGTCGGAGTGGATGAAAATGTGCAGGCAGTCCGGCTGATCCTTCAGGATAAAGTCGGCGCAGCGGCCGACGATGACGCACGGGCCCTTGCTGGCAAGATCACGGATGACGTTCGTCTGGCAGACATAGAGCTTATCCGACACGGACATGGTATCGACCAGACCCATCGGGTGCGAGGAGACGGCAATATTAAACAGGAAGCTGCTGGTGACGGAGGCGTATTCGCCGATCTCCTCGATGAATTCATGCGAGAAGCCGCTTTCCTTGGCGACCTTGTCGACCAGCTCCTTGTCATAATAGGGGATGCCGAGCTTCTCGGCCACCGCCTTGCCGATGCTTCGTCCGCCGCTGCCAAACTGGCGGCTGATGGTGATGACCTTATTTGTCATAGGAACTCCCCCTTTATTTTGGTGGCTCCATTATACACCAAAATCGGCACGTTGACAAATAAAAATTTTCGTGTGCGGCGATCTCCCACCCCAAGGCTCCCCTTGGAAGGGACGCTGGCGCGCAGCGCCTGAGAGGTCGAGCGGTAGGCAGCTGCGAAAAGTAAAGGCCCAATGCGAATTCGTACAATCCAAGGCTCCCCTTGGGCACAAGGGGAGCTGGCCCGAAGGGCCTGAGGGGATTCGAACGTTGCAAATCTCGGAGCACTCTGAATTTTGAAACAAATCCCCTCCGTCATTTGCTGACGCAAATGCCACCTCCCCTTATCGTGCGGGGCACGACAAGGGCAGGCTTTGGTGCACTTGGTTAAAGATACGGCCGCATGTCTTTTACCAGCTGATCCTCCAGCCGGATGAGGGACTGGGCGAGGCCGAGGGCCTCGTCGTCCGCCGTTGGATACTGGTTGCAATAGCGGGCGAGCGACTTGATGCCCATGGAGCAGCCGGTCGAGATGAGATCGGCGGTTGTCGCGTCTCCGGGCTTCATGGACAGCATCGCCTGCGTTTTCAGATACGACATGGCGCGCGCCGTCGGGTCGGCGCGCTTCGGCTCCTTGCCCTGGCGGCGCAGCCGGTCTCCGGCCTGCGCGGCAAGCTGCTCGTGCTGGCGCTTGCTGTCAAGCAGGCGCTTTTGCAGCGGGCCCTCCGCGCTGTTTTTCAGCACATCCTCCAGCGACCGGATGGCCATATCCGTCCCCGCCGCGCACTCCGATAACAGATGCAGGGTATCTTCGTTCATATGCATCTCCTCCTTCTGCAAGTATTGTGTTCCAAAACGAAAAAAAGTATGATACAATATGCAAAAAGGAGGCGGTGCTATGCGTATGGAACGAACCGTCCGCGAGATCGCGGGCGATTACGCCGTGCTGGAAAACGAATCCGGCGGCACGACCGAGGTCGCGCTGGCGCTGCTGCCGGACGGCATTGCCGAGGGCACGGTGCTGATCTTTGAAAATTTTGAATACCGCATCAAGGAGGACAAGCCATGATCCGTCATATCGTCATGTGGAAATTTCGCGAGGGAGAAGAAGAAAACCGCGAAAAATTCCTGTCCGGCCTGCAGGCGCTGGACGGCGTGATCCCGGAGATCCGCCATATGGAGATCCACCGCAGCTGCAAGCCCGGCAACCCCTACGACGCATGCCTGATCGCCGATTTTGACGATCTGGACGCGCTGTCCCGCTATAAAAACGACCCGCGCCACGTCGCGGTGTCCACGCTTTGCAAATCCATCCGCGAATCGCGCGGCGCGATCGATTACGAGCTGTAAGCCCTGTATACCGGCTTACGCATTCAGGAGGGAGCTTCATGAAAACCGAACAGATCCAGAAGCAGCTGGACTTTTTCGTCCGTGACAAGGCGCACCACGTCTACCGCAGGCCTGCGGAGGACGCGCACGCGCTCGCAGAGAAATTTGCGGCGCAGGGGCTTGACGACATGCAGCGCTCCGTCGCGCGGCTGCGGTACGTGATGGAACAGGAAACGCCCGTCGTTTTCCCGGACGAGCGCATCACACTGCTGCGCACCGTGCGCACCATCCCGGAGATCCACACGGAGGAAGAGGACCGGCGGCTGCATGAGACGCATGCGTTCCATGAAAACGGCCGCGTGTTCAACATGTGCCCGGATTACGGCATGCTGATGGCGGACGGCTTTACGAAAAAGGCCGAAAAGATCCGCGCGCAGCTGGAACAGGCGGAAACGGCGGAGCAGAAGGAATTTCTGCAGGCCATGCTGGACGTGCTTTCCATCGTAACGGACTTTGCCGCGCGCTACCGCGAGGAGGCGCTGCGCGTGGGCAACCGGACCGTCGCGGACACGCTTTCCAAAATCCCCGCCAACGCGCCTGAAACGCTTCTCGAGGCGCTGCAGTTCCTGCGTCTGCTGCACTACGCCATGTGGTGCAACGGCAACTATCACAACACCATCGGCCGCATCGACCAGTTCCTCTACCCCTACTACCGGCACGATCTGGACGCGGGTCTTCTGACAAAGGACGAGGCGCTCGGGCAGCTGGAGGAGTTTTTCATCTCCTGCAACCGCGACAGCGATCTCTATATCGGCATCCAGCAGGGCGACAACGGCCAGACGATCGTGCTGGGCGGCTCGAACGAGGACGGCAGCGACGCCTATAACGAGCTGTCGGAGCTGTGCCTCATCGCCAGCCGCGAGCTGTGCCTCATCGACCCCAAGGTCAATCTGCGCGTACACAAAAACACGCCGCTGTCCGTCTACGAGCTTGCCACGACGCTCACGCAGAAGGGCCTCGGCTTCCCGCAGTATACGAACGACGAGATCGTGATCCCCGCGCTGCTGCGCTGGGGCTACGAAAAGAAGGACGCGTACAACTACACGCTGGCCGCCTGCTGGGAGATCCTGGTGACGGGATATATGGATCTTGTCAACTGGGACAGCCTGAATTTCCTCAAGACCGTGCAGGACGCCTGCGTGCATCTGCCGGGATGCAGGACATATGAGGACTTTGCCGCGCTTGTCAAGCAGAACATCGAGACGCAGGCCGAGGCGCTCATGGCGGAGACGAAAAACGTCTATAAGGAACCGTCTCCCCTCGTCAGCCTCATGTGCCCGGACTGCCTCGAGAAGATGCGCGATATCTCGAAGCCCGGCAAGTATAATAACTACGGCTTCCACGGCGACGGTCTCGCCACAGCCGCCGATTCCATGGCCGCCGTGCGCAAATACGTCTACGACGAGAAGACCTTCACGCCGGAAACCATGCTCGACATGCTCCGCGCCGATTTCAAGGGCTATGAACGCGAGCAGAACATGCTCCGCTATGAGGGCCCGAAGTTCGGCAATGACGATGACTACGTCGATTCCATCGCCGTGCAGCTGCTCGACTGGTACGCCGACGCGCTGGAGGGAAAGAAGAACGACCGCGGCGGCTGCTTCCGCGCGGGCACGGCCTCGGCCATGTATTACATCTGGCATTCGAAGGACGCGCCTGCCTCGCCCGACGGCCGCAGCGCGCACGAGGCGCTGCCCTGCAACTACTCCCCGTCCCTCTTCGCCCGCTGCGAGGGGCCGGTCTCCATCATCAAATCCTTCGCAAAGCCCCATCTGACGCGCGTGGCCAACGGCGGCCCGCTGACCGTCGAGCTGTCCGACACCATGTTCCGAAACGAGGACGCCATCCGCAAGTGCGCCATGTTCGTCAAGAGCTTCATGGACATGGGCGGGCACCAGATGCAGATCAACGCCGTCAACCGTGACCGGCTCCTCGACGCGCAGAAGCACCCGGAAAACTACCGCAATCTCATCGTGCGTGTCTGGGGCTGGAGCGGCTACTTCGTCGAGCTGAACGAGGTCTATCAGAACCATATCATCAAGCGCTCGGAAATGAGCCTGTGACACCGCAAGAAAGGAAGAACACTATGCTGGAAGCACTGAAAGAACAGGTATTAAAGGCCAATCTGGCCCTGCCGAAGCACGATCTTGTCACCTTCACCTGGGGCAACGTCTCCGCCATCGACCGCGAAAGCGGCCTGATCGCCATCAAGCCGTCGGGCGTGGAATATGACGAGATGACCGCCGACGATATCGTGCTCGTAAGTCTGGAAACGGGCGAGCGCGTCGAGGGCCGGCTCAAGCCCTCGTCCGACACGCCGACACATGTCGAGCTGTACCGGGCCTTCCCGTCCATCGGCGGCATCGTCCACACGCACAGCCGCTGGGCGACCAGCTTTGCGCAGGCCGGCGCCGGGATCGACGCCATGGGCACCACGCAGGGCGATTATTTCTACGGCCAGATCCCCTGCACCCGCAGCATGACTCCGGAGGAGATCAAGGACGCCTACGAAAAGAACACGGGTCTCGTCATCATCGAGGAATTCAAGCGCCGCGGCATCGATCCGGCGCAGATCCCCGCCGTTCTTGTCCACAACCACGGCCCGTTCACCTGGGGCAAGGACGCGGACGAGGCAGTCTATCACGCGGTCGTGCTCGAAGAGGTCGCGTTCATGAATTTCCACGCCAAAATGCTGAACCCCGCCGCAGGCCCCATGCCGCAGGTGCTGCTCGACAAGCACTATCTGCGCAAGCACGGCGCGAATGCCTACTATGGACAGGGCTGAGGCGCAGGCGGCGCTGCAGGCCTGCATTGCCGACGAGCAGACCTATCAGTTCGCCCATTTTTCCCACCGCGACGCATGGGAGCTCGGCCACGCGCTGGTAGACGCCTGCGAAAAGATGGGTGCGCCGCTCGCCGTGGAGATCGAGGTGAATCATGTGATCGTCTTCCGCTATTTCCCGGACGGCACGGGCGCGTATCATGAGCAGTGGCTGCGTCGCAAGCGGAATCTTGTCAATCTGCTCGAAAAAAGCTCCCAGCGCGCGTATTACGAGCTGGAAGCAAACGGCGAGGATCAGGAGCGTGACTGGCGTCTGCCGCTCAGCGACTACGCCGCGTGCAGCGGCGCGTTCCCCATCCGCATCCGGGGCGGAAGCATGATCGGCGTCGCCGCCATCTCCGGCCTCCCCGACCCCGGCGACCAGACTGCCCTTTTAAACGGCCTGCGCACCTATTTCGCAGAGCACCAATAAAAGGCTCCCCTTGGGCTCAATGGGAGCTGGCCCGTAGGGCCTGAGAGGTCGCGGCAGGCAGCGGCATTTTTTGAAAGTCTTTCGGCGAATTCGTACCGCACTCTGTAGGGGCCGATGCCCACATCGGCCCACGCAGAATGCACTATTTTTTACGGAAATCTCCGGCGAATTCGCACAATCCAATGGCTCCCCTTGGGCACAAGGGGCCGATTCCCCCTGTCAGGGGGAGCTGGCCCGAAGGGCCTGAGGGGATTCGAATGTCACAAATTTCGGAGCACTCTGAAATCAGCAAGAAATCCCCTCCGTCATTTTCTTTGAAAATGCCACCTCCCCTTACCACGCAGGGCGTGGCAAGGGGAGGCTTTTTCTGCGTCGCGTGTGAACGCTTTACTTTTTCCGTACCGGATAGCATGCCTCGGTGACGAATTCCTCGGGGTTGTGCGTTTCGTGCGGGCTGACGTGGTAGATGTTGAACATCGGGCCATCGCACTCATAACCGTTGTCCGCGATCCACGCCGCGATGGCCGCGTAGACCTCGCCGATCTTCTCATACGGGCCGCGGAACGTGCAGCTGGCGACTGTGACAGCCGGGAGCGTTCTGAATTTCACGTGCTGCGTATCGGGATAGCTGCCCCGGACGGTCTTCCACGCTTCGATCTCCACATCGCGCTCCTTGTATTCCCCGTCGAGGAACGTCACGGCGCAGAGGCACGGCTCGTCCGGGACGAGGCACATGCCGTCCGTCTCCTCGCAGAGCGTCTTCCAGACGCTTCCTTCTTCCTCATAGCGCGGGATGATCGTGCGGACGCAGGCCGCATAGCGTTCGGGGATGGTTTTGATGCTTACATTGTACTGCATGATGTCTTCCTTTCCCAGCCGGTTTCGGGCTGATTCCAGAAGCAGCAGCTGCTGCGCCGTTTTGGCCGCGTCGGCTTCCAGCTCGCGCCGCCTCGTCTCGAAGTACGGCGCGAGCTTTTCCGCGTCGTGGCCGATCTCGGTCATGCGGCACACGTCGGCGAGCGAAAAGCCCATGTCCCGCAGGGCTTTGATCCAGCCGATCTGCGGCAGCTGATCCTCGCGGTAATAGCGGTAGTCTGACTCCGGGTCGATGTACGCCGGATGCAGCAGGCCGATCTCGTCGTAGTAGCGCAGCATACGGATGCTGACTCTGGACAGTTTTGAAAAAATACCGATCTTCAGCATTACGGTACCTCCATGCTGATTTTTGAGCTCACCGACAGCATACAGCCTGACACGGTGTCAGAGTCAAGGGCTTTTTATTTCTTTTTTTCGCCCTGTCCGACCAGACGCAGCACGGCCATCACGGCCGCGTACAGAATGCCCGCGATCGCCCAGATGAACCAGCTGTACTTTGCCTGCGCGTTGCCGTACGGCCCGAAGGTGTAGAACAGGAAAACAGCCGTCACGACCAGCCAGTAGCAGACGCTGACCGTCCCGACGAGGCGGCTTTTCGATTTTCTCTGGCGGGTGTAGTCCCCTTCCTCCAGCAGCTTTTCCATCGCGGCGGTCTGCGTCCCGGCATAGACGAACGCGACGCAGGCCAGCGCGACAAAGCCCAGCAGCAGACACACCGCGCCAATGTACATGAGATCCGAGCCGGAACGGCACATGGCCAGAAACAGCGGCAGAACGGACACGATGCAGAGGATCGTGCCGATGAGATTCAGCCGGTTCGCCGTGGGCTCAAAGTCCTGCCGGCGCTGCTTCACCATGCCGTTCACGCCGTATTCGGTTTCAAACGGCTCCGTCTCCAGAAACGCGAATGCCTTTGCCTTCGCGCCGCACGTCAGGAAGATCCCGACCGCCGCGGCGACCAGCACGATCAGCGCGCTCATGCCGATGCCTGCCGCCACATTTTCTGTGATGCGGGCGGTATACTCGCTCAGCCCGCCGAGCAAAATCAGCGCGATAGGCGAGATCACACATAAAAACGTGGCCAGCGCCAGCCTCGGCGCGGCGGCGCGGCGCAGCTCCAGATAACGTGAGGCCTCCTCCATGCTCACGCGGCGGCGTGACGGCTCCACAGAAAGGCCGGGCGCGGGCTCCTGCTCCTCCAGCTCGTCCTTTAATAAGTAATCCGTGCTGACGCCGAAGATGCGGCTGAGCTGGACGATCTTGTCGAGATCCGGCACGGACTGCGCGCCCTCCCATTTCGATACGGACTGCCGCGAGACATTCAGCTGCTGCGCGAGCTCCTCCTGCGACCAGCCCTCCTTTTTCCGCAGGGCGATCAATTTGTCTGCAAAGATCATATGTGTTCCCTCCTCTGGTTGATGCCGCTATCATACGGGATCTTGCGGTTGCATGCCAGCAAGCCCGGCTGAAAATCTGTCAACTGCCGGTTGCGGCCCGCAGAATTTCAGGATTTCTTTATACTTCGTTTACAAACTGTTCACCACAAGCTGTCCAAAATCCGGTATCCTTGGAGCATAAGGAAGCTGCTTCACGGAAAGCTCCGCGGAGGGACAACAGCAGCCTTTCAAATAGACATTCATCCATTTCTCCTCTCTTTTCTCTTTTTCTCTCAAGAAAAGCCGCCGGCAGTCCACGCCGGCGGCTTTTCGCGTCTTTGGTGCGAGCGCTCTCGTTGGGCCTCCCCTTTCAGGGGAGGTGGCTCGGCGGAACGCCGAGTCGGAGAGGTCCTGCGGTGGGATGGTGTTGATTTCACATTGATTTTCGGCAAATTTGCAGGCATCTGCGTATTCGGTTGTAGGGGCCGACGCCCATCTTCGGCGCTAAGAGCCGTGCAAATCGCGGTTGCGCCTCGAAACTAGCCTGCGGGCATCGCATCGGCCCGCTGGGAAGCTGCGAATTTGCCGAAGATTTTCATAAAAACGGTGCGATCTGCAGGCGGACAGAGTCGTCCGCCCCTACAGAGTACGGGCATGGAAAGCGCCCTGTAGGGGCCGACGACTCTGTCGGCCCTATAACTGTTACGAATTTGCCGCAGATTTTCATAAAAACTGCTGCACTCTGCGTGGGCCGATGTGGGCATCGGCCCCTACAATGAAATTTGGTGGTGTATGCGGATCCGCATTGGGCTTTCGGTTTCGCAGCTGCCTGCTGCGACCTCTCAGTCAGCTTCGCTGACAGCTCCCCTCAAAAGGGGAGCCTTGGGAACACACACAGTCCAGAGCCTCCCCTTTTAAGGGGAGGTGGCTCGGCAAAGCCGAGTCGGAGAGGTTCAGCGTGCGGCAAACAGGAAGCCGCTGCGCAGGGACTTCGCCAGATCGAAGCGGCGCACATCCGTTTCGCCCGCGAAGCGGATGTCGGCGAATGGGCCGTCCAGGGATACGATGCGGCCCGGGCCGTATTTTTTATGCCGGACGACGCTCCCCGGTACGAATGCCTGCGTGTCCGGCGACTGCGCGGCAGCAGGCGTGTCCGGCTGCCGGAAGGCCGTCTCGCGGCTCCGTTCGAGCAGCATCTGTCCCGCCTGCATGAGGCAGTCGCCGTCCGGGAACGCGACGAGCATCTCGTCTTCGCACTGCGCCAGAATGCTGCCCTCGCCGCGCGTCTCGTGGCGGTAGCGCAGGCTGCAGGCGTTTTCCGGGACAATGGCGGCAAAATCGTCCTTTGCCCGCACCGGAACGGGCAGATACCCCCGCGCCTCGCGGATGAACACGGACGGCGCGTCCGGATACTCGAACAGCGTCAGCTCGTCCTTCGCCCGCGTCATGGCGACGTAGAAGAGCCGGCGGTCTTCCTCATACTCCCGGCGCGCGTCCTCCGTTCCGTCTGCCGCGTCCGGCCGGGACGGGAGCACGCCGTCGTGGATATCGAGCAGATACACCCGCTCGTATTCCAGTCCCTTGCTCGAATGGATCGTTGAGAGGGTCAGACATGCGTCCGGCGCGTCCGCGTGCGCGCCGATGGTCTGCCGCAGCGCGGCAAGCCTGGTCAGAAAGCCTTCCGCCGACGGCTCGCGTGCGGCAAGCATGTGCAGAATGAAATATTTCCCGGGATCGAGCCGCCGTTCGGCCACAAAGCCGCCGTAGCCCAGCGTGCCCCAGATCGTGCGCATCAGCGCATCCCCGGGCAGCGTTTTCAGCGACTCGAGCCCTGCCTGTAAGCGCCGCACGCGTTCGCGTCCCTCGTCCGAAAGCCCAGCCTGCGCAAGCAGGCAGTCCAGAATTGGCGCGTGCGTGCGCGCGCTCTGCGCGCAGGCGGCCTGTGCCGCCTCCTTGGAGATCAGCGCGCCAAATTTATAATAGATGCGCAGGAATCGTTCCGCGGCGTCCGGCGCCGCGGCAAAGCAGAGGATATCCTGCACGTCGCAGACGATGCGGTGGGTGAAAAATGTGTCGTCAAAGCTGCGGCAGCGGTACGGAAGCCCCGCGCGCTCGAACGCATCGATGAGCGGAAGGGCGCTGTCGTTGTTGCGGTACAAAACGGCAAACGGCGCGTCCCGCCTCTGGGCCAGCGCCAGCAGATACCGGTACTGCGCCTGCCGCGAGGCCGCGTGCACAAGCCGCACCCGGCGGCCCGGCTCTCTTGCGGCGCGGATGGTCTTGGGATAGCGCGCCCGGTTTCCCGCGATAAACGCGCCAGCCAGATGCAAAATCTCCGGCGTGGAGCGGTAATTGTCCTCCATCAGAAGCGTCTTCGCGCCCGGCCAGACCGAAGAAAAGCGCAGCAGCGCCTCCGGATAGGCCGCGCGGAAGCCGTAGATGCTCTGATCCTCGTCGCCGACCATGAAGAGATTTCCGGTTTTCTGCGCCAGCAGCTCGATGATCGCGTGCTGCACGCGGGACGTGTCCTGCGATTCGTCGACGCAGAGATAGGGATAGCGCGCCTGAAACTCCGTCAGGATTTCAGGCCGCTTTCTGAGGATCGCCAGCGCGTAGGCCATCTGGTCGTCGTAGTCCATCTGCCGCGCGTCGCGCAGCGCGGCGCAGTAGCGCGCGTAAAGCTCGGCAAAGCGCGGCAGGCCGAAGTCCTGCGCGGCGATCTCGTCCGGGCCCAGCATCATGTTTTTACAATAGGTGATCGCCGTGCGCACCTCGCGGATGGTGCTGTCGGTGGGATATTCGCCGTTCAGCGCCTGATAGATGCGCCCGACGAGCGCGGCCAGCTCGCCCGCGTTTTCCTGCAGCGCGAATGCCGGGCCGCGCTGCCGTCCGCAGGCCTCGATGACCTTGGAAGACAGCCCGTTGATCGTGCGGAATTCCGGTGTCCGTTCCGCAAGCTCCGGAAAGCGCGCGGTAAAGCGCGCGCGAAGCTCTCGCGTGGCGGCGACGGTATAGGTCACGGCCAGAATATGCGCCGGGTCGATGCCCCGGCACAGCACCATATACCCCAGCCGCGTCACCAGCACCGTCGTCTTCCCGCTTCCGGGCACGGCCAGCAGCAGGACCGGCCCCTCCGTCTCGCGAACGGCGGCCTTCTGCTGCTCGCTGAACTGCGGCATATACCGGGCGGTAAATTCCTCCGGCGTCATATGGTAAGCTCCAGCACGACCGGGCAGTGGTCGCTGCCGTACACGTCCGTGCGGATCTCCGATGATAAAACGCGCGGCAGCAGCCGCTCGGAGACGATAAAATAGTCGATGCGCCAGCCCGCGTTATTCTCCCGCGCGTGGAAGCGGTAGCTCCACCACGAGTATACGCCGGCTAAGTCCGGGTGCAGGCGGCGGAAGGTATCGGCAAAGCCGGAGGCGAGAAGCTCCGTCATTTTCGCGCGCTCTTCGTCGGAAAAGCCCGCGTTCTGCCGGTTGGCCTTCGGGTTCTTGATGTCGATCTCCTCGTGCGCGACGTTCAGATCGCCGCAGTAAACGACCGGCTTTTCCGCGTCCAGCCGCAGCAGATACGCGCGCAGCGCGTCCTCCCACTCCATGCGGTAAGCAAGGCGCTTGAGCCCGTCCTGCGAATTGGGCGTATAGCAGCAGACGAGATAAAAGCCCGGATACTCCGCCGTGATGAGCCGCCCCTCATGGTCGTGCTCGTCGAGCCCGAGTCCATAGCGGACGGAAAGCGGCTCCTGCCGCGTCAAAATCGCCGTGCCGGAATAGCCCTTTTTCTCGGCGGAATAAAAATAGCGGTGATAGCCGTCCAGCTCGAAAACGGCCTGCTCCGGCTGCAGCTTCGTCTCCTGCAGGCAGATCACGTCGGCGTTTTCCTGCGCACAGTAGTCGAGAAAGCCCTTGCCGAGACACGCCCGCAGGCCGTTGACATTCCAGGATACCAGTTTCATAGATACCTCCAGGTGAAAAAAATCTTCCCGGGAACGGGAAGAGTCAGGGTGTGAAATAAGACGGCTCCGCCGGAGTCCTGTAGGGGCCGATGCCCATCTTCGGCGCTAAGAGCCGCGCAAAGCGCGGTTGCGCCTTGAAACTAGCCCGCGGGCATCGCATCGGCCCGTTTGGAAGTTTCGAATTCGCCGAAGTTTTCATCAAAAACGGTGCGTTCCGCCGGGCGGAGCAGAGCCCCGCCCCTACCAAGATCGTGCGTATTTTGGGGTGCTCCGAAACTTACTACATTCGAATCCCCTCAGGCCCTTCGGGCCAGCGTCCCTACCCTCTTTGGCTCTCCGGCTCCTCTGCGGCGGTCTCCGGAAGCTGCATGTCGTCGAAGGCGTTCTGGGCGTCGTCGAAGATCACCTGCACCTCGGCGAACGCATCCTGCAGCCGGGACAGGCCGGTCGACAGATCGGCGGCCAGCGCGGCGATCTCCTCGCCGGAGTCCATGTAGCGGGTGCGCGCATCCTCACAGAGGTTGGACAGCTGCGCGTAGATGCGCCGGGCGCGCACGGCGGCGTTGCGCTCGGTCTGCTCGGCGCGGCGGTAGGCGGTCAGCTCCTTTTCGGTGAGCGACGGCTCCTGCGCCGGTTCTTCCGGTTCCTGCGCCGCTTCCGGCTCCTCCGGCAGCTGCGCGGGCGCTTCTTCCGGCTGCGGCGCGGGGCGCGTCAGCAGCTCCTGCCGGGCCGCTTCGGAGCTTTTCAGCTGTTCAGCCAGCTCAGAGCCCTCCTGCGCAAGCGCGCTCACCTGTTCGGAAAGCGCGTCGTTGTCCGACTGCGCCTGCTCCAGCCGCTTCTGCAGACCGGCCAGCTCGACCTGCAGGCGGGCGTTTTCGGCGGAGAGCTTGTCGCGCTCGTCCGTCAGCTTGCGCAGGGCCTTCTGGTGCTCGATGGAAGTCGATTCGATATAATTGACGACGTCGGTGCGGTTAAAACCGCTGACCGCCGTGCGGAACTTTGAAAAATCAGCCACCTGCTGTTCCTCCTGATCTCCGATTTTGCCTCAGTATATCACAAAAACCGTCAAAAAACAACCGGCCCGCCGCCGCCTTTGCGGATTTTATGAATTGTTCACAGACGGCAGATTTGTATGATTGCAGTCGCGCGAAAAGACTGGTATAATAAATCCTATCTGAAAGACAGCGAGGAAACGAACGATGGAATATAACAAGCTGATCGCTGACATGCGCACCGGCGACGATGTCGAGGGCTTTTATGTGCTGAAGGACGCAGTCCTGAAAACGACGGCGGCGGGAAAGCCGTTTTTATCCGGCGTTCTGGCCGACCGGTCGGGCGTGATCGATCTGAAAGTCTGGGATTATTCCGGCCCCATCGGCGCGCATCCGGAGGATATCGGCCGCGTCGTCAAGATCCGGGGACAGGTGTCGGAATTCAAGAGCGCGCCGCAGCTGACGGCGGGCCGCATCCGCATGGCGGATGGGAACGACCACTATGACCTTTCCGCCCTTGTGCCGACCGCGCCCATCGACGCGGACGCGCGCGTCGCGGAGATCGAACGGCTGATCGATTCCATGGAGGACGCGGATTACCAGTCCGTCGCCCGCGCGATGCTCGCGCGGCATCTGGAGGCGTTCCGCTCCATCCCGGCAGCCAAGAGCGTCCACCACAGCTTTTTGTCCGGGCTTCTCATGCATACGTCCAACATGCTGCGGCTGGCGGACTTTCTGGCCGGGCTTTACGGGGAGATCATCGACCGGAGTCTGCTGCTGACGGGAACGCTGCTGCACGACTTCGCGAAGGAACAGGAATTCACATTCTCCGGCCTTGGACTGGTCACGGATTATTCGCTGTCCGGGCAGCTGATCGGCCATCTGGTGATGGGCGCGCAGGAGGTGCGGCAGTGCGCGCAGGAACTCGGTATTCCCGAGGAAAAGAGTCTGCTTCTGCAGCACATGATCCTCTCGCACCATGGCGAGCCGGAATTCGGCGCAGCCGTGCGCCCGATGTGCGCCGAGGCAGAGCTGCTCTCCGAGATCGACCTCATCGACAGCCGCATGGAGATCTACACCGAGGCGCTGCAGGATCTGCCCGCCGGAAGCTTCTCCAACCGCATCTTCGCGCTGGACAAGAAGATCTACTGCCACGGGTGACCCTGCAGAGTGTCTGACGGCAGGAGACTATTGACAAACCGGCCGTTTGCTGGTATAACCTGAATAAAATATGCCAGACGCAAAGACGCAGAGCGAAGCCCGATAAAATGCGGGTCCGCTCTGCGTTTTTGTGATGCAAAGAACAGGAGTTGATCGAAATGGCGAAAACAGTCAGATTATTGGCGGCGGCAGGCGTTCTGATGCTGCTGGCGGGGGCGATTTTTGGATTTTTGCGGCAGTGGATCTGCGCGGGCCTGCTCTTGGTCGGCGCGTTCGGCTGCCTGATCGCGGCGCTGGGCTTCCGAAACCGGAAAAACAGGGAATCGTGAGGGGATGAACATGAACGACGCGTTATCCGATCTGTCGCCCTTTTTCGATCAGGACGGGCGGCTGCTCTCGCTTCCGGCCAAACACAGGAAAAAGCTGCTGGCGCTCTGGTATCTGGCCGGGAAGCTCGAGGACAGGCGGCAATATACAGAGGCGGAGCTGAATGAGCTGCTGGATGCGTGGACGCGGTTCCACGATCCCGCGACGCTCCGCCGGGAGCTTTACAACAAGCGGCTTCTGGATCGGACGGCGGAGCTGGCATGGCGCATCGGCCTGATGGAGCGCTTCCCGGCATGGCGCTTTGACCTGAACCGGCTGACGTGTCGGAACACGCACGGAGATTATTTTATCAGCCAGTTTCTCTGCGAGGACGGACATCTGACCGCCGTGATCGACTGGACGGCGGCCTGCGTCCATCCGGTCGTCTGGGAGCTGACGCGCTCGTTCGTCTATGCCGCGCCCTGCTGCGCGGACGGAAGCATCGACCGTTCACTTCTTGCCCGCTACGTCCATGCGTACTGCCGGTATGGGACGCTGAACGGCTATGACCTGGAGCAGCTGGAGCGGCTGTACCTCTATCAGATCGCCGTCTGCGACTATTATGGGCAGTACTACGCCTCAGCCGCTTCCAACCGGCACATCTATCTTCAACAGGCACAGCACGCGACCCGCCTGCTGCGCAAGGCGTTCGGATGATTTCTCAAAATCCTCTTTACTTGTTTCATGCTGCGGATCTTCTGGTTTATTTGTAGGGGCCGATGCCCACATCGGCCCATTGGGAAGTTCTGAATTCGCCGAAGATTACCGTAAAAACTGGTGCATTCTGCGTGGGCCGATGCGATGCCCGCAGGCTAGTTTCGAGGCGCAACCGCGCTTTGCGCGGCTCTTAGCGCCGAAGATGGGCATCGGCCCCTACAGGGTGCGGTATGGATTGGGGGCGTTCGAATCCCCTCAGTCAGCTTCGCTGACAGCGTCCCTACCCCTTTTGGCCCTACGGGCCATTTCCCCCTGAAAGGGGAGCCTTTGGGTGTGCTTCTGTATGGGGCTTCCCTACGCAGATCAGGCAGGCTTCCGGCAGATTCAAAGCCCGGACACATTCGTGTCCGGGCTTTGTTTTTATGCAAATTCGATCTCGCCGCAGATGATTTTTGCGTCGATCAGGTCGGACGGGCGGATTCCCCGATGCGAAGGGCCTGCCGGAGCCTCGAACAGGATGTGCGCCTCGTAGCCGCGCCCGCTCTTGTGCCAGTAAAGCTCCCGATACAGCCAGACGGCGCCGGCCTGCGGCGGCTCCTGCTTGATTCTTGCGCTGCGGAAGGTTACAGTATGGTACTCGGAATACGGGCTGTCGATGCGGAGCGTGAGATCCTCTCCGGAGATGATTTCCCGTACCACGCCGTCATGGAAGAAAAATTGCCGCAGCAAGCCCTCCGGCAGCGCCTCGCGCGTCTGCGCGGCGCAGTAGGCCCGGTCGGTCTCGTCCAGCCGCCTCTGCACCTCCGGCGTCATCGGGTCGGTCTGACAGGCAATATACCATTCCTTTGTGAGATACCGCATGGCTGCCTCCCTTATTTTATGGACACGATCCACTCCCCATCGCGGATCAGGTATTGGAATTCCATCAGCTCGGGCGTGTTCATCATGTGCAGCATTTCCTCGAGATCGTCCACGGTCTTCATGGACGGGATACGGCTGTATTCCACCCACGCCATCTCGCCTTCCTCCGACGATGTGAGCGTTCCCGACCACTCCGTGGCCTTGAACAGCAGCGCGACGTACCGGCCGTCTTCGGTCGGAAACTGTTTGACGCCGGCCAGCTTCGGGTGCCGGATCGTCAGGCCGGTCTCCTCCCGCATCTCCCGGATCACGGCGTCTACGAACGATTCTCCCGGCTCCACATGGCCGCCCGGCAGCGCCCAGCCCTGCCAGTCTTTCTTTTTCCGGTTCTGGAGCAGCACGCTGCCGCCGTTCTCCAGCAGACACACCACAGTCAGCTCCACAGGTTCCGTTCTTTTCATATGCATGCCGTCGTGTCGAAAACGGTTTTCAGGAATTCCTCCTCGGCGATGCCGCCGAGATACTCCTGCAGGTCGAATCGCTTCAGCTGCGCGGCAAACGCCTCCGGCCGGAACTGGCAGCCGGTCAGCGCGTCCGTAATGTCCTGGATGGGGCGGGTCGCCATGAAATCGCCGTAGATCGTCAGCGCCTGCGTGACGCCCTGCGATACCTCCGCGCAGATCTCCAGCCCGCCGCCCGGCCAGCGCTGTTTGCTGGTCATGTTATAGCGCGGCGACTTGCCGTAGGTCCACTCCCACGTGTCGTATTTTTCCTCCTTCAGCTTCCGCACCTGCCGGAGCTCGTCCTCCGTCAGTCTATCCTTCCGGACATCGGCGCTGCCCAGCGCCCGTGTGAGGTAGGCCCAGAATTCCGGCAGCGTCATATCCTCCTTCAAAAACGATCGGATATTGCCGATGCGGCTGCGGACGGATTTGCGGCCCTTGGACTGGTACTTGGCCGGGTCGACGTTCAGCGCGCCCGCTACCATGTCCGGGTTGGAATCGAACAGCAGCGTTCCGTGGTGCAGGATACGGTTTTTGAGCACGCGCTGCGCCGTGCCGGATACCTTGCGGCCCTCCACAAGAATATCGTTGCGGCCGGACGCCTCGGCCTGCAGACCGAGCGCGCAGAGCGCGTCCACGACCGGGCGCGTGAATCGTTCGAGGTGCAGCGAGCCTTCCTCGTCGTCGGTGATGAAGGAATAGTTCAGATTGCCGAGATCATGATAGACCGCGCCGCCGCCCGTCGTGCGCCGCACGACATGGATCCGGTGCTCGTCGACGAACGCGCGGTTGATCTCCGCCGCCGTGTTCTGGTTCTGGCCGACCACGATGGTGTTGTCGTTCTGCCAGAGGATGAGATAGTCTCCCTCGCGCCGGTTTGCCAGAACGTATTCCTCAAAGGCGAGATTGTAGGCCGGGTCTGTCGAGCCGGTCTCGAGATAATGTACGACTTGTTCCATAGCTGCTCCTCTTTTTATGCTGCGGCGGCAGACACCATGTCTGCCGCCGTCCGGGATCGTGTGATCAATTGGACGCTTACGCTTCGAACCTGTAACGCAGAACGGGATTTCGCGCCGCGCCGACCTCGTCGAGACGGCGGACCGGCGTTGTATGCGGCGCGGTATGCAGGGCGTCCGGATCGGTGTAAGCCATGTCATAGAGCCTGCGGTAGATCCCGCAGACCTCGTCCATGAGCTGCTTGCTCTCCGTCTCGCAGGGCTCGACCATGAGCGCCTCGTGGACGATGAGCGGGAAATACATGGTGGGCGGATGGAGATCGAAGTCCAGCATGCCCTTGGCGATGTCCAGCGCGGAAACGCCTGTCTCGCTGCGCAGGCGGGTCAGATCCATGACGAATTCGTGCATGCAGAGCGCGTCATACGCCATGTCGAATTTCCCCTTCAGGCACGCCATCATGTAGTTGGCGTTCAGAACGGCGTTTTTTGCCGCCTCGGAGATGCCCTCCCTGCCGAGCGTGAGCACGTAGGTCAGCGCCTTGACGCAGACGGTAAAGTTTCCGCAGAACAGCTTGACGCGGCCGATGGACTTTTCCGGGTATTCGAAGCCGTATTTTCCGTCCTGTTCCGCGATCAGCGGGCCGGGCATGTATTTCCGCAGAAACGCCTTGCAGCCGACCGCGCCCGCGCCGGGGCCGCCGCCGCCGTGCGGCGTGGCGAAGGTCTTGTGCAGATTCGAGTGGATGCAGTCGAAGCCCATATCGCCGGGCCGGACGACGCCCATGACCGCATTGAGGTTCGCACCGTCATAATAGCACAAACCACCCGCGTTGTGAACTATTTTTGTGATCTCGAGGATATTCGGGTCAAACAGGCCGACGGTATTCGGGTTCGTGAGCATCAGACCGGCGGTATCCGGGCCGACGGCGGCGCGAAGTGCGTCGAGATCGACGCCGCCCTTGTCGTTGGAGGCGATATTCACGACCTGATAGCCGCACATGGCCGCCGTCGCGGGGTTTGTTCCGTGCGCGGAATCGGGCACGATGATCTTCGTTCTGGCCGTGTCGCCGCGATCGGTGTGGTAGGCCTTGATGAGCAGCACGCCGGTAAACTCGCCGTGCGCGCCCGCCGCGGGCTGGAACGTGACGGTGTCCATGCCGAACACCTCGCCGAGCTCCGTGCCGAGGATATGCAGCGCCTCCAGCGCGCCCTGCGCCGTTTCGGCCGGCTGCAGCGGGTGCAGCTGCGTAAAGCCGGGCAGCGCCGCCATTTCCTCGTCTATCTTCGGGTTATACTTCATCGTACAGGAGCCGAGCGGATAAAATCCGTCGTTCACGCCATGGATCTGCCTGCACAGAGCCGTATAGTGCCGGGTCAGCTCGTTTTCACTTACGTACGGCAGACACAGAGGCGTCGTGCGCTCGCCTGGAAGCTTGTATTCCGGAACGTCGCACGCGGGAAGAAGGTGCAGGCAATGGCCCTCCGCGCCCTGCTCAAAAATCAGCTTCATCTGTTCAGCACCTCCTTTACGATCGCGATGGTCTCGTCGAGCTTTTCTTTGGACACCAGCTCCGTGACGCACCAGAGGATGCCGCCGTCCACCTCCGTGCCGCCGAGAATGTCCTTCTCCGCCAGCGCGTTGAGGATCCTTCTGCGGCAGTCCGGGCAGGCCATCTCGGTGACGAATTCGTGGAAGAATTCGCCGGGATATTTGAGCCGACACCCGATCTTTTCAAGTCCGGACGCCAGATAGTGCGCCTTGGAGGTACAGAGCCTTGCGCACTGCTTCATCCCCGCTTCGCCCATGGCCGCCAGGTAGACGCCTGCCGTAAAGGCGCACAGGGCCTGATTCGAGCAGATATTGGACGAGGCCTTTTCGCGGCGGATATGCTGCTCGCGCGCCGAGAGCGTCAGGACATAGCCGGTCTTGCCGTCCACATCCTTCGTCTGGCCGACGATGCGGCCCGGGAGCTTGCGCATCAGCGCGCTCGTCGCGGCCATAAAGCCGAGATACGGGCCGCCGAACGCGGTGTCGAGGCCGAGGGGCTGGCCGTCGCCGACGGCGATATCCGCGCCCAGCTCGCGCGGTGTGGGCAGCAGCGCGCAGGCGATGGGGTTGACGCCCATGACGAATTTTGCCCCGGCCGCATGCGTGATCCCGCCAAGAAGCGCCGCGTCCTCGATCTGGCCGAAGAAATTCGGCTGCTGGAGATAGAAGCAGGCTGCGTCCGCGCCGAGGGCCGCTTTCAGGGCCTCCGCGTCCGTTCTGCCGTCCCTGGCCGGGATCACACGCAGCTCGGTATTCGACGCAAAGCAGTAGGTCTTCATGACCTCGATGACCTGCGGGTTCGCGGCTTCGGAGACATAGGCGACGGTGCGCTTCCGATCCTTGCACATGGGGATCGTCTCGGCGGCGGCCGTCGCGCCGTCATAGTGCGAGGCGTTCGCCACATCCATGCCGGTCAGCTCGCAGATCATGGTCTGGAATTCGAACGTCCCCTGCAATACGCCCTGGCTGATCTCCGCCTGATAGGGGGTATAGCAGGTCACAAGCTCCTCGCGGGACGTGACGGACTTCACGACGGCGGGAATGAAGTGGCGATAGCTGCCCGCGCCGCGCAGAACGGTCTTGAAGACCCGGTCCTTTTCGGCCAGCGCGGTCATCCGTTCGCGCACCTCCAGCTCGCTCAGACCGGCGGGCAGGTCAAGCCCGTCCTGCAGCAGCATCTCCCGCGGCACCGCCGCGTAGAGCGCCTCCATCGATCCGACGCCGATCTTAGATAGCATCTGCTCCCGTTCCGCCGCAGTGGTAGGAACATAGGAGCCCATCAGTGTTCCTCCTTCGTGAACGCCTCATAGTCCTCCGCGTCCAGCAGCTCGCCAAAATCCGTGATATCTTCGACCTTGAAGATCCATGCGCCGTAGGGGTCGGAGTTCAGCAGTTCCGGCGCGTCGTCGAGCTCCTCGTTGACCTCGGCAATCCTGCCGCTCACGGGGCTCATGACGTCGGAGACCGCCTTGACGGACTCCACATCGCAGGCCGTCTCACCGGCGACGACGTCGTCCCCGGTGACGGGCAGATTGACATAGACAAGATCGCCCAGCTCGCTCTGCGCGAAGTCGGAAATGCCGACCAGCGCGGTGGTATCGTCCAGCATCTTGACCCATTCATGGTCGCGGGAATACTTCAGTTCAGCGGGAAAATTCATAAAGTTGTCCTCCATTCCGTTTTGTCAGATCGTTTCCGTATTGTATCGCCGCCGCGGCGGTTATTCAAAGACCGGTCGCCTGCGCGAAGCGCTGGAGCAGCGCTTCGGTTTCCGCGTCGGAGAAGCAGAAGCGCATGTCGGTATAGTCCGCGCGCAGCCGTTTGACCTCTTCTTTAACGTCGGCATTGCGCAGGACGCATTCGGCGATCAGGTGCGCCAGCTTCGCAAATTCGTCCCTGCCGAAGCCGAAGCGCGTCATTTCATTCACGCCCATGCGCAGCGCGCCGGAGGCGGAGAAACCCTCCTCCTCGGGCGTCGCCTGATAGTTGCAGATGATGTTGTTGGCCTCCAGACGCTCGGCGATCTCCGGGCCGCGCGCATAGCCGACCCTGACGATGACCTGATGCGTCTCGGTATAATCCATCTTCGGATCGCCCGCGACGTCGAGCCCTTCATAGGCCAGGCACCTTGCGAAGTGCTTCGCGTTTTCGACGACGGCCCGCTGGTATTCGTCCTTGAACGCGTTCATTTCATACGCCGCCATGAGCTGGCCGAGCAGCGTGCCCAGATGGTGGTTCGAGACGCTGCCGGGGAAGGCGCGCGTTTCGATCGTCTCCCACAGGCCCCACTTGAGATCCTCCGGCCTGTAATTCACACCGATGACGCCGCGCTGCGCGCCGAAGAAGGTCTTGTGCGTCGAACCGGTGACGATCTCCGCGCCCTCCTCAAACGGCTTCTGGAAGTGATCGCCGATCAGGCCGAGCACATGCGCCATGTCATACATAATAGTAGTTCGGATGCCCTGCTCGTCTACGAATTTCCGGATCTCGGCGACCGGCTCTTTATGCAGCACCATGGACTTGCCGAAGATGATGAGCTCGGGCTGATACCGCGCGAGGAGCAGCTTCGTCTTCTCGACGTCGATCTTGTAGGGGTTCTCCTCACAGACCGGGAAATTCACGACCATCTGCTTCTCCGTGACGGGATCGATGGCGACATAGTCGTGGAACGCGCCCATCGGCTGCGCGGAGAGGTGGCCGCCGCGGACGATGTGGTTGTTCATGACCCAGCCGAGCCGCTGCGGGGTGCGCTTGCGGTCGACGCGGTTCTTGAAGTCCATCATGGCGGAGAAGACGGCGGTGTTGGACATCTGGCCGGAGGTCACGCGCGTCTCGACCTGTGATGCGCCGAGGAATTTCTTCATTTCCTCGACCAGCATGGCCTCGACGGAGGCGATGAAGCCGGTGCCCTGATAATAGAAGATCTCCGCGTCATAGAACGCCTTCTGCTTCCTATGCTCGGCGTAGCGGTTGGACGGGTCGGAGGCGGAGAGCATGCGGACCGCTCTGGACTGCGTGTTCTCAGACGGGATGAGGTTGATGCACTCGTTCTGACGCCAGATATGGTTCCGCTCCGCCGCGGCGAAGAGGTTCTGCACCTTTTCCGCGTAGGAATCCTGACTGGGCGCGGCAGCCGCGGGCTTGACGCCGGGTAGGATGGGCCGGACATAGGGCGCGGCGTCCTGACGGATATGGTAGCCGACGACCTTGGCGGGCTGACGCTTGCCGCGGATATCGATCTCGATGTCAAAGTCCTGGCAGATGCGGCTGTCCATATAGGCAAGACCGATGGAGCGCTTGCCCGTCTCGTCTGTGAAGACCGTGTCAAGGCCTTCGCCGGTCGTTTTATAGTACGGGATCATGGTGCCGGAGGTCACGTAGCCGATCTGCTTTCCTCCGGCCCATGCGTCGTTGCAGTAGACCGGGAAGCCCTTGCGCAGAACGCCTCTGCCCTCGAGATAGACCGGCTGGATGCGGTACGGCAGGTCGGCAAGCGCGGAATAATCGCGGTTCATGATCTTCTTGAGCGCCTCAAACTGTTTTTTGAGCGCCTCCCGGCCGATGAAATCGCCCTTTTCCGGCGCGAAGGAGACCGCGAATTTCGCCAGCGGCACCGCGTAGATGGGGATCTCGCCGCCAAGCTCGCACGCGCCCATTTCGTGGCCATAGAGCGGCAGCGCGGCCTCCATGCGCGTCGTGTCGCGCGCGCCGAGGCCCGTGGGCTTTGCGCCGAGCGCGATCAGGCGGTCCCAGAAATACCGGGCGTCGGCCGACCGGCAGTACAGCTCATATCCGATGGGCTCGCCGGTGTAGCCGGTCTTCGCGATGCGGACAGGGCGGCCCTCCATTTCAAGCGAGGCCAGCGCGTTCTTGACGTTTTCGACCGTCAGCTGCCGGCCGCCCGCGAGGGTCATGAGGATCTTTTTGGACCCCGGGCCCTGTACGGCGATGGCCGCGTATTGATCCGAGACGTTCGTCAGTCTGACGTCGAACCGCTCCGCCTGCTTTGTCAGGTGCGCCCAGTCCTTGTCGATGTTGCCTGCGTTGACGACGAGGAAGTATTTTTCTTCCTCAAAGCGGTAGAGGTACGCGTCGTCGACGGCGCAGCCGTTCTCGTCCGGGATGATGCAGTACTGCGCCTGATTGAGGTCGAGCGCGAGCACGTTGCTGGACAGGACATGCTGCAAAAACGCGGCCATGTCCGGCCCCTCGACGTCGATGCGCCCCATATGGGAGACGTCGAAGATGCCGCAGTGCCTGCGGCAGTAGAGATGCTCCGCGACGATGCCCTCCGGGTACTGGATGGGCATATCCCAGCCGCCGAAGTCGACCATCGCCGCACCGGCGTCAAGGTGCGCCTGATAGAGTACAGTTCGTTTCAGTTCGCTCATGTGTTACCTCCCTTTTCTTATCGCCGTGTCCCGCAGACTGTGCAACTGCGGATACGCGGTATGCTGATAATTTTTATCCTCGCGCGGCTGCGCCAGAACCTCCAGCCGGTCCTGCTCCTGCAGGCGGCGGAAGATCCGGATCCATGCGCATTCATTTTCCGGGTTTACCTCGCAGCGGCCGTTTTTCTGTCCGCCGCAGGGCCCGTGTACCAGAGATTTCGCGCACTGCGTCACGGGACAGATCCCGGCGGTTTTGTCCAGCATGCAGTCCCCGCACATCCTGCACGCCTCGCGGAACACGCCCGCCCGCTCGATCTGGCCGAGGAAGAGCGTGTCGTTCGCGGGGAAGACCGGGAGCTTTACGTTGTCCGCGACGGTCTGCACGCCGTCGCCGCAGGCCAGGCCGACGATCGCCTCCGCCCCGCATTCGCGCAGCGGCTTCAGGTCGCGCCTGACCAGCAGCATATGGCAGCATTCCTCCGGCAGCGCCGTGCCCACGACCGCAAAGCCGTGCGCCTCCAGAAACTGCCGCAGCTGCACGAGTTCCTTCTCGCCGCCGGTCTGACAGGCCGCGGCGCAGCTGCCGCAGCCGACCAGCGCGACGCGCCGGAATCCCCTCAGCATGGCCAGCAGCGCCTCGGGCGGCTTTTTCCTTGTTACGATCATGCGGATTCTCCTTTCACCGAAAAAAACAGAGCGCGCCGATATCGGCGCGCTCTGTATCATGACCTGAAAGATTCTCCCGGCAGCCGGGATTGCTTCTTCGGCGCTGCGGATGCAGCTTTCCAGAGTTCCGTCCGCGATCAGTTCTGTTACCTGAGAGTTCCTTGCGCGAGCCCCTTCGGTGGTATGCCTGGCATACGCTCTCCTGACCGCCTCATCCGGCGATATGCACTTGTAAAGACGGACTGCTTTCCATTTCAGGATACTATGTTTTTTCGCAAAACGCAAGCCAAATTTTTCTTGCGTTTTTTATGCATAACGTCAGTTTTTCTCCATCTTCCCATTGACAATCCGGAATTCTTTGCTACGATGAAAGCAGCTGATCGTTCGATTTCCTCATAATCCGCCGGCGCGGAAACGTCCAAGGCTTCCCTTGGGCACAAGGGAAGCTGTCAGCGCAGCTGACTGAAGGGATTCGAACATCACATATTTCGGAGCACTCTGTAATTTGCAGCGTTCGAATCCCCTCAGGCCCTCCGGGCCAGCCCCCCTTGCGCCCAAGGGGGGCCTTAAGGGAACTGCCAGAAACAGAAAGGACATTATTTATGACACTTCGGGAAGACGCTGATCGGATCGTGCGCGCTTCTATTCGCGCCGTGCAGCCGGAGGCCGCCGTGCGGCGGGCTCTGGAGGGCTTTTCCTGCGCGGGGCGCGTGATCCTGGTCGCGATCGGCAAGGCGGCATGGCCCATGGCGGACGCCGCATGGCGCGCGCTGGGCGCGCAGATCCGCGCAGGCATTGTTATCACAAAATATCACCACAGCCGGGGCCCCATCGGCCCGCTGCAGGTCTTTGAGGCAGGACACCCGCTCCCGGATGAAAACGGCGTGCGCGCCGCGCGCGAGGTTCTCCGGCTGACGGAGGATCTGACAGAGCGCGACTGCGTGCTGTTTCTCGTCTCGGGCGGCGGCTCGGCGCTGTTTGAGTCGCCGCTGGTCCCGCTTGCGGAGCTGGAGGATGTGACGCGGCAGCTGCTGTCCTGCGGCGCGGACATTGTGGAGATCAACACCATCCGCAAGCGGCTGTCCGCCGTCAAGGGCGGCCGGTTCGCGCTGCACTGCGCGCCCGCGTCCGTCTTTTCCATCATTCTGTCGGATATCATCGGCGATCCGCTGGACATGATCGCCTCGGGCCCTGCCTGCCCCGACGAGAGCACCTGCCGTCAGGCGCAGGCCATCGCGGAGAAATACCGGCTGCGCCTGTCGGACGCGGCGAGCGCCTGTCTCGCGCAGGAAACGCCGAAAACGCTGCCGAACGTCACGTCCCATGTGACCGGCAGCGTCCGTGAGCTCTGCGCCGCCGCCGAACAGGAGGCGCGGGGGCTCGGCTACTCGTGCGTCCTTCTGACCGACTGTCTCTGCTGTGAGGCGCGGGAGGCGGGCCGCTTCCTGTCCGCCGTTGCGCGCACCCACGCGGGTACAGACCGGCCGCTGGCCTTTCTGGCCGGGGGCGAGACGATCGTACACCTGACCGGTCATGGGCGCGGCGGGCGCAATCAGGAGCTCGCGCTTGCCGCGGCGGAGGGCCTCGCCGGACTGCCGCGGGCCGCGGTTTTTTCCTTCGGCTCCGACGGAACGGACGGCCCGACGGACGCGGCGGGCGGCTATGTCGATCAGGACAGCCTCGCAGCGCTTCACGCCGCGGGGACAGACCCCGGCGAAGCGCTGCGGCAAAACGACGCCTATTCCGCGCTCGCGTCGATCGGCGGTCTGATCATGACCGGCCCGACCGGTACAAATGTCAACGATCTGGCCGTTGTTCTGCTTGGCCGCTGACGGTCCGCACAAAAAACGCCCGCTGCCGTATGGCAGCGGGCGTATATGATATCAGCGCTTAGTGGCCGGCGTTCATCTGCGCGGCGACTTCTGCGGCGAAGTCTTCCTGCTTCTTCTCGATGCCCTCGCCCTTTTCGAAGCGAACAGCGTCGACGAACGTGACCTTGCCGCCCAGAGCCTTGGCCGCGGAGGCCATGTACTGCTCAACAGACATGGAGCCGTCCTTGACGAAAGCCTGCTGCAGCAGGCAGTTTTCCTCGTAGAACTTGTTCAGCTTGCCGGCAGCGATCTTTTCCTTGACCTGCTGGGGCTTGGCGGCCATCTTGGGATCGTTGTCCATCTGCGCGACGAGAACTTTCTTCTCCTCGGCGATGACGTCCTCGGTGACGAGGCTCTTGTCCCAGAAGCGGGGGTTCAGAGCAGCGATCTGCATGGCGACGTCCTTGCCGATGGTGGTGGCGTCGATGCCGCCCTCAACCGCGAGGTTCACGAGAACGCCGATCTTGCCGCCGGCATGGACATAGGACACGGTGGCGTTCTTGTCGAAGCGGGCGAAGCGGCGGATCTGCAGGTTTTCGCCGATGGACATGACCTTCTCAGGCAGGACCTCGGAGACCTTCAGCTCAGTGCCGGGATAGGTGCAGTCCTTGATGGCCTCGACGTCTGCGGGGTTGTTCTCGAGAACGACCTGGCAGATATCCTTGACGAACTGAACGAACGGAGCGGACTTCGCGCAGAAGTCGGTCTCGCAGTTGACCTCGACCATGGCGCCGACGCCGCACTTTTCGCAGACAGTCGCGTAAGCCATGCCCTCAGCCGCGATGCGGCCGGCCTTCTTGGCGGCCTTGGCCAGACCCTTTTCACGCAGCCATTCAACGGCCTTGTCCATATCGCCGTCGGTCTCGGACAGCGCCTTCTTGCAGTCCATCATGCCGACATTGGTCATTTCACGCAGTTTCTTGACATCAGCAGCAGTAAATGCCATTGTTATTTCCTCCTATTATCTTTTGGAAAGCGCCCGTCGTGCGGCGGGCGCTATCAATATATTACGGATTATTCAGCGGCGGGAGCTTCCTCGGCTGCGGGAGCCTCGGTGTTCTCTTCGCCCTGACGGCCTTCGGTCACGGCGTTGGCCATGGTGGAGGCGATGAGGCGGATGGCGCGGATGGCGTCGTCGTTGCCGGGGATGACATAGTCGACCTCATCCGGGTCGCAGTTGGTGTCGACGATGGCGACGATGGGGATGTGCAGCTTGCGGGCTTCGGCGATGGCGTTGCGCTCCTTGCGCGGGTCAACGATGAACAGCGCGCCGGGCAGCTTCTTCATTTCCTTGACGCCGCCGAGATACTTCTCGAGCTTGGCGATCTCGCCCTGATGCTTGATGACTTCCTTCTTGGGAAGCATTGCGAACGTGCCGTCGGCTTCCATCTTCTTCAGCTGGGCCAGACGGTCGATACGGGTGCGCATGGTGCGGAAATTCGTCAGCATGCCGCCGAGCCAGCGGGCGTTGACGTAGTACTGGCCGACACGCTCGGCCTCTTCCTTGATAGCGTCCTGCGCCTGCTTCTTGGTGCCGACGAACAGGATGGACTGGCCGTTAGCCGCCAGCTCACGGACAAAGTTGTAAGCCTCTTCGAGCTTCTTGACCGTCTTCTGCAGGTCAATGATGTAGATGCCGTTGCGCTCCGTGTAGATGTACGGGGCCATTTTCGGGTTCCAGCGACGGGTCTGATGACCGAAGTGGACGCCAGCTTCGAGAAGCTGCTTCATGGATACGACTGCCATTGTGTGTTCTCCTTTTGTTTTTGACCTCCACAGGGCTGACCGCTTCCATCCCGAAGGACACGAGAAAGCGCCACCGCCCGGTGTGTGGTGTGGTAATGTCGCCGTTTTCGCACAGCGCCCTGACATTATAGCGGAAAAGCGCTCCAAATGCAAGTGTTTTTTCACGAAAACCCCTGCATTTTTTGCGCTTTTCATCGATTCAGAACAGGCCCCGCTTCTTGCGCGGCGTCCGCCATTCCGTCAGCGGCCCGTCGACCAGGATCAGATCGTCCCCGATGCGCTTGATGCACAGCCAGGGGATCACATAATCGTCCTCCCGGCCGAACAATCCCAAAAACCGGCACGGCCCCGGCACGATCAGCGCCGTCACGCGCCCGCAGCAGATATCGACCACCAGATCGTTCACATAGCCCAGCCGCGTCCCCTCGCACACATGGATCACTTCCTTGTCCCGCAGCTCCTGAAACCGGTTCGTCATCGTGCAAGCCCCCTTTGCAGGAAGTATATGCGGCAGGGCTCCCCGTTATGAGGGAAGAATCGCCTTGCGGATGGAGCGGATGGCGCTTTTTTCGAGACGCGAGACCTGCGCCTGTGAGATGCCGATCTGGCCCGCGACCTCCATCTGCGTCCGCCCGGCCTCAAAGCGCAGGGCCAGGATGCGCTTTTCGCGCTCCGACAGATGGGAGATGGCCTCGCGCAGCGTGATAGATTCGATCCACTGCTCGTCGGTGTTCTTCCGGTCGCGCACCTGATCCATGACCGTGAGCGCGTCGCCGCCCTCGGAATAGACGGGCTCGTAGAGGGAGACGGGCGCGGTGATGGCGTCGAGCGCGGCGGTGATCTGCGCGGACGGCAGCTCGAGCGCCTGCGCGATCTCGTCGATCGACGGCTCGCGGCCGTTCTGGTCGGTCAGCTGCTGCTTGCACTGCAAAACGCGGTAGGCCGTGTCGCGCAGCGACCGGCTGACGCGGATGGGGCTGTAATCGCGCAGATACCGCCGCAGCTCCCCGGCGATCATCGGCACGCCGTAGGTCGAAAAGCGGACGTTTTTCGTGGTGTCAAAATTGGCGATGGCCTTCAGAAGCCCGATGCAGCCGACCTGAAACAGATCGTCCGGATTTTCGCCCCGGCTCAGAAACCGCTGCACCACGGACAAAACCAGCTTGAGATTGCCCTCCACCAGACGGCTGCGGGCCTCCATATCCCCCTGCTGCGAGCGCTCGATCAGGCGCATCATCTCCGCGTTCGAAAGCGTCTGCAGCTTCGATGTGTTGACGCCGCAGATCTCGACCTTTCCCTGCATATCTGCTACCTCCATCTTCTGTTTCCGGATATATCGTCAGTATTTCCCGGCTTTCCCATTTGATACAGAAAACTTCCGGGCAGATTCCGAACTTTTTCGCGGATTTTTCTCCCGGACAGTTGACGATAATCCCATCGGGCCCGTCTACGTAAAAAGCAATTTCCGATTATGCGAAGCTGCGTTTGGACAAAAAAAGTTCACAAAATGCGGGTGTTGACAACTCTGTTGACAGTGTGAAAAACTTTTGACTGCCAATCGTTTTTCCACATTTCCACATCGTTATCAACACCCGTCTGTTTGCCGGGATTTGTTCCGGCGGGGACATAATACAGTTTACATAACGATATTTCGACCTTTTACGACAAAAAGGCCGGAATTTCGCCCAGCGACAGACCGCGGTGCAGCGCCAGATCGCAGCCGTAGCCGATGAGCCTGCCCATCTCGCGCACCCGCGCGTCCACATCCTGCATCGTGACCAGCACGCCCCGCGGCACGTCGAGCTCCAGCTCCGCCTGCCGGAACAGGGAAATCGCGTCCACGACCGTCGGAACGCCCACGGCGATGACCGGAACGCCCAGCGTCCGCCGGGAAAATTCCTGCCGGCTGTTGCCCACGCCAGAGCCCGGCACGATGCCGCTGTCCGAGAGCTGGACCGTGCGGAACAGGCGTCCCGGCTCCGCCGCGGCCAGCGCGTCGATCACGATCACCACGTCCGGGTGCGCGGTCTGCATGGCGCATTTTACAAGCTCGAGACTCTCGATGCCCGTCTGCGCCAGCACGCCCGGCTGGCAGGCCGCGACGCGCATGAGGCCCGGCAGCGCCTCGTCCGGCCCTTCCTGCAGATGGCGCGTGACGATCAGGTTTTTCACGGCCTCCGGGCCGATGGCGTCGGGCGTGATGTCCCGGTTGCCGAGCCCGACGACAAGCGCCTGTTTACACGGGCCCAGCAGCTCGCGCAGCGCACGGCCGACCGTGCGCACGGCGGTTGAAAAGCTGCCCGGCTCGCGGCGCGAGAGCGCCTCGAGCTCCGCCGTGATATACGTTCCGCGCGGCTTACCGAGCGCCTGCTCGCCCTCTGCGCTCGTGATTTTCACGACCGTCATGCGCACGCCGTGCTTTTCCTGCTCGCGCGCGACGACGCCGGAGAGCTTCGTCTGCTCCTGCGCGGAGCGCTCGTAAAGCGCCTTCGCCTCCATCGCCAGATCCGTTCTTGGCTGCATAGACTCACCTCGCGGCTAGTTTTTCCCGGAAAGCGCCGGTTATGTGAAAAAATTTTTTGAAAAAATCCGAAAAAAAGATTGATTTTATCAGACTGTGCCGCTATAATGTATTTCTGCATGAAACGGTATCTGTTTCTATATTCACGCTATTGGAGGAGGTGTAGTTATGCCCAACATTAAGTCTGCAAAGAAGAGAGTTCTGATTGCCAAGGTCAACAACGAGCGCAACAAGGCTGACAAGTCCGCCCTGAAGACCACCCTGAAGAAGTTTGAAGCCGCCGTCACGGAAGGCAATCGTGAGCAGGCCGATAGCGCTTACCAGGCTGCAGTTCAGTCCATCGACAAGGCTGCCGGCAAGGGTATTCTTCATAAGAATGCTGCCGCCCGCAAGAAGAGCCAGATCACACTGAAGATGAACAAGCTGGCCTGATGCCGAATGCTGCGAAATAAATGCCCCTCGGGAGTTTCTCTTCGGGGGGATTTTTCGCGCGCATTTTTAGGGGAAACCTTGCGGAAGAACGTGGGGATACTATATAATATCAAATGCAATGCGCACACCCAAGGCTCCCCTTCCGGGGGAGCTGGCGCGAAGCGCCTGAGAGGTCGCAGCAGGCAGCTACAATCCGTAAACGTTTTTCGGCGAATTTGGATGTACCTACGCATTCGGTCGTAGGGGCCGATGCCCACATCGGCCCGGCAGATTGCACCGATCTTACGGCAATTTTCGGCGTATTCGTTGCATTTTTCGGGCCGACAGAGTCGTCGGCCCCTACAATCAAATGGACAGGTGCCTGCGAATTCGCCGAAAATCCGTGTGAAATCCGGAGCACCCTACCGCGCAACCTCTCCGACTCGGCTTCGCCGAGCCACCTCCCCTTTCAGGGGAGGCTTTGGGGCGGGTGCATACCAGAGAAAGGAGCGTGAAATGATGGATCTGTTTTCCCCTGTGACCGATCTGCGCGGGGTCGGGCCGGCGCGGGCGGAGGCTTTTCAGCGGCTTGGCATTTTCACGCTTTATGATCTGCTGGCCTATTTTCCGCGCGACTATGAGGACCGGACGAACCCGGTCGAGATCGCGCAGCTGCAGCCGGGCGTCCCGGCGTGCTTTGAGGCGATGGTCGTCTCGCAGCCGGTCCTGCGGCGCATCGGAAAGGGCCGCGACGTGACGAACCTCACCGTCGCGGATGCGACCGGAAAGCTGACGCTGCACTATTTCAATCAATCCTATGTCAAAAACCAGCTGCATTACGGTGAGCGCTATTACTTTTACGGGGCGCTTCAGCCGGAGCACGGCATGCAGATGGCGAATCCCGCTTTCGAATCGGCTGACCGGCCCGGCATCGTGACGAACCGGCTGCTGCCGGTGTACCCGCTGACGGCAGGGCTTTCCAACCGGACGCTGTGCGCCTGCATCCGGCAGGCGCTCTCGGAGGCGGGCGCGCTGCCGGAGCTTCTGCCGGAGGCGGTGCGAACGCAGTACGGCCTTTGCGGCGTGACGGAGGCGTATACCTCCGTCCACGCGCCGGAAAGCTGGGACGCGCTGCAAAGAGCGCGGAAGCGGCTGGTCTTTGAGGAGTTTTTCATTTTCTCGGCGGGGCTTGCCGTTTTGCGCGCGTCGAGGACGCAGCTGCATGCAGCGCCGTATGAGACCGGCTGCATGGATGCGTTTTTCCGCGCTCTGCCCTTCCGTCTGACGAACGCGCAGAACGACGCGATCGGTCAGATCCTGCGGGATCTGTCCTCCGGGCATGTGATGAACCGGCTCGTGCAGGGCGACGTTGGCAGCGGCAAGACGATGGTCGCGGCGGCGGCATGCTTCTGCGCCGTCAGGAACGGGAAGCAGGCGGCGTTCATGGCCCCGACGGAGATCCTGGCCGAGCAGCATGAAAAGACGCTCTCGGCGCTGCTGGGGCCGCTTGGGGTCCGTGTGCTGCTGCTGACGGGCTCGAAAACGCCGGCGCAGAAGCGTGCCGCGCGGGAGAAGATCGCCTCCGGCGAGGCGCAGCTCATTATCGGGACGCACGCGCTCATCAGCGCCGGGGTGGACTTTCACGCGCTCGGCCTCGTTGTGGCCGATGAGCAGCACCGCTTCGGCGTCGCACAGCGCACAAGGCTCACGGAAAAGGGCGATGCGCCGCATCTGCTCGTCATGTCCGCCACGCCGATCCCGCGCACGCTCGCGCTCATCGCCTACGGCGATCTGGACGTATCCGTGATCGCCGAGCTGCCGCCGGGCAGACAGCCGGTCGAGACGTTTCTCGTGAGCGAAGCGCTCCGCGAGCGGCTGAACAGCTTCATCCGGAAGCAGTGCGCCGAGGGCCATCAGGTCTATGTCGTCTGCCCCGCCGTGGAGGACAGCGAGCAGAGCGCCATGAAATCCGCCGAGAGCTGGGTGCAGACACTGCGGGAGGAGATCTTCCCGGAGCTTCGCGTCGGGCTTGTCCACGGGCGGATGAAGGGCGCGGAAAAGGACGCGGCGCTGCGCGCGTTCCGCGCGGGAGCGTACGACATTCTCGTCTCCACGACGGTCGTGGAGGTCGGCGTGGACGTGCCGAACGCGACGCTGATGGTGATCGAGAACGCCGAGCGCTTCGGCCTCAGCCAGCTGCACCAGCTGCGTGGGCGCGTGGGGCGCGGCAGCGCGCAGTCGTACTGCGTGCTGGTCAGCGGGACGAAAAACGAGGAAACGAAAAAGAGGCTGCAGGCGCTCTGCAAAACGACGGACGGCTTCAAAATCGCCGAGCAGGATCTGGCCCTGCGCGGGCCGGGAGATTTCTTCGGCAGCCGCCAGCACGGTCTTCCGCTCTTAAAGGTCGCGAGCTTGCAGATGGATCTGGAGACGCTGCGCGACGCGCAGCAGGCCGCAGCCGCGGTCATTCAGACCGCGGACAGCCTGAACACCCCGGCGCTCGCCCCGCTCAAGGCAAGGGTCGAAGCGCTTTTTACCCGGCAGGAGGTCAGCCTGAATTGAACGGTCGCCCAAGGCGCCCGGCTTTCTGAAAAGTCAAGGAATGTTCACAATTCGTTCCTTGACTTTTCATATTTCTTATGTATGATTTATTTCAATATTGAACAGTTCGATATTGGAGGTCTTCATCATGCCCGAACCCCTGCTGACCGCGTCCGCCATGTTCGCAAACGCGGCGCGTTTTACCGACGCCTATCATGCCGCCATCCTGCCGCTGTGCGCCGAGACCGGCATTCCGCCCGCGGCGACGGACATTCTGCTGTTTCTGGCCAACAATCCCGGCTGTGAGACGGCTGGGTCGATCTGCCGGATGCGGGGGCTGAAGCCCGCGATCGTGTCGTTTCACATCGACCGGCTCGTGAGCGAGGGCTTTTTGCTGCGGCAGCCGGTACCCGGCGACCGGCGCAAGACGGCGCTCGTGCTGACCGAAAAGGCAGCGCCCGTCGTCGAGCAGGGGCGCAGACTGCAAAAGTCGTTCGCCGACCGGCTCGCCGAGGGCCTGAGCGCGGAGGATCTGGCGCACTTCCGCCGCTGCATGGCTGTCTTTAACCGCAATATCGAACGCATTCGCACCAAAAATCCCAAAAGAACGGAGATCCAAACCCCATGATAAAACTTCTCAAACGCATGCGCAGACGCGAAGCGCTCATGGCGCTTCTGTGCGCCGTCCTCGTCGTGGCGCAGGTCTATTTTGACCTGAAGCTGCCGGATTATATGACCCGGCTGACCACGCTCATCAAAACGCCCGGCAGCGTCACATCAGATATCCTGTCCGTCGGCGGGCAGATGCTCCTGTGTACGCTGGCCAGCGCCGTGCTGGCCGTCGGCTGCGGGTATCTCGCGGCAAAGACGGCGTCCGGCTTCAGCTTTTCTGTCCGCGCCGATCTGTTCCACCACGTCATGGACGCGGGCAGCGAGGAAATGCAGTCCTTTTCCGTCCCCAGTCTCATCACCCGAACGACCAACGACATCACCCAGATCCAGATGATCGTCGCCATGGGACTGCAGATGCTCATGAAGGCTCCGATCATGGCCGTCTGGGCCATCATTAAAATTCTCGGCAAGAGCTGGACGCTCTCGGCCGTGACGGGCGGCTTCGTCGCGGCGATCGTCGTGATGGTGCTGCTCATCATGTCCAGCTGCCTGCCCCGGTTCCGGCATGTGCAGAAAAAGACCGACCAGATCAACCGCGTCGCGCGTGAAAACCTGACCGGCATCAACGTCGTCCACGCCTTCGGCGCGGAGGACTATCAGAATCGGAAATTCGACGGCCCGAGCCGCGATATGATGAATCTGCAGCTGAAAAACCAGCGGCTGTTCGCCCTGCTCCAGCCGATGCTCGGCTTCGGCATGAACGGTCTGGCGCTCGCCGTCTACTGGGTCGGCGCGGCGCTGGTCGAGTCCATCGCGCTGACGGACCCCGCCGCGCGGCTGACGATGTTCACGAACGTGCTGGTGTTCAGCACCTACGCAACCTATGTTGTGATGTCGTTCATGATGCTCGTGATGATCTTCATGCTCGTGCCGCAGGCGCAGGTCTCGGCAGAGCGCATCAACGAGGTGCTGGACACGAAGCCGCACGTCGTCCCCGGCACGAAGACCGAGGGAGCGGAGACCGGTACGGTCGAGTTCCGCGACGTCTCCTTCCGCTATCCGGGCGCTGCGGCCGACGAGCTGGAGCATATCAGCTTCAAGGTGCCCAAGGGCCAGACGCTGGCCATCATCGGCGCGACCGGCAGCGGCAAAACGACGCTGGCCTCGCTCATCCCGCGCTTTTACGACGCGACGGCGGGCTCCGTGCTCGTGGACGGCGTGGATGTGCGCGATTACACATTCGACGCACTGTACAACAAGCTCGGCTACGTGACGCAGAAGGCGGTGCTCTTCTCCGGCACGGTCGAAGACAACATCTTCTTCGGCCAGAGCGCGGCAGCGAAGACGGACGCGGCGCTGCAGGACGCGCTTTGCCTGTCGCAGGCGGCGGAATTTGTGGACAAATACCCGGAAAAGGCCGCGCATCCCATCGCCCAGCTTGGCCGGAACGTCTCCGGCGGTCAGAAGCAGCGGCTGTCCATCGCGCGGGCGCTGGCAAGAAAGCCGGAAATTCTGATCTTCGACGATTCGTTCTCCGCGCTCGACTATAAGACCGACGCCGCGCTGCGCGAAGGGCTTGCCCGGGAGCTTCCCGGCACGACGAAGATCATCGTCGCCCAGCGCATCAGCACCATCCGCAATGCAGACCAGATCCTCGTGCTCGACCGCGGCGAGATCGCGGGACTTGGCACGCACGACGCACTGATGGCGTCCTGCCCGGTCTACCGCGAGATCGCCATGTCGCAGCTGAGCGAGGAAGAGCTCAAAAAAGGAGGCGTGTCCAGATGAGACCCAATATGCGTCCCACAGAAAAAACGGATCTGAAAGGCGCTCTGCATGATCTGAGCGCGTATATGCACAAAAGTCTCGGCGTCGTCATCCTGGCGCTCGTGCTGGCGGCGCTCAGCGCCGTTCTGACCATCATCGGCCCGGATCAGGTCGGTAAGATCGCGACCATCATGTCCGACGGCCTGCTCGGCGGCATCGATCTGGCCGCCGTCGCGCGGGTCGGCGTTCTGCTCGCCGTTATTTACTCTCTGAGCGCCCTCTTCGGCTTTATCCAGCACTATATCATGGCGAGCGTCACGCTCAGAATGTCCTACCGCATGCGCGCGGAGCTGTCGGAGAAGATCAACCGCGTGCCGCAGAAGTACTTCAACTTCCACGCGCAGGGCGATATCCTCAGCCGCATCACCAACGACGTCTCCACGCTCCAGCAGGGTCTGACCAACAGCCTGCCGACGATCATCTCCGCAGCCACGCAGTTTTTGGGCTGCCTCATCATGATGTTCGTGACGGAGTGGCGGCTGGCGCTCGCCGCGCTGGGCATTACGCTCGTCGGCCTGCTGCTCGTCGTGCTCATCATGTCCCGCTCGCAGAAATACTTTACCGCCCGGCAGGAGAGTCTCGGCAAGCTGAACGGCTATGTGGAGGAGATGTATTCCGGCCACGAGGTCGTGCGCATTTCCCGCGCGGCAGAGCCCGTCGGCAAGACCTTTGACGCGCTGAACGACGCGGTCTACGATGCCAACTGGCGCTCGCAGTTCCTGTCCGGCGTCATGCAGCCGCTCATGAACGTCATCGGCAACCTGTCCTATGTCGCCGTGTGCGTGCTCGGCTCGATCCTCGCGATCCGTGGGATCATCGACATCGGCGTGATCGTTTCGTTCATCCTGTACGTGCGCCTGTTCACCTCTCCCCTCACCCAGATCGCGCAGGGTATGACGAACCTGCAGACGGCCTCCGCTTCCGCGCACCGCATCTTTGACTTCCTCAGCAGCGAGGAAATGCCGGACGAGTCGGAAAAGCCGGAGCTGCCGCGCCCCGTGCGCGGCGAGGTGGACTTCGAGCATGTCCGCTTCAGCTACCCGGATTCGCCGGACAAGATTATCATCAAGGACTTCTCCGCGCATGTCGCGCCCGGCCAGAAGGTCGCCATCGTCGGCCCGACCGGCGCGGGCAAGACCACCATGGTCAATCTTCTCATGCGCTTCTATGAGATCGCCGACGGCTGCATCAAAATTGACGGCGTGCCCTCGCAGGATATCCGGCGCGAGGACGTACACAAGCTGTTCGGCATGGTTCTGCAGGACACGTGGCTGTTTGAGGGCACGGTGCGGGAGAATCTCGTCTACAATCTGCCGGACGTGACCGACGAGCAGCTTGAGCGTGTCTGCCGCGCCTGCGGGCTGGATAAATTCGTCCGCTCGCTGCCGGACGGCTTCGATACCGTCCTGTCCGAGAGCACCAGCATCTCCGCCGGCCAGAAGCAGCTGCTGACCATCGCCCGCGCCATGCTCCAGAACGCGCCCATGCTCATTCTCGACGAGGCGACCAGCTCCGTCGACACGCGCACGGAGCTGCTCATCCAGCGCGCCATGGACAAGCTCACGGAGAACCGCACGAGCTTCGTCATCGCCCACCGCCTGTCGACCATCAAAAACGCCGATCTCATCCTCGTCATGAAGGACGGCGACGTCATCGAAAGCGGCACCCACGAAACGCTCATGCAGCAAAACGGCTTCTACGCCGCCCTCTACAACAGCCATTTCGACCAGGCGTCGTGACCCCGCTTCTGCCCCATTAAAAAACGCGCCCTGCGAAAGACTCGCAGGGCGCGTTTTGTGGTGTGCCGTTACCGTTCTTCGCGGAAATACGGGATGCCGAGGGACTGGGGCGGCTGGTCTTCCTTCTTCTTGCGCATGGAGACCATGAGCAGAACGAGGATCGTGACCACGTACGGGAGCATCTTGAACAGCTCCAGCGTGCTTCTGGACAGGCCGGGGATGTAGTTATACGCCCAGTAGAGAACGCCGAACAGATACGAGCCCCAGATCGCACGCAGGGATTTCCACGTCGCGAAGATGACCAGCGCGACGGCCAGCCAGCCGAGGGCCTCGATCGTGCCCTGGTTCTCCCAGGTGCCCTTGATGTAGTTCATGACGTAGTACGTGCCGCCGAGGCCGGAGATACCCGCGCCGATGCAGGTGGCAAGGTACTTGTACTTCGTGACGTTGATGCCGGCCGCGTCCGCCGTGGCGGTATTTTCGCCGATGGCGCGCAGGCTCAGGCCCGTGCGGGTCTTCGACAGGAAGAACCAGATCAGCACGGCGAGGATGATCGCCACATAGGTGAGGAAGCCGTAGGAGAACAGGAGCGTTCCCAGACGGAGCTTGCCGGTGAAGCCGTCAAAGAGATTGACGAGGGAAAGCGAGTAGTTGCGGAATGCCTGCGAGGTCACGGCCACGGAGACCTGACCGACGCCGCCGGCGAGCTTGTTAAGGCTGCCGCCGAAGAAGTTGCCGACGCCGGAGCCGAGGATCGTCAGAGTCAGACCCGTGACATTCTGGTTCGTGCGCAGCGAAATGGTCAGGAAGCTGTAGATGAGGCCGCCCAGCGCGGAGGCGAGGAACGACGCGACGAGGCACATGACGACGCACAGCGCCGCGTTCGGTTCGATCCCGGCGTTGACGCAGTAGACGTTTTCATACATGAACGTGGACGTCAGACCGGCGATGCCGCCGAAGTACATGATGCCGGGGACGCCGAGGTTGAGGTTGCCGGATTTCTCCGTGATGATCTCGCCGAGCGCGCCGAACATGATAACCGTGCCGAACACGATGGCAGAGTGCAGAAGGTCAGGGAATTTCAGCAAAAAATCTAACATATTCAGCTCCTCCTTACTTGTGCTTCGCGCCGGACTTGACCTGATAGTTGATGAAGAATTCGCTGCCGAGGATGAAGAACAGAATGACGCCGGAGATGATCTGCGAGACGTATTCGTTCAGACCGAAGTCGGAAGCGATCTGCACCGCGCCCTTGTCGAGGAACGACAGCAGCGCCGAGATCAGGATCATGACGAACGGGTTCATTTTCGCGAGCCACGCGACGATGATTGCGGTGAAGCCGCGGCCGCCGGCGGTCGAGGTCGAGAGCGTATGGCTGACGGCAGAGACGGCGAGGAAGCCTGCGAAGCCGCACAGCGCGCCGGACAGGGCCATGGTGCGCACATAGATGCGCGGGACACGGATACCGGCGTAGCGCGCGGTGTTTTCCGAGTCGCCGACGACGGCGATCTCATAGCCGTGCTTGGTGTATTTCAGATAGAGGTACACGAGCGCCGCGAGGACGAGCACGATGATGACCGTCCACATGAAGTCCTTGTTATAGCCGTCGGAGAACATGTTGCCGATCCAGCCGATGTACTTGACGTCGCCCTTGGAGTTGATGGTGCCGATGGAGTTCGATCCCGGGGGGTTCTCCCACTTGGAGACGGCAAACGACGTGAGCTGAATGGCGATGTAGTTCATCATCAGCGTGAACAGCGTTTCGTTCGTGTTCCACTTGGCCTTGAAGAAGCCGGGAATGAGGCCCCAGATGCCGCCCGCGACGATAGCGCTGACGGCCATGCACAGAAACAGCATCACAACGTTCATCTTGCCCGCGAAGTTGATCATCCAGAACGCGGTGGCAATGCCGCCGACGAGCATCTGGCCCTCCGCGCCGACGTTCCAGAAGCGCATCTTGAACGCGGGCGCCAGGCCGATGGCGATACAGGTCAGGATCATGCAGTCACGGATGGTGAACCACATGCGCTTGCTGGTGCCAAACGCGCCGGAGGCGAGGGAAACGTAAACCTTCAGGGGGTTCATCTTGACGATGGCATAGATAATGATGCCGTCGACGATCAGAGCCAGCAGAATGGCGATGGCGCGGATCGACCATGCCTTGCCGCGGGAAATTGTGTCTCGTTTGGAGATATGCATACTCTATTAACCTCCGATCTTCGTCATCATCAGGCCGACGGCGTCCTTCGTGGTCTTGCGGCCGTCGACGATGCCGGAAACCTTGCCGCCGCACAGAACGAGAATGCGGTCGCACAGCTCCAGCAGAACGTCCAGATCCTCGCCGACGTAGATGACGGCGACGCCCTTCATCTTCTGCTCGGTCAGCAGATTGTAGATGACGTAGGACGTGTTGATGTCCAGACCGCGCACGGCGTAGGCCGTCATGAGGACTGCCGGGTTCTGCGCGATCTCACGGCCGACGAGCACCTTCTGCACGTTGCCGCCGGACAGACGGCGGATGGGCGTGCGGCCGATGTCGGGCGTGACGACCTCGAGATCGTCGACGATCTTCTGCGACAGGTCGCGCGGGAATTTACGGTCGGTCAGCGGGCCCTTGCCGCGCCGGTAGGTGCGGAGCATGATGTTCTGAATGATGTTCATGCCGCCGACAAGACCCATGCCGAACCGGTCTTCGGGCACGAAGGACAGGAGAAGTCCCTTGCGGATGATATCGAGCGGATCCATGCCGTTGAGCAGACATGCGGTCCCGTCGGGCTCGATGTATGTAATTTTACTGCCGTCCTCGAGCTTCTGAAGGCCCGAGATAGCCTCGAGCAGCTCCTTCTGGCCGGAGCCTGCGATGCCCGCGATGCCGAGAATTTCGCCGCCCATGGCGGTGAAGGTCACGTCGTCGAGCATCTTGACGCCTTCTTTATTTTTGACGGTCAGGTGCTCGACCTTCAGACGCTCGGTCTGGTTCTCGTTCATCGGACGGTCAATATTCAGAGAAACGGCTCTGCCGACCATCATGTCGGTCAGCGACTGCTGCGAGGCGGTAGCGGTATCGGTATCGCCGATGTACTCGCCCTTGCGCAGAACGGCCACGCGGTCGGAGACGGCGAGCACCTCGTGCAGCTTGTGGGTGATGATGATGATCGCCTTGCCGTCCTTTTTCATGTTGCGCATGACGGTAAAGAGCTTTTCCGTCTCCTGCGGGGTCAGAACGGCGGTCGGCTCGTCGAGGATCAGGATATCGGCGCCGCGATAGAGCACCTTGACGATCTCGACGGTCTGCTTCTGCGAGACGGACATCTCGTAGATCTTCTGGTTCGGATCGATGTCGAAGCCATAGCGGTCGGCGATCTCGCGCACGGCCTTTGCGACGGCGTTCTTGTCCATCTTGCCCTTGTCTCCGGGCAGACCCAGAATGATATTCTCGGCAGCCGTAAAGACGTCGACGAGTTTGAAGTGCTGGTGGATCATGCCGATGTGCAGATCAAATGCGTCCTTCGGGGAGCGGATCTCCACTTCCTTCCCATCCACGAAGATCTGGCCTTCGTCCGGATAGTAGATGCCGGAGAGCATGTTCATAAGAGTCGTCTTGCCGCTGCCGTTTTCACCCAGCAGGGATAGAATCTCGCCCTTATGCAGCTCCAGACTGATCGATTTGTTCGCCACGACCTGTCCGAAGCGCTTGGTGATGTTTCTCAGTTCGATTGCGTTTGCCAAGCAAGTCATCCTTTCTGTCTTGGAATTCGCTCCGCCGTTTTGCAAAAACGCCGGATGACGGCGTTTTTTGACGAGTGCGCGGAAAGCCTGTCTCTCCAACGTTGAACGGAATTGAAAAAAACAGGGAATCTCAGTTAAAAACTAAGGTTATTCTATCATTTTGTGAAGAGATTGTAAATACGCTTTCTGCAAAAAATACAAAAAAATATAGTACACCTAACAAATTTTTAGTCAGCATGCAAAACTTTTATGCAATAAAGTGTATCCGGTATATATGCACCAAAGGCCCCCCTTGGCAGCAAGGGGTGGCCTTTGAGGGTGCGTCGGAATTTCTGAGCTGTTACAAGCTTCGCGGGAAAAGTCCAGAAAAACCGAAGGGGTTTTCTGGTCGGTTCAAGGAGGTCCGGAGGGAAATCGAAATCCCTCCGGGCCTCAAATTGCAAACCAGCGAAGCGTTTGCAATTTGAAGAGGAAGAATCGGACTCGGAGGATAAGAGACTCCGCGAACAGCGGGGGCTCGTTCCGGCGAGGCCGGTTCTGACGAGCCAGCGTTTTCTTTTGGAGAAGCAAAAGAAAATGCTGAACCGCAGTCACAAGTTTCTAATATGGGTTCCTGCATTGGCAAATGTATCGTCGACCACAAAATACGAATTCACCGCAGATTACCGTAAAATCGGTGCATTCTGCTGGGCCGATGTGGGCATCGGCCCCTACAATGGAATATGGAAGTACATACGGATTCGCATTGGGCTTTCGCTTTTCGCGGCTGCCTGCCGCGACCTCTCAGGCGCTTCGCGCCAGCTCCCCTTGAAAGGGGAGCCCTGAACCGTCTTACATCTCCATCCGCGCGCGGATGGCTTTTAAGAATGCTTCGCTCGTGACGGGCGCAGGGCGGTCGCCCTCGACGAGGCCGGCGAGGTCGCCGGTCATGACGCCGGCGCGGATGGTGTCGAGACTGGCCTGTTCGAGCCTGTCCGCGAAGGCTTCGAGCGCCGGGAGCTTATCCAGCTGGCCGCGCTTCCGCAGCGCGCCTGTCCACGCGAAGATCGTCGCCATCGGGTTAGTCGAGGTCTGCTCGCCCTTGAGATAGCGGTAATAGTGCTTCGTGACCGTGCCGTGCGCGGCCTCGTACTCCGTCGTGCCGTCCGGCGCGACGAGCACGGAGGTCATCATCGCGAGCGAACCGAACGCCGTGGAGACCATGTCGCTCATCACGTCGCCGTCGTAATTCTTGCAGGCCCAGATAAACCCGCCTTCGCTGCGGATGACGCGCGCGACCGCGTCGTCGATGAGCGTGTAGAAATACCGCAGGCCGAGCGCCTCAAACTGTGCCCGGTAGGTCTTTTCGTATTCCTCTTCGAACATGCGCTTGAACGCGCCGTCGTAGACCTTGGCAATGGTATCCTTGGTGGAGAACCAGAGATCCTGCTTCGTGTCGACGGCATACTGGAAGCAGGCCCGCGCAAACGAGCGGATGCTGCTTTCCTTATTGTGCTCGCCCTGGAAGACGGCGGGGCCGTCTGTTTTCTGGACGAGAACGGTCTGCTCCCTGCCGGATGCGCCCTTGAAGGTCATGGTACACTCGCCGGGCTCGTCCGTCTCAAAGCTCACGGACTTGTACACGTCGCCGTAGGCGTGACGGGCGATGGTGATGGGCTTTTTCCACGTGCGCACGACCGGCTTGATGGCGTCCAGCAGAATGGGCGCGCGGAAGACCGTGCCGTCCAGAATGGAGCGGATGGTGCCGTTTGGGCTTTTCCACATCTCGGTCAGCTGCGGATATTCGACCATCCGCTGCGCGTTCGGCGTGATCGTCGCGCATTTGACGGCCACGCCGTATTTTTTCGTCGCCAGCGCGGCGTCGACCGTGACCTGATCGCGCGTCTCGTTGCGGTGCAGCAGACCGAGATCATAATATTCGGTTTTGAGCTCGACGAACGGGCAGATCAGCTCGTCCTTGATCAGCTGCCACAGCACTCTTGTCATTTCGTCGCCGTCCATTTCGACGAGCGGCGTTTTCATCTGAATCTTCTCCATCTCGGCTCTTTCTCCCCTATCCGCGCTTGGCGTAGTAATTCATCAGGCAGCCGTCGAGCAGAATGTCCCGCTCGTCCGGCATCAGGCCCTTCACGTGCAGCACAATGTCCGTTTTTTCGCCGCTCCGCCGCAGGACTTCCGCCGGGAAGTCCTCGCAGCCTTCCTCCAGCCGCTTCCGCACGTCCGGCACGAAGACCAGATCGCCCGGCTCATAGTCAAACGGCTTGCCCTCGTCCAGCGTGAACGGCAGCATGCCCCAGTTGATGCAGTTGCTGCGGTAGCGCTTGGTCGCAAATTCATAGCAGATGTTCGCGAGCCCGCCCAGGACCTTCTGGCAGGACGCGGCCTGCTCGCGCGCGGAGCCGTCGCCGGGCTTGTTGGCAAACACGCAGGAGCCGAACTGCGTCGTTTTCAGAAGCGCGTCCGCATCGCCGGCGCGCGAAAGCGCGGCGCGCAGCGCCTCCGGCGCAGAACCGGCCCGCCGCTCCGCTTCCAGCGCGGCGTTTTTCTTCGCGCGCGGCACATAGTCCGGCACGCGGCGCGAAAGCGTGAATTCCGCCAGCCGCAGGGGGTTCGAGCGGTAGGAGGACGTCTCGCCGGACGGAATCAGCTCGTCCGTCGTGGTCACGGGGTCGTGGATGACGGCGGCAAGCTCGAGAAGGAGATTCTCGCCCAGCGCGTACATCTTCGGCCAGTCGGTGATGTTCGGGCCCATGATGAGCGCTGTCTCCGGCTGCGGATGGCCGAAGCCGTTGTAGACGCGTCGGGCATAGACTGTCTCGTCAAACTGGTACGGATGGCGCTCCGGGGTATAGTCCAGCTCGTCCGCCGGGGTGATGCGGCCGCCGTTTTTTGCTGTGGCCGCGATGGAGCGCGCGTCCATCAGGCACACGCCCGCAAACTGTCCCTCGCCGGGCTTCGAGCCCTCGCGGTTCGGGAAGTTGCGCGTCGTATGGCGAAGCGACAGCCCGTTGTTGGCGGGCACATCCCCCGCGCCGAAGCACGGGCCGCAGAAGCTCGGCTTGATGATCGCGCCGGTTTCGAGCAGCTCCGCCGTCGCGCCCATGCGCGTGAGTGCAAGGCTGACCGGAACGGAGGTCGGATAGACGCTCATGGAGAAATAGCCGTCTCCGACCGAGCCGCCGCGCAGGATCTGCGCAGCCTCGTCGATGTTGTCGAACATGCCGCCCGCGCAGCCCGCGATGATGCCCTGGTCGGCCCAGACGCCGCCGTCGTGGATCTTGTTCAGCAGATGCACGTCAGCCTTCGGCCAGCGCTTTTTCGCCTCGGCCTCCACGCCCGCGAGAAGCTCCTCCGCGTTCGCGAGGAATTCGCGGATCGGATAGGCGTTCGACGGGTGGAACGGCAGGGCGATCATCGGCTCGAGCTTGTCAAGCTCCAGCTCGATCATGCGGTCATAATACGCGCCATCCTCCGGCGACAGCTTTTTGTACGCCTCGGGGCGGCCATGAATTTCAAAGAATTTCTTCGTCTCTCCGTCCGTCTCCCAGATGGAGGACAGGCAGGTCGTCTCGGTCGTCATGACGTCGATGCCGTTGCGGAAGTCGATGGGCAGATTCGCGATGCCGGGGCCCGCGAATTCGAGCACGCGGTTCTTGACGAAGCCGCTCGCGAACGTCGCCTTGACCAGCGCGATGGCCGCGTCGTGCGGGCCGACGCCGCGGCGCGGCTTTCCCGTCACATAGACCAGCACGACCTCGGGAAGCTGCGCGTCCCAGGTGTGCTTCAGCAGCTGCTTGGCAAGCTCCGGCCCGCCCTCGCCGACGGCCATCGTGCCGAGCGCGCCGTAGCGCGTGTGCGAGTCGGAGCCCAGAATCATCGCCCCGCAGGCAGCCATCTGCTCGCGCGCGTAGGAATGAATAACGCTCTGGTTGGCAGGCACGTAAATGCCGCCGTATTTTTTGGCCGCGGACAGGCCGAAGACGTGGTCGTCCTCGTTGATCGTGCCGCCGACGGCGCAGAGGCTGTTGTGGCAGTTCGTCAGCGCGTAGGGAATGGGGAATTCCTTCATGCCGGAGGCCCGCGCCTGCTGGATGATGCCGACATAGGTGATGTCGTGCGAGAGCATGGCGTCAAAGCGGATGCGGAGCGCCCGCTCATCGCCGGAGTGGTTGTGCGCCTGCAGGATGCGGTAGGCCATGGTGCGTCTGCGGCCCTCGTCCGGGGTGAGCGGCGCCGTCTGCCGCGGCACGCCGCCGCAGAGGAACACACCGTGATCGGTCAGTTTCATACTGTATTCTCCCTTCTGTGCGGAGTCTGGTTTTCTTGAGATATACTGTATCACAGAAATGCGTTTTTGAAAAGCGTTTCTGCAAAAATTCACAAATCCTGCAAATCCGGCAAGAAATCGCCGTGCATGCAGGCGTTTTTGCAAGTCTCTGCGTTTTCTCCGTCATTTTATGCGCGGCATCCTTGCAAATTCCGTCTCCGTCCGGTATGATGAGAAAAACAGACGGGAGGAACGGCGCATGGCGCAGTATTATATGCTTCACAAGCCGCGCGGCCTGCTCACCGCCAAACGCGACGCGCGGCGGGAGACGGTCATGTCCTGCTTTCCGGAGGCGCTGCGCGAGACGCTGCACCCGGTCGGGCGGCTGGATAAGGACACGGAGGGACTGCTGCTGTTTACGGACGACGGCATGCTGGACGTGCGCCTGCTCCGGCCCGAGCAGCATGTGGAAAAGGAATATGAATACCGCGCCTTCGGGGCGCTTGACGAGGCGGCCATGCGGCGGCTCGAGACGGGCGTCCCGCTTCTGGAGGGGCAGCCGCTCTCGCTGCCCGCCCGCGCGCAGCTGCTCGCGCACACGAGCATCGGGGAAAGCGCGCCGTATCTGCCGGAGCGCTTCCGGGAAAAGTATCTGAAAAACCCGGCCCGGCCTGTCACGGCCGGCAAGCTCTGGATCACGGAGGGGCGCAAACATCAGGTCAAGCTGATGGTCAAGGCCGTCGGCGGCCATGTGTTTTACTTAAAGCGCCTCGCCATCGGCCCCGTCCGGCTGGACGAGACGCTCCGCCCGGGCGAATACCGGCCTTTGACGCAGCAGGAGCTCGCCGCACTCATGCCACCGGCGACCAGCGGCGGCGATACTGCTGGGGCGTAGCGCCCTCACGTGCGCGGAAGACGCTGATAAAATAGCTGGTGTTCTCCATGCCGACGCGGTAGGCGATCTCGGAGACCGGCAGGTCGGTCGCGCGCAGCAGCTCCTTGGCGCGGGTCAGGCGCAGGCGCGTCAGATATTCGCCGGGAGACTGGCCGAAGTACCGCTGAAAGCTCCGCTGCAGGTGGTATTTGCTGATGTTGTAGCGCGCGGAGAGCGTGTCGAGCGTGAGCTTCTGCGCGTACTGCTCATGCAGGTACTGCCGCACCTTCTGCAAAACTGCGGGCACCGGCTGCGGATGCTGCCGCGCCGCGCCGTGGATCAGACCGCAGAGGATCGTCGTCAGAAGCGCCGACGCATCCAGATCGCGGCCGAGCCCGCCGCCGTCCTCCCCGGCCAGCGCCAGAAGCGCGCTCATCTGCGCGGACACCGGGCTGTCGACCGGCAGCGACGACGCCGCCCGCCCCTGCGTCTGCTGCAGGAACGCCTGATAATACGCCCCCGCCGTTGCGCCATGAAAATGGAACCACAGCACGTCCCACTGCCCCGCGTCCGGCGCGGTATAATAGTGCTGCGGCGCGCGGCAGTCGATCCAGAAAAAGCTCCCGGCGGAAAGGCGGCAGGTCTCGCCGCCATATTCCAATATTCCGGCGCCGGAAAGCGTCAGCTTGACGAGGTACGAATCCAGATCCTTTCGGACGGTATAGTAATTTGCACCAGAAATAAAATGCCCGGCCTCCTGCAGATACAGCAGATTGTCGCGGGCAAACGGGCCCGCCGAGACGATCTTCCATTCAGACTCCGGCGTCATGTCGAGATTGTAATGCAGCACTTCCATGGATCGGCCTCCGCAAAACAGCAAGATATTGATATTTCAAAGCAAGCCTATGATACCACACATGGGCCTGCTTTTCTATAATGAAATGTAGAAACCCATAAAAAACAGGGAGGAAACGAACATGGAACGCTACGCATGGAAAGCGACGGTTCTTCCGGGGAAGCTGGATGAATACGTCCGCCGCCACAACGCGATCTGGCCGGAGCTGAAGCAGGTCCTGCACGAGGCCGGCATCCGCAACTACACGATCTGGAACGTCGGAGACGAGCTGTTCGGCTATTACGAGTGCGACAGCATCGCCGAGGCTGCCCGCGTGCAGGCCGAAAGCCCGGTCGTGGATCGCTGGAACGAGTATATGAAGGACGTCATGCTGATGGAGATGGATCCGGAGACCGGCGCGCAGCCGCTCATGAAGCAGGTCTTCTTTTTTGACTGAGGAGGAACAACTATGAACGCTTATTCTCTTGCAAAGGAACGCTACGCCGCGCTCGGCGTCGACACCGAAGCCGTATTGGAAACGCTGAAAAATGTGACCGTCTCCGTTCACTGCTGGCAGGGCGACGACGTCGTCGGCTTTGACGCGAAGGAGGCCCTCTCCGGCGGCATCCAGACCACCGGCAACTATCCCGGCAAGGCCACCACGCCCGAACAGCTCATGGCGGACTTCGACGAGGTCCTGCGCCTGACGCCAGGCAAAAAGAAGCTCAATCTGCACGCAAGCTACGCTATCTTTGAGGACGGCGAGTTCGCCGACCGCGACGCCATCCAGCCGAAGCATTTTTCCCGCTGGGTCGCGTATGCCAAGGAGCGCGGTCTCGGCATCGACTTTAACCCGACGTTCTTCTCCCACTCCATGGTCAAGGACGGCCTGACGCTCTCGTCCCCGGACGAAACCGTCCGCAAATTCTGGGTCGAGCACGGCAAGCGCTGCATGGCGATCGCGGAATATTTTGCCGAGGAGACCGGCAATCCCTGCGTCATCAACTTCTGGATCCCCGACGGCTATAAGGATTATCCGGCGGACCGTCTCTCTCCGCGCCGCCGCTATGCGCAGTCGATGGATGAGATCCTGTCCGTTCCGTATGACAAGACGAAGGTCTTCCCGTGCATCGAGTCCAAGGTCTTTGGCATCGGTCTGGAAGCCTATACCGTCGGCTCGGCGGAGTTCTGCACGAATTACGTCAATACCCGTCACATTACGCCGCTCATGGACAACGGCCACTATCACCCGACCGAGCTTGTCTCCGACAAGATCAGCTCCATGCTCCTGTTCAACGACCGTCTGGCCCTGCACATCACCCGCCCCATGCGCTGGGACAGCGACCATGTGGTGCTGTTTGACGACGAGACGCGCGAAATGATGAAGGAGATCGTCCGCGCGGACGCGCTGGACCGCGTGTTCCTCGCAACCGACTATTTCGATGCCTCCATCAACCGCATCTCCGCGTGGGTCACAGGCCTGCATTCCGTGCAGAAGGCGCTGCTGTACGCCCTGCTGGAGCCGAAAACGCTGAAGGCGCTGCAGGATGTGAACAACTTCACCGAGCTCATGGTTCGTCAGGAAGAGCTCAAGACCATGCCGTTCGGCGCGGTCTGGGAGGAATATCTGCAGCGCGAGAGCATTCCGCAGGATTACTTCGGCGAGATCAAGCGCTACGAAGCCGACGTGCTGAGCAAGCGGTAAGAGGTGAACGAAATGTTTTTTGAAGAGCACGCAAAGCTGCTTTCCGATTTTGCCCGCGTTTCCCGGGCGGCGGGCGCACGCGCCGACTATGTGCAGGGCGGCGGAGGCAATACCTCCGTCAAGCTGCCCGGCGGACTGATGGCGATCAAAGCCTCCGGCTTCTGTCTGAGCGATATCCGCCCGGACAAGGCGTATGCCGTTCTGGATGGTGCTGATTTACGGAATTTCTATCTGACGACCGAGCCGTCCGAGCTTGCGGACGTGGAAAAAGAGGGCTCCGCCCGTGCAAAGGCGGACGTGCGCCACATTGACGGTCTTGCCGACCTGCGGCCGTCCGTCGAGGCTGGCTTCCACTCCATTCTGAAAACCTTCGTCGTACACACGCACAGCGTCTATGCCAATCTCGCGGCCTGCTCCACGGCCTGCCGTCCGATCGCGGCGCAGGCATTTGCCGGAGCAAACTACACCTGGGGCTGGGTGCCCTACACCGACCCCGGCGCGAATCTGACCTTCGCCATCCGGGACGAGCTGCGCCGCGTGGAAAAAGAGACGGGTAAAGTCCCGGCCGTCATCCTCATGCAGAACCACGGCATCATCGTCCATGACGACGATCCCGATGCGGCCCTCGCTATCCACACCGACGCGAACGAGCGGCTGGCCCGCATGTTCGGCCTGACCGGCACGTCGTTCCCCAAGATTGCCGTGCGCGAAATGGCGGCGGGCATTTATGCCGCCGACGTGCCGTATCTGGCAGAACAGTTCCGAACCGGCGGCTATACGCAGGAATTCTTAATGACGCAGCCGCTGTACCCCGACCAGATGGTCTTCCTGACGGATACGTTCTTCCTCGATCAAGAGGTTTTCGAAGACGGACAGGCCGTCGCCAGCAGCAAAACGGGTGAGATGCTCATGCGGATGGACGCGAAAAAGGCCCTGACGCTGACGGAAACGCTTGCAGCAGTCTTCTTCGTCATGGAGCACATCCGCAAGTCGGGCTACGAATTGTCCACCATGGGCGAAGCCGCGAAGAAGTTCATCGCCAACTGGGAAAGCGAAAAATACCGCAAGTCCCTCGCGGGAAAGAAAGCCTGATCCCACCGGCAGTAAAAAGAGCGTCCGGCCCAATGGCTCTGCCATTGGGCCGGACGCTCAGCATATCAACCTGCAAAGCAGTGCAAAGCGCGCAAACCCTCTGTAGGGGCCCCGCAGAATGCAAAACAGGCTCAGTCCGGCCACAGGCGCTCTTCGTAGACCCCGGCGGTCTTGAGCGCGCAGATCGCCTCCTTGACGGAGGCCAGATCCTCGCGGTAGGTCACGCCGTGCCAGACCTCCTCGCAGGGCAGCACGCGCACGCGGGCCGTCCCCTCCTCGAGCTGCCCGTTGACGGCGCTCGGCAGATAAAACTCGCGCTTCAGCGGCTCCAGCGGGACCTCCGTTTTGAAGAACGTGCCCAGCCGCGTCCAGAGCTCCGAGACCATCGGCCGGGTAAAGCCCCAGATGTTCATGGAGACGATGGTGTCTCCCGGCAGGTCGACAAAGTGCTCGCCGTCCTCGGTATAGGCGGCGTGGTCGCCGCGCTGGTAGATCTTCGTCCGCTCGGTGATGCCCCGGAGCAGCCCGTTTTGTACCTCGCACACGCCGCGCGCCACGGAGCCGAACGCCGTCACGGTATTGCACACCCGGTAGCCGACCATGGCGTAGCAGTGCTCGTCGTCGTTCGCGCGCAGAAAGTCATAGATCTCGCTGAACGCCGTGCGCCCGTAAAAGTCGTCGGAATTGATGACCGCAAACGGCCCGTGCAGCACATTCCGGCAGCAGGCCACGGCCTGTCCCGTGCCCCACGGCTTGACGCGCCCCTCCGGCACGGTGCAGCCGTCCGGAATGTCCGTCAGCCCCTGATAGACGTATTCCACGTTGAAAAACCGCTCCATGCGGTTTCCGATGCGTTCGCGGAAGAGCGCGTCGTGTTCGCGCTTGATGATAAAGACAAGATCGCGGAAGCCCGCGCGTCTTGCGTCGTACATGGAAAAATCGATGATGCTGTGCCCTTCCCGGTCGACAGGCTCCATCTGCTTGAGCCCGCCGAAGCGGCTGCCCATTCCGGCTGCCATAATGACGAGCTTCGGCGCTTGTTTCTGCATGTGCATGCCTCCTGCAAGTTACTCTGTCTCTATGGTATCGGTTCCGCCGTGAGATTGCAAGCCCTTTTCGCAGGAAATTTTCTTCCGACACGAACAGCTTGCAGAACGCGCCCGGTTGTGATACACTATGTAAAATCTATGTTAAATCGGAGGTGAACGTTACGGAGCTCTCTTCCCTGATCGCCAATACCAGCCCGGTCGCGGGCGTGATCATTTCCATCGCGCTGATGCTGTTTTCCGGCTTCGCGATGACGCGGCTGACAAAGCTCGCGCGGCTGCCGAACGTGACCGGCTATATCCTTGCGGGGATCCTCATCGGGCCGTATGTCCTGAACCTCGTGCCGCAGCGCATCATTGATGGCACGGATTTTCTTTCCGATATCGCGCTGGCCTTCATCGCGTTTTCGACGGGCGAGTTTTTCAAGCTCTCCGTCCTGAAAAAAAACGGCATGAAGGTCGTCTGGATCACGATCTTCGAAGCCGTTCTGGCCTCGGTCTTTATTTTTATTCTGACATTTTTCGTGCTCCGGCTCGATCTGGCGTTCTCGATCGTGCTCGCAGCCCTCGCCTCGGCGACGGCTCCGGCCTCCACGATGATGACCATCCGGCAGACCGGCGCGAAGGGCGATTTTGTCGACACGCTTCTGCAGGTCGTGGCGCTGGACGATGTGGTGGGGCTGGTTCTCTATTCGGTCGCCATTTCCGTCGCGCTGGCTTCCTTAAGCGGCGCGGGCGGTTTTTCCTTCGAAACGCTCGGCAAGCCCGTGCTTCTGAATCTGCTGGTTTTGCTGCTTGGCAGCGTCTTCGGGCTTTTCATGAAGCTGCTTATGCCGCAGAAGCGCTCGAAGGACAATAAGCTCATTATCTCCGTTGCGCTTTTGTTCGCGTTCTGCGGCGTGTGCGCGCTGCTGGATATCTCGCCGCTGCTCGGCTGCATGATGATGGGCACGGTCTATACGAACATCGCGGACGACGATAAGCTGTTCAAGCAGCTCAATTATTTCAGTCCGCCGATCCTGCTTCTGTTCTTCGTGCGCTCCGGCATGTCGTTTCAGCTGGACGCGCTGGTCTCTTCGTCCGGGAATTTAAACGGCGTGCCGCTGCTGGTGATCGGCGTGAGCTATTTCCTCGTGCGCATCCTCGGCAAATACGCGGGCGCGTGGCTGGGCTGCGGGCTGGTCAAAAAAGACAAGCTGGTGCGCAATTATCTGGGGCTCGCGCTCATCCCGCAGGCAGGCGTGGCCATCGGCCTGGCTGCCCTCGGCGCGCGGACGCTCGGCGGCACGATGGGCAGCGATCTGCAGACTATTATTCTGGCTTCGAGCGTTCTGTACGAGCTCATCGGCCCCGGCTGCGCAAAGCTGGCGCTGTACTTATCCAAATCGTATTCCACGAGACTCGAGGATGTCGCCGTCGTAGACGAGGTCACGGAGACGGGCGAAAAGAAGACCGACGTGCAGCTGCTCATCGAGCGCATCCGGAAGATCCAGCAGGAGCTTCCCGCGCTAAGCAGCGACATGTCGGAGGAGGAGGCCGCCTTTACCGAGGCGGCGGAGGAGCAGCTGGCCCAGACGCAGGCGCAGCGCAGATTTTTCTATCTCAGGAGGTAACGGCATATGAAAACGGATTGGATCGCGGGGCTTCTCGGCCCGTGGAGCGCGGAGCTGACGCTCGGCTCCATTTTTCTCCGGCTGGCCCTCAGCATGGCGCTGGCCGCCATCATCGGCTGCGAGCGCTCGAGCAAGCGGCACTCCGCCGGTCTTCGCACCTTCATCCTCGTGAGTCTCGCGGGCACGGCCACGATGCTCATCGACCAGTATCTCATGGATATCCTGCCGGTCACGATCCCGGTTTTATCCGCGGCCGCCGTCATCGGCATCACGACCATCAGCGGCAATTCCATCCTCTTCAGCTCCAAAAACCAGATCAAGGGGCTCACGACCTCGGTCGGCCTCTGGTGTTGCGGGATCGTGGGGCTCGCGCTCGGCGCGGGGCTCTATACGCTGGCGCTGGTGCTGTTTGCGGCACTGCTGTGCAGCATGTCGGGCCTGCCCGCGCTGGAAACGCATTTAAAAGACCGCTCGAACCACTTCGAGGTGCATCTGGAGCTGAAAAACAAGCTGGATCTGCCGGATTTCGTATCGACCGTCCGCGCCCTCGGCATGCGCATCGACGATATCGAGTCGAATCCAGCCTACCTGAATTCCGGCCTCAGCGTCTTTACCGTCTCCTTTACGGTCGACAGTCCGGAGCTCAAGCAGTATAAAAAGCACGGCGAGATCATCGAGGCGCTCAAATCGCTGGATTATGTGTATTATATCGAGGAGATGAATTAAGCGCGGCATGCCTTTCCTTGCCGCCCAAGGAGCCTCGGGAGCGGTCTGTAGGGGCCGATGCCCACATCGGCCCTTGAGGAAGTTGCGAATCCGCCGAGGATTTCCGTAGAATTGGTGCATTCTGCGGGCGGACAGAGTCGTCCGCCCCTACAGGGTACTGAAGATTAGAGCCTCGTTGTAGGGGCCGACGACTCTGTCGGCCCGTTGGGAAGTTACGAATTCGCCGCAGATTTTCGTAAATACGGTGCGTTCTGCCGTGCGGAGCAGAGCCCCGCCCCTACCAAAATTGTGCGTATGTCGAAGTGCTCCGGGATTTGCGGGGTTCGAATCCCCTCAGTCAGCTTCGCTGACAGCGTCCCTACCCCTTTTGGCCCTTCGGGCCATTTCCCCCTGATAGGGGGAATCGGCCCCTTGAGCCCAAGGGGAGCCTTTGGTGCGAACACATGATAAAAGGCCCTGCCGCAAAACCTGCTGCGGCAGGGCCCTTGTATTTTATTTTGCGCTGATGACCAGCTCGCCGTTCTGCTCGTCGCAGACAAGCGTCTGGCCGGGGAGCACGTCGCCGCGCAGGATGCGCTGGGCAAGGAGCGTTTCAACCGTGTGCTGTAAATACCGGCGCAGCGGTCTTGCGCCGAACTGCGGATCGTAGGCCGCTTCGATGACGAACGACTTCGCCGCCGGGGTCAGCTCGCATTTAAGCTGCTTATCGGCAAGGCGCTTATTGAGCGCCGCGATCTGCAGATCAATGATGCCGGTGATGTTTTCCTTCGACAGGGGCTTGTAGAACACGATCTCGTCGAGGCGGTTGAGGAATTCCGGGCGGAAGCTGCGGCGCAGGAGCGCCTGCACCTCACGCTTGGCTTCCTCGGAGATCTCGCCCTCCGGCGTGATGCCGTCCAGAATGGCCTGCGAGCCGAGATTCGAGGTCAGGATGATGATGGTGTTCTTGAAGTCCACGGTTCTGCCCTGCGAGTCGGTGATGCGGCCGTCGTCGAGCACCTGCAGGAGGATATTGAACACATCCGGGTGTGCCTTTTCGATCTCGTCAAACAGAATGACGGAATACGGACGGCGGCGCACAGCCTCGGTCAGCTGGCCGCCCTCTTCATAGCCCACGTATCCGGGAGGCGCGCCGATCAGCCGCGACACGGAGAATTTCTCCATGTATTCCGACATGTCGATGCGCACCAGATTCTTTTCATCGTCAAACAGCGCCTCTGCCAGCGTCTTGGCAAGCTCCGTCTTGCCGACGCCCGTGGGGCCGAGGAAGAGGAACGAGCCCAGCGGCCGGTTCGGGTCCTGAATGCCGGCCCGGCTTCTCTGGATGGCCTCGGAGACGACGCGCACGGCCTCGTCCTGCCCGACGACGCGTTTGTGGAGCGTATCTTCCAGATGCAGCAGCTTGTCGCGCTCGCCCTCCATCAGTCTCGCAGTCGGGATGCCCGTCCAGCGCTCGATGATCTTGGCGATCTCCTCCTCCGTGACCTTGTTGCGCAGCAAGCTCGTCTCCTTGCCGCTCTGCGCCAGCTTTTCCTCCTGTTCGAGCTGCTTTTTCGCCTCGGGCAGATCGCCGTATTTCAGCTTCGCGGCCTTTTCGAGGTCATAGCTCTGCTCGGCAGATTCAATATCGCGGTTGATCTGTTCAATGCGTTCGCGCAGCTGCTGCACGCGGCCGATGGCGTTTTTCTCGTTTTCCCACCTGGCCTTCATGGAGTTGAAGGTCTCGCGCTGCTCGGCCAGCTCCTTCTGCAGCTCTGCCAGACGCGCCTTGGAAAGCTCGTCGTCCTCGTTTTTGAGGGCAGCCTCCTCGATCTGCATCTGGATGATCTTGCGGTTGATCACGTCCAGCTCGGTCGGCATGGAGTCCATCTCCGTGCGGATCATGGCGCAGGCCTCGTCGATGAGGTCGATGGCCTTGTCGGGGAGGAAACGGTCGGTGATATAGCGGTTGCTGAGCGTGGCGGCGGCGATGATCGCGTTGTCCGTGATCTTGACGCCGTGGAAGACCTCGTACCGGGATTCCAGACCACGCAGGATGGCGATCGTATCCTCAACGGTCGGCTCCTGCACCAGAACGGTCTGGAACCGGCGCTCGAGCGCGGGATCCTTTTCGATATACTGCCGGTACTCGTCCAGCGTCGTCGCGCCGATGCAGTGCAGCTCGCCGCGCGCGAGCATCGGCTTCAGCAGATTGCCCGCGTCCATCGAGCCCTCGGTCTTGCCCGCGCCGACGATGGTGTGCAGCTCGTCGATAAACAGGATGATACGGCCCTCGGACTTTTTGACCTCGGCCAGCACGGCCTTCAGCCGCTCTTCAAATTCGCCGCGGTATTTTGCGCCCGCGATCAGCGCGCCCATGTCGAGCGAGAAGATCGTCTTGTCCTGCAGGGACTTCGGAACCTCGTTCGCGACGATGCGCTGCGCGAGTCCCTCGACGATGGCCGTCTTGCCGACGCCCGGCTCACCGATGAGAACGGGGTTGTTCTTCGTCTTGCGGGACAGGATGCGGATGACATTCCGGATCTCGTCGTCACGGCCGATGACCGGATCCATCTTCTGCTCCCGCGCACGCTTGACCAGATCCGTGCCGTATTTGGCAAGCGCCTCATACGTATCCTCCGGCGTGTCGGAGGTCACGCGCTGGTTGCCGCGCACGGACTGCAGCGCCTGCAAGCAGGCTTCCTTCGTGATCCGGTACGGGCGGAACAGGCTTTTGAGCGTCGCGTCCGCGTTTTCGATCAGGGACAAAAACAGATGCTCGACGGAGACATATTCGTCCTTCATCTGCTTTGCGATATCCTCCGCGCTGTTCAGCGCCGTATCGACGGCGCGCGCGACGTAATACTTATCCGCCTCGCGGCCCGAGCCGGTCACGCGCGGGAGCTTCCCCAGCTCCGCGTCCACCGCGGCCTCAAAGCTCTCCAGCGTGACGCCCATCTTTTTCAGCAGCTGCGGCACAAGGCCGTTTTCCTGCCGCAGAAGCGCGGCGAGCAGATGGATCTGCTCGATCTGCTGGTTCTGGTTTTCAATGGTCAGCTTCTGCGCGGCCTGAATGGCCTCCAGAGATTTCTGCGTATAGTTCTGTGCGTTCATATCTCACACCTCTTCTTTCGGGGTTAGCACTCTATACTTATGAGTGCTAATTCATTTTGGCTTCATCATAGCCCCATGCCCGGATTTTGTCAAGGGGGGTCACGGAGAAAAATTGTGATATTTTTGTAAACATTTGATCGAAAAAAGAATTTTCAGATTTAATAGTTATTTAAAAACTTGCCGCTAAGTTTTTTAATAAACCCCTGCTATTATAATCTTGCAAGAAGCGATAAACACTTTTTCATTTTCCCCTCATATTGATAAAGAATCCCCCGCAGACAAGCCGGTCACTTGTTTGCGGG
>CAKUEH010000006.1 GCA_934646185.1 uncultured Oscillospiraceae bacterium | reverse complement strand
CTTCGGAAAACTGCGCTGTATTACCATGCTTTTCAGATTTTGGGTATTTCCCGACTGCACATTTCTTGACATTTCCAAATTGAGCCGGATGCGTGTACCGGGTGGATACTGCTCCTGAATGAATTTTACCATTTTTCTGTCCAAATTTACATCCCTCCAAACTGCATTTCCTGTTTTTCCTCCTGCTCCGGACGCTGATACTGCTTGAGGCTCTCTTTTGCCCAATCGGGCAGGAATTCGGCTTTCAAAACTCCAACAAAATCATTCCGGTTCCAACGTGTCTGTTCACCGTCGCCAAGGCAGACGCAAAGAATGGAGCGTCCGCGTGCGGTCGGGCTGCACCCGAATCCACTCTGCGCCAGCCTAATATGGACTGGGAAAAATAAGCGTTCAGATAGTAGTTTAAGAATAAAAATCACTTCCTTTTTGTTCATTAATGCACCATAAGCTTGACTGAGATTTCATAGTACTCATAGTGCAAAACATGAGTGTCGATTTAGCGAGTCATTTCAACCACTTCCCTTCAAAAACAGAGAGAGCAACGGTATACACCCATTGCTCTCTCATTTTCTTGTATAATTGTATAGGGGACGGGCATTCGGCAGCAAATAAGAGCCCAAAGCGCTGCCAATTTTGTTAGGAGGTACAAATGCAAGTTGAATCATTCACAAGTACAAATGGACTGACAAGGTATATACTTGTAGACTCTTCGGGGGTGCCAGTCGATGTGGTGCTTAGATTTTTACGTTTCAAAGATAATTGCGGTCGTGCCCGAAATACACTGAGGGCATATTGCTTCCACTTGAAATCCTATTTTGAATACTTGGAATTCATTGGAATGTCTTTTCCGCAGATCGGCATGGACGAACTGGCGGGGTTTATTCGATGGCTTCAAAACAATCACAGGCAGAAGAAAATTATGTCTTTCCCTGCGGCGACAGTTTCCACATGCTCCGCCCAAACAATTAATGTCTACCTGGCAACGGTATATGCGGTATATGCGTTCTATGATTACCTATCTCGCCACGAAGAATATCGACTGCGGTTGTCAGATAAACTCACACGCACAATAATGGGTTCAAGGCGAGGCTTTAAAGATTTTCTCTACCATATTAACAGGACAAAACAGTATGACACGCGGGTCATCAGACTGAAAGAACCCAAAAAGCGTATCAAAACACTTAAAAAGTCTGAAGTGGAGAATCTCCTGTCGGCATGCCTGACAACGCGAGATCGATTCCTGATACAATTGCTTTGGGAAAGTGGGCTGCGGATTGGGGAGGCGTTGGCGCTATGGCTCGAAGACATTGAGCCTGACGCGCATCGAATTCATATTGTTGATCGGGGAGAACTGACCAACCTTTCGGAGATCAAAACGGTATGCAGTCCAAGAACCGTTGATGTATCTGCAGATCTTATCAATCTATTTTTTGAATATATTGTCGAAGCACACACCGATGATGTTGACACAAACCATGTTTTTATCAAACTGAGTGGGGCTCATAAACATTTCCCTCTTGAATATAGCGATGTGTCCGCGCTGGTTCGTAGACTTCAGAAAAGAACAGGCATCTATTTCACAGTACATATGCTCAGGCATTCCTCACTTTCAGAGCTTCGGCGTCTTGGATGGCCAGTAGAACAATTAAGAATCCGTGCAGGACATCATTTCGTGCAATCGACATATGTGTATCTTCATGCTGATGACGAGGAGATGCGTCAGGAATGGATACGCACAGAAAATCAGATGCTGTTGAGGAAAGGAAGTACAAAAAATGAATCTGGCTTATAACTATCAGCTAATACCGGATTTGAGGAAGGTAAAAGACATGGAGCGCTTTATAGCTGGGTCTTACTGGGAAAATGACGTATGGAATTTAAACGACCCATTTTGGGATGATTACAGTATTGGAAAAAAATCATTCACTTCATGCCGCATAACTTTTTTTGAATATCCGCATCTCTTTCGTTTGGAAATGAAGTATTATCTGGCAACAAGGCTTTTAAGGAAAACTCTCAACCCATCATCGCTCTGGTCAGATTATCAGTTTATGCTCAAAAAATTCGTGTGTTTTCTTCAAGAAGCCTATCCCCAAATTAACAGTTTTTCTGAAATCTCGATTGATGAAATGGTTCCCGCATGGCTCAATTATGTAGCGCTGTCAGGGCGCAAGTCATCAAGGCAAGGCTATCGTGCCCAAATTTATCAACTGTATTTATTCTTCTCTGATTTTTACGATACACGAGACGAATATGAAAAGGATATATGGGATTGCCGAAAAATTCCTTCAGTAGATATTCCTGTACATGCCGTGAATCACCTGATTAATTTCACATTTATACCCGCAGCATTTCAACGACTGGCAAAAAAATATATAAAAACGAGATTGGTAATCTGTGCCTTATCAACAGTACGTTTGGAATTAGAGGCAATTACATATTTTCTACAGTTTATTGCAGAAGTGGAGCCTACGTGGACAAACCTGAGACATCTTACTCGTCGCTATATTGAAGATTTTATTCAGAAATATCTGAACGCTTTCCCGGCTAAAACCAGGCGGCAGTTAGACAAGCTCTTAAGCACACGAAATTTTCTTCTTCGAATACAACAGTTTGACTATCCTGAAGCCCCATTGATTCCAGTCCCCTCACTATTTTTTCATGAGGATATTCCCTTATTTGGAACATTGCCACCAAAATCAGAGCGAATCAAGTACATACCAGATGGTGTAATGGCACAGTTAAAGGAAAACTTGGAATTTCTGACACCCTCCGAACACATTCCTGTCGTAATTATTCTAATTGCGTCTGGGTGGCGGATTTCTGATGTATTAAATCTCCGGTATGATACCTGTCTTGAATATACAGAGCAAGGCTGGTATTTGAAAGGCGACATCAGAAAAACGCGCACTATAGGACACCGCATCCCGATCTCTGACGAGGTTAAAGCTGTTGTGGAATCCGTGGCTCAAATCGCCCGGCAAAAGAGTACGGAGACGAACAATCCTCGGCATTTGTTGTTTAATCGTTATAGCGGATCGCGCATGGGGATGGCGCCAGATCCCTGCAGGATCAGCGAAGCCTTGAACAAATTGGCTCAAAATCATAACATCGTCGACGATCAGGGTAATCCATATCATTTTAGACTCCATGCATTCCGACATACAAAGGGCGTAGAGCTGATAAACAACGGCATGAGTTTAGTACATGTTCAGAAATGGATGGCGCATATGTCCCCTGAGATGACCCTTGTTTATGCAAAGGTATTAGATACTACATTGCGAAAATCGTGGGAGCAAGCAGTCAAGAATGGTCTATTCAAAATAACATCCTCCGGACAGCTCAAACAAATCGACATTTCCGGTATTGAAAATGAAGATTTAATTGAATGGGAGTACATCAGGTACAATCTGGACGCTGTCAGAATGCCGCTTGGATTTTGCATGAAGCCCAAAAAGCAGGACTGTTTTACGCAGCTGAACCCATGCCTTACTTGCCGCAATCTCTGTACTACGCCAGATTTTCTGCCGCAATATGAGCACGAGATTCAAGAAACCAAACTGCTAATTGAGCGCGGCAAAGCCCAAGGGCGTGAGGTATGGGTTGAAAAGAATCAGCACCTTTTGGAAAGATATGAGGAAATTGTATCCATTCTAAGATCCGGTCAAACAAGGCATCTTGCAGGAAAAAAGGGACGTGAATATATTGGAGAGGAAAGAAAAAATGTCAACTGACCATGTTCGCAATGTAAGCGGAATCTTATCGCACGCAAAAGCTAAAAGTGAAACCGTTAAGCAGCGGATCGATTTGGCAATTGAATCCCTCATGCGTGAAAATCTTGCGGTGAACTTTAATTCTGTGGCTGCACGTGCCTGCGTGTCAAAAACAACATTATATAACCATCCGGAGTATCGCACTCGAATTGAATCTCTGCGTTGCAACTGCATTGCCCCAAAGCCGCTTATGAAACCCTCTGTTACTGACAAAGGCAAAGACGTCATAATTGCTGCAAAGAATAAACGCATCCGCGAATTAGAAGCAGAGGTGGATCGGCTATCTTCTATCCTAAAAAGTTTCTATGCGAAAGAATACGAAAAATATTGAACTGTTTCCCATCGTTGTGAACATATCAACAACGAGCAAAGCCCCAATTTGTAAGGGCTTTGCTCGATTGGGGTCTATATTACCAGCCAGAGCTGGTTCTCCGGCGACCAGTATTCTTCTTTCAGGGTATTTGGCGAGAGGACCAGCACCTTGCCGGTGTAAGCAGGAGATTCGAACGGCGCAGTACCGCGCGACGATTCAGGTAAACTGCGAGCTGCTTCGGCTGTATCACGCCATCGGCACAGTCATCAACGCGCATAAGGTCTGGGGCAGCAGATTCGTCGAAAACCTTGCCGCGGATATCAAGCTGTCTTTCCCAGCGATGAAAGGATATTCCGTCCGAAATCTCAAGTATATGGCGAAGTTTGCGGCGCGTTTTTCCTCCGATGAAATTGTGCAAGCGCCGCTTGCACAAATCACATGGTATCATCATATCGCTCTGATGGATAAAACAAAAGAGTCGGAAGTGCATATCTGGTACGCAGAGCAGGCTGCAAAGAACGGTTGGTCGCGCAACGTTCTCGTGCATCAGATCGAGAGCGGCTTGTATCAGCGACAGGCTTTAGCCGAAAAGGTATCTAATTTTGAATTGCGTTTGCCGTCGCCGCAGAGTGAACTCGCCATCCAGACGATGAAGGATCCTTATATTTTCGATTTCATTCCGTTCAAAACGGATATGCTGGAACGCGAGATCGAGGAAGCGCTGGTGAAGGACGTGACGAAGCTCCTGCTGGAGCTTGGAACCGGGTTTGCCTTTCTTGGAAATCAGTATCACCTGAACGTCGGCGGTGATGATTTTTATATCGACCTGCTGTTCTACAACCTGAATCTTCGCTGCTATGTGGTGATCGAACTCAAAACCGGCGAATTTAAGCCGGAATACGCGGGACAGTTGAATTTTTATCTCTCCGCAGTTGATGGGATTTTGAAAAAGGAACAGGACAATCCGTCCGTCGGGCTGCTGCTTTGCAAGAGCAAAAATGATCTGGTTGCGGAATACTCGTTGAAGGATATGAGTAAGCCCATTGGCGTGAGTTCCTATCAGATCACCAGCAAGCTGCCAGAGGAACTGGAGAAGCAGTTGCCGTCTGTGGAGGATATCCAGAAACGGATCAAGTAAAACAGCGAAAGTCCAATATGGTGGAAAACATATTTTGCGGAAACGTGCTTGATTTTACTGCTGATAGAAACCGCTCCGACAAGTCGGGGGTTCATCTTTTGTGTAGCGATCACACACTCAGAAATGACCTTTGGATGTCAGATGACCGCGCAAGCGCGTCCATCTCGACAGCAAAGGTCTTTCTTCATTCAAAATCGCAACCGCTATCGCTGGGTTGCGATTTTGTTTTTTGATTTGATAGATTTGATAATTGATTTATAGTGTTCTGAAAAAACAAGTTGTCGTGGACTGCACAAGTTCACGACGACTTGTTTATGCTTCGCATCAAACAGTCATCTTTCACTTGTCCCGTCACTCATCCTCCCAAACCCGCAATCGCTTCGCTGGGTTGCGATTTTGTTTTTCTGATTTGGCAGTTGATCCATCTTGTTCGGATCACACGAAAACGGCCGGCAGCCTGAGACTGCCGGCCTGAATTTTTCGGTCTGTGCGTTAAAACAGGCGCACAAGAAGCTGGGAGACGAGGACGACCGCGATCAGGGCGATGGGGTAGGTCGCGGCGTAGGCGGAGGCCACGTTGCTCGTTCCCGCGACGTGGATGAGCGTGCCGAGGGCGGGCGTGGAGGTCATGCCGCCGGTGATGGAGCCGAGAATGTTCAGCAGGTTCATCTTCAGCACATGCTTCGCCACGATGTAGCCCACGATCATCGGCAGGAGCGTCATGAAAATGCCGTAGACGAAGTAGATGGGCTTGAAATACCGCACAAAGCTCATGCCGCCGGAGACACCCGCGCCGATGAGGAAGACCATAAGGCCAAGCTCCCGGAACGTTTCGAGCACCTTCTTGCTCGGCATGAGATCGGCCCGGCCGATATGGCCGAAGTGGCCGAACACCAGCGAGACGAGCAGCGCACCGCCCGTCGTGGTGAGCGAGAAGAAGTTGAAAAATTTCACCGAGCCCAGCAGAATGCCGAACACCGCCGCGACGGCGAAGGGCGTGAAGCCGAAATCGTCGAATTCCAGCAGCTTGCCCTTGAATTTGGCGACGTCGCCGGTCTCCACATGCGTGATCTTCCGGCGCTCCTCCTCCAGATCCGCGTGGACGACGCGCGGCATCAGCTGCACGAACAGCACGACGCCGATGACGCCGAACAGATACGCGATGCCGTAGCCGACCGTGACCGCGTCCTGATACCGCGCGGCGACGGCCTCCTTGGTGGCCGAGAACGCCGGGGTCGAGGTCAGGCTGCCCGCGAGCAGGCCGGAGATCATGGCTGTGAGCTGGTTCGGGTCATAGCCCGGCTGACCGGCCTCGATCGCGCGGCCGATGAACAGGCACAAAACCGCCGTCAGTCCGCCGGAGAGGATGATCACGACGCCGAGCAGGACGTAGGATTTGAAATTGTGCTTCATGTTCTTGAAGAAATTCGGGCCCGCGATAAAGCCGACCGAGGTCACGAAGAACACAAGACCCAGATTTTCGATGATCTTCAGCGCCTGCGAGGCGTAGTTGATCTCTTCGATGATGAATTTCGAATTGAAATGCGTCCCGAAAAACGCGCCGTAGACCAGCGCGATCACGAAAACGCCCGCTGTGCCGAGGCTGATGCCCTTGATGGTGATGCGTCCGAGCAGATACCCGACTGCCGCGATCCCGAAAACGGAAAGCATCAGGAAATTCGCGGCGTTGATGGTTACACTCATCTCTTTTCTCCTCTTTTTTCTCCTTATTTTTCTGCGGGATGGATCTTTCTGGCGTAGTCCGGCAGCAGCTGCGGGGAGGGGCGGTGGTCCGTCACGCCGGCCTGCTGCTTTTCTGCCTCAAACGCGGCGACATGGCCCAGCGTCAGCGTACCGACGGTCACGGACTTTGCCTTTTCGGCGGCATGCTGGCCCGCGTTGCGGCCGAAGACAATGACGTCGAGCAGACTGTTGCCCATGAGGCGGTTGCGCCCGTGGATGCCGCCCACGACCTCGCCCGCGGCAAACAGGTTTTCCACATCCGTCTGGCCGTCCGCCGTGATGTGCAGACCGCCGTTCTGATAGTGCAGCGTCGGATAGACCAGGATCGGCTCTGTCCGGATGTCGATGCCGTGCTTGGCAAACATGCGCATCATGGCCGGGATGCGCTTTTCGATCGTGCCCGCGCCGTTTTTCAGCTCGATCATCGGCGTGTCGAGCCAGACTGCCTGCCCGGCGGGGGTCTTGACGCCCTTGCCGCGCTCGGTGCATTCGCGGATGATGGAGGCCGCGGCCACGTCGCGCGTCTCGAGCGGGTTCATGAAGACCTCGCCGTCCGCGTTCACGAGCATCGCGCCGACGGAGCGTACCTTTTCCGTGACCAGCGCGCCGTAGATCTGCGCGGGGTAGGCCGCGCCCGTGGGATGGTACTGGAGCGTGTCGGGGTACAGGAGCTTCGCGCCCGCGCGGTAGCCGAGGACAAGACCGTCGGCGGTCGCGCCGTAGTGGTTCGAGGTCGGGAAGCCCTGATAGTGGAGCCGTCCGGCGCCGCCGGTGGCGAGAATGACGGTCTTCGCCTTCGCGACCATGAGCTCCTTCGTCTCCATGTTCAGAAGGATCGCGCCCGCGCAATGGCCGGCTTCATCCTTGACGAGCTCGACGGCGGAGGTAAAGTCGACGACAGGAATGCCGCGGTTTAAAACCTCGTCGCGCAGCGTGCGCATGATCTCGGCGCCGGAATAGTCCTTGGCCGCGTGCATACGCTTGCGGGATGTGCCGCCGCCATGGGTGGTGATCATGGTGCCGTCGGGGGCCTTGTCAAACTCCACGCCGAGTCCGGACAGCCACTGGATGGCCTCCGGCGCGTCCATGACGAGCTTGTAAAGAAGATCCTTCTGCGCGGCAAAATGGCCGCCGCCGTAAGCGTCGAGGAAGTGCTGGGCGGGAGAGTCGTTCGGCTTGTCGGCCGCCTGGATGCCGCCCTCGGCCATCATGGTGTTCGCGTCGCCCATGCGCAGCTTCGTAACGACCATGACCTTTGCGCCCGCCCGGCTGGCTTCGATCGCCGCGGAGCAGCCCGCGCCGCCGCCGCCGATGATGAGAACGTCCGTCTCATAGTCGGGCTTCGTCAGGTCAAACTGCTCGTGCAGGATGCGCGATTCGCCCTCCAGCAGTGCTGCCAGCTCCAGCGGGACCTTCTGGCCCTTGTTGGGGCCGAAGCGCAGCTCGGTAAACTGCTCGGCGCGGTAGTCGGGATGGAATTTTTTGAGCAGCGTCTCTTTTTCCTCCGCCGTCATGCGGCGGGGATCCAGCTTCACGTTTTCTTCGCGGGCCGCTTCCACCTTGCGGATGGAGGCCAGCATGTTAGAATCCTGATACATGATATGCGTCCTCCTTACTTCTCGATCTCGCGGTGGTTGTAAAGCTCTTTGATCTCGTCCAGCGGCTTTTCCATAAGGCTCTCAATGAGCGCTTCAAATTTGCCGTCTTTGACCTCCTGCACGCGCGCGTCCAGATGCCCGCAGTGCGGGGCGATGTACTTGCCGTTCAGACGGCGGGCCAGCATGGCGACCTGCGGGTGGGAGATGCCTGCCGGACAGCGCGACGAGCACACGCCGCACATGACGCAGTCGAAGGATTCCTCGGCGCACTTGTCAAATTCGCCGCGCTGGGCATAGGCGATGTACTGCATGACGTTCAGTCCCTGCGTACACGCCTTTGTGCAGGCGTTGCAGCCGACGCAGGCGTAGATCTCGGGGTAGAGCTGCATCATGACCGTCTGCGTAGGCTTCAGCTTTTCCATGTCGTAGACTTCCTTCACCAGCGGGAAGAACGGAAGCGTCGCGACATACATGTTGTTTTCCACGCGCGTCGAGCAGGCCAGACAGGCCTTCAATTCGCGGTCGCCCGCGATGCGGTAGATCGTCGCGCACGCGCCGCAGAAGCCGTTGCGGCAGCCGCAGCCGCGCACGAGCTGATAGCCGGAATACTCCATCGCTTCCATGATGGTCAGACTGTCCGGCACCTCATATTTCTTGCCGAACAGGAAAACCGTCACCATATTTTCCATACCTGTTCTCCTTTAATACTCATTCGGCAGCTCGTCGAGCTGGTCGAAGCGGAACACCGGGCCGTCCTTGCAGACGTACTTGTCGCCGATGTTGCAGCGGCCGCATTTGCCGAGGCCGCATTTCATCTTGAGCTCCATCGTGGTGTAGACCTGCTCGCGGGCGAAGCCGAGCTCCATCAGGCCCGCAAGGGTAAACTTGATCATGATGGGAGGGCCGCACATGACGACGGTCTTGTCGGTCGTGAAGCCGAGCTCCTTGACGTAGTTCGGCACGAAGCCGACGTGGCCGTCCCAGTCCGGCTGCTCGCGGTCGATGGTCAGATGGACGTTGATGCCGCTTTCCTTGCACCAGACGTTCTCGATCTCGGGATAGTCGACCAGATCGTCCTTTGAGCGGGAGCCGTAGACGATGTCGATCTTGCCGTAGCGGTCGCGGTAGTGGCGGCAGTAGTTGATGACCGAGTGCAGCGGGGCCAGGCCGATGCCGCCCGCGATGAACAGCAAATCCTTGCCGGCAAAATCGGTGTCGACCGGGAAGCCGTTGCCGTAGGGGCCGCGGACGGTGATCTGCTGGCCGGGCTCCATGGCGTGGAGCCATTCGGTCACGCAGCCGCATTTTTTGATGGAAAACTCCACATATTCCTCCAGCGTGGGGCTGGACGTGATGGAGAACAGCGCTTCGCCGACGCCCGGCACGGAGAGCATGGCGCACTGGCCGGGGATATGGACGAAGGGCTTTTTGCCGTCAAGGCCGACGACGCGGAACGTCTTGACGTCCGGCGTGTCGACGCGGATATCTGTGACGACGGCAAGACTGGGGATCAGCGGATCGTTTCTCATGCGTGTTCCTCCCCAAGCGTTTTGATGACTTTCACGATGTTCATGTGGATGGGGCACTTGGCAAGGCACCGGCCGCAGCCGACGCAGCCAAAGATCCCCTCGTTATTATCCGGGAAATAGACCAGCTTGTGCATGAAGCGCTGCCGGAAGCGCTCGAGCTGCGTCGGGCGCGGCTGACCGGCGGACATCTTCGTGAAATCCGAGTACATGCAGCTGTCCCAGCAGCGGAAGCGCCGGACGAGCTTGCCGGAATCGAATTCCTTGATATCATAGCACTGGCACGTCGGGCAGACGAAGGTACACGTGCCGCAGCCGAGGCAGCTTTCAGACAGCTGCTTCCATTCCGGGCGGTCGAAGAGCGCCTTCGTTTTGCCCGCGCCGACGGCGGACAGGTCAAGGTCTGCCAGCGGGAGCCTTTTGAGAAGCGCGCGCGTCTTTTCCTGCTGCGCCGCGACGGCCGCGCCGTCCGCGTCTTTCAGCATGGGGAGATTCGCGGTCAGCGTCTCGCCCTTTTCCGTGTTGGCCTGCCAGAAGAGCGTTTCGCCCTCGATCCAGCAGCTGACATCGCCCTGCGGGGCCGCGGGATCGATGCCGAAGGACGGACAGAAGCACGTTTCCTCGGGCCGGGTGCAGGCCAGCGTGACGACGGTGCCGTGTGCGCGGCGGGCGGCGTAATACGTGTCCTGCGGCTCGGAAAGGAAGACGCGGTCGAGAATGTCAAAGCTCTTCGCGTCGCACGCGCGCACGCCGAACAGGACGAACGGCTCCGCCGGGTCGCGCGTTTCGACCAGATCGAGCTGCCTGCCCGTCACGCGGAAGCCGACGAGGTTTTCCACCTGCGGGAAGAACAGATCCTTGGCCGAGCGGACGGTGTTGAGCTTTTTCGTGAGCGTCAGGCCCTCCTGCCAGACGGTAAAGCTGGCCTGACCGGCGGCGTCGTCCGCCGGGATATAGAGCTTTTGCCCGGCCGACACGGCGGCAAACAGGCTGGAAAGCTCGGCGAGGGGAAGCTGTTTCATTGCGCACCTCCTCTTTCATAGACGACGGACGGCTCACAGTCGTCCTTGCGGAAATCCATGAGCGGCGGGCGGGAGTCGAAATCGGCGCCGGCCTGATAGCCGCCGTAGAGCTCGTTGATGTCCTTGATGAACTTGCGGTTGAGCAAGTGCAGCGGGATATGCTGCGGACAGACTCTCGAGCATTCGCCGCAGTCGGTGCAGCGGGAGACGACGTGGAAGGCGCGGATGATGTGGAACATGTTCTCCTCGAACGAATCGGCAATGGCTTTGTTTTCAAAGCCCGAGTCGTGGTTGTCGAACACGCACTTTTCGCACGAGCACGCAGGACACACGTTGCGGCAGGCGTTGCAGCGGATGCACCGCGACAGCTCGCCGCGCCAGAACGCGTAGCGTTCTTCGGGCGTCATGGCCTCGAGCCGTGCCACTTCGTCGAAGCGGCCGCAGTCCGCGTTTTCCTCGCCCTGCTCTCCGAGCAGCTCGTCGAAGCAGACGATCTTTTTGCTCTTGCAGGTCTTGCACTTGAGCAGCAGCGCATCGGCCTTTTTGACCGTTTCCTCGCCGTAGAGCGTGGAAACGCGCAGGTCTTCGCCATCCTCCGTGACGGCCGTCACGCCGGAAAGGCCCAGCTCCTTGATCGCTTCCATGTCGCACATGCCGCCACACTGCACGCCGACAGCGTAGACCGTCTCGCGCAGGATGCGGTGCTCCTTTAAAAGCTGGACGAACGAATAGCTGTCGCAGGGCTTCAGGAACACGGCGGCCTTGCCGCCCTTGCGGGATTCGGCGATGAGATATTTGGACAGATTCGCGCCGGAGAAGACGCTCCAGACGAAATGCTTCTCAATGTCCTCCGCGCTCGTAAAGACGGACGGCGTCAGATCGTAGAAGAATTCGCCCGCGCGCCAGCCGACGACGCGGTCGACCGTTCCGTCCCGCAGCAGCTGGATCGCTTTTTCCTTTACTCCTTGCATCGTAGATCCTCCAGTCTGCGGTTCTCGCCGAGCTTTGTGATCGTCTCGGCGAATTCATTCATGGTTTTGGCGAATTTCGCGCCCTCTGCCGCCGAGACCCATTCAACTCTCGTGCGCTCGCGCTCGATGCCGAGGAAGTCCAGCATGGAGAACAGGAGCGTCATGCGCCGCCGGGCGTAATAGTTGCCGGTCGTGTAGTGGCAGTCGCCGGGGTGGCAGCCGCAGAGGATCACGCCGTCTGCCCCGCGCTGGAACGCGCGGAGAATAAACATCGGATTCAACCGGCAGGAGCACGGAATGCGGATAATCTTCACATTGGCCGGGTAGCTCAGCCGGTTCGTGCCGGAAAGATCGGCGCCCGCGTAGGAGCACCAGTTGCAGCAGAACGCCACGATCGTGGGCGTCCAGGAGCCGTTTACCTGCATATCGCATCCACCTCCGCAATGATTTGCCGGTTGGAGAAGCCCTTCAGGTCCATCGCGCCGGACATGCACGCGACGGTGCATGCGCCGCAGCCCTGACAGACTGCCGGGTTGACCTGCGCCACGCGCCGGATGAGCGTCGTGCGGTTCGGGCCTCTGAATTCCTTGTCAATGTACGTGATTGCGCCATAGGGGCAGACCTTTTCGCAGTTGGAGCAGCCGTTGCACATCATTTCATCCGGCTGCGCCACGCACGGGTTGCACGTCAGGGAGTCCTTGCACAGAAGGCCGATGACCTTCGCCGCTGCGGCGGACGCCTGCGCGACCGTCTCGGGGATATCCTTCGGCCCCTGGCACATGCCGGACAGGAACACGCCTGCCGTCGGGCTTTCGACCGGGCGGAGCTTCGGATGCGCCTCGGTAAAGAAGTCGTTCGTATCCATGGAGGCCGTCAGCATCGTGGCCAGCGGCCGCGCGGACTTATCCGGCTCGATGGCCGCAGCCAGCACGACCAGATCGGCGTCGATATGCAGCTGCCGGTTGTCAAGCAAATCCGACGCCTGTACCTTCAGCTTGCCGTTTTCGGGCGTGACCTTGCCGACCATGCCCTTGATGTAATGTACGCCGTACTGCTCGACGGCACGGCGGTAGAACTCGTCAAAGTTCTTGCCGGGGGTGCGCACGTCGATATAGAACACGTACACATCCGTATCCGGGTATTTTTCACGGCAGAGCATGGCGTGCTTCGCCGTGTACATGCAGCAGATCTTGGAGCAGTAGGGCTTGCCCTTCTCCACGCCGTCGCAGCGCGAGCCGACGCACTGGACGAAGACGATGGTCTTCGGATGCGTTCCGTCGGACGGGCGCAGGAGCGTGCCGCTCGTGGGGCCTGCGGCGTTCATGAGGCGCTCAAATTCGAGGCTGGACACGACGTCCGGGCTCTGGCTGTAGGCAAACTCATCGAATTTGGAAAGGTCGATGGGGTTGAAGCCCGTCGCAGCGACGATGGCGCCGTATTCCCGCTCGACGAACGTGTCGGTCTGCTTGTAATCGATCGCTCCGGCGGAGCAGACCTTCGCGCATACGCCGCACTTGCCGTTTTTGAGCATGTTGCAGTAGTTGGGGTCGATGGTCGCGACCTTCGGCACGGCCTGCGCAAACGGGATATAGATCGCGCGGCGGTTGTCCATGCCGAGGTTAAACTCGTTCGGGACCTTCTTCTGCGGACACTTTTCCGTACACAGACCGCAGCCGGTGCAGACGTCTTCCTTGACGAAGCGCGCCTTGCGGCGGATCTTCACGTGGAAATTGCCGACGAAGCCGCCGACGGATTCGACCTCGGAATAGGAATAGATGTGGATCTTTTCGTTCTGCGCACAGTCGACCATTTTTGGCGTCAGGATGCACGCCGCGCAGTCGAGCGTCGGGAACGTCTTGTCGATCTGGGTCATCTTGCCGCCGATGGTCGGCTGCTTTTCGACGATATCGACCTCGAAGCCGGCCTCGGCAATGTCCAAAGCTGTCTGGATACCCGCGATGCCGCCGCCGATGACGAGCGCGCGCTTGGTCACGGGACTGCTGCCCGCGGTCAGCGGCGCGTTTAAGTGTACCTTGGCGATGGCGGCGCGGCCCAGGATGATCGCCTTTTCCGTGCCCGCTTCCTTATCCTTGTGGATCCAGGAGCACTGCTCGCGGATGTTCGCGATCTCGACCATATAGGGGTTCAGACCCGCCTTTTCGCAGGTCTTGCGGAACGTCTGCTCGTGCATTCTGGGCGAGCAGGAACAGACGACCACGCCGGTCAGCCCGTATTCATGGATCTTGTCCTGGATCATCTGCTGGCCGGTCTGGGAACACATGTACTGATAGTTGGTGGAGAAAACAACGCCGGGCTCCTTTGCAAGTGCCTGCGAGACCTTCTCCACGTCGACGGTTGCGGCAATGTTGCTGCCGCACCAGCATACGAAGACGCCGATTCTCTGCATTGCGTTCCCTCCTTACTTTTTATATTTGCGGAACGCCGCGGCGATGGCCTGCTGCGGCAGCTCCTCGTCGAGGATCTCCGGGATGCGCTCGGGCTTCAGGTGATCCATGCCCTGCTGGCGCTGCACGGCGTTGCGCACGGCCTCGATGAGCTTTGCGGGCTCTACGTTTCGGGGACAGCGCTCGACGCAGGCGAAGCAGCTCAGGCAGGTGTAGATGCCCTTCGAGGAAAGCAATTCCTCGATTCGACCGTTTTCGACCATGGAGACAAACTGATGCGGATGGTATTCCATCTCGTCATACGCCGGGCAGCTGGCCGAGCATTTGCCGCAGCGCATGCATTTTCTGGGGTTCACGCCGGAGATGCGGGTGACGGTGTCGATCATGTTCTGATTGTTCATGCGTCCTCCTCCCCGCAGCCGAGCGCCTCGGCCAGAAGCTCCGTAAAGTAGACGACGGGGAGCGCGCTGTCCGTGTTGTGCAGCAGATTGTAGCTGCACAGGGGACATGCCGTGATCAAAAGCTCCGCGCCCTGCGCCTTTGCGTTGTCCAGGATCTTCTGCGCCTGCTTTGCGGCGTAGGCTTTGTTTTCGACCGCCATGTAGCCGCCGCAGCATTCGTTGCGCTGCGCGTAAAGAACAGGCTCCGCGCCGATGGCCCGGATGAAGTCCTCGAGCATTTTCGGGTTCTCCGGGTCGTCAAACTGCATCTCGCGGCTGGGCCGGAGCAGCATGCAGCCGTAATACGCGCCGATCTTCCGGTTTGTTAGCGGCTTTACGACAGCCGCCCTGACCGCGTCCCAGCCGATCTCGTCGCGCAGCACCTCGAGATAGTGCAGGACCTTCGTCTCGCCCGCATAGGGCGTTTCCGGCTTTAAGTAGTTGTTGACCTTGGCGCGGATGTCCTCCTGATGCTGCATGTCGCCGTTCACGCGCTTTAAGACGTGATGGCAGGCAGAGCAGAGCGACACCAGCGGCCGGCCCGCGTCGCGCGCGGCCATGAGGGCGCGGACGGAGGAAAGCCGTGTGGCGATCTCATCGTTTGCCTGCGGATACACCGCGCCGCAGCACTGCCACTCCGGGATCTCGCACAGCGAAAAGCCGAGCTTTTCCGCCGCGCGCCGTCCGGCCTTATCCAGCTGCGCGCCCTTTGTCTTGAGCGTGCAGCCGGGGAAATAGCTGTAATTCATTGCAAACACCCCATCAGATCATGTTCTCCGGATGGAACACCTCGTCGAAGCGCTCCGCCGTCAAAAAGCCGAGGCTCACGCAGGCTTCCTTGAGGGAGATGTTTTCCTTATAGGCCTTCTTGGCGGTCTTCGCCGCGTTTTCATAGCCGATGTACGGGTTCAGCGCCGTGACGAGCATGAGGGAGTTGTGCAGGTTGTGCTCCATCTTCTCGCGGTTCGCGCGGATGCCGCAGGCGCAGCGGTCGTTGAACGAGACGATGGACTCGGCCAGCAGACGCGCAGACTGCAGGAAGTTATAGATGCAGACCGGCATGAACACGTTCAGCTCAAAATTACCCTGCGATGCGGCCATGGACACGGCCACATCGTTACCCATGACCTGCACGGCGACCATCGTAACGGCCTCGCACTGGGTGGGGTTGACCTTGCCGGGCATGATGGACGAGCCGGGCTCGTTTTCCGGGATGAAGATCTCGCCGAGACCGTCCCGCGGGCCGGAGGCCAGCCAGCGCACATCGTTCGCGATCTTCATCATATCCGCGGCCAGCGCCTTCAGAGCGCCGTGCGCGAAGACGATCTCGTCCTTGCTGGTCAGCGCGTGGAATTTGTTCTCCGCCGTCACGAAATCCCTGCCGGTGAGCTTTGCGATCTCGGCGGCGACGGCGGTGTCAAAGCCCTTGGGCGTGTTGAGGCCCGTGCCGACGGCGGTGCCGCCGAGGGCCAGCTCCTTGAGCGGCTTTACGGCCAGCAGCAGCAGCTCCCGATCCCGTTCCAGGCTCGATCTCCAGCCGGAGATCTCCTGCGGGAAGGAGATGGGCGTGGCGTCCTGCAGATGCGTCCGGCCGGACTTGACGACGCCCTCGTGCTCCTGCTCCAGACGGCGGAACGTGGATACCAGCGTATCGATGGCCGGGAGCACCCTGTCCTCGATCGCGCAGACCGCCGCGATGTGCATCGCGGTCGGGAACGTGTCGTTGGACGACTGGGACATGTTGATGTCGTCGTTCGGGTGCAGGAGCTTTTTGCCTGCGATCTCGTTGCCCCGGTTGGCGATGACCTCGTTGCTGTTCATGTTGGACTGCGTGCCGGAGCCGGTCTGCCAGACGACGAGCGGGAAATTGTCCAGAAGCTGGCCGGAGATGACCTCGTCTGCCGCCTGTTCGATGGCGGAGAGCTTTTCTTCGGTCATTTTCTCGGGGCGCAGGGCGCGGTTGGCGCGGGCCGCCGCCTTTTTGAGAATGCCGAAGGCGTGGATGATCTCGGCGGGCATCGTCTCGATACCGACGCCGATGGGGAAGTTATTGTGGCTGCGCTCTGTCTGCGCGCCCCAATATTTGTCCGCAGGCACGCGGACCTCGCCCATGGAATCGTGTTCTACGCGGTACTCCATTTTTCTTTCTCCTTCTTATTTAAATCTCAACCTGATGGATGACTTCCTTCAGCTTTTCCGCGCTGGCGCGGAGCTTGTCGACCTCGCCGTCGGTCAGCTGGTTCAGGATCTTGCCGCGCACGCCCTGGTTGTCGACCAGCACGAGCGTGGACAGGCACACGTCGCTCACGCCGTATTCGCCGTGCATCATGGTCGAGACGGTCACGGCCGTTCCGGCGCTGCTCTGCACGCACTTGCACAGGTGGCACACGGACATGGCCACAGCATAGAACGTTGCGCCCTTGTTCTTGATGACCTGCGCGCCGGAGGTCTTGACGAACTGCTCGATCTCCTCATAGTCCTGGCTCCACTTGATGCGGTCGCGGTCGGGCGAGTGCTCCTTATAGGAGTCGATATGGTTGTTTGCGATGTGGACAAGGCTCCAGGGCACGAAGGAGGAGTCGCCGTGCTCGCCGTAGACGTGCGCGTGTACGTTCTTCGGGCTGATGCAGAAGCGCTTTGCAAGCGTCGACTGCAGACGGCTGGTGTCGAGGATGGTGCCGGAGCCGATGATGTGGTTCTCGGGAATGCCGGAGATCTTGTGGAACACATACGTCAGCACGTCGACCGGATTCGAGACGATAATATAGATGGCGTCCGGCGCGGCGGCGGTGATCTGCGGCGTGATCTGCTTGAGCACGCTGACGTTGGCCTGCGCCAGCTCCAGCCGGTTCTGCCCGGCCTTGCGGGGAAGACCGGAGGTGATGATGACGATATCGGAGCCCGCGGCGGCGTCATAGTCGCCGGAGCGGACGATCGTCGGAGAACAGAACGGCGCGCCCTGATAGATATCCATGGCCTCGCCGAAGGCCTTCTGCTTATTGACGTCGATCAGGACGATCTCGGATGCGGTACCCTGGATCATCAGGTCGTTTGCGATCGTGGCGCCGACGCTGCCCGCGCCGATAACAGTGATTTTGCTCATAATGAAATTCCCCCAATTCAGATTCTGCGAAAGCTGCCAGATATCGAACAAAATATACCGATATAATTTTATCGGTTATTACGATAAAATTATATCGGTATTATGCTGGAAGCACCAATGCTTTTTTATGCATGGATATATTCTTTTTGATATGTTGGTTTATTTCTGTTCATGTGGGATAATATCAGACAGATGCTTTGTGCTCCCGCACAAACTGCACAAACCCAGACTCGATCTCGCTCATTGCATATTGCTTGTGATATACCAGCGCGTTGAGATACAGGCTCTGGTTGTCGCTGCAGGGGATCTGAACCAGATTCCAGCGCTGGATGCAGTGCTCCGGAATGGCGGGGGCCAGCATATAGGCGTTCGGGATCGTCTCCAGAAGCGTCATCTGGGCCAGCCGGTCGACGCAGTAGATCTTCCGGCGCACGGGCTCTTCGGGCTTGCCCTGCACGCGGAACACGTCTCCGTGGACGATCTCCGGCAGTCCGTCGAGCTCCGCGCGAAGAACGGAGCTGCGCGCGGCGAGCGGATGCGCCTGATTCATGGTGACGAGATAGTGGTATTTTCCCAGAAGCTCGAAGCTCAGGCCCCGGGCGCTGGTCTGCTCGTCAAAATAATCGCGGTATTCCGAGCGGAAGCGGATGACGCCGATCTCCGTCTCGCCGCTCGCGAGCGTTTCGAGCGCCGTGCGCGCGTGGCATTCGCGGATGACGGCGTCGACCGGCTCTGCCCGCGGCAGTCCCGCCAGATACTGCGCCGTCAGATCCAGCATGGCCGCCGAGCGCGGGATGCACACGCGCAGCCGGTTCGCCACGGCCCGCTTGGGGCCGAGCGCCTCGATGGCCTCCGCCTCGCGCAGGATGGACTTTGCGTGCTGCAGAAAGATCGTGCCGCGGGTGGTGGGCCGGACGCCGCGCGTGGAGCGCTCGAAAATGCGGAAGCCCAGCATCTGCTCCACATCATGCAGGATGCGGCTGAGGTTCGGCTGTCCAATAAACAGATTCTCCGCCGCCTGCGAGATCGACCGGGTGCGCTCGATCTCGATGATGTACTGCAAATGCTGTGTGTTCATAGCCATACCGCCTTCCACTTTATATCATTTCTAATATACCACTTTTTTCGCTGTTTTGCAACCGGGGGGCATACCGGCGCTCTGCACAAAATCATATACCCTTTTTTGGCGCGTCTTGGCGCTTTTCATGCCCGGACAGCACGGGAAGCTCGGCAAAAAAGGTGTTGACGCCGTCCGCGCTCTCCGCCCAGACGCTGCCGCCGTGCGTCTGCGCGATGGCCTGCGCGATGGAAAGGCCGAGACCGAAGCTGCCGTCGCGCGTCCGCGCGGCGTCGGCGCGGGAAAAGCGGTCAAAGATCTGCCGCAGCGTCTGCGGGGACAGCACGTCGCCCTCGTTTGAGACCGACAGGCGGCAGCGGCTCTTTCCGCACAGGGCAAGGCGGACCGTGACCGTGCCGCCGGAGGCGTATTTCCGGGCGTTGTCGAGATAGATCTCCACGAGCTGGCCGAGCTGACGGCTGTCTCCGCTGACGGTGATGTCCGGCTCCAGCTCCGTCTGCAGCGTCAGACCGCATTCAAACAGCGCGGCCTCAAATAACAGCGCGCTGCTCTCGGTGATCTGACTGAGATCGCACGGCGCGAACGACCGCGCCGCCTGTTCATTCTCGGCCCGCGCCAGCTCCAGAAGCCGCTCGACCAGCGCGCGCATCTGCCGCGCCATGGCGTCGATGCCGGACAGGAAGGTCTGCTTCTGCGCCGCGTCGTAATCCGGGCTCTGCAAAAGCTCCGTATTGGTCAGGATGACGGTCAGCGGCGTTTTGAGCTCGTGCGAGGCGTCGGCGACGAATTGCTTCTGCTGCCGCCAGGCTTCCTCCACCGGCCTGACCGCGCTGCGGGCCAGCAGCACCGCAAGGCCCGAAAACGCGAGCAGACCGAGCGCGCCGAGCAGCGCGCCGTTTTTCAAAAGCGCGCGCAGCGTCTGCTGCTCGCTGGAGATATCCGCGAAGATCACGCTGCCGGTCACGCGGCAGTAGCGCAGGGAGTATTCCGGGATCTCGCCGATGGCGTCCTGCGAGGCCTGCGCCGCGGCGGCGACCATCCGCAGAAACGCCCGGTCGGTCAGATCGTAATCGCTCGAGCCGATGGCAACCAGATTGCCGAACGCATCGGTCTGCAGCACGAAATACGGCAGGCGCACCTGCTGCGGCTCACGCTCCGGCTGGACAGGGGAGAATGGATCGGCCGCGATGGCCTGCATCATGCTGATCGACTGGGTGCGCAGGTTCCGCTTCGTCAGCGTATAGAAAAGCCCGAGGATCGCGCCGAGCATGACGGCGGCGACGAGCACGATCGCAAGAATGATCTTCAGACGCAGTTTTTTCAGCATGTCTCGTCGACCTCCAGATGATAGCCCAGCCGCCGCGCGGCCTCGATGCGCACGTTTGACCCGATGGCCGCGAGCTTTTTACGCAGAAAACCGACATAGACCTCCACGTGGTTTTCCACCGCGTTCGAGTCAAAGCCCCAGACCTTCGATAAAATGGCCTCCTTGGATACATTCTGGCCCTTGAGCTGCAGAAGATACCGCATGACGTCAAATTCCCGCGCCGACAGCCGCAGCTGCCGCTCGCCGCAGATCAGCGTCCCGGAGGCCAGATCGAGCGTTGTGTTGCCGAACGAGAGCGCGTTGACCTCCGCGCCCTGCCGCCGGAGCAGCGCGCCGACGCAGGCCAGCAGCTCCCGCGCGTCAAAGGGCTTGGTGAGATAATAATCCGCGCCCGCGTTCAGCCCCTCGATGCGGTCCTCGAGCGACGACTTTGCCGTCAGCATCAGAATCGGCGTCCCGCAGCGCTTCGCGCGCACCTGCCGCGCGACCTGATAGCCGTCCATACCCGGCATCATCACGTCGAGGATCAGCAGATCGTATACGCCCGTCTCGGCGTATTCCGCGCCCGTCTGGCCGTCATGGACCGCCTCGACGGAAAACCCCTTCCCCTCCAGCATGGCCCGCAGCGAATCCGCCAGCAGGATCTCGTCTTCAATGATCAGAATTTTCATATCATAATACCTCATCAGGTTTACGCCGCACGAAGCCTCCTCTTGCCATGCCCCGCATGGTAAGGGGAGGTGGCATTTGCAAAGCAAATGCCGGAGGGGATCTGCTGCAAGGTTCAGAGTACTCTGAAATTTGTGACGTTCGAATCCCCTCAGTCAGCTTTGCTGACAGCTCCCCTTGAGCCCAAGGGGAGCCTTTGGTGTGTCCTATCCCTATCAACTATATTCGTTTTGTTACCGCTTTTCAAGGAAAACCGCAGAAAAAATGTCTCCCGGCCGTGCGGCCGGGAGACGGATGGGGATGTACGCTTATGCCTTTTCGCTCTGCGAAGCGGTGAAGCGGTTCAGGATGGCTGCGAACTGGCAGCGGGTGGCGGTGCCGGTGGGCAGGAGCTTGCCGTCGGTGCCGTTGATGAGGCCCTGGCCGACGGCCCACTGCATGGCGGGAACGGCGTAGCCGCTGACGGTGTCATGATCCGCGAAGCTGGAGAGGTTCTCGGAGAGCGTGACGGCGTCCATGCCCTGATAGACGGCGTAGTTGAACAGGAACTTCGCGAGCTGCTCACGGGTGACGGCCTTGTTGGGCTCAAAGGTCGTGGCGGAGGTGCCGCTGGCGATCTCGTTCTTGGCTGCCCATGCGACGGCTGCTTCATAGTAGCTGCCGGAGACGACGTCGGTGAAGGCGGCCTTCTCAGTCACTTCGGGGCTGCCGGCGAGACGGTAGAGCGTCGCGACGACCATGGCGCGGGTGGTCACGCCCTTGGGGCTGAAGGTCGTGGCGGAGGTGCCGGTCATGAGCTTGCTCTCGACGGCCTTTTCAACGTCAGCCTTGAACCAGTCGGTGTCCAGAACGTCGGTGAAGCCGGTCTTGGTCTCCTCGGCGGGCTTCTCTTCGGCGGGCTTTTCCTCAGCCTTGGCGGCGGAGACGACGATCAGCTCCACGACGCCGGACGGCATGCGCTTGCCGGCGGCCTTTTCTTCGGTGAAGTCAGCCTCGGTCGTGCCGCAGACGAAGCGCAGGCCCGCTTCCTTGGCGGTCTTGGCGATGTCGGCGACGGTGCCGTCAGCAGCTGCGCCGGCACCCCAGACGAGCGCGAGCGCGGCGGGGATTTCCTCAGCCTTGCCGTCCTTGAAGTAATACTTGCCTTCGGTGATGTCCTTGTAGGTGGGGGCATACTTGGTGTACGGGCCGTCGTCGCAGACGAAGGACAGGCTGTCGCCGTCGGCGAAGGTGACGTCCGCATCGGTCAGCAGCGCGTCGAGCGTGACGAATTCCGTCGCGACGACAGCCTGCTCACCCTTCTTGAAGTACTGATAGCCGTAGCCGTCAGCCTTCGTCTCGGCGAGCTTCTTGAGCTCTTCGGCGGTGTAGCTCTTGGCGAGCGTCTTTTCGCCGTCCGCGCCTGCCTGCGTGTAAACGCTCAGCGCGGCGTCAGCGGCGCTGGCCGTGACGGCAAGACCCGCGAACACGGTCACGAGCATCGTCAGAACGAGCAGCATGGATACAAATTTCTTCATAGTGGGGTTCTTCCTTTCGTGTGGATTCTTTTATTTCAAAAGGCGTTACGCCTTCTGAAGCAAGGTGGAGAGCAGACGAAGCATCCGCGCGAGCTCCGCGCGCGAAGCAGCCTGCTGCGGCGCGGCGAGGCAGGCGGCATAGCGGTCAAGAATGCCTGCGGCATACGCGGCCTGTACGTCGGTCTGCGCCCAGGCGCTGCATTCCGCGACGTACACGGGCGCAGCGTCTGCCGGGATGGCGGCGCCCTGCATCCGGGCAAACCGGATCAGCAGCGCGGCGGCCTGTTCCTTCGTGACGGGCTTGTCCGGGGAGAACGTGCCCGCGCCGGTCCCGGCGACGATGCCGTTCTGCGCGCCCCAGACGGCGGCCTGCCGGTACCAGGCGGCCTTCAGATCGGTAAAGCCGCCGCTTCCCTGCGCGGCGGGGCTTCCCGCCATGCGCCAGAGGACAGTCACGAGCATGGCGCGGGTCATGGGCGTATCCGGGGAGAAGGTATCCTTCCCGGTTCCGGTCATGAGTCCTGCGTCCGTGCAGAACAGAACGTCCTGCTGGCAGACAGACTCGGTTCTGATATCCGCAAAGGCGGGAGCGGTCAGCAGCGTCACGCCGGACTGCTGCGAAACGGTCTCCAACGCGTCGAGTCCTGCGGTCTGCGAGACGGTCTTCGCGCTGTTGCCGCTGTGGCCGGAGGCATAGAGGCCGCAGTTTGTGAGCGATACGCGGCCGAGCACCGCGTGGACGGACTTTTCCGCCTCCACGCGCACGGTGCAGCCGGTCATGGCGATGGTGTCCGCCGACAAAGCGGCGACATTGTCGCTGTCCGTGCGGCCGAAGAAGGAGGCGTTCGTCATGGTCAGCGCCGCGCCGTTCGCGCAGAACGCGCCGCCGTCGAAGCCGAGCTTATCGGACTTGAACACGGAGATGGTGCAGTCCTCGATGGAAATGCTGCTCTTCTCCGCGCCCATAAAGGCCGCGTTGTTGACCAGCGCCTGCAAGGCAAGGCTGCCGGAGCCGCAGATCGTCAGATCGCCGCCACTTACTACGGTCGGGCAGGCGTTTCCGGATGCGTCGGCGCAGCCGGTCAGCCGGTTTTCACCCAGGAGCGTGAGCGTATTGCCGCCCGCGAGGGACAAAAGCGTTTTATCGCCCGTGATGCGCACATCCTGCAGCGTCAGCTTTGTGCCCTTGTCAACTGTGAGCGTGAGATTGTCAAAGTCTCCGCTGCCGGAATCGAGGCCGATGAGCGTCACGTCAAGCCCGCCCGCAATGCGGATCTCGCTGCTGGCGAGCCAGGGGATGAAATACGTGCCGGACTTCGTGACGGCTCCGCCGGAGACGAGGTTCTGCCGGTAGACGGCGGTGATGGTCATGTCGCGGCCCGTCGGCGTGAACGCGGGCCAGGATGCGGTGTAGCCGTCCACCTGCGGCAGCGCCGGGGTCTTGACGGACTTGTCGCCCTTTTTGCCCGTCACAGTCCCGACGGTTTCGCCGTTGGCGCGGAACGTGACGGTAAAGCTGTCCGGAAGCTCCGCGTCCTGCGGAGCCTCCTGCGGCGTATAGTCCGGGCAGCTGTCCTTTACTTCCTGCTCGGCGACCTTGCCGGTCCTGCCGAGCTGCGGAAGCGCGCTGTCTGCCGCCGTGCAGCCGCCCCAGATGAGGTTCTGCGCGTTGCCGACGATGGAGCCGGTCGAGACCCGGGCGTCGGTATTGACCGAAGACACGGCGGCCTCGTTTTTGCAGGCCAGGAGCTTCGTCTGATTGCGCGCGGTCGTATAGCCCGCGACGCCGCCGGTATAGCGGTCCGCGCCGGAGACAGTGCCGTAATTTGCGCACTGCGTCATCACGCCCGCAAGCCGGCCCGCGATGCCGCCCGTGCCGTATGCGCCGGAGCCAGAGCCGGTCACGGGGCCGAAATTCGCGCAGCCGGTGATGGTATCCTTCGCCGAATAGCACAGGCCCACGATCCCGCCGACGCCGGAGATCCCGCTGACGGCTCCATAGCTGAAGCAGCTTTTCACGGACGTTCCGTCGCAGATATACGCGGCTACACCGCCCGCGTGCGTGCCGGAGGCAGTTACGTCCACATAGACGTTCACGTTCTCCAGTTTGCACCCCTTCGCGTAGGCGATCAGGCCCGCCGCGTAGGACGCGCGGGCTTCGCCCGCCGCGCTGCCGCAGAGCGTGAGGTTTTTAAGCGCCGCTTCCACGCAGCAGCCGAACAGCGCCGCGTAGCTGCCGGTATTATAGGCCTCCATCGCGAAGACGGTGTGGCCCTGCCCGTCGAATGTGCCGGAAAACGGCTTCTGCAGGCTCGAGCCGATGGCCGTCCACGTGCAGCTGCCGGATGCGCCGTCGATGGAGGCAAGGGAAATGTCGTTTCCGAGCAGAATGGTCACGCCCGCAAATGTTGCGCCCTGCTCGTTCACGAGCTTCGCGAGTCCCGCGAGCTGCTGCGCGGTAGTGAGCGTGTAGGTCTTCTCTTTTCCGGTATACCAGCCGGTATCGGCGAACGTCAGCCAGCTCTTGCGGCGCGTGGCGCGCACGGCCTCGATGACGACCGGGCCGCTGCCTGTGACGGTATACGTTCCGTCCGCGTTTTTCTCCGCGCCGGAAACGGAAAACTGGTAGCCCTCGCGGTATTCCAGCGCGCCGTCCGCCGGGATGGCGTCGGCGTAGGAATGTATCTGCAGCGTGATGATATTGCCCTCGAGCACGGTGTCGCCGGTGTGCAGCGCCTCGCGCTCGACGTATTCCATGCCGTCCGACGTGAGCTGATAGCCGGTTCTCGCGGCGGCAAGATAAAACGCGTCGTATTCCGGAACGGTGACGGACGCGGTCTTGACTTTCTGGAAGACGGCGGCCAGCTCCGTATCGCCGGTCACGGTGTAATAATCGCCGAGGATCTGACTGCCGTTCGCCGTGTAATACGCCAGACGGTAGCCCGCGGCGGGCTGCGCCGAGAGAGCGACAGAAGCGCCGAAGCGGACGGCGCCGGTTTGGCTGACGGTGAACGCGCCGTTGGCGGCGGAGGCCTGCGTCAGCTGAAAATCGGCGGGGTTCTGCCCATTTTCAAACCACAGAACCGGATAGCCGCCGTTTTTCCCGGCAGCATCCTGCGCGAAGAGCGCGCCGTTGGCGTTCAGCGCCGCAAGGACAGCCTCCGATTGAAGCGTCTGCTTGTTCGCCGCCGTCACGGAGACGGAAATTTTGCGGCTCGTGCCCCTGTAATAGCCGTTCGAGGCCGGATCGTCGTCGCTGCCGGATAAGTACCAGCAGCCCGCCACGGTATAGCTGCCCGTGTCGTGTCCGCCGATACCGCGGCCATACTGCGCGCCGTTCGTGTCGATTTTGCCCGCGCTGTAGCAGTTGTAGACATCCATGCCCTCGTTCGAGCCGAGGATGCCGCCTGCGGGGCAGGTATAGGTCGTTGAGACGGAGCCGGTGTTGTAGCAGCCGCGGATCGTTCCCTTGCCCCACGCCGAGCCGACGATGCCGCCGACGCCCTTGGAGTCGGTATTTTTGATGTCCGCGCGGTTGCCGCAGTTTTCGATCACAACGCCGTTCGAGGTTTCTCCGACCCGGCCGACGATGCCGCCGACCATGCGGCGGGCGTAGATCCAGCCGGAGCCCAGCACCAGATCGCGCACGGCGGGCTGCCAGCCGTTTTCAAATTCCGCCTCGGATCTTTCGCCGCTCACGCCGTTGGCATAATCCGCGTTTCCGCCGAGGACGCCCACGACGCCGACAGCCATGCTGTACGGGAATCCCTTGGCCGCGTAGCGGTCACAGTATAGATTATAGATCGTGTGCCCCTGCCCGTCCAGAACGCCGTTGAAGCGCGTGTCGAGCGTCATGCAGTCTCCGGCCGCCTCCGCGGGCTTCATGGGGAATTTGCCGCCGATGGGTGTCCAGTTGGGGCCTGTCCAGCTGCCGCTAGCACCCTTTCTGCCGCCCATGTCGAGATCGGCGGTCAGATAGATCGTCTTATACGCGAAGTCGATGCCGCCGGTGTAGACGGTGTCGAACACATTGCCGCCGCCCGCGCCGACCAGCATGACGTTGTCGACCTTTTTGCTGACGAGATAGGCGGTGTTTCCGACGATCTTCTTCGCCGTAGGGTCGGCCATGCCGTTTACAAGCGCGGCCAGACCCGCGAGCTTGGCGGGCGTGTCGATCTCATATTCGGTCTTTACCGGGTCGTACCACGAAATGTCCACCGTGCCGTCCCACGCATCGGATGCGGCCCGCGCCTCGAGCGGCAGCAGGCACAGCAGCATCGCCGCGCAGAGCAGCAGGGACAGAAGCTTTTTCATGGCTCATTCCTCCGTTTTCGGATTCGTTACAACATAATATGTGCCGGTCTCCTGATCGTAATAGACCTTCCCCATTTCGGTCAGATCGCCCTCGATCGTGCCCGCGTCGTCCTGCGATTCGGTCAGATCGTCCTGCGCGAAGGAGATGGACGGGTCGGTCTGCGCCTCCTGCGCCGTCTTCGCGCCGGAGATGTCGACGTTCCAGTTGATGATCAGCGCCAGCATGATCCCCACGGCCAGCACCAGCATGGCGTCGGCCAGATTGCTGACCGAGTCCATGGGGTTGACGGGCGCGTCGTCCCGCCGCGCGCGGAGCGATTTTCCGGAGAGCCTCGTCATACGGCGGCTCCCCTCTTCGTCAGTTCCAGAACCTCGGTACACAGCGCCTCAAGCACCGAACCGTATTCGCGGTACCAGCGCCGGCGGATGCTGGAAACGACGATGGCAAACGCCGCCGCGACAAGACCCGCGATGGTCGTGTCGAACGCGGTCAGAAGGGACGTGGAGAGCGTATACGTATCGCCCTGACCCAGCGCGATGATGCCCGGGCCGAGCGGGATGAGCGTGCCGAGCAGGCCCAGCATCGGTGCCAGACGCGCGAGCAGCTCGCTGAGCTTCACGATGTTGTCATACCGATCCTGTTCGCGTTCCAGCAGCTCGACGGCCAGCGCTTCGCGCGTGGCGTCGGTGAAGTCCGGGTGGCGCAGCAGCTCCAGAAGCGCGTCCTTCTGCCGGCGAAGCAGGCCGCTCTCTTCGATCACAGTCTCGCGGTCGTCCGCCGTGCGGAGCTGTTCCATCAAAGACGGCAGCGCGAGCTTCAGATGGCGGCGCTCCGTGCAGTATTCGGCGATCAGCCAGCCCACCAGCACGGCGGCAGCCAGCAGAAACACCACCAGCAGCGCCACGACCGGCACTTCCAGCGCGCCGGATACCGCGCGCAGGATATCATGAATGCGGAAGGGCTCTTCCGCAGCTTGATTGACAGCAGCAAGCAGCATGTTTGATTCCTCTTATCGTAGTTTTCTGTATCGGACGAGCCCGAACGCGAAGCCGAGCAGCAGACTCAGCGCCAGCGCCGCGTATACGGGCCAGGTTTTCTGCGCGGCCTTTTCTGGCAGGACGAGCTGGACGCTTCCGTCCTGCATGCCCTCGCCCGCGGTCGTGCCGTTTTCTCCCGTGGACACAGCGCCGCCGGAGAGGATATAGACGCTTCGCGCGTCGACCGGCTCCGTGACCGGTACTGTCTCAGTTTCCTCCGGCTTCGGCAGGCCGAGCGCGCCGGAGGCGGCTTCGCCGCCGGGCTCTGTGCCGGTTCCGGCGGTGCTTCCCGTGCCGGACGCGCCGCCGGAGCCGACGTGGACATTGACGCTCACGCTGGACTGACCGAACGAGGCCGTAATGACCGCGTCGCCCTCGGCGTTCACATGCAGCCTTCCGTACTGGTCGACCGAGACGACCGACGGGTCGCTGGACGCGTATTGAAGATTCTGCTGGACGTAATCGGTCAGCGCGTCGTCCTCCGCGTCGGCGGTCACGTGCAGGGCGTGGTCGCTGCCGACGATGAGATCGAGATTTTGTTCCTCGCTGGACAGGACCGGCGTGCCGGAGAACGTCACGAGGATCTTATAGACGTATTTGGCCGCCGAGCTGGTCGCGGCCTCCTCGGGGCTCTGCTGCCCGAAAAACAGGTGGAACCGGTTCCCGGTCGAGAACAGGCTCTCGTCCACATAGCTTTCAAAGTCAAAGCCGGACGTGTCCCATTCGGTGTAATCCTCCAGCGCCAGCATCGGCTCGACCTGATACGCGCCGACCCACAGATCGTCGCCGCCGTCCCAGGCGTAGAGCTCGCCTGTCTCGGGGTCTGCGGCGAGGTTTGGGAAGTAATAGCGCGGCTGATCCAGCAGGGCGTATTTTGTGAACGAGCGATACGCGCCGTTGGAGTGATCCTTCGTGAAAAAATCGATGGAGGCGATGGAATTGACATCCACGCCCGCGTAGTCCAGCAGATCCCGGATATAAAACCCGCGCGCGTAGACCAGATACGTCCGTCCGCCGCCGTTGGAATAGGAATAGAATTCCTCGTGCGTATCGAGCGCGCCGCCGTACCAGTCGTCGAGCTCCTGCCAGGAGAATTTCGCCTTTTCGACGTATTCGTCCTCCGTCCAGCCGAAGTAGCCGATGCAGACCGAAATCGTGTCCGTCACCGAATCGGCCAGCGCCGGAAGCGCCAGCGCCGCGCACAGCAGGAGCAGCAGCGCGCATTTCGTCAGCAGTTTTTTCATGGCGCGTCCTTCAGCGTAGAATTCGCGAGCATGGCCCGCGCCTCGTCCGCGCTCAGATCGTAAGCCCAGAACAGCCGGAACATTTCCTGCGTCTTCTCCACCATATCATAGTCGTAATACTGCGGATACAGAAGATCTCCCAGCCACCACACGCCCAGCAGCATGTTGAGGCTCGGGGGACTGGACAGCCAGTTATACGGCATGGACGGGATCTCGTAATACCGTCCGGTCTGGATCGCGCGCAGCGGCTGCCACGCTTCGTCGGCTGCCGCGGTCTGATAAATGCTGCCTGCCGCGAATAAGATCACGTCCGGGTCAAAGCGGTAAAGCTGCTCGAGATTGATGGGATTGCCGCCGCCCTTATTGCTGACGTCCTCAACGACAGCCGCGTTTTCAATGCCCATGAGGTCGAGCACCTGTGCCTGAATGGAGCCCTTCGCGTTCGTGTTGAGGCCGGACGAGCCGGAGGTGTACAGGACGGAAATGCGCTCGGCATCCTGGATCTTTGCGGCGTTTTCCTCCGCCATCGAGACAGTCTCCTCGACGAACGCCGCCAGCTCTTCCCCGCGCGCTTCCTTGCCGCTCAGAATCTTTCCGAGCGTCCGGTACGCCTCGGCCATGTGCGGCAGATCTGCCTCGATGAAGATCACGGGCATGCCGATCTGCCGCTGCAGCGCGTCCAGATCGGCGGCCATGTTGTCCTTTTTGTCGCCGAGATCGATCACGACCTGCGCGCCGGAGGTCAGAATGGATTCCAGATTCAGCGTCGACTTGCTGCCGTACATCTGGCCGGTCGTGGGCAGATCGATCAGGCGCGGGTCGAGATATTTGTACTGGCTGGAAGACGGCGTCGCGTTGATGGTCGTCATATATTCGGGCGCGATGGTCGCCAGAAACATCGACGCGACCGCGCCGCTCGGGGCCACGCGCGTGAGCGTTTCGGGAATGTCGACCGTCCGGCCGAGAGAGTCGGTAAAGGATACGGCCGGCTCTGCCGGAGCCGCCGTCTGCCCGGCGGCGCAGCCGGACAGGCTCCCGCACAGAAACGCCAGCGCCAGCAGCAGGGCGAAAAGAGGTTTGTATCGCATGGTTATTCTCCAAAGAAAACAGCGTTTGGAACAACAATTCCAACAGGGTCCATCCCTGCTCGCATTATACCAGCAGCCGGACGCGATTGCAATGGAGCGTTTCGTAATTTCAAACAGAAAATGAAGAGATTCCGCATTGCCGAACGCACAAGACCCCGCCGGGCACTGCCGCCCGGCGGGGTCTTTGTGGATGCGCGGCGCGGATGCAGAGGGAAGATGTCAGAAATGTCAGAAAGGATGACGAAGGTTGGAACGAACGAGCTCTGCAGAGGCCCGCGCATGCCGCTGTCCGTTTCAGCAGGTTCATGATACCATCCTGCCCGCATTTCCGCAAGCATTTTATTCGATAATGGTGAATAATAATACGGCGATATCGAAATATGAAAAACCACCGGCATGGCCGGTGGTTTCGTGAGATCGGTTCAAATGGGGGCGCTGTCCCCGCCGTTTTTGCGCGGCGGCTTGTTTCCGGACAGCAGCAGGACGAGCAGCAGCGCCAGCAGCATCGGCAGCGCCACGACGGGCGCGACGAGCAGAGGCTCGATCCGGATGCCGTCGGAGACAAGGCGGACAGCCTCCTCCGCCTGTGCCGTCTCGACCCGGTGCCCGCGCACCAGAAGCCGGTGGGAGTTGATGCCGTAGGGCGTGCAGGTGACGAGCGTGCAGAGATCCTTGCCGGGCTCGATCTGCAGCGCCGTGACATCCTCCGGCTCGACGATCAGGATCTGGTCGACCTCGTAGGTCAGCGCTTCGTCCAGCACGCGGACAACGAACGTATCGCCCTCGACGAGCCGGTCGAGATTGGTAAACAGCTTCGCGCTCGGCAGACCGCGGTGGCCGGAGAGGACGCAGTGCGCGCCCGCGCCGCCGACCGGGAGGCTCGTCCAGCTCAGATGGCCGACGGCGATCTGCAGAACGGAGTCGCTGGTGCCGTGGCAGACGGGCAGGGAAACGTTGATGGACGGGATCTCGATATAGCCCATGACGCCCGTGCCGCTGATGTCCAGCAGACGGTCATACTGCGCCTGCTGCGCGTCGGTCAGGGCAAACGCGTTCTCCCGCGTCTGCAGCGACCGGTTATAGTCCGCCGCCTCCGCCAGCATCCTGTCATAGGCGTCCCGGTCCAGCGCCTGCACCTCCTGCGTATAGTTGGCCACGGCCCGGGAGGCGTGGCGCGTGTTCCAGTAGTCGCTGACGGTCGGATACAGAAGCAAACACACGCCTGCAAGCAGCGCGAGGATCAACGCGGCCGTGGAAAGATGTTTTTTCATGTACGGGGTTCTCCTTGCTGCTGCGGAGCATTGCGCGGCGTCAAGCCTCCCCTTGCCGCGCCACGCGCGGTAAGGGGAGGTGGCATTTTCGAAGAAAATGACGGAGGGGATCTGCTGCAAGATTCAGAGTGTTCCGGAATTTGCGGCGTTCGAATCCCCTCAGGCCCTTCGGGCCAGCTCCCCTTGTGCCCAAGGGGAGCCTTGGGGCGAAGATCAGTCCTCCGGTTTGCCCATGCGTTTTCTGGTCACGAGCAGGATCACCGCGCCGACGGCCAGCAGGCTGCCGATGATGTAGAAGATTGTCGTGCCGATGCCGCCGGTGGAGGGAAGCTCCGTGCCGGTCTGGTTTTCGACCTTGACATCGCCTGTAGACGAGCCATATTTCACGGTGGCCGTCATGGCGCCTGTTGAAGTGTCAGACGTTGTCTCAATAACGACCGGGACCGGATCCTTCAGCATGTTATAGCCCGCGGGAGCCTTGATCTCTTCCAGATAGTAGGTGCCGGAGTCCAGACCGCTGATCGTGAATGTGCCGTTATCAGGGGTAGTAAAGACGGTCGCCTTGGTGGCTTCGCTGGAATCATAGGCATTTTTTGTCCAGCCGGTGACCTTGTTCTCTCTGTCAGCGGTAACGTATTCCGTGACATCGTTGTTGATTCTGTACAGGACAAACTGCGCGTCCTTCAGCAAAGTCTCCTTGCTATCCTTCATGGTAAACTTCACGACCTTCATCGCCCAGACGTAGGTGTGGGTTGTGGAGTGCGTAGTTTCTCCTGTGTTGTCATACTTCAGCCACGTCTCGTTGGCGTTGCCGGTATCGGCGATCACGGCATTTTCATTGACCGTTGCCGTGTACTCAACCGTTACGACATCGTTGGGCTTCAGAACGCTGGCAGTGACCCCGTCGACAGTTACGTCGTCGAAGCGGATTTCAAATGTGCAGTCATCGTTGAGACCGGAGGTGACAAGCCCGTAGTTCGTGAAATCCTTGCTGTTGACTGTGACCTTCACGCTGTTCTGGTCAAAGGTCAGGCCCTCGCTCATCTTGTCGTGCAGGACATAGGACTTCGGGGCGCCGTCCAGAACGTTAATGGTGGTCGTGAACGTGACTGTGTCGCCGATGTTGGCGTCGTTGGTCTTGCCATAGGCGTCGTTTTCCCTGACCTCCTTCTCGACCGTCGGCGCGCTGTTCTTTTCCCTGATGGTCGCGTTCGGCAGTGTTGTGTCCAGCGAGCAAAGCGCGCCCAGCCCGGACTTGACCAGATAATAGCCGAGCGGCAGAGCTTCAAACTTGACAGTGCTGTCGGTGGCTTCTTTTTGACCGTTGTTCTCAATGCCGTTTGCATCAGCATATGCAATAGCGGCTGCGGCAAAGGCTGCGGCATCCTGACCGTCCTTCCATGTCACATAGCCAAAATCATCGTCGATCGTGACGTAGGTCAGACCAGCTGCATCTCCCTCAAAGAAAGCTTTCCAACTTGCGTTGACCGTATAGTTAAAGGCGGTATAGTCGTCATTGTGGCTGTTCAGATCAAAAATGCGGTAAATGGTGTAGGTCTTGTCCTTGACCGCGTTATCGATCGTGATGCTGCCGGTGTCGGCGGTGCCGTCCGCGAAAGCGGCGATGCTCAGCGTCAGCATGAGCGCGGCGGCCAGCAGCAATGCGAGCGTTCTTCTGATGTGTTTCATTTGATTTCGTCCTTTCTCTCTTTTTGGTCTCTGATGTTAACGAAAGCGCGTCCCCGTCCGCCGGGCCTGCGGCCCCGGCGAGACCCACGCCTCTTTCCGTGACAGCGTTCGCCCCTACGAAATGGGACCGAACGCGCTGAGCGGCCAGATCCGGAAAACGACCTTTCCGGCGATCTGCTCCGTCGAAACGCAGCCGACCGCTGTGTTCCGGGAATCGACGGATACGCTGCGGTTGTCGCCCATCAGGAAATACCGCGCGTCCGGCACCTGATACGGCAGCTCGATGTTGGTCTGGCCGTATGCCTTTTCCGCGAGATACGGCTCATCCAGCGGCGTTCCGTCGACGAAAACGCTTCCATCTCCGTCAAGCCCGACCCACTGCCCGGGGCCCGCGATATACCGCTTGATGAGGAGCTTGTTGCCGTGATAAAACGCCGCGATATCGCCCGGCTCAAAATTCCGGCTTTTGACGCAGACGACGATCTGCCCGTCCAGCAGCGTCGGCGCCATGGAGCTGCCGTAAATGCGCAGCACAGGCATCCAGAGCATCGCAATCAGCACAGCCAGCGCTGCAACGACGAGCAGGATCGCGACCGTGCTCCGGAGCGTCCGGTTATATCTGCTTTTGTAGCGCAGCCGCCTGCGCTCGTTCGCAAGCTGCTGCGTGGTCGGCAGGTCGACGGGCCTGTCTGTTCGCCTGTTCATAGCTGCTCAGTTCCTTTTACGGTCGGATTTCAAACAAAATCGCGCGGATTGGGATGCTGCGGAAAAAATGGAATCTGTTCCAAAGTATGGCACATGTGCCGGTAAATCCGGATAGATTTGTCAGGATTCAGGGACTTTTACGACTTCTAATCATACCAGCCCAAGCCGCGGAATGCAAGCATTTTTCAACATTTTCTGATTGTTTTCCATGGAGGCGCGCCGCAGGATTCATGCTTGCGAACGTTTGTTTTTTGTGATACAATTAACTTCTGGACTGTCTCCCGGAAAATGACCGACAGAAAGGAATGAGAGCCATCCCATGAAAGAGATCCTGCCTTATCTGAAGCCGTACCGCAGGCGCATTGCGCTGGCGATGCTGCTGGTCGCGGCGGCGACGGTGTGCGACCTGCTGCTGCCGACGATCATGAACGACATTTTGAATAACGGCGTCCGGCAGTCGGATTTTGCGTATATCGTGCGCTGCTGCGCGTGGATGCTGGCCGTTGCGGCGGCGGGGCTTGCCGCGCTGCTGGCCGGGCGGAAGATCAGCTGCGACGTGGTCGCGGGCTTCAATGCCGATCTGCGCACGGACGTGTTTTCCCTCGTCAACAACATGACGTTTGAGGAATTCAACGCCATCGGCGCGGCCGCGCTCCTGTCCCGGTCGACCTACGACATCGGCACGGTCTCCTGGGTCGCGTCGATGATCTCCGGCAGCCTCATTACGATCCCCGTGCTGTTTTTCGGCGGCGTTGTTCTCGCGCTGCGCAAGGATGTGACGATGAGCCTCATCCTCCTGCTGTTCGTCCCGGCGATCTTTCTGATCGTCCGGCCTATCAGCAAGCGCATCGGCCCGCTGCACGAGACGTCCGACAAGTACATCGACATCCAGAACGACGTCATGCGCGAACGCCTGCACGGCATCCGCGTCATCCGCGCATTTAATAAGGAAGCGAGCCTGCAGCAGAAGATCGCCGACGCCACGCACGTCATGGCCGAGAACATCATCAACGCCAACGTGCAGATGGGCCTTCTGAGCCCGGCGGCCGTGCTGCTGGTGAATCTCGCGGGCGTGGCGATCATATGGCTCGGCGGCTGGCGCATGGAGACGGGCAGCCATGCCATCTCCGGCGGCGATATCTTCGCCATCATCCAGTATCTCGCGCTCGTCGCCAACGGCGTTCTGATGGGCGGCTTCGCCATGGTCATGCTGCCGCATGCAAAGGTCGCGGCGGATCGCATCGGCGAGATATTCCATGCCACGGGCATGCAGGAGACGGCCAAGGGCGCGGAGCACACGTTCGGGGGCGAAATTGCCTTTGACCATGTGACCTTCCGCTACGAGGGCGCATCGGAGGCCGCTGTGCAGGACGTCAGCATGCACATCCTGCCGGGGCAGAAGATCGCCGTCATCGGCGGCACGGGCAGCGGCAAAAGTACGCTCGTGCAGCTGCTGCTGTCCTTCCGCCTGCCGACCGAAGGGCAGATCCTGTTTGACGGCGTCAGCGCCTCGCAGATCGATCGCGGCGTCATCCGGAAGAACATCAGCTGCGTGCTGCAGAAGACCGCCGTCTATTCCGGCTCCATCCGGCACAATATCGAGATGGGCCGTCCCGGCGCGGCGGAGGCGGATATTCTCGAAGCCGCCGATATCGCGCAGCTCACGCCCTTCCTGAACTCCCTGCCCGAGCGGCTGGAGCATCCGCTCCAGCAGTCCGGCAAGAATCTCTCCGGCGGCCAGAAGCAGCGGCTTTGCATCGCGCGCGCCATTTTGAAGGACGCGCCGATCTATGTCTTTGACGACAGCTTCTCCGCGCTCGACTTTTTGACGGAGGCGAACCTGCGCCGGAGTCTCAACGAAAAAATTCAGGGCAAGACCCAGATCGTCATCACCCAGCGCATCACCTCGGCCATGAACGCGGATCATATCTACGTCATGGATCGCGGGCGGCTGGTCGACCACGGCGTTCACGCGGAGCTCTTGTCCCGCTGCAAGATCTATCAGGAGATCTACGCCTCGCAGACAGGAGGTGACGCGAAGTGAAGCAGGAACAGAAGACCCACGTTTCCGCCGACGCGCTCATTCAGCTGCTGAAGGGCGCGAAGTCCATCCGCTGGCAGCTCGCGCTTGGCGTCGTCATGAGTCTGGCGCTCGTTGTGTGCGCGCTGATCATCCCGACGCAGATGGGCGCGCTGGTGCAGATCTTAATTGATTATTTTGACGCGCCGGAGACGGGCGCGTCCGTTCTGGCGCAGCTCGCGCCGGGGCTTCTGGCGCTGGCCGGTGTGTATCTCCTGCGCGCCGCCGTCAGCTACGGCAAGATGCAGCTGCTCAACCGCGCCGTCAGCCGGTATTTCACCTGCAATCTGCGCATCCAGATCTCCGACAAAATTCAGCGCCTGCCGGTCAGCTTTGTCGATCACACGCCCGTCGGCGATATTCTCTCGCGCATGACGGAGGACGTGTCCCGGATCGGCGGCTCCCTGCATACCGTCCTCGACACCATCACGGGCGGCTTTCTGCAGATCCTGGCCATTGCGGTCGTGATGTTTTTGCAGAACTGGCAGCTTTCGCTGGCTGTCATCGCGTTCATGCCGGTCTCCATCTGGCTGTCGGCAAAGATCGCGGGCCGGTCGGAAACGTATTTCCATCAGATGTTCAAGCAGTCCGGCGAGCTGTATTCCGTCGTGGAGGAAGCATACACGAACTACGCGACGACAAAGGCCTATAACCTTGAGGAGCACTGCGCCAAACGCCACGCGGAGATCAACGACGCGCGCCGCGTCTCCGAGGCGAAGGCGACCTATCTGTCCGCCATCGTCCAGCCGGTCATCGCCGCGTCCAACTCGCTGGCGTATATCGCCATCAATCTGCTCGGCGGCTGGCTCATCGTGCGGCAGGGCGTCCCGGTGGGCGTCATTGTGACGCTGGTGCTGTTCGCGCGGCAGTTTTCCGAGCCGCTCGAGCAGATCTCCAACGGCCTGAGCACCCTGCAACAGGCCAAGGCAGCCGCCCAGCGCGTCGTCGATCTGCTGGAGCTTCCGGAGGAAGCGCCGATCGAACAGGCCCTTCCCGCGGGCGGCGACGGCAGCGTCGAATTCCGTCATGTGGATTTCTCCTATGAGCCGGATAGCGAGCTCATTCAGGATCTGAATCTGCACGTGGAAAAGGGCCAGCATGTCGCCATCGTCGGCCCGACCGGCGCAGGCAAGACGACGATCGTGAATCTGCTCATGCGCTTTTATGACGTCGATTCCGGCAGCATTCTGCTGAGCGGGCGCGACATCGCAGACTATTCCCGCGCCTCCACGCGCGAGCGCTTCGGCATGGTCCTGCAGGACACATGGCTCTTCGGCGGCACGATCGCCGAGAACGTCGCCTTCGGCAAGCCGGACGCGACGCGCGAGGAGATCATCCGCGCCTGCGACGAAGCGTACTGCGACCACTTTATCCGCACGCTCCCGCAGGGCTACGACACGGTCATCGGCAGCGATACCGCGTCCATCTCCTCCGGTCAGAAGCAGCTGCTGACCATCGCGCGCGCACTGCTTGCGCAGCGCGAGCTTCTGATCCTCGACGAGGCGACCTCCAACGTCGACACGCGCACGGAGCTTCTCATCCAGAAGGCCATGGATCGCCTCATGCGGGGCCGGACGTGCTTCATCATCGCCCACCGCCTGTCCACGATCGTCGACGCCGACCTCATTCTCGTCCTGCGCGACGGCCGCATCGTCGAACAGGGCAAGCACCGCGAGCTGCTGGAGAAAAAGGGCTTCTATTACGAGATCTACAAGAGCCAGTACGATATCGCATAAAAAACACCCCGGACGGGCCAAAGCCCGTCCGGGGTTTCCTGAAAGTACACAGCCTCTGTAGGGGCAGCTCTGCTCCGCCCATGAGCAGTCGCAGATTTGCGTAGCGCTCTGTAGGGGCCGACGACTCTGTCGGCCCGATAAATGTTTCGAATTCGCCGTGAATCCCCCTAAAAAAAGCGCTGTATTCTGCGGGCGGACAGAGTCGTCCGCCCCTACGGTGAAACAGGCAGAGGCGTTCGGATTCGCCGTGGGTTTTTGAGAAATCTATGCAGCCTACCGTGCCGCCCGTTCTCTGCGGGACAGGTGCGCGTAATAGCCGAGGCAGAGCAGGACCTGTACGACGGTCGAGCAGGGGGTCGCGAGGCCGATGTAGAACAGGCGCACGTTCGGCAGGCGGGACATGGCGAACGACATGGGGATGCGGACGCCGAACGCGCCCAGAATGCCCTGCGTCATGACGAAGACGGTCTTGCCGCGTCCGGAGAAATAGCCGACAAAGCAGAACAGGAACGAGGTCAGCAGGCAGTCGATGGCGTAGGCCTTGAGATAGTCCGCCGCCTCGAGAACGACGGCCCGGTCGTTTGCAAAGATCCCGGCGAGCAGATCGCCGTGGAAGAAATTGAAGTAAAACACGAACACGCTGATGCCGAGCGAGACGGCGACGCTGTAGCGCAGCGCTTTTTTTGCGCGCTCCGGCTTGCCCGCGCCCGTATTCTGCGCGACGAACGCGGACACGGACTGCGAAAATGCCGACGGCAGCAGCATGACGAACGCGCAGACCTTCTCCGCGATGCCCATGCCCGCCGACTGCAGAAGACCGAGCGAATTGACGATGGCGAGAATGACCAGAAACGACACGCCGACCAGCACGTCCTGCAGCGCAATGGGAATGCCGAGGCGCAGGATCCCCGCCGTGAGCGGCCGGTCAAAGCGCAGCTGCTCCTTGCGGAACGTGAACGGCAGCTTCCGGCGCATGATGACGAACAGGGACAAGATCACGCTGACTGCCTGCGCGAACACCGTCGCGAGTGCCGCACCTGCCGCGCCCATCTGAAATACGTCTACCAGCAGCAGATCGCCGAAGATATTCGCGACGCACGCGATGGCGACCGTGATGAGCGGCATTTTCGAATCGCCGAGCCCGCGGAAGACGCTGCCGATGACGTTGAACGCCACGATAAACAGCGTGCCCGCCGAACAGATGCGCACGTACTGCGTCGTGGGGACAAATGCCTCCTCCGGGGCCTGCAGCAGACGGCAGAACGGGTCGGTCAGTACCGTGAGCAGCGCCGTGAGCGCGAGCGCGATGCACACGAACAGGCAGATCGCGCTTCCGACGACGCGCCCGGCCTCGTCCGGCCTTCCCTCGCCGATCTTCTGGCCCAGCAGGACGGTCACGCCTGTCGTCAGTCCGACGAGCAGCGATGTGACGAGCTGCATGGCCTGACTGCCGGTCGAGACGGCGGAGATATCCGCCGTGCCCGCGAATTTCCCGACGACGATCAGATCGACCGCGCCGTACATCGCCTGCAGAAACAGCGCCAGCAGCACCGGCCCCGCGAACCGCAGCAGCGGCGAAAGAATGGCTCCGTTCAGAAAATCATTGTTCCGGTTTTCCATAGCTTCAACTCCAAAGCGTCAGTTGACAAGGGCACACGCGCTTGCGGGCCGGACTGGGCCGCCGTCTGCTGCGTTATCGTCCTTGACATACGCCAGTATGTCTGCGTCCTCTGCCTTGCAGACAACGCCCCAGACCGGCCGGCAAGTCCATCGGAGTTTTTCACGGAGGATAAACGGCGGTTGGCCAGGCAGACGAGGAAGATGGGCTGACGCCCATCGACGAGGATAACGATGCCAGCCGTCGTTTTGCCCCGTGAAAAACCGCGTGTGCCCTTGTCAGCTGACGCAAAAAGACCGGATAAAACCCCGGACGCATGCCCGGCATCTTATCCAGCCGAATAATCAATGAATCGACTCTCCGATGAACAGAAGCTATTCTAGCGGAAAGCGCGGAAAATGTCAAGACGGCCGCCGCGCCGGTGCGGAAGAATCGTATTTTACATATGCGGCAAGACGTGGTATAGTCAGCGCAGGAGGGATGTGTATGAAAAAGCGCAGCGTTCTGCTGAAGCTGTTTTTTTCCACGCTGTATCTCAGCGCGTTTACCTTTGGCGGCGGATACGTCATCGTCACGCTGATGAAAAAACAGTTTGTGGACAAGTATCATTGGATCAAGGAAAACGAGATGCTGGATCTGATCGCCATCGCGCAGTCCGCGCCCGGCGCCATCGCCGTCAACGGTTCGATCGTCGTCGGCTACAAGCTGGCGGGGCTGGGCGGCGCCGCGCTTGCGGTGATCGCGACGGTCCTTCCGCCGTTCGCCATTATCACGCTGATCTCCTTTTTCTATCAGCTGTTTCGCGACGATCCGTATGTGGCGGCGATGCTCTCCGGCATGCAGGCGGGCGTTGCGGCCGTCATCGCCTCTGTCGTCTGGGACATGGGCGCGGGCGTTGTAAGCTCGAAGTCCGCCTCGTCCGTCCTCATCATGCTGGCGGCGTTTGTGCTTGCCTGCGTGTGCGGCGTGAACACGGTCTATATCATCCTCGGATGCATTCTGCTCGGCGCCGCGCGGGCGCTGATCCTGCACAGGAGGAAGCGGACATGATCTATCTGCAGTTATTCTGGAGCTTTCTCCAGATCGGCGCGTTCAGCTTCGGCGGCGGGTATGCCGCCATGCCGCTCATACAGGCACAGATCGTGGAGCTGCACGGCTGGCTCAGCATGACGGAATTCACGGATCTGATCACGATCTCACAGATGACGCCCGGCCCGATCGCCGTAAACGCCGCGACGTTTGTCGGCACAAAGCTCGCCGGGTTCCCCGGCGCGCTCGTTTCGACCGCCGGATGCATCCTGCCGTCCTGCGTTCTCGTTACGCTTCTGGCAAGGCTGTATCTCCGCTGCCGCAGTCTGACCGTTCTGCAGGACATTCTCGGGACGCTGCGGCCCGCTGTTGTCGCGATGATCGCCTCCTCCGGCGTGCTGATCCTGATCCACGCGCTCTGGGAGCGGCAGATCAGTCTTTCCGGCACGAACTGGGTCATGCTTGCGCTGTTTGCGGTCTCGCTTCTGCTGCTCCGCAAAACGAAATTAAACCCGATCCTCGTCATGCTGCTGGCCGGAGCCGCCAATCTGGCGGTATCGGTGCTGCGATGAACCGGAACACGCCCGGACAGGGGCTTGACACATGAAGCAGCGTTCGCTATAATCCATAACGCAGTTATGAAACGCTGTTATGAATGGAGAACAGAGCATGGCCAAACAGATTGAAGGCGTGGCGGAGCGGATCCTGAGCTGCGCAAGAGCGGAATTTCTGGATAAGGGCTATACGGATGCGTCGCTGCGGAGCATCGCGGCGGCGGCCGGAACCAGCACGAACTCCATCTATGTCCGCTTCAAGGACAAGGAGGGCCTGTTCTCCGCAATCGTGGAACCGGCGCTCAATGAAATGACCGAGCGCTTCCTCAAGATCCAGGAGGAATTCTGCCGCATGGACCGCATGCAGCAGGCGTCTCACATGGCGGAGTACGCCGACGGCGGCACCATGGAGCTGGTGAATTACATGTACGACCATCTCGACGCGTTCCGCCTTCTGCTGGACGCCTCCTACGGCACCCGCTTTCACAACTTTGTGGACGAGCTGGTGCGCATCGAGGTGGAGTATACCTGCAGGTATATGACGCAGGCGGGCTGCGCCGCGCACATGGACGACGCCATGACGCAGAAGCTGCTGCACATCGTCACGACCTCCCGCTTTGAGGGGATCTTTGAGGTCATCCGCCACGGCATGAGCCGGGAGGAAGCCGCGGAGTACATCGAGCTTCTGAGCCGGTATCACCGCACGGGCTTCTTTGCGGTGTTCGGCGCGCAGCAGACGTAAGGACTGGCTGCCGGAAACGGCAGCTTTCCATAAATGCAATGGTTAGTCGCATCTAACCGCAAAGGAGGAATTCCTGTGAAAAAGCAAAGTCCTGTTCAGCGCATCTGGGAGCTGGGCAGAGACCAGCACAGCAGGCTCATCACGGCCGTGCTCATGGCCGTGACCGGCACGGTGTGCGGGATGGCGCCGTACTTTGCGGCGGCGAAGCTCATCTCGCTGCTGCTGGCGGGCGAGCGCACGCTGCGCGTCTATCTTCCGTGGCTGGCCGCGGCGCTGGCCGGGTATCTGCTGCGGACGCTGCTGTATAACAGCGCGCTGTCCGTCTCCCACAAGGCGACATTCAGCATTCTCAAGACCATCCGGCAGAAGCTGCTGGCAAAGCTGCCCCGGCTCCCGCTGGGCACGGTGATGGATACCTCCAGCGGCAAGCTGAAGCAGACCATCGTCGATCAGGTGGACGGCATGGAGACGACGCTGGCGCACCTGTTCCCGGAAATGACCGCCAATATTGCCGCACCGGTGCTGACGCTCGTCTATCTGTTCGTGCTGGACTGGCGGCTGGCGCTGCTGTTGCTGGCGGTATTCCCGATCGCGTTTTTCTTCATGATGATGGTCATGGGCGGCTACGCCAGGGATTTTGCAGGCGCGGTGCAGGCGACCAATGAGATGAGCGCCGCCATGATCGAGTACATAAACGGCATTGAGGTCATCAAGGCGTTCAACCAGAGCAGGACGTCCTATGCCCGACTGGTGGACAAGGTGAAGGCCAACGCGCAGTATTATTACGACTGGATGCGCCGCAGCCAGCTGGGCATGTCCATGGCTTACGCCTTCTTCCCTGCGCAGATGCTCACGGTCCTGCCGCTGGGCTGGGTGTTTTACACCCACGGTACGCTGACGGCGGAGGTCTTCATCACCGTTATCATCCTGTCGCTGGGCATGTCCGCGCCCATCGTGGCCGCGTTCAACTTTGTGGACACGCTGGCGCAGGTAGGCACGACGGTCGCGCAGGTGGATGAGATCCTGAACGCGGAGGAGCAGGCCCACAGCGAAACGCCGGTCACGTTTTTAGACCATACCGTCGTGCTCAAAGACGTCCGCTTCGGCTACCATGCGGATCAGGAGATCCTCCACGGCGTCAGCCTGACCATTCCGCAAAATAAAATGACGGCGCTGGTCGGCCCGTCCGGCGGCGGAAAATCGACCATCGCCAAGCTCGCCGCGGGCTTCTGGGACGTCGGCTCCGGCAGCATCACCATGGGCGGCCACGAGCTGAAGGACATCCCGCTGACGCAGCTGTATGACCAGGTCGCGTTCGTGTCGCAGGACAACTATCTCTTTGACGACACCGTGCGGGAAAATATCCGCATGGGACGGCGGAACGCCTCCGATGCCGAGGTGGAGGCGGCCACGCAGGCCGCAGGCTGCGGCAGCTTCATCCGCAGTCTTGAAAACGGCTTTGACACGCTGGTGGGCGGCAGCGGCCTGCACCTCTCGGGCGGCGAGCGGCAGCGCATCGCCATTGCGCGGGCCATGCTCAAGGATGCGCCCATCGTCGTTCTGGACGAGGCCACGGCCTACATCGATCCCGAGAACGAGGCGGTCGTTCAGCGGGCGGTCGCGAGACTGGTGGAAAACAGAATGGTCGTCGTGATCGCGCACCGGCTGTCCACCATCACCGGCGCGGACAACATCGCCGTGGTGCAGAACGGCACGATTGCCGCGCAGGGCACGCATGCGCAGCTGCTGGCGCAGAGCCCGCTGTACAGACAGATGTGGCAGGCACATATCGGCACAAAGGATGGTGAACCGGCATGATCGAGGCGTTCAAAAAGATCTGGCAGTTTGCCGGAGAGGAACAGAAGAATATCAACAGATCCGTAGCGGTCAGCTTCCTGAGCGCCGTGCTGCAGATGTTCCAGGTAGGCGCGATCTATCTTGTCGTGCGGGCGCTGACGCTAGGGTCGCAGGGCGGCAGGACGGCGTGGCTGGCGCTGGTGTTTGAGCTTGTCAGCATTTTCGGCGGCGCGGTCGCGTCCAGCTATTCGAAGATGTATCAGACCCACGCGGGCTACTTTATGGCGGCGAACCGGCGCATCGCGATCGCGGACCGGATGAAGCGCGTGCCCATGGGCTTTTTCAACGAAAACAGCACCGGACAGCTCTCCGGCGTCTGCACCACCGTGGTCAGCATCATTGAAAGCATGGTTCCCATGGTGCTGGTGAACATTCTCGGGGGCCTGATCACGACGGCGGTCTTTACGCTGGTCATTCTGGTTTTTGACTGGCGCATCGGCCTCGTCGCGCTGGCGGGGATCCTCGTCTATCTCTGCGTGGTCTCCGCCATGGAGAAACGATCTGCGACCATCGCCTTTGACACCCAGAGATCGCAGACGGATCTCAGCGAGGCCGTGCTGGAAACGATCCAGGGCATGAGCGTGGTCAAATCCTTCAACCTCACCGGCAAGGGCGACAAAAAGCAGCAGGACGCGCTGGAATACAGCCGCAGAAGCAGCCTTCAGGTGGAGCAGGTCATGACGCCCTATACCGCCGCGCAGGAGGCTGTGCTGCAGATCGCCGGGGTCGGCATGATGCTGGCAGCCATCGCGCTCCGGCTCGGCGGCGGCATGACGCTGCCGGACGCGCTGATGGTGCTGGTGATGTCCTTTCTGGTCTTCAGCCAGATCAGGCTCTTCGGCATGGGCGTCTCCATGCTGCGCATGGCGGCAGCCGCCATCGACCGCACCGTGGAGACGGAGCAGATGCCGCAGATGGACGAAAACGGAAAGACGGTCACGCCGCAGACGCACGACATCGTCTTTGACCACGTGGACTTCTCGTATGAAAAGCGGCCCATTCTCCGCGACGTCTCCGTGACCCTGCCGGATAAGACCACGACGGCCATCGCCGGCCCCTCCGGCAGCGGAAAGACCACTCTCTGCAATCTTGCCGCCCGCTTCTGGGACGTGGACGGCGGCAGCGTCCGCATCGGCGGCACGGATGTGCGGGACTATACGCTGGAATCGCTCATGCGCCAGATCGGCATGGTGTTCCAGAACGTATACCTCTTTGCCGACACGATTGAAAATAACATCAACTTCGGCTGCCCGGACGCTACCCATGCGCAGGTCGTGGCCGCGGCGGAAAAGGCATGCTGCGCAGACTTCATTGCGCGGCTGCCGGATGGATACGACACGATCGTCGGCGAGGGCGGCGCGTCGCTCTCCGGCGGCGAGCGGCAGCGGCTCTCCATTGCGAGAGCCATGCTGAAGGATGCGCCGATCGTCATTCTGGACGAGGCGACCGCCAACGTGGACCCGGAGAACGAGGATCGGCTGCAAACGGCCATCGAGGCGCTGACCCACGAAAAAACGGTCGTCATGATCGCGCACAGGCTCAAGACCGTCCGCAGTGCGGATCAGATCCTCGTGCTAAGCGGTGGCCGCATCGTGCAGAAGGGCACGCACGCGAAGCTTGCCGCACAGGACGGCATTTACCGGGATTTCATCACGGAGCGGCAGCAGGCCGCCGATTGGAGGCTGTAAACCAAAAGGCGCAGGCAGGAGCATATGTCCTGCCTGCGCCTGATTTTCTGTGTGGGTCAGGGAAGCGCGCTAAAACAGATCCAGCGTCGCGTCCAGATAGATCTCCTCGCGCACGCGCAGCTGGTGCTCCGGCTTTGTGAGATAATAAAGCAGAAATTCCAGAAGCATGGCGCTGCCGAGACCGCGGCCCTCAAGCTTGAAGTTGGAAAAGCCCATGGGAAGATAAACGGTTTGGATATCCGAAACGCTGAGAAAGCCGGGGTTTTCCATGGCCCGGGAAAAGCGGTAGCCGCCCGCGCCGCCGGGCGCAGTACAGCGGTGCGGCGCGTCCTCCCCGAGGTTTTTCCTGCTGACGGCCTCATAGCAGGCCCTGCGATCTTTGCAGCCGAACCAGCAGCATTCGTTGCACAGAAATTCCGTCTTGTCCTTCAGGGCCTGCGGCAGTATGCGCAGATGATCGAAGTCCCTGTTCAGCCGGAAATCCGGCACGACGAAGCGGAATTCCCCGCGTTCCAGCTCCTGCCGGAGCTCCGGGAAGGCGGTCAGCACCTTGGTCGTGGAGGAGACGAAGTAAAGCTGCGGATAAGCGGCGCGCAGATAGTCCAGCAGCAGCTCGGAATGGACGATCACGCCGTTCTGCGGCCCGGCTGCCTCCGAAAACAGGCGGCAGAGCGCGTTGCAGGCTGGGTCGGCAAGATGCGCCTCCGTCAGAAGTGAATTGCTGAACGTCAGACGGGCGGAGAGGCCGTATTCCCGCGTCAGCGCCAGCACCGCGCGCGGATCCTGATCGCCGGAGCCCACGCGCCCGCCGCCCCAGATGCAGCCCTCCGGCGCGCCGTAGAGCGAAGCGATCTCGCACCAGTCATAAAAATACGCCCGGTGCGCCCGGTAGAGCGGGAGAAAGACGCGGTAAAACTCATAAAATTCAAACAGCCCGGGCAGATGAAGCTGCGCGCGGTTCGGTTCGTTCATGTGGATCTCCTCTGATACGAAGCCCCGGTTTCCAAACGGAAACCGGGGCATTGTGTGCAATGGAGCAGGAAAGCGATCAGGCCTCTTCCTCTTCCTTCTTTGCGTCTTCGATGATCTTGGCCTGGTTCATCTGCGGGACTTCCTCGTAGCGGACGAACTTCAGCGTGTAGCTGCCGCGGCCCTGGCTCATGGCGCGCAGGTCGATGGAATAGGTGGTCATTTCGCCGACGGGGACTTCCGCCTCGACGATCTGATAGCCGGGGTTCTCGGGATCCGGGTTCATGCCCATGACGCGGCCGCGGCGCTTGTTGAGGTCGCCGATGACGTCGCCCATGTTGCTGTCGGGAATGAGGACCTTCAATTCGCCGATCGGCTCGAGCAGGGTCGGGCCGGCGGTGGGCAGGCCTTCCTTGTAGGCGATGCCGGCAGCGGTCTGGAACGCCATATCGGAGGAGTCGACGGGATGGTAGGAGCCGAAGTACAGCGTAGCCTTCAGGAACACGACCGGGTAACCGGCCAGAACGCCCTTGCCGACGCAGTTGCGCAGGCCCTTTTCAACGGACGGGATGAAGTTCTTCGGCACGCAGCCGCCGACGGTCTCATCGGCGAAGATCATCTCTTCAGACTCGGACTGCGGCTCGAAGCGGATATAGACGTCGCCGAACTGGCCGTGGCCGCCGGACTGCTTCTTGTGACGGCCGTGGATCTCGACCTTCTTCTTGATGGTCTCGCGGTATGCGATCTTGGCGGGCTTGAGAATGGCCTCGACCTTATACTTGCTCTGGAGCTTGGCCATGAGGACGGACAGCTGCATGTCGCCGGCGCCCGCAATGATGAGCTCCTTGGTCTCGGGATCGTTGCCGTAGGTGAAGGACTCGTCCTCTTCCTTCAGCTTGACGAGGCCGTTGGCGATCTTGTCCTCGGTGCCCTTGACCTTGGCATAGACGGCCATCTTGTACATGGGCTCGTCGTAGGTCATGCCCTTGATGCGGACGGTCTTGCCCGCGAGGCCCAGGGTATCGCCGGTCTTGACGGAGGCGAGCTTCGTGAAGACGCCGATGTCGCCGCAGCAGACCTTGGCGGTCTTGGCGTTGTCCTTGCCCTTCGGGAAGAACATGTTGCCGAGCTTTTCGGAATCGCCGGTGCGGGCGTTGACGACGGTGAGGGTATCCTCCATGTCGCCGGAGATGACCTTGAAGTAGGAGTTTTTGCCGTACTGGTCAGCCAGCGTGTTGAATACGAACGCCATCGGGCTGCCGTTCGGGTCGAGCTTGAATTCGGACTCGTTGCCGTCCTCGTCGACCTGCGTCATGGGCTTGCCCTCGAGGGGGTTCGGCGCATACTTGACGAGGTTCGCCATCAGGTTCGTGGTGCCGAGGCCGGTGTAGGCGCAGCCACAGAAGACGGGTGTCACGCTGCGGTCCCGGATGCCGGCCTTGATGCCGGTCTGGAGCTCTTCGGCGGTAAACGGCTCTTCCATGAAGAATTTCTCCATGAGCGCCTCGTCGGTCTCCGCGACCTGCTCGTTGAGCTCGGCCATGTATTCTTCGATCTTGTCGTTGGCGTCCGCGGGCAGGGCGATCTCCTTGCCGTTTACGTCATAGGCCTTCTTCTCGATCAGGTCGACCAGGCCGACGGCCGTCTCGCCCTGCATGATGGGGAAGGTGAATGGAATGACGGACGCGCCGAACATCTCGCGCAGGGAATCGAGGACGTTGAAGAAGTTGGCATGCTCCTCGTCGAGCTTGGAGATGTAGAACATGGCGGGAAGACCGGCCTTGGCAAGATACTTCCAGCCCTTTTCGGTGCCGACGCCGATGCCGCTCTTGGCGGTCAGGCAGATCAGACCCGCGTCAGCCACGCGCAGCGACTGCACGATCTGACCGGCAAAGTCGAAATAGCCCGGGTTGTCGATCACGTTGAGCTTGCACTTGTTATATTCAACGGGAATGATGGAAGAAGAAATGGAATACTGTCTCTTCTTCTCTTCATCGTCAAAGTCAGAAACAGTGGTGCCATCGGCGCGCTTGCCCAGACGGGTGATCGCCTTGGTGGTGAACAGCATGCTCTCGCAAAGCGCGGATTTGCCGTCGCCGCCGTGGCCAAGCAGGCAGATGTTGCGAATGTCATTGGCAGTATAGCCCATAGTTAAAATTACTCCTTTCTCCAGACGGAGCGCAAGACGGCGCGCTCCGCCCCTCGGCAGTTCTCATTTCGCCGACTCTTAAATTCCATTATATACGAATCCCCATAGGATTGCAATTAGAATCTTGTCAAATCCCATGAAAATCTGCGATTTTTCACGCGCAGCTATGCGCGTCCGGCCAAAAGCCCCGCCAGAAGCCCCGGCAGCAGCCACAAAGCCGTATACAAAAACAGATTCCAGCACGACGCGGAGAGGCTTGCGCCCAGGAATGTCAGCACGAACATCAGCCCCACGCCGAGGACGCTGCCCGCGATGGCGACGCAGATGGACAAGATCGCCGTACCGCGCAGCCCCCGCGCCGCGACGACGCTGCCGGAGAAGCTCGCAAAGCTGCTGCGGGCCATGACCGCGCCCTGCTTCCCGTCCCGAACGGCCTCGGGCGCGGAGAGCGCGGCGCGCTCTTCCACGATGGGGAATTCGATGCGCTCGGGCGGGATCTTGTAGCGCTGCTTCAAAAACTGCGGCGTGATCATAAAATCGCGCGTGGCCAGCACCGGCACGAGCGCACCCGCACGCAGCACGGCAGCAAGCCCCGCCCGGACGGATTCCGCCGGGGCGTAGTTCAGGGCGAAAACGGCGGCAAGCTCGCCGTTGACGGACAGATAGACCGCCTGCTTGAGCCGCGTCCCCTCCGGGACGCGCACGCGCATGAGCTTCATGAACGCGATCGAGCCCATAAGGACGATATCGCCCCGGATGGTCGCGCCGAGACCGCCGCTTTCATACCGGCGGAAGGAGTCGACGGAATAGCGTCTGCCGTTCTGGTCGTGCATCATCTGCTCGAACAGGGGCGCAAGACCGCTGCCCGCCGTCTGCACGACGGCGTTGGCGTAGCCGATGACCATGGGGGCGGGGCGGCTGCCGTAGAGCTTCATGCCGCCCTGCGTCACGTTCTGGGGTGGGAACAGATCGGCGTCCTCGATGATAAGACCCGCCTCGCCGGACAAAATCCGCGCGCCCTGCCAGCCCGCGACGGCCGCGCCGACGCGGTACAGCTTTTTCGCAAACGTGGAAAACGGCCGCGCGTAGGCGATGAGAACGCCCGCGGGGAAGCCCGCCAGCAGCATGGCCGTCCACGACCAGAGAAAGCTCCTGCCGCCGCGCATCGCGGTCAGGATGGATAAAATGAGCGTCACCGCCGTCATGACGGGCGCGTAGACGCGCATGATGCGGCTGCCCGCGTCCGGCATTTCGAGCTGGACGGCAAACTGCGCGGCGTCGCCCGGGGCGCGGAAGATGCAGTCGTAGCCGTGCCACGCCTTTTCCTCCCGCACGGCGGCGACGGGCTCTTCCATGTTGCCCGCCGCGCGCAGCGATCTGCGCCGCGCCTCATATAATAAGCTCCGGCCCCACAGGGCGAGCAGCAGCAGCAGCGACGCGACCGTGCAGAACGGCGTCCGGCCCTGCGCAACGGCGAAAAACGCATCGACGATCACGGCGCAGAGCGCCGCAAAGAGCATGCTGGTCTGATCGAACCGCAGCCGCAGCGCCTGCATCACGCCGGACAGGCAGATGTCATAGCTCAAAAGCGCCTGCGCGAGCAGCAGCCCCAGCATGATCGCGGAAAAGACCTGCGAATACCCGCTGAAATCGCCCACGATAGCGGACGTCGACAGCACCAGCAGCAAAACCGACGCCAGACACGTCAGCGCGCTCAGCAGCAGGCGCAGCCGGATGCCGGAGGCAGCAGAATAAAACTGGTACGCGGCCTCGAGCGAGGCGAAGGTGTGCTCGGGCTGCTCGGCGGCGCGCTTTCTGCGGGCTTCCTTTTTCTGAAAGCGCTCGAGCTGGCGGCGGCGCTTTTCGGCCTGCCGCTTTTCCCGGCGCTCGGCCCGTGCGCGTGCGCGCGCCTCTTTGGGGTCGGCGGGGGCGGATTCCGGATCCGGCTCGCCCTGATAGGTCCAGACGGCGGGGCGCTCCGGCTCGGGCTCGCGCTTTTCGTGTACGGGCGCGAAGCGGATCGTGTCCGCAGGCTCTTCGTCGGACGGATCCTGTTCGCCGGAACCGCCCGCGGCGGTCGAGGCGAGGCGGATGGTCTCGCCGGACGCAGTCTCCTGCGGCTCCTCGCGCTTCGTCCAGCCGCCGAACTCGTTCATGATCTCCTCGAGCGAGTATTCCGGCTCCTCCTGCTCTGCAGGCGTCTTGTTCAGTTGTGCTTCGTCCTCAGGACGCCTGGTTGGTTCCATAGTGTGCTCCGTGTGTGATAAAACTGTGTGGTGATCATCTGTGCCCGATGGCCGCAAAGCCTGCCCTTGTCGTGCCCCGCACGATAAGGGCAGGTGGCATTTTTGAAGAAAATGACGGAGGGGATGTGCTGCAGATATCAGAGTGCTCCGAAATTTGCGGCGTTCGAATCCCCTCAGGCGCTTCGCGCCAGTTCCCTACCCTTTTTGGCCCTACGGGCCATTTCCCCTGATAGGGGGAATCGGCCCCTACAATGAAATAGACGGTGCATACGGATTCGCATCGGATTTATGCTTTTTGCCGCTGCCTGCCGCGACCTCTCAGGCGCTGCGCGCCAGCTCCCCTTGAAAGGGGAGCCTGGAGTGCGGTCTATTGGTACACAGCCTTATCCCCGCTGCCGGACGGCCTCGTACAATAAAATTGCGGCGGCGTTCGACGCATTGAGGGATGAGATATGGCCGCGCATGGGAATACTGACTTTAAAGTCGCACGCTTCTGAGACGAGGCGGCTCATGCCGTCGCCTTCATTGCCGATGACGATGGCGGCAGGGCCCTTGAGATCGGCCTGATAGAGCGCCGTATCGCCGTCGGCGGCCGTGCCGAAGACCCAGACGCCGGCCTTCTGCAGGTCGCGGAGCGTGCTGACCAGATTGGACACGCGCGCCACCGGCAGATATTCCAGCGCGCCCGCCGAAGCCTTGCCCACGACGGCGGTCAGGCCGACGCTGCGGCGCTTCGGGATGATGACGCCGTGCGCGCCCGCGCATTCCGCCGTGCGGACGATCGCGCCCAGATTGTGCGGGTCGGACAGCTCGTCGCAGACGACAATCAGCGGGGCCTCGCACCGGCTCCTTGCGTTTTCCAGGATCTCGTCGACCGTCGCGTAGGCGTGCGCCGCGACCATGGCGATCACGCCCTGATGCGCGCCCGTGGCCGAGAGCTGATTGAGCTTGCGCCGGTCGGTTTCCGCGACGGCGGCTCCCGCTTCTCTTGCCATGGCGGCCAGCCGCGCAAGCGCGCGGTCGGTCTCTCCGGCGGCGATATAGAGTTTGTCGATGGGACGGCCCGCGGCGAGCGCCTCCTGCACGGCGTTGCGGCCCTCGAGCATATTCTCGGCGGCCTCCGCGGGTTCCTGCGCGCGGCGGGCGGGCGGACGGCGGTCGTTCCGGTTCCATTTTTTCTGTTCCATAGTTTCTCCAGCTTCCGATGTCATAATAATTCACAATATAGTATAACAGCTTCTTTTGGAAACCTCAATCCCAATCTCACAATTCACAGAAAATTTACCGGCCTGCCGCCGGTTCTTTCTTGTAAATGCGGGACGGGTGTGATAAGATTTGTAACAGAAAATTCCCTACTAAAATTTCCCACGTTTTCACAGAAGGAAGGTGCGTTTTTTGAATAACGACCCTAAAAACAAAAAGCCGCAGGACAACAAGCCGCAGAACGGCGACGACGGACGGCAGGGGCGCCGGATCGTATTCCTGATGGTCGCCGCGCTCGTCGCGACGCTGCTCATCAATACGCTTTATACGAGCATCGCCAATGCGTATCTGTCGGAGATCACCTATAACGAGTTCCAGGACTATCTGGACAAGGATCAGATCGCCGAGCTGGAATTCCAGTCCGACCGCATGGTCATCCTGACGCGCGACGAGGCGAAAAAGCCGTCGTCGCAGCAGAGACTTTATTATACCGGCTATATCCCCAACGTCACGAACGACGATCTGAAGGCGCGGCTCGACGCGCAGGGCGTGGAATACAACACCGAGATCGTCGAGCAGGCCAGCCCCATCGTGACCTTCATCGTCACATGGCTGCTGCCGATCATCATCATGTACGCGCTGTTCAGCCTTCTCATGCGCAGCATGACCAAGCGCATGGGCGGCGGGATCGGCGGCATCGGTGAGAGCAAGGCCAAGGTCTATATGGAAAAATCCACCGGCGTCACGTTCGCCGACGTGGCCGGACAGGACGAGGCCAAGGAATCGCTCGTCGAGATCATCGACTTCCTGCATAACCCGCAGAAATACGCCGCCATCGGCGCGAAGCTGCCGAAGGGCGCGCTGCTGGTCGGCCCTCCGGGCACCGGCAAGACGCTGCTTGCCAAGGCCGTCGCAGGCGAAGCGAGCGTCCCGTTCTTCTCAATCTCCGGCTCCGATTTTGTGGAGATGTTCGTCGGCGTCGGCGCCAGCCGCGTGCGCGATCTGTTCCAGCAGGCGGCGAAGGTCGCTCCGGCTATCATCTTTATTGATGAGATCGACGCCATCGGCCGCACGAGAGACTCCAAATTTGGCGGCAACGACGAGCGCGAGCAGACGCTCAACCAGCTGCTGGCCGAGATCGACGGCTTTGACTCGAGTAAGGGCGTTGTGATTCTGGCCGCGACGAACCGGCCCGAGATCCTCGACAAGGCGCTTCTGCGCGCGGGCCGCTTTGACCGCCGCATCATCGTCGACCGGCCCAATCTCGCCGGGCGCTATCAGACGCTGCGCGTCCACACGAAAAATATCAAGCTGGCCGAGGACGTCGACCTGCACAAGATCGCGCAGGCGACCGCGGGCGCGGTCGGCGCGGATCTTGCCAACCTCGTCAACGAGGCGGCGCTGCGCGCCGTGCGGCAGGGGAGAAAGGCCGTCAACCAGCAGGATCTGCTGACGTCCTTCGAGCTTGTCATCGCCGGCACGGAGAAGAAGGGCACCGTCCTGACCGACACCGAAAAGCGCATCGTGTCCTACCACGAGGTCGGCCACGCGCTGGTCGCCGCGCTGCAGAAGCATTCGCAGCCTGTTTCCAAGATCACCATCGTTCCGCACACCTCCGGCGCCCTGGGCTATACCATGCAGATGCCGGAGGAGGAAAAATTCCTGTCCAGCAGAGAAGAGCTCATCGTTGAGTTGCAGACCATGCTGGGCGGCCGCGCCGCCGAGCAGGTCGTCTTCGGCATCGCCACCACCGGCGCGTCGAACGACATCGAGCGCGCGACGGAGCTGGCGCGCAAGATGGTCACGCAGTACGGCATGAGCGACAAGCTCGGCCTCATGGCGCTGTCGACCGTCTCGAATCCGTATCTCGACGGCAGCACGATGATGAACTGCGCCGATTCCACGTCCTCCGCGGCGGACGAGGAGATCCACAAGCTGCTCATGGACTGCTACGCGGACGCAAAGAAGCTCCTTGCCGAGCACCGTTCGCTTCTTGACGAGATCGCGATGTATCTGCTGAGCAAGGAGACCATCACGGGCGAGGAATTCATGGCCTATGTCAACGCCGACAGCAAAAAGCTGACGGCCGGCAGCGAGGCGGAGGAAGCTCCTGCACAGGACGAAGCACCGTCGGAAGCCGATTGATTTTCCTTTAACAGGATGCGCAAAAGGCTCCCCTTGGGCACAAGGGGAGCTGTCAGCGAAGCTGACTGAGGGGATTCGAACGCTGCAAATTCCGGAGCACTCCGATATCTGCACCCCATCCCCTCCGTCATTTTCTTCGAAAATTCCACCTCCCCTTACCACGCGGGGCGCGGCAAGGGGAGGCTTTCGACGGTATTCTTTTGGGAGGCTACCATGTTCATCTCTTCCGTTCTTGACACGACTGCGATCGATGAAAAACAGGTGCAGTCGTTTTTTTCGAAGCTGACGCTGGAAAAGCTGCTGTATGCGGCGGTGCTGCTGGTTTTGTGCGCGGTGCTCATCAAGCTGATCCTGAAGGCGGCGGACAAGCTGTTTTCGCACTCGAAGCTCGACCATACCATCTTCGGCTTCCTGCGCACGACGGCCAAGGCGATCCTGATCTTTATCGCCGTCATGCTCGTGGCCGGGACGCTCGGCGTCGATACGAGCTCGCTGCTGGCGATTCTGAGCGTTGCAGGTCTTGCCGTTTCGCTGTCGATGCAGACGGCGCTGTCCAACGTCGCGGGCGCGCTGATGATCCTGACGGCCAAGCCCTTCCGGGCGGGCGATTATGTCCAGATCGGCGACAAGGCCGGGACGGTGCTGACTATCGGCGCGGTCTACACGAGCCTGCGCACCTATGACAACCAGATCATTTATCTTCCCAACAGCCAGATCACGGCCGGCAGCATCGTCAACGTGACGAGCGAAGATGTGCGCCGCGTCGATATCAGCGTCTCGGCGTCCTATGACGACGCGGCGGACAAGGTCCGCGCGGCCCTCTGCGCCGCAGCGGCGGCCCATGAAAAGACGCTCCGCGACCGGCCCGTCGAGGCGCACGTCGTCTCCTACGGCGACAGCGCGATCGAGTACGTCCTGCGCTTCTGGGCGCGCACGGAGGATTACTGGACGTGTTACAACGACGTGCTCGACGGCATGCAGGCGGTCTTTGCTGCCGCGGGCCTCACCATGACCTATCCTCATATCAATGTTCATATGGGATCATAAAAAAAGGAATATCCGGATATCACATATCATTTTCTGCATAAAGTCGGAATTATCGATGAATCTGTCGATAATTCCGACTTTTTATAATTTTAATGTTTTTACGCCTCCGTAAATCTGGATTTCCGGCGATCCCCCGCAGGGGGTTCACATCGGTTGACTTTCTTCGGGCCGCTTGGTAAAATAGACGCAAGCTATAAGAGGCGTATTCTGCCGCTTTTTGGTTTCGGAGCGCAGATACGCCTGCTCGGTCTGTCCGCATGGGCTGGCCGCCGCTCCCCGTCCGGTCCTGCGTCCGGTGTACGCAGGCCGGTCCAGAACATATTTTAGGAGGATACATCATCGATGGATTGGGATCGCTTAATCACAGTTGAACAGATGGAAGCAGCGACCAACGAATTGCTTGAAACCGGCAAAAAAGTTGGCGCGGATTCCTGGCAGCAGCGCGTCAAGAATCAGACGCCGCACTGCGGCTTCGGCGAAGCCGGCACCTGCTGCCGTATTTGCTCCATGGGCCCCTGCCGCATCACGCCCAAGGCGCCGCGCGGCATCTGCGGCTGCGACGTACACGGCATCGTCGGCCGCAACTACCTGCGCTTCACCGCAGGCGGCGCGGCAACGCACTCCGACCATGGCCGTCAGATCTGCCACACGCTCTATCAGGCGAAGGAAGGCGGCTCGTATCAGGTCAAGGACCCCGAAAAGCTGAAGAAGATCGCCGCCGAATGGGGCATCGAGTCCGAGGGCAAGGATATCTATGATCTGGCCCACGAGGTCGCCGAGACCGCCCTTCTCGAGTACGGCAAGCCCTTCGGCGTACAGCGCTTTTTGAAGCGCGCGCCCGAGCATACCCAGAAGCTGTGGCACGACGCGGGCATCGAGCCGCGCGCCATCGACCGTGAGGTCTCGCAGTCTCTGCATATGACGCATATGGGCTGTTCGTCTCTCCCCGAGGCGCTCATCAGGCAGTCCCTGCGCGCCGGTCTGTCCGACGGCTGGGGCGGCTCCATGGCCGGCACCGAGCTGTCCGACGTTCTGTTCGGCACGCCGCGCCCCGTTGACACCACCGCCAACATCGGCGTCATGGAAAAGGACATGGTCAACATCATCGTCCACGGCCACGATCCCTCTCTTTCCGAGATGATCGTCATGTATTCGCAGGATCCCGAGATGGTCGCGCTGGCCAAGTCCGTCGGCGCAAAGGGCATCAACATCGCGGGCGTCTGCTGCACCGGCAACGAAGTCGCCATGCGTCAGGGCATCCCGATGGCGGGCAACTTCCTGCAGCAGGAAAACGTCGTTCTGACGGGCGCGTGCGAAGCGATCGTCGTCGACGTGCAGTGCATCTTCCCGGCCCTCGGCCCGCTGTCGAAGTGCTTCCACACCAAATTCATCACGACCTCTCCCATTGCCCGCATGCCGGACTCCGATTTCATCGAGTTCCATGAGGACACTGCGGCGGAAAACGCCAAGGCGATCATCCGCATGGCGGTCGAAAACTTCAAAAACCGCAAGCCCGAGCTTGTCAACATTCCGAACCTCAAGACCAAGGCCCGCGTCGGCTACTCGGTCGAGGCCATCAAGAAAGAGCTCGACGGCGTCTGCAATTCCCATGTCGACGCGCTCGGCACGCTCAAGCCGCTGGCTGACGTCGTCAAGGCCGGCATCCTGCGCGGCGCTGTCGCGATGGTCGGCTGCAACAACCCCAAGGTCCGCCCCGACACCGCCCATATCGAGCTCATGAAGAAGCTCCTCAAGAACGATATCATCGTCATCGTCTCCGGCTGTTCGGCACAGGCCGCGGCCAAGGCGGGCCTCATGGATCTCGACGCCGCCGAATACTGCGGTGAGGGTCTCAAGCGCGTGTGCAAGCTGGTCGGCATCCCGCCCGTCCTGCATATGGGCTCCTGCGTCGATATTTCCCGTATGATGATCCTGGCTTCCGATCTTGCAAAGGATTGGGGCATCAACATTTCCCAGATTCCGCTCTGCGGCTGCGCGCCGGAATGGATGTCTGAAAAGGCAGTTTCCATCGGCAACTACGTCGTGGCGACCGGCATCGACACCTACCTCGGCGTCGATCCGTACTCCAAGGGCTCCAGCGAGATCACCGAGCTTCTGCAGGGTGACGCGAAGGGCTGCAAGGAGTGGGTCGAGGCGCACTTCGTCGTCGACACCAACATCGAGAGCCTCGGCGACAAGATGATTGCCGCGATCGAGGCAAAGCGCGCGGCGCTCGGCATCTAAGCATCCGACCGGAGGGTCTTTACCGATATGAAAGTAGCTATCACCGGCAAGGGCGGCGTCGGCAAGACGACGCTGGCCTCCACGCTCGCGCGGCTCTACGCCGACGAAGGGCGCACCGTCCTCGCAGCCGACGTCGACCCGGACGCCAATCTGGGCCTGGCGCTGGGCCTCAGTGAGGAAGAGGTCAATTCCATCGTCCCTGTCTCCAAAATGAAGCAGCTCGCCAAGCAGCGCACGGGCGCGAACGACCAGAACAGCTTTTATAAGCTGAACCCGGACGTTTCCGATCTGCCCGACAAGCTCGCCAAGAACATCAACGGCGTGAAGCTGCTCGTCATGGGCACGGTCGATACCGGCGGCTCCGGCTGCGTCTGCCCGGAGCATGTCATGCTCAAGGCGATCCTGACCAATCTCGTCTTCCGAAAGGACGACGTGGTCATCATGGACATGGAGGCGGGGCTTGAGCACCTCGGCCGCGGCACGGCCAGCATGATGGATCAGTTCATCGTGGTCATCGAGCCGGGCGCGCGGAGCGTACAGACCTATGTGCGCATCAAGGAGCTTGCAAAGGACATCGGCGTGACAAAGGTGCGCGTCGTCGCCAACAAGATCCGCGACGAATCCGACCGCGCGTTTATCAGAAGCCGTATCCCGGCAGACGATCTGCTCGGCTTCATCAGCTACAGTCCCACCGTCATCGACGCGGACCGGAAGGGCCTCTCCCCCTACGACTGCAGCCCCGACGCGCTGGACGAGATCCGCGCGATCAAGGCTGCCATTGACGCCAAAGAATGAATCTGAAAGGAATGAAACCACAATGAAGACATTGTTTAACCGCGTCTTCGACGGCTCTGACGAGATGTTCGCCAAGGCCGAGGAAGAAGTGAACAAGATCGTGGCTGAAGTCGGCCGCGACGCTCCTCTGACGCTTCCCTCCACCGCGTATTTCTGCGCCTGTATCTATGCCTACATCGGCAAGAAGGTCACCACGACCGGCGAGCTGCAGGATGCTCTGGCCGATGTCAAGGCCATGATGCTCCGCGAGCCGCGCACCAACTCCATCTTCCAGTCCGGCGTCGGCACCGCCATCGCCGCGGAGATGATCGAGGCGTGCAAATATGTCAAGACCCAGACTCCGTACGAGGGCACCAACTATCACGGCCACTTCACCGACGCGGAAGTCCGTGAGCTCGGCGTTCCCCTTGTCACTGGTGATATCCCCGGCTTCGTCGTCATGATCGGCCCGGCTCCCTCCACCGAGGAAGCAGTCGAGACCATCAAGGGCTATCAGTCCCGCGGCATTTTCGTTTTCCTGATCGGCGGCATCATCGAGCAGGCTGTGGAAGCCGGTCTTTCCATGAGCTTCCCTGTCCGTGTCGTTCCCGTCGGCGAAGAGATCTGGTCCGTCGGCCACGTCATTTCGCTGGTCGTGCGCGCAGCCATGATCTTCGGCGCCATCCAGCCGGGCGACGTCGAGGGCTTCCACAAGTACACCTTCGACCGCATCAACGCTTTCGTCAACGCCTATAAGCCCGTCAACGATATCACCGTCGCCTGCGGCGCCGGCGCCATCAAGCTGGGCTTCCCGGTCATCACCAACGACCACGACGATATGTGGGCCGTTCCGAAGTCCCTCATCATCTATGACGACACCAGGGACTGGATCGACACCTCCATCGAGGCCCGCGGCATCAAGCTGAAGATCACCAAGATCGACATCCCCGTCTCCTTCTCCTCCGCGTTCGAGGGCGAGATCATCCGCAAGGGCGACATGCAGGTCGAGATCGACGGCTCCCGCAAGGACTGCTTCGAGCTCGTCACCACGAAGGACGCCTCCGAGGTCGAGGATCACAAGATCGTGGTCGAAGGCCCCGAGATCGACGAGATCCCGGTCGGCTCCAAGATCTCCATGAGCTACACCGTCGAGGTCGCGGGCAAGAACATGCAGCCCGACTTCGAGCCCGTCTTCGAGCGTAAGATCCACTCCTTCCTCAACTGCGTGGAGGGCCTCATGCATACCGGCCAGCGCGACATGATCCGCGTCCGTATCAGCAAGGCTGATTTCGAGGCCGGCTTCAAGTTCCGCCACATCGGCGAAGTGCTCTACGCCAAGATCAAGTCCGAATTTGACACGGTCGTTGACAAGTGCCAGGTCCGCATCGTCGTCGGCGACGAGCCGAACGCCGAGCTGCGCAAGCACGCCAACGAGGTCTTCGACAAGCGCGACGAGCGTCTGAAGTCCATGACCGACGAATCCGTTCCCGTCTTCTATTCCTGCATCATGTGCCAGGCGTTCTCTCCGAGCCACGTCTGCATCGTCACCCCGGAGCGTCTGGGCCTGTGCGGCGCCGTGTCCTGGCTGGACGCGAAGGCGACGAACGAGCTCGACCCGCAGGGCCCCTGCCAGGTCGTCACCAAGGAACGCTGCACCGACGAGCGCACCGGCCGCTACGAGGACGTCGACGAGGCCGTCGCGCAGTACTCCCACGGCGCGCTGGAGCACGTCACGCTCTACTCCCTGCTGGAGGATCCGATGACCTCCTGCGGCTGCTTCGAGTGCATCTGCGGCATCGAGCCGTGCTCGATGGGCGTCGTCATCACCTGCCGTGAATACGCCGGCATCACCCCGCTCGGCATGACCTTCTCCGAGATGGCCTCCATGACCGGCGGCGGCGTGCAGACGCCGGGCTTCATGGGCCACGGCAAGCACTACATCGCCTCCCACAAGTTCCTCAAGGCCGAGGGCGGCGTCGGCCGTCTGGTCTGGCTGCCGAAGGAGCTGAAGGATCAGATCCGCGACAAGCTCAACGAGACTGCCAAGGATATGTACGACATCGACAACTTCGCCGATATGGTCGCAGACGAGACCAACTGCCCGAACGGCGATCCGGAAGAGCTGCTCGCCTTCCTGTCCGAGGTCGGCCACCCCGTCCTCAGCATGGATCCTCTTGATATTTAAGCTAAGAACCCCGATCAAAAGCGCCCGCATGCATCTGCATGCGGGCGCTTCGGCGTCATGTGAACATTATAGATGACGGCACGGTCTGTGCAGCAGACCGCACTCCACCAAGAAGAAAAGACACGCAGATGCGTGTCTTTTCTTTTTGTGTCATGCGAACACTATGGATCAATTCCCACGTTGGCGGCACAAACCTGTGACCCAGCGGAAGCGGTCACAGGTTTGAAGCGAGGAGCAGCGGAGCAAGTGAGAGATGACTTTTTATGCAGAGCATAAAAAGTCGTCGCGAACTTGCGCAGTTCGCGACGAGCTGGTGGAGACTGGCGGACTCGAACCGTCGACCTCTTGCGTGTGAAGCAAGCGCTCTAACCAGCTGAGCTAAGCCTCCATTGCTGGACTATTATAGCAGATGGAGTGGGCAAAAGTCAACCTTGGATTTTGTTTTCTTTCTGCCAGAGCGCCGGTGCGGCGGCGAGGAGCTGCGTTTTGGTGTTCTGATCGGGGTGGTCCAGCACATAAACTAGCAGCAGATGCATCATCCGGCCCACGTCTTTGCCGCAGAGCGCGGGAAAATCCGCGCCGGTGACGGCAAGCTGACGCAGCGTGACGCAGTCGCCGCGCGCCGCGATCTGCCGGACGGCGTCGGTGCGCTGCATGCCTGCCTGCAGCTGCGCCGTTTCCCAGCCATGCGCCGCGATCAGGCGTTTCCAGTCTGCCTCTGTGCGGCCCTCCTGCCACGTCTGCGCCGTGAGATCGATCAGACGGCAGAGCTTCGCAGGCAGGCGGAACGCCGCCGGGTCGAGCGCCGGGCAGCGCAGCTTTGCCGCCGTCCACCGGGCCTCCGGCGTTCTGGGCAGGGCGGAAAGCCCGGAAAAATCGGCGGTCTGCGCCCGCATGCAGGCTTCCAGAAGCCCTTCGGCCAGCATGCGGCCAAAGTATTCAGGCCGGTCGGACAGCAGCGCCTTTTCCGCCTCCTCCCGCACCCGCTCGCGCGAGAGCGACGCGCAGAGCGGCGCGCAGCGGCAAAGCGCCGCCTGCGTCCGCGCATCCAGCGAAAAGCCGAGCTGCGCGGCAAAGCGGTACGCGCGCAGCATGCGCAGCGCGTCCTCGCGGAAGCGCGTTTCCGGGTCGCCGACGCAGCGGATCATGCGGCGGGCAAGATCGTCCCGGCCTCCAAACAGATCGGTGACTACCCCGGCCTCGTCCATCGCCATGGCGTTGATCGTAAAATCGCGGCGGGCAAGATCGTCCGCAAGACTGCGCACAAAGCGCACCCCGTCCGGGTGGCGGCCGTCGTGATATGCGCCGTCGCAGCGGTAGGTCGTGACCTCGGCGCTGACGCCGTCCAGAAGAACGGTCACGGTGCCGTGCCGGATACCGGTGGGGACGCAGTGCGGAAACAGGCGCATCACATCCTTCGGCAGCGCCTGCGAGGCGATGTCCCAGTCGTGGATGGGGCGGCGCAGCAGCGTGTCGCGCACGCAGCCGCCGACATACCGGGCCTCAAACCCGGCATCCTCCAGCGTTTTGATGATCTCGTCCGGCCGCATGGCGCATTCCCTCCGTTTTCTGGGCTGAAAATCGAAATTCTTCTTGTTTTATTGCCGTCTACCGTATATAATATAATGCTGTCAGTTTTCATTATACGCGCTGTCCCGCGCGCGCGCAATCCAAATTTTTCGGAGGAACCTTGCATGGAATATCCTTCCTGTCAACATATTGAGCAATACCTGACCCCCGGCAAGCGCTGCCATCTGGTCGGCATCGGCGGCGTGTCGATGCGGCCGCTGGGCCTTGTCCTGCGGCGCATGGGGATGGAGATCTCCGGCTCCGACATGAACGCCTCCGTTTCGACGGACGAGCTGATCTCCAAGGGCATTCAGGTCTCCATCGGCCACCGGGCCGAGAATATCGAGGGAGCCGACTGCCTCATCCGCACGGCTGCCGCGCATAACGACAACCCCGAGATCGCTGCCGCCCGCGCCAAGGGCATCCCCATTTTTGAGCGCGCGCAGGCCTGGGGCTATATCATGCAGGCGTACAAAAACGCCATCTGCGTCGCCGGTACCCACGGCAAGACCACGACGACCTCGATGCTCACGCACATCTTCATGCAGGCCGACCGCGACCCCACGATCATGATCGGCGGCTTTCTGCCGCTGCTCGGCGCGGGACACCGCGTCGGCAAGGGCGACACGATCATTCTCGAAAGCTGCGAATACTGCAACTCCTTCCTGAATTTCTTCCCGACCGCCGCGGTCATCCTCGACGTGGATGCCGACCATCTGGACTTTTTCAAGGATCTTCAGGACGTGGAGCAGTCGTTCCGCCGGTTTGCCGCCCTTGTCCCGGCGGACGGTCTGATCGTTGCAAACGGCGACGACAAAAATACCCGCGACACGCTGGCCGGGATGCCGTATGTGCCCTTCGGCTTTGACGAGAAAAACGACGTATACGGAAAGAATTTCTCGGAGGATTTCAGCGAATTCGACGTGCTTTGCGGCGGGCAGCCGTATGCGCATCTGCGTCTGGGCGTCATCGGCCGCCACAACGCGATGAACGCGCTGGCCGCGTGCGCGGTGGCGTGGAAATTCGGCATTTCCGGCGAGACTGCGGCCGCCGCGCTCGCGCGGTTCCACGGCGCGGGCCGCAGGCTGGAGTACAAGGGCAGCTTCCATGGCGCGGACGTCTATGACGACTATGCCCACCATCCCAACGAGCTCCACGCGCTTCTGCAGGCCGTCCGGCTGATGCGCTACCGGCGCGTGATCTGCGCGTTCCAGCCGCACACGTATTCGCGCACGAAGGCGCTGTTCCAGGACTTTGTCGACGAGCTGCGCACGGTCGATCAGGCGGTCCTGGCCGACATCTACGCCGCGCGTGAGCAGAACACCGTCGGCATCAGTTCGCAGGATCTGGCGGCGGAGATCCCCGGCGCGGTCTACTGCCCGAGTCTGCAGGGCGTGACGGCCTATCTGCGCGGGATCGCGCAGCCGGGCGACATCATCCTGACGGTCGGCGCGGGCGATATCTACAAGGCCGGAGAGGCGCTTTTGACAGAATAACGGAACCTTTCCCAAAAACCGGCGTCTGAATGTTCAGACGCCGGTTTTTCATTGACAAACTCTTCCGGGGTCGATTATAATCGAATCGAAGAAGAAAGACGCACAAGACCTGAATAGGAGGATGTTATGGTTTCCGATATTTACAAAAAATCATGTTCCGCGCTGAAAAAGCAGCCCTTCCGGCTCTGGGGGATCGGGCTGCTGGGCGCATTTCTGTATCTGGCTGCCTGCATCGGCTTCCTCGCCGTTCCGGCTGTCGCGTTCTGCGTGAATCTGCTGCTGTCGGCATCGCTGGCGATGATCTTTCTCAACAGCTACCGCACGGGGCTGGAGCCGAAGACGGCGTATCTGTTCGCCGCGTTCCGCAAGGACCGCATCTGGCGCGTACTGGGCGGCATGGCGTGGATGCAGCTCTGGATCTTTTTGTGGTCGCTCATCCCGATCGTCGGGATCGTGTTCGGTATCATCCGCGCGTATGAATACGCCTTTGTCCCCTACATTCTCATGACGCGCGAGGACGTCAAGCCCACCGAGGCCATCAAGATCTCCAAGCAGGAGACAATGGGCTATAAGGGCAGGATGTTCGGCGCGGATATGCTGCTCGTTGCGATCAGCTTCGGCGTGACGCTGGTTCTGGCGCTGCTCGGGGTGATCCCGTATATCGGCGGGCCGTTCCGTGTCCTGCGGTATGTACTCAGTCCTGTGCTCAGCACGTTCATCACCACGTTCAGCGTCCTTCTGGACGCGGCGTTCTATGTCGAGATCCAGAACCGCCGCGCGGCAGGCCAGCAGCCGTCCGCGCCCACGCAGCCGGTGCCGCCCGTCATCCCGGCCCCGGCTTCCGAGCCCGAAACGCAGCCCGCCCCGCAGGGCGAGCCCGTCGTGACCGCGCAGGAACCTGAAGCCCCGGTTCAGCCGGAGCCGGAACAGGAGGTTCCGGAACAGCCGCAGGCAGCTGAACCGCGCTGCCCGCACTGCGGCGCAGCCGTCAAAACGCCGGGCGCGGTGTTCTGCACCGTGTGCGGAGGGAGGCTGGACGAACAATGAGCGCAATTCTGGCGATTCTGGCCCTCGCCGCCGCGTTTATCGGCACGATCTTCGCTTTTCGCGCTATCAATCGCATCCACAACGGCGAAAGCTATACCTACGAAGCCGTCGCCTGCGCCGTCTGCGTGACGCTCATCGTATTTACGCTGATGCACACTTAGAAATTCCGGCGCACTGCGAACCTTACGCTTTGTAGGGGCCGATGCCCACATCGGCCCACGCAAATGCATCGTTTCTACGGAAATCTCCGATGAATTCGCAACATTTCTCGGGCCGACAGAGTCGTCGGCCCCTACAAAAAGTTTTCACCGCCCGCGCGCCGTAGGGGCGGACGACTCTGTCCGCCCGCAGGATGCACCGTTTTTACGGGGATCTTCGGCGAATTCGCAACTGCCTCGGCTATTTCTGATAAAAACCCCCGCCTGCCGTCATTCTGCGGCAGGCGGGGCTGTTTTTTATCGGCTTACGCCTTCTGCGGCTCCATCGCGTCCGCAAGCGTGTCGGTGATGGCTGCGCGGAAGAGGCTGCCGGCATTGTCGTGGACGATGTTCAGGGCGGGGGCCGTGTGGTTCAGCTCAATCTTGCTGTCCATGTACAGATCGAGGTCGAGCATGAACACGCGCTCCTCCGTCGTCTCATGGGTGCGGTTGTTGACCTTGCGCATGAGGCCCGGGCCGGATTTGACGTTGGCCTTCGCCCCGCCGGGCATTTGCACGGTCGCGGTCAGCTCGTGCTTCATGAACGCCTGCTCCTGCGCGTCTTCGTCGCCCATCAGGCCCAGAAAGCCCGGCGTGATGAGCTCCTTCCAGAGGCAGTCCTCCAGTCCGAGCGGCGCGCGGCGGAACGCGTTGACATACCGCAGGCCCACGCGCGTGAACCACGAGGGATGATACGTCTCGATAAACGCGGCAAGAATGCGGTCGAGCCGCTGGGCAAATTCCTCCCAGCGGGTATAGCCGTAGGTCGAAAGGGCGATAAAGCCCTTGGTGAGGCTGATCTTCCACTGGCCCTCGGCGGAGATGAACTGATAGTTGTTGACCGTCCCCTGCGGGACGGGCTTGCCGTTTACCATCTGCGGCGGCAGCTGCTCGATCTTCTTTTCATACTGCGGATATTCCCGGCGGATGCGGTCCTGAAACGCGGCAGGCTCGCTTGCGTCGATGGACAGGATCTCCGGGAAGCGGAGCTGACAGATCACCTCGACCAGCTGGCGCTTGGCATAGATCATTCGTTCTTCATTGGAAAACATGGCGCGCACACCTTTCGTATCGTTCTTTTCCTTATCATAGCGATATTCCCGCAAAAATGCAAGTCCGGGCTGAAATGCTTGGCAAATCCGGCGTTTGGTGGTATACTGATTTTGTATTTCAAATTCAGGAGGTTCCGGTATGGACTTTTTGCGGCTTCTCGCGGCGGGACGCTGCGGCGCGCTGGACGCGGTTTTCTCCGGTCTGACGTATTTCGGCTCGGAGATCGCGTTTATGGCGGCGGCGCTGCTGATCTTCTGGTGCGTTGACAAGCGGCAGGGCTATTACGTCTTTCTGGTCGGCGCGCTCGGCACGGTCTGCAACCAGTTTCTGAAGCTGGCCTTCCGCATCCCGCGCCCGTGGGTGCTCGACCCGGACTTTCAGATCGTCGAATCCGCCCGCGCGGGCGCGACGGGCTATTCCTTCCCCTCCGGCCACACGCAGAACATCGTCGGCACGACAGCCTCGATCTTCGCGAGCCGGAAGGAAGCGTGGGTGCGCATCGTCTGCGCCGTTCTGATGGTTCTGGTGCCGTTTTCGCGGATGTATCTGGGCGTTCATACGCCGCTGGACGTCGGCGTGGCGTTTCTGACGGCGCTGGCGCTGGCCGCCGCGCTCTATCCGGCGTTCCGGACGGAGCAGGCCGCGAAGAAAACAACGCCGTGGATCCTGCTCGGCGTCGCGGCGCTGTGCGGCGGATATCTGGTCTATGCCTCGTCTCTCGCCCGGTGTGACTGGCCGGCGGGCAGCGAGGATCTCGCCAACATCACGCACGGACTCAAAAACGCCTATACCATGCTGGGCGCGCTGCTGGGCTTTCTGATCGTATATATCGCCGATGAGAAAAAGCTGCACTTTGACGTCCGCGCGCCGTTTTTGGGGCAGGTCTTGAAGCTGGCGCTGGGTCTTGCGCTGATCGTCGGCATCAAGGCGGGGCTAAAGCCGCTGCTGGTTTCCCTCTTTGCCGGGTCGCAGGCGGAGAGCTTTGTGCGCTATTTCCTGATCGTGATCTTTGCGGGCATTGTCTGGCCGCTTTCGTTCCCGTTCTTTGCAAAGCTCGGAAAGAAGGGCAGCGCGGCATGACGGCGGCTTTGATCGTTCTGGCCGTTTTGCTCGCGGTCCTTCTGCTGGCGCTGGGGCTGTTCCTGTTCGCCTGCCGCCGCAGGCCCGTCCCGGATCTTACGGATCCCGCAATCATCGCCAAACACGGCCGGGCCGAACAGACGGAGGAAATTCTCGCGGGCATCGCGCTGATGCAGGACGCGGAGGATCTCTTTCTGCCGTCCTATGACGGCCTGCGCCTGCACGGGCAGCTGCTGCAGCAGCCCGGTGCGAAGGGCACGATCCTCCTGTTCCACGGCTACCGGTCGAGCTGGATCGCCGATTTTTCCATCGTGCTCCCCTATTACCATTCGCTCGGCTACAATCTGCTCGCCGTCGACGAGCGCGCGCACGGGCAGTCGGAGGGCACGTATATCACCTTCGGCGTCCACGAGTGCCGGGACGCCGTGACGTGGGCGCAGTACGCGGAAAAGCACTTTGGCCCGGAGCACCCGCTGTTTCTGGGCGGACTCTCGATGGGCGCGACGACGGTCCTGCTGGCCTCCGCGCTGGCGCTTCCGCCGTCCGTACGGGGCGTGATCGCCGACTGCGGGTTCTCCTCGCCGGAGGCGATCATGAGAAGCGTCCTGCGCGCACACGTAAAATGGCTCCCGGCGGGGCCGCTGCTGGCGCTGATGGATGTCTGCACGCGCGCCTTCGCGGGCTTTTCCATCAAAGAGGCGTCCACGCTGGACGCGGTATCCAAAACGAAGCGCCCCATTCTGTTTCTCCACGGCACAGCCGATACCTTCGTTCCCTGCGCCATGTCGCAGGCCGCCTATGACGCCTGCGCGTCCGAAAAGCAGCTCGTTCTGGTCGACGGCGCGAAGCACGGCTACAGCTATCTGGTCGACCGCCCGCGCGTGCAGGCGGCGCTGGCAGCATTTCTGGAAAAATACACACCACAGGAGGCTATCCAATGAGACAGCAGCATGAGATCACCACTTCCGGCCCGCTGCTCGGCAGCGACGGCAATCTGCTCGAGCCCGGCTGGGCGCGTTCCCTGCTCCCGGTCTACCACCGCGCGGACATCAGGGCCGGCGCGATGCGCGTCAAGGAATGGGATTACTATCTCATCACCGACGGCCATATCGGTCTGGCGCTGACCATCGCGGACAACGGCTATATGGGCCTCGACTCCGTTTCCTTCCTGGACTTCGACGGCAAATGGGAAAAGACGACGAGCCGCATGCGGGCGCTCCCGCTCGGCCGGACGCAGCTGCCGGAATCGAGCGCGGAGGGCGCGTCGGAAATTTCAAAGGGCGGCTATGCGCTCGCCTTTTACCATGAGGACGGGGCGCGGATGCTCTCGTTCCACATGGACAAATTCCTGGACAAGGAGTCCATCGAGGGCATCATCAAGCTCACGGACGAGCCGGAAGAAAGCATGGTCATCGCCACGCCCTTCGACAAGCCCGGACATTTTTACTACAACCAGAAGATCAACTGCATGCGCGCCGAGGGCTGGATCGAGCTGGGCAGCCGCCGGTATGAGCTGACGAAGGACAAATTCTTCGCCGTGCTCGACTGGGGGCGCGGCGTGTGGACGTATCACAACACGTGGTACTGGGGCAGCGCCTCGGGTGAGCTCGACGGCGTTCCCTTCGGCTGGAACATCGGCTACGGCTTCGGCAACACCAGCGCCGCAACGGAGAACGTGCTGTTCTACGACGGAAAGATCCACAAGCTGGGCGAGGTCAAATTCGAGATCCCTATGGACGAAGACGGCTTTGAGGATTATATGAAGCCCTGGGTCTTCACGAGCGACGATAACCGCTTCTATATGAATTTCACGCCGGTGCTCGACCGCAGCGCGTTCATGAGCGCGGGCGTCGTGCTGTCCGACCAGCATCAGGTCTTCGGGCATTTCACGGGCCGCATCACGCTCGACGACGGAACGGTCCTGCCCGTGCGCGACTTCTTCGGCTTTGCCGAGAAGGTCGAAAACAAGTGGTAAGCGCATGCTGACCTACGATCTGCAATCCGGCAGCCAGCCGAAATACTACCGGCTCTACACCTGCATCCGCGAGGATATCCTGCGGGCAGAGCTCCTGCCGGGGCAGAAGCTGCCGTCGAAGCGGGCGCTGGCGGAGCATCTGCATATCAGCCTCGCGACTGTCTCCGGCGCGTATGAGCAGCTGGTGGACGAAGGGTACCTCACGGCGAAGCCGCGCAGCGGCTATTATGTCAGCGCCATCTCCCGCCTGCCGCAGAACACGCAGCCGCAGGCGCGGCTGCGCATGCTCCCCGCCGACGCGCCCGCCGCGCAGGAGCCCGCGGGCTACGGCTTCCGGTACTCCGCGCTGACCCGGCTCATGCGCGAGGTCATTGCCGACTGCGGCACGCGGCTGCTGGAAAAGCCGCCGCATTATGGCTGTGCGGAGCTGCGCAACGCGATCGCGGAATATCTGCTGCGCTATCGTGGAATGCTGGCCCAGCCGGAGTGCATCGTCGTCGGCTCCGGCGCGGAATATCTCTACGGCCTCATCGTGCAGCTGCTGGGCCGGGAGCGCATCTATGGACTGGAAGACCCCGGCTACGAGAAGATCCGGCAGGTCTATGCAGCCAACGGCGCGGTCTGCGAGCTGCTGCCCATGGGCGAGGACGGCATCCGCGCCGCCGCGCTGCAAAAAGCACGCGCGTCCGTCCTGCACATCACGCCGTTCCACAGCTTCCCCACCGGCATCACAACATCGGCGGCCAAGCGCAGCGACTATCTTGCCTGGGCGGCGGAGCGGGACGCGATCCTGGTCGAGGACGACTTTGACTCCGAATTTTCCGAGAACAAAAAGCCGCTGCAGACGCTCTATTCCATGGACCGGCGCGGGTGCGTGATCTATGTGAACACGTTTTCACATTCGCTGGCCCCGTCCATGCGTATGGGCTATATGGTCCTGCCGGAGAGCCTGATGGAGCGCTACCGGCAGACGCTCGGCTTTTATTCCTGCTCCGTTCCCCTGTTCGACCAGTATGTGCTGGCCCGCTTTATCTCGCAGGGCTATTTCGAGCGCCATCTGAACCGCCTGCGGCGGCAGAACAAGGGAAAATAACTGCCGGAAACGCGCAAATTCCTCTGGATTTTTTGATTGCTTTGTGTTATAACGATAATAGAAATCATTATTATATTTTGAAAGGACTCCGAACTATGTACTGTGTCAAGAAAATGACCGAGGATCTCTACTGGGTCGGCGCGAGCGAGCGGCGGCTGAACCTGTTTGAAAACGCCTATCCGCTCACGAACGGCGTGAGCTATAACTCCTATCTGCTGCTGGACGAGAAGACTGTCCTGATCGACACCGTGGACAAGTCCGTCAGCGGCCTGTTCTTTGAAAACGTCGACCATGTGCTCTCCGGCCGGAAGCTCGACTATCTCATCGTGCAGCACATGGAGCCCGACCACGCCGCGACCATCGGCGAGCTCGTCCTGCGCCACCCCGAGCTGACCATCGTCTGCAACGCCAAGACGCACACGATGATGCAGAATTTCTTCACGTTCGATCTGGACGGGCGCGTGCAGCTCGTCAAGGAGATGGACACGCTCACGACCGGCCGGCACACCTTCGCCTTCGTCATGGCCCCGATGGTCCACTGGCCGGAGGTCATGGTGTCCTATGACACGACCACCAAAACACTCTACTCCGCCGACGCCTTCGGCACCTTCGGCGCGCTGAACGGCAATCTGTACGCAGACGAGGTGAATTTCCGGACGGAGTGGCTTTCGGACGCCCGCCGGTACTACACCAATATCGTCGGCAAATACGGCACGCAGGTGCAGGCGCTGCTGAAAAAGGCCGCCGGGCTGGAGATCGAGATGATCTGCCCGCTGCACGGCCCGGTCTGGCGCAAGGATATCGCGTGGTTCCTCGACAAGTATATCCACTGGGCGACCTATACGCCCGAAGACGACGCCGTCGTCATCGCCTATGCCTCCGTCTACGGCGGCACGGAAAACGCGGCGAACGTTCTGGCCGCGAAGCTGTCCGACCTCGGCGTGCGCAACGTGCAGATGTACGACGTGTCCGTCACGCACCCGAGCTATATCCTCTCCGAGTGCTTCCGGGCCAGCCATCTGGTCTTTGTCTCCACGACATATAACGCGGGCATGTTCGTGACGATGGAAAATCTGGTACACGATATTGTCCATCACAATCTGCAAAACCGCACCATCGCCCTCATGGAAAACGGCTCCTGGGCGCCGACGGCGGCAGGACTTATGCGCGCGGAGTTCCAGAAGCTCAAAAACTGCACGATCCTCGACGAGACGGTCACGATTAGGTCCACGCTCAAGGAATCCCAGCTGGCGGACGTTGAGGCAATGGCGCAGGCCATTTTCGACTCCATGCCGAAGCCCGCTCCGGCGGAGCATACCGCCGACGCGCCGATCGAAAAGAACGCCTTCTTCTCGTTCTCCTACGGTCTGTTCGTCCTGACGGCCCGCGACGGGGAAAAGGACAATGGCTGCATCATCAATACCGCCGCGCAGCTCACCGACACGCCCAAGCGCATCTCCATCGCCGTCAACAAGGCGAATTTCACGCACGACATGATCCGCAAAACAGGCGTGTTCAATCTGTCCATGCTCTCGACCGACGCGCCGTTCGGCCTGTTCCAGCATTACGGCTTCCAGTCCGGCCGCGATGTGGACAAGTTCGCAGACGTCAAGGGCATGGCCCGCGCGACGAACGGGGTGTATTATCTGCCGTACTCCACCAACGCCTTTGTCAGCGGCAGGGTCACGCAGGAGATCGACCTCGGCACGCACACGCTGTTCATCGCCGACGTGACGGAGGCCCGCGTGCTCTCCGGCGCGCCGTCCATGACCTACAGCTTCTACTTTGCAAACGTCAAGCCCAAGCCGTCGGCGCTCAAAAAGCAGACCGGCTGGGTCTGCAAGATCTGCGGCTATGTCTACGAGGGCGAAACGCTCCCCGCCGATTTCATCTGCCCGCTGTGCAAGCATGGCGCGGAGGATTTTGAAAAGCTGCCGGAATAACCATATCAAACGCTTATAAACGGAAAGGAACGATCATCATGTCCCGTGTACTGGAAGCTCTGGAACCGAAAGCGGTCTTTCATTTCTTCGAGGATCTGACCCGCATCCCGCACGGCTCGCGCAACACAAAGGCCATCAGCGACTACTGCGTCGCCTTTGCCAAGGAACGCGGCCTGTGGGTGTATCAGGACGCGCTCAACAACGTCATCATCAAAAAGCCCGCCTCGGCAGGCTATGAGGCCGCGCCCGCCGTCATTCTGCAGGGCCATCTCGATATGGTCGCGGAAAAGACGCCGGAAAGCCCCATCGACTTTATGAAGGACGCGCTCGACCTGCACGTCGAGGGCGACTACGTCTCGGCAAACGGCACGACGCTCGGCGGCGACGACGGCATTGCCGTTGCCATGGCGCTGGCCGTGCTGGACAGCGATACGATCGCGCACCCGGCCCTTGAGGTCGTGTTCACCGTCGACGAGGAGATCGGCATGGAGGGCGCGCAGGGGCTTGATTTCTCGCAGCTCTCCGCCCGCCGCATGCTGAACGTCGACTCCGAGGACGAGGGCATCTTCACCGTCAGCTGCGCTGGCGGCGCAAGCGCCAACGTCTCCATCGGCCTGACGAGCGCGCCCTGCGCGCTGGCCTGTGCGCGCCTGACCGTCTCCGGCCTCATCGGCGGCCATTCCGGTCAGGAGATCGACAAGGGCCGCGCGAACGCGAATCTCCTGCTGGGCCGCGTGCTGGACGCGATGCAGAAAAAAATCGCCTTCCGGCTCGTTTCCGCCGCAGGCGGTCTGAAGGACAACGCCATTCCGAACGCCTCCGAGGCCGTTCTGGCCCTGCGGGAAGAGGACTTCCCTGCCGCGCGTGAGATCGCGGCGGCCTGCGAAGCGGATTTCCGGAAGGAATACGCCGCAGCCGACCCCGGCACAGCCGTCACGCTGGAGCCTGCCCCCGCCTGTGATCAGGCGCTGACGGAGGAGGCGACGCTGCGCGTCGTGCGCTTCCTGCTGCTTGTGCCGAACGGCATCGCGGCCATGAGCATGGATATTCCGGGGCTGGTGCAGACGTCCTGCAATCTCGGCATTTTCCATGTGGCAGACGGCGTTCTGACGGCGGTCAGCTCGGTCAGAAGCTCGGTCTCGTCGCAGAAGCAGATGCTGCTTGCCCGCATCGACGCGCTGTCACAGCTGCTGGGCGGGTCGCTCCACGTGACGGGCGCGTATCCCGCGTGGGAATACCGGCGCGAGTCCCCGCTGCGCGACAAGCTCGCCGCCGTCTATACCCGGCAGACCGGCAAGGCCCCGAAGATCGAGGCCATCCACGCGGGGCTCGAATGCGGCCTGTTCGCGGGCCAGCTGCCCGGCCTCGACTGCGTGTCCTTCGGCCCCGATCTGGTCGACATCCATACCACACGCGAAAAAATGTCCATCTCCTCCGTCCAGCGCACCTGGCGCTTCCTGCTCGGCGCACTGGAGGCGCTGAAGGACTGAGTATTCTCGCCCTAAAATACACAATGCCCCGGTTCAGTCCTGAACTGGGGCGTCTTTTTTCTCAGTACACACCGGAACAAATCGTTCCAACAGATAGTCACACTCATCGCAGCACCATTCAGGCTCCCCGTTTTCCAGACACATGCTTCGATCTTTACATTCCCTGCAAACCTCCGGCAACGGCGTTACTTCTGTGTAGTCCATTTTTTACACACTCCATATTTATCTGTATTAAATTTAGTATATTTGGTAATACCAAATATGTCAATACATCCTTTTCGTATAATCGGTTCAGAAACGGGGTGTGTTGGCCTGAAAACAAGGAAATTGGAGCTTGGAACAAAGAATCTCGTCGGCGCGCGGGTCACACAGGCCCGGCTGGCACGTGGCATGAAGCAGGTCGAGCTGCTCGCGCAGCTGCAGCTGTCCGGCATCGATATGAGCATCCCTGCCCTGTCCCTTCTGGAGGGACAAAAGCGCCCTGTATCAGACAAGGAGCTGTGCGCGCTGGCCGATGTTCTGCATGTGTCGGTCGATTGGCTGCTGGGCCGGTAGACAGGAATTTGTAGGGGCCGACGACTCTGTCGGTCCTTTCAATGTTGCGGATTTGCATGAAATCCGCATGAAATCGGTTCATTCCGCGGGCGGAGCAGAGCCCCGCCCCTACCGAGATCGTGCGTTTTTGGAGTGCTCCGAAATATACAGGATTCGAATCCCCTCAGGCGCTTCGCGCCAGCTCCCCTTGAGCCCAAGGGGAGCCTTTTTTGTTATGCGGACAGCCGGTTTTTTGATTTTGGCAGCGGATGGGCTGCGGAACGCTGCATTTTTTGTGAAGACCGCAATTTTTTTGCATATCGTTTATAAATGCTTCACAAATCACCCGAATAAAGGCGTTATAATCAGCATAATCGAAACAAAGAGGAAGTGAGCTGCATGGGAACAGATCCGTATCAGGTGCTGGGCGTGTCTCCGAACGCGACGGAGGACGAGATCCGGCAGGCATACCGCAGGCTGGCAAAGCAATACCACCCCGATCTGAATCCCGGCGACAAGACTGCCGCGCAGAAGATGAACGAGATCAACGCGGCCTATGACGCGATCAAGAATCCGCAGGCCTACCGCCAGCAGCAGGCACAGCAGCAAGCGCAGCAGCAGGCCCGGCAGCAATATGACCAGTCCGGCCAGCAGTATTATGACCCCTTCTCCGATCCCTTCGGCTTCTGGGGCTCGCAAAGCGGCAATCAGCAGCGCGACTGGCAGCAGACGAACCAGAACGGCTGGCAGACCTGGTACACCTACCGCTCCTCGGACGACGGGGAACAGGACGAGAGCGACGCCAATCCCGGCGGCTACCGCTGGACGTACCACCGCACGCGCCGGCGCGGGAGCTTTCTCGTGCGGCTGCTCGGCATTTATCTGCTGATCCAGATCGTCGCCATGCTGTTCGGCAGCTGCGGCTACCGCGGCGCGTATTATGACCCGTATTATTACCGCAATTACAGCTACAGCGATTCCGGGAGCTATTCCGGACAGAGCCAGTCCCAGACGGATTCCGGTACAGGCTCCGGAAGCTGGTATTGAACGCACCTATCTCACAGGAGGATTTCCGTATGTCCAGAACGATCGGCATTGATCTCGGCACCACCAACAGCTGCGCAGCCGTGATGGAGGGCGGCGAGCCCGTGATCATCCCCAACGCCGAGGGCGGACGCACCACGCCGTCCGTCGTCGCGTTTTCAAAGACCGGCGAGCGCATGGTCGGCCAGATCGCAAAGCGGCAGGCCGTCACGAACCATGAGCGCACCATTTCTTCCATCAAGCGCCAGATGGGCACCAACTACAAGGTCTCCATCGACGGGCATAAATACACGCCGCAGGAAATCTCCGCAATGATCCTGCAAAAGCTCAAGACGGACGCGGAGGCCTTCCTCGGCGAGCCTGTCACCGACGCCGTCATCACCGTCCCGGCCTATTTTACCGACGCGCAGCGGCAGGCGACGAAGGACGCGGGCAAGATCGCGGGCCTCAATGTCCAGCGCATCATCAACGAGCCGACCGCGGCCGCCCTTGCCTACGGCATTGATAAAGAGCAGGCGCAGAAGATCATGGTCTATGATCTGGGCGGCGGCACGTTCGACGTATCCATCCTCGATATCTCGTCCGGCGTGATCGAGGTGCTCGCCACCGCGGGCAACAACCATCTGGGCGGCGATGATTTTGACCAGTGCATCGTCGACTATCTCGTCGCCGAGTTCAAAAAGCAGACGAAGATCGACCTGACGCGCGACCCCGCCGCCATGCAGCGCGTGCGCGAGGCCGCCGAAAAGGCCAAGATCGAGCTTTCGTCCATGACGCAGACGACCGTCGAGCAGCCGTACATCGCTGTCGGCAAGCAGGGGCCGCTGCACATGGAGATCCCACTCACGCGCGCGAAATTCAACGACCTGACCTACCATCTCGTGCAGGCCACGCGCGAGCCGGTCAATCAGGCCATCAATGATTCCGGCGTCTCCATCTCGCAGATCAGCAAGGTCCTCATGGTCGGCGGCTCGAGCCGCATCCCGGCGGTGCAGGAGCTGGTGCAGTCGATGACGGGGTCGCTTCCGTTCAAGGGCATCAACCCGGACGAGTGCGTCGCCATGGGCGCGTGTCTGCAGGCGGGCGTTCTGTCCGGCAGCGTGAAGGGACTTCTGCTGCTCGACGTGACGCCGCTGTCGCTCGGCATCGAGACGCTGGGCGGCGTGTGTACCCGCATCATTGAGCGCAACACGACGCTCCCCATCCGCAAGAGCCAGATCTTCACGACGGCCTCCAGCTTCCAGTCGTCCGTCGACATCCACGTTTTACAGGGCGAGCGCCCCATGGCGCACCAGAACAAGGAGCTCGGCCGTTTCCAGCTCACCGGCATCCGCCGCGCGCCCAGAGGCGTCCCACAGATCGAGGTCACGTTCTCCATCGACGCCAACGGCATCGTAAACGTTACGGCGAAGGATCTCGACACCGGCAAGGCCCAGCAGATCACCATCACCGCCTCGAGCAACATGAGCCGCGAGGACATTGACCGCGCCGTGCGCGACGCGCAGCGCTACGCCGCCGAGGACGCGAAGCTCAAGGCCGAGGCCACCGCCCGCGACCGCTGCGAGCAGATGATCTTCCAGGCCGGAAACGCGAAAAACGTTTCCAGGGAGGACAAGGCCCGGCTGGCCGAGGCTGTCAAGACCGCCCGCCGCGCCGTCAAGTCCAAGGATCCCGCGCAGATGAACAGCGCCGCCGACCAGCTGGAAGCGCTTTTGAACGAGGCCGGCGTCCACATCGACCCGAACGCCGAATACCGCGGCTCGGCCAGCTATCAGAATCCGAACAACGACTTCACCGATGACGCCGTCGACGCGGATTTCGAGAAAATGGACTGATCCCGATAAAAACCACCCCCGGTTTTCCTTTCCGGAAAACCGGGGGCGCTCTTTTTATTGGTCTGTTACAGCTTTTCCAATACCGCGTCCGGGACCGCGCAGTCGTCCGCGGTCAGGCCGGTCCGGAAATCAAACTGAGCCGAGATCGACACCTGCGTGTCGACGACGCCGATCTGTACGCTGCCGCCGGTCGTGACGCGCAGGGCCGTGATCGAGCCGTCCTGCACGTCCAGCTCCAGCGTTCCGGGCAGATACTGCACATCCAGCTTCTCCGCCTCCGGCGCGATGGCGCAGGCGGCCTGCTGCGTCTGTTCGGCGCTGAGGCTGAGCGTATAGCGCCAGCCGCCCTCCGTCTGCTCGCTCGTGACGCTGTCTTCCAGACAGGCGCGGTAGGCCAGATCGATCAGATCCGCGCATCTGACCAGCGTCTGTTCGCTCGCGCCGGTCGCGCTTCCGTCCTTTGAAAGGATCGTTCCGCCCGAGAAATAGAGCTCCAGCGCGCCCGCGCGGATGCAGCCGACGGTCTTTCCGTCCTTTACGGTACGGGTGTAGTCCAGCGACGTATCGAAGATCACGGGGCCGCAGTTGGCGCTGAGTCTGACGCGGGCGGCAAGCGGATCACGCTCGCCGAGCTCGGAGGCGGCGGACAGCACGCGCAGCAGATCCTCCGTCAGCTCGAGCTTGCCCTGATAGCCGCCGTTCGCGATCGCGTCGGTCACGGCCGCGGGGACGGTGTGCGCCGTCTGCGCGTCCGGCTGGACAGTGAGCTCAGCCCAGACGTTCATCGGCTGCGTCTGCCCCGCGCTGTTTTCCGCCTGACAGCTGCCGGAGGCCTCGATCGAGCGGATCTCGCCGTCTTCCACATGCATGCACAAATCGATGCTCTCGACTGCGCTGAGGGAGTCCGCGATCGTCGGCGTCAGCAGCGAGAGCGCCTGCTCGGCGTCGCTGCCGTAGGCCGTCACGGAATAGACCTCCTCGCCGCCTTCGCGGGCATAGGTCACGTCAGTCGCGTTGTAGAGCTCCAGCAGATGCTCGCCGAGCGTGGAATAATCCGGGAACAGGCCGCTCGTGCGGTAGGCGCTGCCGTTTTCGAGATAGATCGCGCCGTCATAATAGTACAGCGCAACGCCGTTTTCCTCGATGCAGAGAATGGCGTTTCCATCCGCCTGCGTGCGGAACAGACGCGCATCCGTCCGCAGCGTCTCGTCGCCGAGATCCATCTGCACGGAGGCGCTCATGTCCAGCTCCTTACGGCCGGAGAGGTTTTTCAGCAGCAGGAGCGCGTCCACGCTGCTCTTGAGACTGGCCCGGTAGATGAGGACCCCGGCCGCGATCAGGATCACGAGCGTAAGCGCGATGATCCACCAGACGCGGCGATTTTTCTTCTTTTTCTGCAGCTGCTCCGGCGAAACAGGTTCCTCCTGCGCGTCCGGGTCGATGACGCCGATGACGGCATCGTTGGCATTCTGCTCGTCCTGCATGGCCTTGCGCAGCGCCTGCATCTGACGGCGGCGGGCCTTGCCGGCCTTATGGATCAGATGAATGATCAGCAGCACCAGCAGCGCCGCAAGTCCGGCCAGCACGATCCACACCCACCAGACGGGGAATGTGGACAGCGCCGCGAGCTGCACGGTCTGCCCGGCAGCCTCAAAGGACAGATAGCTGCCGACCTCGGTCGTAGTCGCCTTCTGCCAGACGCCGGCTTCGTTTTCCAGATAGATATCCAGCTTGCCGGACTGCCCGTCGGGCGCGCGGAAGCGGATGGTGTGCGTGTCCGCGCCGTCGTCCGGCAGGCGGAGCTGCCACTGCTCGACAACGGAGCGCGCCACATGCGCGGCGGGCGCATGGCCGTCCGCGATATTTTCGCAGTATTTCCGGACAGCCTCCGGGATGCTGGCGGAGATCTCGCCGAAGGCGGCGGGCGTGATGGCCTGCGGCTGGGCCTGCAGGCGGTCGGCGCTCGTATACGCGCCCTCTGCCAGGAAGACGGGCCTGCCGTCGGCGCGCTGCGCGTCGCTCGGGAGCGCGTCGATGCTGGCATGATACTGCGCGGTCACGGTGGTGTCAAACCGAATGTCGTTCAGAGACTGCACGTCCCACTCGCCGTACTGTCCGTCGACAGCCGGAATATCCGGGTACACGCTGTCCGGCAGAGAATCGCCGTAGCTGACCGCGACGGTCTTGAGCATCTCGCCGTTCGCAGCAAACCGCACGGTAAAGGTCCGGAATTCGTCAGGCAGCGCTCCGTTTGCCAGCAGCGCTTCATACACGACCGGCTCCGCCTGTCCGGCGGTGCTTGCGCCGTCGAGTCCGGCCAGCGTGTCGGAGACGAACACGTTATCCGCGAACGCGCCCGCGCCGCTGCCGCTGATCGCGCCCGCGTACTGCGAATACTCCGTAACGGCCACGAGCGACACGCAGCCGGAGACGGTACTGCCGCCGCCCGTCGCGCTGTCCGTCACGCCCGTGCCGGTGATGCCGCCGACATAGCGGCCGCCGGAAAGCGTACATTTGGCCCAGCAGCTCTCGATCGCCGCGCTGCAGATGCCCGCGACGCCGCCGACATAATCGCCGCTCTGGCTCTCAACGCTGCCGTAGGCCTCGCAGCCGTCGATCAGGCCGAGATCCATCCGGCCGCAGATGGCCGCGGCGCAGTCCTTCTTGGCCGTGACCGCGCCCGCAGAGACGCAGCGCTGCAAAACGGCGCGCAGCTCATACTGCTTGCGCTCGGTCGATGACAGGCTCTTGCTGACGTCGCTCTCGGGGTCGGTGCCCGCCTCCATGCCCATCGCGCCCGCGATGCCGCCGACGTTGCGGTCGGCCTGCACCGCGCCTGTGTTTTCACAGCCGCGCAGCGCGCCCATCGTGATGCTGTCCGGGTCGGTCTGCGAGCCGTCGGTCACAAGATCGCGGTTTTCCAGACTGTCCATGACGTCAAAGACGGTCGCGCTGATCTCGTCCAGCTTGTCGCTGACGGCCTGCACATCCTTCTGCAGCGTCCCGGACAGACTCGCGGCCTGCGAGCCGATGGCGCGCATCTGCGCGCCCATGCCGCTCAGCGCGCCTGCCAGCTCCGGCATGGAGGCGTCCGCGTTCATCTGCAGCGACGCGCTGAGCGCGCCGGAGCCGTCCGTGCCGCCGGAGATCGAAATATCGGACGGATCGAGATATCCGCCCACGCCCGCGCCGATCCCGGCGTCCTTGTGGCCCTCGATCTCCAGCGGATGCGTGTCGACGCTGACGCCGCCGTCCGTTCCCGCGCCGATGACGGCGCCGATGCCCGCCGAGGCGTCCCCGACGGCGAGGTCTGCCCCGCCGCTCACGCCGCCGTTTGCCAGCGCGCCCGCGTCGATGGTCGCGGTCGCGCGCAGATTATTGGCCGCGTTTGCAGCGCTGTCGAGATACGTTCCCATTCCGGCCAGCTGCGCGCCGAGGTCGCTCGCCGCGCCGCCCGCGTCGGCGGTCGCCTGATCGGTGAGCGCTTTTAATTCCTGCAGCTGGGTCTGCAGCTGCTGCTTCGTGCTCTCGGAGACGGTCACGGCGACATACGGCTCGACCTGACCGGCGATGCCGCCGACGTCCTTGCGGCCGTAGATCGTGCCGGAATTCGTGTTGTTCAGCAGATACCCGCTCGTCACGCCCGCGATGCCGCCGACGTTATAGCCGACATGCTCATAGCCAACCGTGCCGGTATTCTTGCAGCCCGCGATCATGCCGGTATTCCGGCCCGCGACGCCGCCGGTGGCGGTGGTCGTGAGGAGGGTCTGCGCGGTTGCGAGATTGGCAAGATCGAGCGTCGTGTCGATCTGGATGTCGCTGAGGCTCAGCGCGGCGTCGACATTGTTGACGTTGACGCTGCCGCTGTTCGTGCAGTGGCGGATGATGCCCGCGTTCTGGCCCGCGATGCCGCCCGTGGCGGTCGTGCCCTGCACCTTTCCTTCGAACGAGCAGCTGACGATCTGTCCGGAGACCTGATTGCGGCCTGTGATGCCGCCGATCTGTGTGTCGCCCTGCACCATGCCGGTAAACGTGCAGCGGACGATCCTGCCGTAATTCTCGCCCGCGATGCCGCCGCAGGCGATCTTATCGCCGCCCGCGGCCACAGAGCCCGCGACATTCAGGTTTTCCACGCTGCCGCCGGGCAGGATCGTGCCGAACAGTCCGGCGGGGCTGGCGTTTTCCGTGAGATCAAGATCGGAGATGGTATGCCCGCCTCCTTCAAACGCGCCGCCGAAGGAGGCGGCAGGCGAAACGTCCACACCGGCGAGCGAAATATCCGCGCGCAGGACAAACGTCTTGCCCTGCGACCAGGTATCGAGCGAGCAGTTTTTCGCAAACGCGGCAAAATCGGCCGCAGAGTCCAGCCAGACGGTCTGCGTGCCGTCCGCCGCGGCTGCCGGAAGAACGGCGAGGCAAAGCGCCAGCGCCAGCAGCACCGCGCCTACGCGGGCCCGAAGCGTTCTGTTATTCATGCGCGTCATCCTCCTTTTCCGTCTGCTCCTCCGCCGCGTCCGCGTTTTCCGGCTCCACAGCGCCGGAGAGCAGGCTGATATTGACGTCTCCCTCCACGACCGCGTGCACGACGCCGCTGATCTGCCCGTGGATCTCGCCGCGCACCATGCCGTCGATGCGCACGCGGCCCGCGGACTGGTGCGAGGAAACGGCGGAGGGCATGTCGAACGCGGTCTTGTCAATGACCTTTTCGCCCAGCAGCAGGATCTGCGGGAGAATGAACATGACGATGATGATCGTAATGATCGTGCCGCGGCCGAGGCTGTCGCCGATGCCGGCGATGGCGGCGTTGGAGGTCATCTGGCCGATCAGGATGCCGGCGATGGCCATCATGAGGCCCGAGGTGATGATCGTCGGGAAGGACAGGTTCATCGTCTCGATGATCGCGTCCTTTTTGGGCATTTTGTCCTTGAATTCCATAAAGCGGCTGGTCGTGACGATGGCGTAATCGATGTTCGCGCCCATCTGGATGGACGAGACGACCAGATAGCTGAGGAAAAACAGGGGGCTGTTCGTGATGGTCGGGATGCCGTAGTTGATCCAGATACTGCCCTGAATGACCAGGATCAGCAGCACCGGGATCCCCGCGGATTTGAACGTGAACAGCAGCACGACCAGAACGATCAGGATGGACAGCACCGACACGACGACATTGTCGCGCGAGAATGAGGTCTTGAAATCCTGCTCGGACGAGGAATCGCCCACGACGTACACATCGCCGTCCGGGTAATATTTCCGCGCGACGAGGCGCATCTGGTCGAGGAAGTCATAGGTCTCGTCGCCGCCCACAGGCAGGTTTAGATAGACGAGCATGCGGGTATACTTGTCAGACTGCAGCTGCTTGCGCGCGTTGGTGATCTGGGAATAGGCGCTTTCGAGCGTATCGGTCATATCGGCGTCGAGCGTGACGTAGCCGTCCTGCATTTCGCCGTAGAGGAAGGTGAACATGTCGAGCAGCGGCACGGAATAATTGGGCAGGCCCCCGATGATCTTGCCGTAATTGCCGCCGTCCGCGGCGTAGGCCGCGTAGAGAAGCTCTGCGACCTCGTAATCCAGGTCGGTCAGCTCGGAAAACTGCCGGGGCGTCAGCGCGTCGGTCAGCATGTAGCCGCCCATGGCCTCGACGTTGGAAAGGCCCAGCGTGGAGTCGACCTCGTCGTAGGTCCCGAGCTCGTCCAGCAGCTTCTTCTCCGCTGTGTAATCCCCCGCCGGAACCACGACGGCGACCATATTCGTCGACCCGAACGTCTCGTCCATCAGATCGTCCGCGATCTGCTGCTCCGAGCGCTTCGTCGTCTCCAGATAGCTGAAGCCGTAGACATACGGGCAGTTGTTCGCAAAGAGCATGGCGCCGATGATGACCACCAGAAAAATGGGCGGAATGATCTTCTTCGTCGCATATGCGAATCTGCCGACGAACGGGATCTTGGGCACGAAGTTTTTGTGCCGCGTGGCGTCAATTTTCTTGCCGAAGAGCATCAGAAGGCCCGGCATGAGGAAGAACACCGCAAACAGCGAGAAGAAAATGGATTTGATCAGGCAGATGCCGAGATCGAAGCCCAGCCGGAACTCCATAAACAGCATCGCGACGAGGCCGCCGATGGTCGTGAGGCTGCTGCCGCAGATCTCCGGCACGGCCTTACTCAGGGCGACGATGACGGCCTCGCGAATGGGAAGCGTCTCGTGCTCTTCCTTATAGCGGTTGCAGAAAATGATCGCGTAGTCCACAGACAGCGCCAGCTGCAGCACGATGGTAACGGAGTTCGACACGAACGAGATCGTGCCGAGCAGGAAATTCGTGCCCATGTTCAAAAGCGCGGCCGCGATGAACGTGATGAGCAGCACCGGCACCTCCGCATAGGTCTGCGAGGTCAAAATCAGCACGGACACCACGACGATCGCCACGATGATGACGATCACGCCGATCTCCTGCGCCAGCGTCTTGGACGCCGTATCGCCGAAGGTCGCCGAGACGTACATGTCGTAGCCGGACAGCTCGTCCTCGACCCGGTTCATGACCGTCTCGCACATCTCGTCCGTCTCGGAATAGTCGAAGGTAATATTATAGAGCGCAGAGGCGTTGGTATAGTGCTCCTTTGTGTCGTCAAAGGCGACGCTCTGCACGCCGTCGACGGCTTCGAGCCGTTCGGACACGGCCTGCGCCTCGTCATAGGTCACGTTGACGAGCATGACCTTGGCCGTGCCGAACGTGATGAATTCATCCTCCATCAGATGCAGGCCCTGATACGTCTCCGAGTCCTTCGGCAGATACGCCGAAAGCTGGTTCTCCACCTGCACCCAATTCCGTGAGAACACGGAAAACACCAGCCCGATGGCGACGATCAGAAAGATCAGATTCCGTTTGTCGACAATAAAGCTGGCGAGCTTGTACATGAAGCCCTCTTCGTTGTGTTTCGGTTCCTGACGCATGATTCACACTCCTGTGTATGATTCTCCTGAAAATTCAATCCAGTTTAGCACAAATCCGTCCGGATTGACAATAGGCAAGCGGAGAAAGATGTGTAAAAAAACGCCCCGCTGCGGCTGACGCAGCAGGGCGTGACGATTCAGCGTTCTTCGAGGATCTTGTTCAGCTCGCGCATGAAGCTGTCGATGTCCTTAAACTGACGGTAGACGGACGCAAAGCGGACATACGCGACCTCGTCGAGCGGCTTCAGACGCTCCATGACGAGCTCTCCGATCTTTTCCGTGGAGATCTCCCGGTCGAGCGAGTTCTGGATGGCCTGTTCGATCTCATCGGTCGCCTTTTCCAGCTCGGCCAGCGCGACCGGGCGCTTTTCGCATGCGCGCAGCATGCCGTTGAGGATCTTGTTGCGGTCGAATTGCTGGCGGCTGCTGTCGCGCTTGATGACGACGATGGGCAGGCTCTCGACCGTTTCATATGTGGTAAACCGCTTCTGGCACTGCAGGCATTCGCGGCGGCGGCGAATGCTCAGCCCGTCGTCCGAGTGACGGGAATCGACGACCTTGCTCTCCTGATAGCCGCAGTACGGGCACTTCATGGCGAAAACTCCTCTCTTCTTCCGGCGGACACGCATCTTGCACATCTGCCCATTTTCTGTTATGATTGTAGCAAAAAAGAGAGGGCTTGTCTACTTTTTTCTACAGCCAGTCCTGAAGCACATCGTTCAGCGAATCCGGCGTGACGGCGAAGTAGGCCAGCTGGTCGATGAGCGTGAAGATACTGGTGCCGCGCATGGTGATGCGCGGGATGCCCGCATAGCACTGCGCCTCGCCGGTCTGCGCGAGGATCTCCACGCCGTAGCATTCGGCGCAGCCGCCCAGCACGCTGTCGTTCAGCAGATAATATTCCAGATGCAGCGGCGTGCCCTCCTGTGTTTTGACGTCCTTCGTGTGGATCAGACTTTTATTTCTCATGGTATTCTCCCTCCCAGAGCTATTGAACCATAACTTCCGCAATTCGCAAATAAAAACATTTCGCGTGATTCGACAAAACCGCCGGGATTTTAGATGATTTTTACAGGAAAATCGTCCATGCTTTGGCAATTCTGTACAAGCCGGAGCGGCTTTTGTCGAAAACTTTCGGGTATAGGAGGGACACGCTTGGATCTAAAAAAACGCATCGCGCAGCTGTCTGCGCGCATTACGGCCATGCAGATCCCCATCTACGCGGGCAACGCCTCGTTTTTCCTGCTGCTGTCCGTGTTTCCGATCGTGAGTCTGCTTTTGTCGCTGCTTCCCTACACGCCGCTGACGCTCGAGCATCTGCTGGGGCTCTGCGCGCAGCTCGCGCCGGACTGGCTGCTGCGGCTGCTGGAATATTTCATCCGGACGCTCTACGGATCAAGCTCGGCGGCGATCATCTCCGCGAGCGCCGTGCTGACGCTCTGGTCGGCCTCAAAGGGCATGCTGAGTCTGCTTTACGGCCTCAACGCCGTTCTGGAGGCGCGCGAGACGCGGCGGTATCTGCACCGGCGGCTTCTGTGCGTGGTCTACACCGTGGGGATGCTGCTGGCGCTGCTGCTGACGCTGGGGCTCTATGTCGGCGGGCAGGCGCTGCTGGCGTTTCTGGACGCGCGCGGCTTTTCCCTCGCCGCCGTGCTGGAGCCGGTGCTGCGGAATCTGCATCTGTATTCGCTCGTTCTGCTGACGGCGCTGTTTTCGGGCGTTTTTCTGGCATTGCCCGCCCGGCGGCAGCGGTTCGTCCACGTCCTGCCCGGCGCGGCGGGCGCGGCCTGCGCGTGGGTGGTGTATTCGGAGATCTATTCGTGGTATGTCAACCACATCGCCAAAGCCTCGGCGCTCTACGGGAGCCTGTCCGTGCTGCTTCTGATGCTGCTGTGGCTGTATGCCTGCATCTCCATTTTGTTTTACGGCGCGCTTCTGAATCACGCGCTGTTCGACTGGAAAAAGCCGAAGGAGAACCCGGAATGTTCGGATACGTGATCACCGACCTCGCGCGGCTGGATACGGCGCAGCGGATGCGCTACAAAAGCGTCTACTGCGGACTGTGCCGCGCGCTGTACCATGGTTACGGGCCGGTCCCGGCGCTGGCATTAACATATGATATGGCGTTTCTGACGCTGTTTCTGTCCGCACTCTATGAGCCGGATGAACAGTCCGGCGCGGGGCGCTGTCTGCGCCATCCCGCGCAGGCGCAGCGCTGGACGCAGACGGGATTCACCGGCTACGCGGCGGCGATGAACTGCCTGCTCGCCTATGAAAACCGCCGCGACGACTGGCACGACGACAAACGTCTCTCTGCCGCAGCCGCCGCGGGACTTCTCGGCCCCGGCGCAAAGCGGGCCGCGGCGCAGTACCCGGACAAGGCCGCCGCCATCCGCGCTTCGCTTCAAGCGATTGCGCAGGCGGAGGAAGACCGCGCGGTCTATTCCGAGACGCCCGCCAACGCCTTCGGCGCGCTGATGGCGGAGCTGTTCACGGTAAAGGAAGACCGCTGGACACCGCTTCTGCGGCAGTTTGGCTGGAGTCTCGGCAAGCTGATCTATTTTATGGACGCTGCCTGCGATCTGGAGGCAGATCGCAAGCGGAGCCAGTATAATCCGCTGGCGCTGCTTGGCATACAGAGCGGCGCGGACTTCCGCCCGCAGCTGACGCTCCTGGCGGGCGACGCGGCGGAGGCATTCGAGCGCCTGCCCATCGTGCAGGACGCGGCGCTGCTGCAGAATATCCTATATTCCGGCGTCTGGACGCGCTTTGACGCGGCATTCCGGACGAAGCAGGAGGAATGAACATGATCGACGATCCATACAGCGTGCTCGGCCTGACGCCGGACGCGAGCGACGAGGAGGTCAAGCGCGCCTACCGCGCGCTGGCCAAAAAATATCACCCGGACATGAATCCGGGCGACCAGCACGCGGCGGAGATGATGAACCGCATCAACGCCGCCTATGACCAGATCAAAAACCCGCAGCCGCGCGTGAACACCCAGCAGCGGAGCTATCAGGAAGACCCCTTCGCGGGCTGGTACCGGCAGGGCTATCAGGACGCCTGGTCGGGAGCCGACCCGATGGAGTCCGCGCGGCGGTACATCTTTGTGCAGGAATACGAACGCGCGCTGCGCGAGCTGAACACCGTGCCCGAGACGCAGCGCACAGCGCAGTGGTATTATCTCGCCGCCGTCGCGAACACGAATCTCGGAAACCGGGTGCTGGGCTATGAGCAGATCACAAGAGCCTGCGCCATGGATCCGGCGAACGCGGAATACGCCGCCGCCCGCGACCAGATCGGCCGCAGCGGCACGGTCTACCACAACCGGCAGACCGGCTTCGGCTTCGAGCACGTCGACCTGAGCCGCGCCTGCTGCGGCGTATGCGCGGCCATGCAGGTCCTGTCCTGCCTCTCCGGCCGCGCCGGCTGTCCGGTCATTCTGTGCTGCTGAGATAAGGCTGTTTTTTTGAGGTGGAATATGCTATAATAGTTCCGCAAAACCAGAGCAGCCCAAAATTTGCACGCACCAAAGGTTTCCGTGTCAGTTGTAGGGGGCGATGCCCACATCGCCCCTCAGCGCAGACCGATTTTACAGGAATTCTATGCAAATCCGCAGCATTTTCAGGGCCGACAGAGTCGTCGGCCCCTACAGAAATCCTTCAGAACCCCGCACTCTGTAGGGGCGGACGACTCTGTCCGCCCACAGAATGCACCGATTTCTCGGAAATCTGCGGCGAATTCGAAACTTCCCGATGGGCCGATGTGGGCACCGGCCCCTACAGAGCGCTGTGCAGATTTACAGCCCCGCCTCTATCAGGGCTTTGGCGAATCCGCATTGCCCCGCAAAAATAACCAGACAGGAGATCTCTCATGAACAACGACCACAGCACCGAACAGCTGGAATACCAGAGCGGACAGCGGAACGAAAAAGAGCAGCGGGGGGAGTATACGCCCCGGCCGAAGCACCAGATCGTGCTGGCGTGGGTGCTGATCGCCATCGTGGTGCTCGGCGTCCTCGGCATGTGCTACTGGGAGATCTTCGGGAAGTTCTGATATGCGCATTCTTGGCATCGACCCCGGCTACGCCACGACCGGGTTTGGAATTCTGGAAGCCGGACGCGGCAGCGTCCAGCTGCTCAATTACGGCACCATCACGACCCCCACGACGCTCTCGTTCCCCGAGCGGCTCATGATGCTCTACGACGATATGGCGCAGCTCATCGAAACGGTCAAGCCGGACGCCGTGGCGGTCGAAGAGCTGTTCTGGGGGCATAACGTCACGACCGGCATCGGCGTGAGCCATGGCCGGGGCGTCATTCTGCTGGCGATCTGCAAGGCGGGCGCGCCGCTCTTTGAATATACGCCCAACCAGGTCAAGCAGGCCGTCGTCGGCTACGGCGGCGCGGACAAGCATCAGGTCATGGAAATGACGCGGCACATCCTGAAGATGGAGAAGGTTGCGCGGCCGGACGACGCGGCGGACGCCATCGCCATCGCGCTCTGCCACGCGCGGAGCTCCACCTCGCTTCTGGCGCAGAAAGGATACCGGTAATGTTTTATTATCTGAACGGGACGATCACGCTGCTCGACGCCAATCTCGCGGTCATGGACTGCGGCGGCGTAGGCTACGCGTGCCATACGACAAATTATACGCTTGCCCGGCTGCAGCTGGGCAAGCCCGCGAAGCTCTTTACCTACTGCAACATCAAGGAGGATGCCTTCGACATCTTCGGCTTTTCCACGCGCGAGGAATTAAACTGCTTCGAACAGCTGCTCGGCGTGACGGGCGTCGGCCCGAAGGCCGCGCTGGCGATCTTGTCCGTCGTCTCGCCGGAGCAGCTGACGCTGGCCGTCATGACGCAGGACGACAAGACCATCACCATGGCGCAGGGCGTGGGCAAGAAGCTCGCGCAGCGCATCATTCTCGAGCTCAAGGACAAGCTCGGCGCAAGCCAGCTGGAGCTGAATACGGTGGAATTCGCCGGCTCCGGCGCGCCCGTGCGCGGCAGCAAGTCCGCGGAGGCGACCGCCGCGCTCGTCGGCCTCGGCTATTCGCAGACAGAGGCGGCAGCCGCGCTCAAGGGCATCGATCTTGAGCACCTTTCCATTGAAGACGTGATCCGCCGGGCGCTGCGCGCCGCGGCGCAGCAGTAAGGAGGGCCCGGCATGAGTCTGGATTTTTCGCAGGAATACGACGCGCCCATCGTCACCACGAGCCTGACGCCGCAAGACGAGGGCGAGGTCAGCCTGCGCCCGAAGCTGCTGGCCGACTATACCGGCCAGGAAAAGGCCAAGGACAATCTTTCCATTTATATTGAAGCCGCCAGACGGCGCAATGAGCCGCTCGACCATGTGCTGCTCTACGGCCCGCCGGGCCTCGGCAAGACGACGCTCGCGGGCGTCATCGCCAACGAAATGGGCGCGGGCATCCGCGTGACCTCCGGCCCGGCCATCGAAAAGGCCGGGGATCTGGCCGCGCTGCTGACAAATCTCGCACCGGGCGATATTTTGTTCATTGACGAGATTCACCGTCTCAACCGCGCGGTCGAGGAGATCCTGTATCCGGCCATGGAGGATTTCGCCATCGACATCATCGTCGGCAAGGGCCCGTCGGCCAACTCCATCCGGCTGGATCTGCCGCGCTTTACGCTCATCGGCGCAACGACCCGGGCCGGTCAGCTCTCGAGCCCCCTGCGCGACCGCTTCGGCGTGCAGCTGCGGCTGGAGCTTTACACCACGGAGGAATTACAGCGCATCGTCATGCGCTCGGCCGCGCTGCTGGGCATCGAAATTGAGCCTTCCGGCGCGCGGGAGATCGCGTCCCGCTCGCGCGGGACGCCGCGTATCGCAAACCGGCTTCTGCGCCGCGTGCGCGATTTTGCGCAGGTCTGCCACGACGGCGTCATTACCTCCGAGGCTGCCGACCATGCGCTCGGCAAGCTCGAGGTCGACCATCTGGGGCTTGACGCCATCGACCGCCGCATGCTCACCGCCATCGTGAAAAACTACGGCGGCGGCCCCGTGGGCCTTGAAACGCTGGCCGCGACCATCGGCGAGGAGGCCGTCACGCTGGAGGATGTCTACGAGCCGTATCTATTGCAGATTGGCTTTCTGACGCGCACGCCGCGCGGCCGCTGCGTCACGCAGCTGGCCTATGAGCATCTGCATCTGCCGTCCCCCGTGCAGCCCGCCGGGACGCAGCTTTCATTCTGAGGTTTGAGGAGCGATACATAAATATGGGTAAATTATTCGGGACCGACGGCATCCGCGGCGTCGCCAATGAGACGCTGGACGCAAAGCTCGCCTACCGCGTGGGTCAGGCGGCGGCCATTTCCCTCTGCGACGATTCCGGCACGAAGCCGACCGTCGTCATCGGCAAGGACACGCGCATCTCCTCGGACATGCTCGAGGGCGCGCTCGTCGCGGGACTGACGGCCTGCGGCTGCAACGCGATCCTGCTCGGCGTTGTGCCGACGCCTGCCGTCGCGTATCTGACGGTCTATCTGCACGCGGACGCGGGCGTCGTCATTTCCGCCTCGCACAATCCGTATGAGCACAACGGCATCAAGATGTTCTCGTCCGAGGGCTTCAAGCTGAGCGACGCGCTCGAAGCACGCATCGAGGACCTGATCCTTCAGGACGGCGAGCTGCCCGTCAAAACGCACGGCGGGATTGGGCAGGTCATGTCCGGCAGCTTTGCGGCGGAGTATTATCTCGACCATCTGGCCTCGAGCGTCGACAGTCTCGAGCCGCTGCGCGTGCTCATCGACTGCGCCAACGGCGCGGCCTCGACCACGGCGCGGTATCTGTTCGCCCGCTTCCCGCTGGAGGCGGAGTATCTGAACGACAAGCCGAACGGCGTCAACATCAATAACGGCTGCGGCTCGACGCATCTGGAGGCGCTCTGCAGCGCGGTCAAAGCGGGCGGATACGATCTCGGCATCGCGTTCGACGGCGACGCCGACCGCTGCCTGACCGTCGACGAGCAGGGCAATGTCATCGACGGCGACAAGATGATGGCCATCTGCGCGGAGGCGATGGAAAAAAATGGCCGTCTGCACGGCGGCGGCTTCGTCGCGACGGTCATGTCGAACATCGGCCTGCACAAATACTGCACGGAGCACGGTCTGCGGCTTCTGTGCGCGCCGGTCGGCGACCGGAACGTATTGGAGCTCATGCAGAAAGAGGGCATGCGCCTCGGCGGCGAGCAGTCGGGCCATATCATCTTTCTGGACTACATGCCCACCGGCGACGGCCAGCTGGCCGCGCTGCAGTTTCTGGATATCCTCTCGCACAGTGATAAGAAGGCCAGCGAGCTGTCCGCCTCCGTGCGGCAGTATCCGCAGCTGCTGCAGAATGTCCGCGTGACCTCCAACGAGCAGAAAACGGCCATCATGCAGTCGGACTCCCTGCGCGAAGCGATCCAGAAGGCGGAAGCCGAGCTGGGCGAAAACGGCCGCGTGCTCATCCGCCCGTCCGGCACGGAGCCGCTCATCCGCGTGATGGTGGAGGCCGGCACGGAGCAGCAGGCACAGGCGGTCACACAGGCGCTTGTGCGGCACGTCGAAAATCTACAAAAATCGTCGGAGAAATAAAATAAGTTTTATTTACTATTGACAACCGGAAAAATATCGCATATAATCGCTAGTGTTGGGTAATAAATATTTCCAACCAAGGCCACGCAGATCTTTCATCATTCCGTTGCACCCTCTCTTCGTGTATGGACTCTGGCAAGATTGACTGGCGCTTTTCCCGGCGAAATCAGGCGCAGCCTGATCGCATATACAGCCCTATCGCATCCGAGCGCAAGCCGCAGTTGCAGGGCAAATCCATTTTTTATCGCAAAAGAGAGGTAACAAAAATGTTCGAAGACAAGACGTTGGTCTGCAAAGAGTGTGGCAAAGAGTTCGTTTTTACCGCCGGTGAGCAGGAATTCTACGCAGAGCGTGGCTTCCAGAATGAGCCGCAGCGCTGCAAGGCCTGCCGTGACGCCCGCAAGAACGCGACCCGCGGCCCCAGAGAGTACTACACCGCTACCTGCGCTGCCTGCGGCGGCGAAGCGCGTGTCCCGTTCGAGCCGAAGTCCGATCGCCCGGTTTACTGCAGCGATTGCTTCGCCCGCATGAAGGCTCAGGGCTAAGTTTTTATCTGCCGACCAGAGATCCGCACCTTGACCGGGTGCGGATCTTTTTTGCGCGGTTGCTTATGACGGCCATTCGCGCTTTCTATAGCCGTTTCGCTTGCAGCCGCGGGCGGTGGTGTGGTATAATGCTCCGGCGCGAAGCGCCTGAGAGGTCTGGCAGCAGGCAGCTGTGAGAAGCGAAAGCCCTTCGGTGAATCCGTACCGCATTTCCTCAAAGAATTGTAGGGGCCGATGCCCACATCGGCCCGGCAGAATGCACCCGTTTTACGGAATTCTGCGACGAATTCGTATCTGCCAAATGGGCCGACAGAGTCGTCGGCCCCTACAGCGCATATTCGAGCACTGCACCATGTAGGGGCGGACGACTCTGTCCGCCCGCAGAATGCGCTATTTTAACGGAACTCTTCGGCGAATTTGCAACTCCCCAACGGGCCGATGCGATGCCCGCAGGCTGGTTTCGAGGCGCAGCCGCGCATCGCGCGGCTCTTAGCGCCGAAGATGGGCATCGGCCCCTACAGCTCTGTTTTCACAGCCCTGCCAAAGCAGCAGGCTTTGGTGCAGCCGGTTTCGGCTCATTTACTATATGCTTTTTGATATTTTCCCCCTACGGAAAGGATGGATTTTTTCATGCAGTATGATGTGATTATCATCGGCGCGGGTCCCGGCGGAATTTTCTCGGCGTATGAGCTGTCAAAGCTCTGTCCGGAGAAGCGGATCGCGGTATTTGAAGAGGGCCAGCCGCTTGAAAAGCGCAGATGTCCCATCGACGGCAAACACGTCCGGCACTGCGTCGGCTGTCCGACGTGCGCGATCATGAACGGCTTCGGCGGCGCGGGCGCGTTTTCCGACGGCAAATACAACCTGACGAACGACTTCGGCGGCACGCTGTACGAGTATATCGGCAAACAGCAGGCCATGGAGCTGATGCACTACGTCGACGAGATCAACGTCAGCCACGGCGGCGAGAACACGAAGCTGTATTCCACGGCCAACAGCGCCTTCAAGACCCGCTGCCTGCAGTGCAATCTCCATCTGCTCGACGCCTCTGTTCGCCATCTTGGCACGGACATCAATTTTGTCGTGCTGAAAAATCTCTTCGCGGAGCTGGAGCCGAAGGTCGATTTTCATTTCCGCACGCCCGTGCGGCAGGTCCTGGCCGTGGACGGCGGCTATGAGATCGTGACCGATCAGGGTCGCTTCACCTGCGCGCAGTGCATCATTTCCGTCGGCCGCAGCGGCAGCAAGTGGATGGAGAGCGTCTGCCGCGAGCTGAAGATCGAGACAAAGTCCAACCGCGTCGACATCGGCGTGCGCGTCGAGCTGCCCGCCGAGATCTTCAAGCATCTGACCGACGAGCTCTATGAGAGTAAGATCGTCTACAAGACCGAAAAATATCAGGATCTCGTGCGCACGTTCTGCATGAACCCGCGCGGCGCGGTCGTGACCGAGAATACGAACGGCATCGTGACCGTCAACGGCCACAGCTATGAAGATCCGGCCAAACAGACCGAAAACACGAATTTCGCCCTGCTCGTCTCCAAGCACTTTACAGAGCCGTTCAAGGATTCCAACGGCTACGGCGAGTCCATTGCGCGGCTTTCGAACATGCTCGGCGGCGGCGTGATGGTGCAACGCTTCGGCGATCTGATCCGCGGCCAGCGGTCGACGCAGAAGCGCATCGACAAGTCCTTCGTCACCCCGACCCTGACAGCCACGCCGGGCGATCTGTCGCTGGTCATTCCGAAGCGCATTCTCGACGGCATCATTGAAATGATCTACGCGCTCGACAAGATCGCCCCCGGCACGGCGAACGACGATACGCTCCTTTACGGCGTCGAGGTCAAGTTCTACAACATGGAGGTCTCCGTCGACGAGAATCTCGAAACGACGCACAAGGGCCTGTTCATCATCGGCGACGGCAGCGGCATCACCCATTCCCTCTCCCACGCCTCCGCCAGCGGCGTCTACGTCGCGCGCTATCTGGCCGGACAGAAAAACTGATCGACACAAAAACCCTCCCTTGAAAAAGGGAGGGTTTTCGCAGCTTTTTACCGGTGTGTGCCGACGAAGAAGACGGAAATGACGCCGGGGCCGGTGTGGGCGCCGATGACGGGGCCGACATAGTTGATGATGATATCCTTGACCGGAGTCAGAGCCCGGATCTGCTCGGCGGTATATTCCGCGTCCTCGATGCAGTCGCCGTGGCAGATGAAGACAGTCTGCTCCGCCGGATCGATGGCCGTGTCGGCCAGCTTCTGCACGAGCGCCTTGAGCGCGGCCTTGCGGCCTCTGGCCTTGGTGACGTTCTTGAGCGTCCCGGCGTTGTCGGTGTGCATGACGGGCTTGATCTGCAGGACGGTGCCGACGAGGGCCGTCGCCGCGTCGACGCGGCCGCCGCGCTTTAAGAACATCAGATCGTTGACCGTGAACCAGTGGCACAGATGTGGGATCGTCTCGCGGACATAATCCGCGACCTCTTCCATCGTCGCGCCGGACTGCTGCTTCTTCGCGGCCAGATACAGAAGCAGACCCTCGCCCAGAGACGCGCAGAGCGAATCGATGGCGATGAGCTTCCTCTCGGGGTATTTTTCCCGCAGCTCGTCACAGGCGATCGCGCCGGACTGATACGTCGTGCTCAGCCCCGAGGAGAAGCCGATGAAGAGGATGTCCAGCCCCTCTTTCAGCTTTTGCTCCATGACGGCGGTGAATTCCGAGACGTTGACGGCGCTCGTGGTGGCGCGCTCGCCATTGCGGAGCTTGTCGTAAAATTCCTTGAAGCCGATCTCACGGCCGTCGAGATAGTTGGCGTATGTATGCTCCCCGATCAGAACGTGCAGCGGCAGGACGGCAAGATCGAGCTCGTCCGCCAGCGCCTGCGGCAGATCGCAGGAGGAGTCTGTTACGATTTGAAAACGTTTTTCCATGTGTGACCTCCGGTTCTTGATTTTCTGTTTAGCATTATACCGCGCCGCGCCGCAAAATGCTATCCAAAAATCACGCTACGCCGCTCTACACGTCCGGAATCGCGGTCTACCCGCGGTAGAGTCCTTGCGCCGCAAGGACTTGCGGCACTTTTTGCATTGCCTCTTTCCGGATGGGCGCGGATGTGGTAAAATAGAGCATATCGCGAATTCCAGACAGGAGAGCTTTCCATGAACCATGAACCGCAATCGCAGTTTGACCCTGAAAACGCGCCCGCGTTCGACCGTCTGCGCGACCGCAGGCGCGCAAAGCGCCGCCGGGTGCTCCGCGTCGCGCTGACGCTTCTCGTGTGCGCGGCGCTCCTGGGCGGAGCCGTCTATTACGCGCACCGGCAGATCATCGCGCCGTACCTCGATACGCCGGTCACGAGCGGCGAACCGGATATCTCCTCCGAGCCGGAGATTTCCGTCCCGCAGGAGCCCGAACCGGAGCCCGCACCCGAGCCTGAACCTGAACCGGCCCCTGAACCCGAACCGCCCGCTCCGGCAGAGCCGCAGGCGTCGGATGAAACAAAAACGCTCGATCTGGAGCTGTATTCGTCGGCCGCCGTGCTGGTCGACGTACAGACAGGGACGGTGCTGGCCGAAAAGGGCATGGACGAAAAAATGTATCCCGCGTCCATGACGAAGATCATGACGCTGCTGGTGGCGGCGGAGAATCTGCCCGACCTCGACGCGACGTTCACCATGACGCAGGCCATCATCGATCCTCTGTATCTCGCGGGGGCGTCGATGGCGGGCTTTGTGAACGGCGAGACGGTCACGATGCGCGATCTGCTGTACGGCGCGGTCGTGCCCTCCGGCGCGGAGGCGACGGAAGCGCTGGCGCAGGCCGTGGCCGGAAGCGAGGAAGCGTTCGTCGCCATGATGAACGAAAAGGCCGCCGCGCTGGGGCTGACGAACACGCACTTCATGAACACCAGCGGTCTGCACGACGAGAACCACTATTCCACGGCGCGCGAGATCGCGCTGATTCTGCAGGCGGCGCTGCAGAACGAGACGTGCGCCGAGATCTTAAGCGCGGAAAACTACCGGGCGAGCGAAACGGAGCAGCATCCGGACGGGCTTGCCATGACGAACAAATTCCTCTACCGCGTCCATCACGAGTATTCCCTCGGCGGCGCGGAGATCACCGCCGCCAAGACGGGCTACACCGCCGAGGCCATGAACTGCTGCGCGAGCGCGGGAACCACGCCGGACGGCCGAAGCGTGATCTGCGTGACGGTGAACGCATGGACGGGCGATTTCTGCATCGAGGATCATATCGCGCTCTATACAAAATACTGCGGAAGCGCAGAATCCGAAGGATAAGAAGGTGCCGGATATGAAAAAGCTGTCCCCCCGCGTCTGGCTGACGCTCATTCTCGTCGGCCTGGTCGGCCAGTTTGCCTGGACGATCGAAAACATGTATTTTAATGTCTATCTCTACAACACCATCTCCACCGACCCCGGCTATATCTCGGCTATGGTCGGCTGGAGCGCGGCCGCGGCCACGCTGACGACGCTTCTGATGGGCGCGCTGTCCGACCGCGTGGGAAAGCGCAAGCTGTTTATCTGCGGCGGCTATCTGCTGTGGGGCCTGTCCACGGCGGCGTTCGGCCTCGTGACGGTCGAAAACGCGGCGAAGCTGTTCCCGGCGGCCTCTGCGGTCGCCGCGGCGGCGGTGATGATCGTCGTGCTCGACTGCGTGATGACATTTTTCGGCTCGACGGCCAACGACGCAGCCTTCAACGCATGGATCACCGACACCGTGCCCAACGAGGCCCGCGGCAAGGCTGAGTCCGTGCTGGCCATCCTGCCGCTTGTCTCCATGCTCGTCATCTTCGGCCTGTTCGACGGCATGACGCAGCGCGGGCAGTGGCAGAAATTCTTCGCGATCTTCGGCGGGCTCGTCGTGCTGACGGGCATTGCGTCCGTCTTCCTCATCCCGGAGCCGAAGCTGACCCCGCGCCGGGACAGCTATCTGAAAACCCTTGTCTACGGGCTCCGCCCGTCCGTCGTGCGCGAAAACCCGGCGCTCTATCTGTCCTTCGCGGCGTTCTGCCTGTTCTCCGTGGCTGTGCAGGTCTTTTTTCCGTATCTCATTATTTATATGCAGAACTATCTGCATTTTGACGGCTACGCCCTCGTGCTGGGCATTGTGCTGATCTTCGCGTCGGTCGTGAGCGTGCTCTCCGGCCGCGTGATTGACCGGCTCGGCGAGCTGCGGTGCGTGCTGCCGGCGGCGGGGATCATGTTCGCGGGCCTTCTCGGCATGCTCTTCGCGCGGTCGATGCTTGCCGTGATTCTGACGGGGTGCATCATGATGTCCGGGTACATGCTGGTCACGGCGATCTTGTCCGGCGTCATCCGCGACCATACGCCCGCCGGAAAGGCCGGGCATTTTCAGGGCATCCGCATGATCTTCGGCGTTCTGCTGCCGATGATCCTGGGCCCCGCCATCGGCGCGGCGGTCATCCGCGGCAGCGATTCGACGTATGTCGAGCTCGGCGTGGTGAAGACCGTGCCGACGCCGTCCATTTTTCTGGCGGCGGCCGTCGTGCTGCTGCTGATTTTGCCGCCGGTGCTGCTGCTTAAAAAGAAGGAGGATGTGAAATGCTGACACACTGGGGTGAAACGCTGGATAAGACCGCCGTTTTGCAGGAATATCCCCGCCCGCAGCTCGTGCGGGAGCGCTATTACAATCTCAACGGTCTCTGGGACTATGCCATCACGGCTTCCGATGCCTGCCCCGGCGCGTGGGACGGGGAGATCCTCGTGCCGTTTTCGCCGGAAGCGCCGCTGTCCGGGGTGGACCGGACCTTAAAGCCCGGGCAGGTGCTCTGGTACCGGCGGACGCTGCCGCTCGAAAAGCCGGACGGCGGCCGGATGCTGCTGCACGTCGGGGCCGCCGACCAGCGGGCTTGGGTGTATGTCAACGGCCTGCTTGCCGGAACGCACACGGGCGGCTATACGGCCTTCACGCTGGATATCACAGGTCTTCTGCGCAGCGGCGAAAACATTCTGACCGTCGCCGTGCGCGACGACACGGACACCGTTCCCCTCTCGCGCGGCAAGCAGAAGACGCAGCGCGGCGGCATCTGGTACACACCGCAGAGCGGCATCTGGCAGACCGTCTGGGCCGAGCAGGTGCCGGAGAATTACGTGCAGTCGCTCCTGTTTACGCCGGAGCTGCCGGAGGGCCGCGTCCGCTGGCGTGTTGCCGCGTCCGCGCCGAAGGGCGCGCGGATTGAAATTTCGTATCAGGGAACGCCCATCGCGGAGGGCGAAACGGACGAAGACGGCTGCGGCAGCGCGGTTCTCCCGCCGGAGCAGCTGCACCTGTGGTCGCCGGAGGAACCGAATCTCTACGACGTGACCGTCACGCTGGGAGAAGATACCGTCAGGAGCTATTTCGCCATGCGCACTGTCGGCACCGGGAAGGACGCGGCGGGGCATCCCTGCCTGCTCTTAAACGGCAAGCCGTATTTCCACCACGGCGTGCTCGACCAGGGCTACTGGCCGGACGGATTATACACCGCGCCGTCGGACGAGGCGCTGATCTATGATATCACGCTCATGAAGCGGCTGGGCTTCAACATGCTGCGCAAGCACATCAAAATTGAGCTCATGCGCTGGTATTACCACTGCGACCGGCTGGGCATGCTGGTCTGGCAGGACATGCCCTCCGGCGGCGGACAGTACAAGCTGCTGACCATCTCCGCGCCGCTCATCACCGGCATCCATTTCAAGGATAATCAGTACGGCCTCTTTGCCCGCACGGACGCGGAGGGCCGCGACAGCTACACCCACGAGCTGGAGGAAATGATCGTGCAGCTGCAAAACTGCCCGTGCATCGTGCTGTGGGTGCCGTTCAACGAGGGCTGGGGACAGTTTGACGCGAAGGAAGCGGTGCGGCTGATCCGCAGACTCGACCCCACGCGGCTGATCGACCATGCCAGCGGCTGGCACGACCAGGGCGTGAGCGATGTGAAGAGCCTGCACGTGTACTTCAAGCCCTACCGCTTCAGGCCCGACAAAAAGGGCCGCGCGGTCGTCCTGTCGGAGTTCGGCGGGTACAATCTGCCGGTCGAGGGGCATACGTGGAGCACGAAAAACTTCGGCTACAAGGGCTATCAGACGCCCGAGGCGCTGGGCGAGGCGGTCCGGTCGCTTTATGAGACGCAGATCGTCCCCGCGCGAAAAGCCGGCCTTGCCGCCGATGTATACACGCAGCTGAGCGACGTGGAGGACGAGGTCAACGGCTTTGTGACCTATGACCGGCGCGTGGAAAAGCTGCCGGAGGCGCTGATGCGGGCCATTGCGCAGGAGCTGAAAGGAGACTGACCATGAAAAAACAGATATTGGCGCTGCTGCTGGCGCTGACGCTGCTGGCGCTTTGCGGCTGCACGGTGCGCGACACGGTACAGGTAGTAGGGGTCACTGTCACAACTTTGCAGGAGCTGGCTGACGCAGCGCTGTCTGAGGATACGCAGGCGCCCGAATCGGGCGAGCAGTTTATCATTGCCGAAGACCCCGAACCCACGCAGACCGCCGACACGGTCGACGAGCACGGGTATTATTACGACGCGGAGCATGTCGTTCTGTATCTCGACGCCTATGGCCGTCTGCCGGACAACTATATCACGAAATCCGAGGCTCGCGCGCTCGGCTGGGAGGGCGGCAGCGTCGAGGCATACCGGGAAGGAGCCGCCATCGGCGGCGACCGCTTCGGCAACCGCGAGGGGCTTTTGCCGGAGGAAACGGGCCGGACGTACACCGAATGCGACATCAACACGCTCGGCGCGGACTCGCGCGGGGCCGAGCGGCTGATCTTCTCGAACGACGGGCTGTATTTTTACACGTCTGACCACTACGCGTCGTTTACGGAGCTGACCGTGGACGGAGGGACAGTCGTATGGGGCTGACGTACCGCATCGACTGCCGGGAGCTGACCTCGCGCGCCGCCGCGCACGACTGCTTCGCGCGCGTATTTTCCCTGCCCGCGTGCTACGGGCGCAATCTCGACGCACTGTACGACGCGCTGACGGAGCTGCCGCCGTGTACGCTCGTGCTGGAGCATGCGGACTGCCTGTACGGCGCGCTCGGGCCGTATGCGAAAAAGCTGCTCTGCGTCTTCCGCGACGCAGCGCAGGAAAACCGGAATATCCAGCTGCAGGAAATTTCAGAAAATTTTTGAGCATTTCTGACCGTTTGTCTATATTGCAAGAAAGCCGGCTTTTTTCCTTGTGAAAATCGTCAATTTACAAAGTACGGCATTGTCGGATAAAATACGCAATATGAACGAATTATGAATTGCTCGTTCAGGAAAGAGAAACTAAGGAGGAGTTTTATGGAAATTCAAACTGGCGCATTGGTAATTGTCCTTGCGTACATGGTCGGCATGATGATCGTCGGCTACGTCGTCGGCAAGATCAACATCAAGGGCAGCGCGGACTATCTCGTTGCCGGCCGCAGAATGGGCCTGTTCATGGTCGCGTTCTCGCTGTCTGCCAACAACATCGGCGGCGGCAGCACCACCGGCCTTGCGCAGAAAGCGTTCGGCGCATGGGGCATCAGTGCGATTTGGTACGTTCTGGCCGCATCTCTGGCCATGATCCCCTTGGCCTACTTCGCTCCCAAGATCCGCAAGACCATGGCTGTCACGATCCCCGAGGTCGTCGGCCGCCGCTTCGGCAAGCTCTCCAGCAACTTCACGGCAGTCCTCAGCGTCCTGTCGCTGTTCTGCCTGACCTCTTCCCAGATCGGTGCTTCCGGCGCTGTCATCAACGCTCTCATCCCGTCGATCCCCCTGAACGTCTGCCTGCTTCTGGCCGGCTTCGTCACCATTTTCTACACGACCTTCGGCGGCATGATCGCTGACCAGGTCTCCGACCTCATTCAGTTCGGCATCATCCTCGTCGGCCTTGCCATTGCAACGCCGATCGTTCTGAAGCATGCCGGCGGCTGGGCTGCGATTTCCGCTGCTCTGCCCGGTGAAAAGCTGAACATGACCCAGATCGGCTGGGCCTCCATCATCGGCTACTTCTTCAACTACTTCTGCACCTTCCTCTGCGGCCCTGAGATGGTCTCCCGCTTCGAGACCTGCAAAGACGAGAAGACGGCTGTCCGCGCTTCCTTCCTCTGCGCCATCCTCATGGCTGCCATGGCAATTTTCCCGACCCTCCTCGGCCTTGCCGCTTTCGCGCTGAAGGATCAGCTGCCCGGCCTTGCCGAGAACGGCTCCAACGCCATGATGGTCGTCACCGGTACTTATGCGCCCGGCATCGTCACTGGTCTTATTTCCGCCGCTATCATCTGCGCGACCATGTCCTCGGCAGACTCCAACCTGCTGTGCATGTCCACGATGATTATCAACGACATCTATCCCGGCTTCGGCGGCAAGAAGAAGCTCGACGACAAGCAGACCATCCGCTACACCAGACTCTGCAACGTTATTGCGGCTCTCGTCGCTATGTGCATCTCCATGTTCGGCGTTTCCCTCGTCGCCATGAACACCTTCGCATTCGGCATCCGCTGCGCAGGTCCGTTTGCGGCCTACGGCCTCGGCCTTGCCGTTCCGAAGGCAACGAAGAACTCCGGCATGATCTCCATCTTCACCGGCACCATCGCTTTCGTCGTCTGGCAGATACTGTCCAACGGCGGCACGCTGTGGTTCATGATGCCGGTTGTCTTCGGCAGCCTTGTCTCCGTCATCACGTTCTACGTTGTGAACCTGATCGAGTGGAAGCGCGGCGTTCCCGCTGCTCCTTCTGCCTACGCTGTCGAGGAAGCCAAGTAAGTTTCCGATCCCTGCAGCTCGCGCCATGCACAGCTTATCCGCTGTGCATGGCGTTTTTTTGCCGCGCATGGGAAAATCCGATTGACATTTTCCGTGCGCCGTAGGAAAATGGGGGCGGTAATCAAAAAAGGAGGTGCCTGATATGAGCAGACAGGAGGCGCTGCAGCAATTCCGCCATGCGCTCAAGTCCGGGCAGAAGTGCTACCGCGAGTGCGTCCACCGCGGACGCTATCCGTATCCGCAGGTGCTCGAGGAACGGCTGCGCGGCTGCGCGGTCGCGGGCCGCGTCGATCTCGGCGTTCTGGACATTCCCATCGCGCAGGTCATCGGCACGAACACGGCGGGGCGGCAGGCGGCGTTCGCCGCGAACTTCATGCCGCTTCTGGATCTCGGGACGGAGTTTGCCAGCAAGTGGGTCGCGCTCTGCGAGGCGCACCTGGGCGACACAGGCATCACGGATCCCATCCGGTGCTTTGAATATATGGGCTGCTTTTACGTGCAGGAGGGCAACAAGCGCGTCAGCGTCCTCAAGAGCTTCGACGCGCCGACCATCCGCGCGTATGTCACGCGCGTCCTGCCGGTCTATTCCGACGATCCGGCCGTGCGGGTGTATTATGAATTCCTGCACTTTTACGGGCTGTGCGGCCTGTATCAGGTGCATTTCAACCGCGTCGGCGATTATCCCAAGCTGCAGGCCGCGCTCGGCTTCGACGCCGACCACGTCTGGTCAGACCGGGAAAAGCGCGCGTTCCTGACCGCGTTCTATACCTTCCGCACGGCGTATTATAAGCTCAGCCAGGAGCCGCCCGTCACGACGGCCGAGGCGCTTCTGGTGTGGCTGCACACGTACACGCTGGGTGATCTGCGCGTGCTGGGGCCCGCGGAGCTGGAAAAATCCATCCGCGCGGTATGGACGGAGCTGACCGCCTACGCGCGGGGCGGAAAGATCGACATGCAGACCGACGCGGAGCCGAAGCCGTCCGGCTCGGGCCTGCTCGGCCTGATTGCCGGGCGGATGATCCCCGGCGGGACGCTCCGCGCGGCGTTCGTGCATGAATGCGCGCCGGAAAAAAGTCCGTGGATCTGCGAGCACGACAAGGGCCGGCAGCAGCTCGAGCAGGCGCTCGGCGACGCCGTCTCGGTCAGGACCTATCTTGCCGAGGACTATCCCTGCGCCGAGGACGCGCTGGAAAAGGCCGTCGCAGACGGTGCGCAGGTCGTCTTCACAACGACCGTACCGCTGATCTTCGCCTGCCGCAAGCTCGCGCCCAAATATCCCGGCGTCCGCTTTCTCAACTGCTCGGTCGACATGCCCTACCCCGGCGTGCGGACATATTACGGCCGCATCTACGAGGCAAAATTCCTGCTCGGTGCGCTCGCCGGCGCGCTGGCGGAGGACAACCGGATCGGCTACGTTGCCGACGGGCCGATCTTCGGCACGCCTGCGGCCGTCAACGCCTTTGCCCTCGGCGCACAGCTGACGAATCCGCGCGCCGAGATCGAGCTGCGCTGGTCGTGCTGCGAGCCTTCGCCCGCCGCGCATCTTGCGCAGGCGGGTCTGCGCGTGATCTGCGCGCGCGATCTGCCGGGCTCGGGCGACAGCCCGGACTGGCGCGGGCTGTGTCTGGCGCAGGAAGCGGGGCCCGTCTGCGCCGCGCTGCCGGTGTGGAACTGGGGCGAGGTCTACATCCGGCTGGCGCGCAGCATCCTGCGCGGCGGCTGGGACGAGCTGAGCGCGGCAGCCGCGGTCAACTACTGGTGGGGCTTTGCAAGCGGCGCGGTGGACGTGCAGATGCTGCGCGCGCTGCCGGACGGCCCGCGCGAGCTGGTGCGCCTGCTGCGCGCCGCGCTGACCCACGGCGAGCTCGCGCCCTTCCACCGCCGCATCACTGATCAGGCCGGAACCGTGCGGAACGACGGCGAGCGCTGGCTTCCGCCGGAGGAGATCTTACACATGGACTGGCTGTGCGGCAACGTGCGCGGCAGCATCCCGCAGTATGACGCGCTGCTGCCCATGGCGAAGCCGATGGTGCGGCTGCTGGGGCTGTACCGCGATTCGCTCCAGCCGGAGAAAAGGGGGCCGCTGCTTTGAAACTTCTGCTGCTTGCCGATAAGGAAAGTCCCTATCTCTGGGACTATTACCAGCCGGGACGGCTGGACGGATATGATCTGATCCTCTCCTGCGGCGATCTGAAGGCAGAGTATCTGACGTTTCTGGCCACGCTCGGCCGCGCGCCGCTGTATTATGTGCGCGGCAACCACGACGGCAATTATGACCGGCGTCCGCCCGAAGGCTGCGACTGCATCGAAGACAAGCTGGTCGTATATAACGGTCTGCGCATCGTGGGTCTGGGCGGCAGCCGCCTGTACTCGGGCGGCAAAGACCAGTATTCCGAGCGGCAGATGAAAAACCGCATCTGGAAGCTCGGCTGGAAGATCCGCCGGGCGGGCGGCGTGGATATCGTGGTGACGCACGCCCCGGCGCGGGGACTCGGCGACGGAGACGATTACGCGCATATGGGCTTTGAGGCGTTTCTGCCGCTGCTCGACCGCTACAAGCCGCGCTATCTCATCCACGGCCATGTCCACATGGAATACGGCCGCGACATCGCCCGCGTGCGCAGGCACGGGGACACGACGATCATCAACGCCTGCGAGCGCTATACGCTGGAGGTATAAAAAATATGGAATATCCGAAGGTCTGCCTGCGGCGCGGCGAGGAAAGCGGCGTTCTGAAGGGGCAGAGACTGATCTATGACAACGAGCTCGACTGGGCGGACGATATCTGCACGGACGGCTGCGTCGTCGACGTGCTGGACAGCCGCCAGCGCTTTGCCGCGCGCGGGTTTTTCAATTCGAGATCCAAACTGACCGTCCGCGTCCTGACGCGCGACGAAGCCGAGCCCATCGACCGCGCGTTTTTTGCCCGCCGCATCGAAGCGGCGTTGCGCACGCGGCAGGCGCTGGGCTTTGCCGATTCCTGCCGCGTCGTCTTCGGCGAGTCCGACGGACTGCCGGGGCTGACGGTCGATAAATTCGCGGACTGCCTGTCGTTCCAGATCGCCTGTCTGGGGCTGGAGCGGTGGAAGCCGGAGCTGATCGCCATCCTGACGGAGCTTTTTGCCCCGCGCGGCATTTATGAGCGCGACGATCTGCCCGTGCGTGAAAAGGAGGGGCTGCCGCTCATCAAGACCTGCGTGTACGGCGAGGTACCGGAGGAGCTTGTCATCCGCGAGCACGACGCGCGCATGCTCGTCTCCATCGCAAACGGCCAGAAGACCGGGCACTTTCTTGACCAACAGGAAAACCGGGGCCGCCTGAAGCCCTACGCGCCCGGGCAGGACGTGCTCGACCTGTGCTGCTGCACGGGCGGGTTCTCCATCCACGCCGCGCTCTATGGCGCGAAAAGCGTCGAGGCGGTCGACGTGTCCGAGGACGCGCTCTCGCTCGTGCGGCGCAACGCGGCGCTCAACGGCGTGCAGGATGTCGTCACGACCACCTGCGCCAACGTCTTTGACCTTGCGCGGCAGTATGTGCGCGAGGGACGGCAGTACGGGCTTGTGATCTGCGACCCGCCCGCATTCGCCAAGAGCCGCAAAGCGCTGGAAAACGCCTATCGCGGGTATAAGGAGCTCAATCTGCAGTGCATGAAGCTGGTCAGGCCCGGCGGCTATCTCGTCTCGTGCTCGTGCAGCCAGTTTATGACGCCGGAGCTGTTTCTCGGCATGCTGCGCGAGGCCGCGCAGGACGCGGGCCGCGACGCAAGGCTTCTCGAATCGCTCCTCCAATCCCGCGACCACCCCGCAAGCCTGTCCTCCGAGCAGGCCCTCTATCTCAAGGGCGATATCCTGCAGATCCTGTGACAAAGGCTCCCCTACAAAGACGTTTCCCCCTGCCGTGCACCGCACAGCAGGGGGAAACTTTTAATTTACCCTTCCAGCGCAGACTGCACATTGTCCCAGACGCCCGGGAAGGTGCAATATTCGATCAGCGTCAGCGCGCTTGCCGGGTCTTCGCCGGACGAGAGCGCGGTCTCAAACGCGGACGGGTCCTCCAGCCGGTAGATCGCGCCCGCGCCGCTTTCATCGTACAGCGCCGCGACGCCGCCGGATTCGAACGCCAGCCAGATCACGGGTTCCCCCTGTACATCACTCGGCTCCGGATCCATGATGTTGAGCGCGATCACGAGCAGCTTCGCCCGCTTTTCCGTCAGAACCTGCGTTTCCCAGCCGCTTTCCGTGCGCGTATAGGCCGTGACCGTCCCGCCGGAGAGGGTGTCGTAGGGGGTGAAGGTGTACGGGTCGGTGAGAGCGGGTTCGTCCTCATCCAAGAAGTGCTCGGCGTTCAGACCGCCGAAGCTGATGTGTGAGACTTCACCCGCTTCGACGCGGATCAGCATGAACAGGTCGCCGGACGTGAGTTCGTACAAGTCATACGGAATCTCCTGATCGTTCTCGATCATTGTTTCATGCGTCCACACGGCGTCCGGGTATGCAACCTCGACAGCCTCCTGCGGGCTTCCAATGTCGATGCCGGTATCCAGCGTCCAATCGCAGGGGCTTTGCATCCAGACCTCGCTCAGCACCGAGCCGCTGCCGTCGCGCATGCCGGTGTTCGTGAATCGCAGACGCAGATCATACTGCACATCCGCGCTGCCGGAGGTGTTATAGAACCAGCAGACCTCCCACACGCCGTCCTCGCGCGGGATCTCTCCCGTGTTGCTGACGCTGTCCGGCTCGCCGAGCATGGCCCGCACGTCCTCACGCTTCATCCCCAGCCGCAGACCGCCGAGCTCCGTCGCCAGAATGCGTGCGGCCACGGAATCGCTGTCCTCCCAGCCGCCGTCCGCTTCGGGGCTTCCGTCGCGCGACGGGTCGGACGAACCGGAAATGCCGTCCTCCGCAGGTTTTTCATCGCTTGCCGGCGATTCCATTGTGGGCGTTTCGGCACCGGCGGCCTGACTGGCATTGTCGGCGTTCTTGTAGCCCAGGTTCCGCACGGCCAGCGGGATGGAGATGGCCAGCACCGCGCACGCGGCCAGCGCCGCGATGGGCAGCCAGCGCTTTTTCCGCCGGATGTCGGCGGCTTCTTCTATCATCGTATCACTCAGGTTTCCGATGCAGCGGAACAGATCCTGTGCCGTCATACCGCGATCCCCTCCTTCAAAAGCGCGTCCCGCAGGCCCGCGCGCAGGCGGAACAGCCGGGATTTAACCGTGTTTTCCGTCAGGCCGAACAGGCTAGATAAGCGCCGGACGGAATCGCCGTAGTAATACCGGCGGAGAAACAGCTGCCGGTTTTCGCGCGTCTGCGCTTGCAGAAACAGCTCGATCGTCAGCGTGACAGCCCGTGCGTCCAGCTGCGCCTCGGGCCGTTCTCCGCCCGGCAGACAGTCGGCAAGCTCGGAAAGCAGCAGCTCCGTCTGTCCGCCGCCGCGCTTCTGCGCGCGGGCCGCTTCCCAGCGCGTAAAGGACAGATTGCGCGTGATGCGGCCCAGAAACGCCCGCAGACAGCCGGGCCGCGTGGGCGGAATGGCGTTCCAGGTATGCAGCCACGTGTCGCTGACGCATTCCTCCGTGTCCTCATGGCTGTGCAGGATGTTGAAGGCGATGGAGCGGCAGTAGCCGCCGTATTTTTTGCCCGTCTCGGCAATGGCCCGCTCCTCGCGGGCAAAGTACAGATCAATGATCGTTTCGTCTTCCATGTCGAATCCTCCTCTTCCATATAAGACCGGATTTTTTCGCGTTGGTTGCAGGAATTTGGGTTGATTTTTTTCCGCTTCCGTGCTATGCTCACCATGCAATTTGCATGAATTCGTTCATTCAGAACGGGAGGAAAGAGAAAAATGCAAGAGTCGTTGCAAAAACTTGCAATTCCGAAGCAGGAGCTTCTGCACTGCGCGGGCATTGTCGGCGCGGGCGTGCTGTATTCGCTGGGGATCAACCTGTTCGTTGTGCCCGCAGGGCTGTATACGGGCGGGATCATGGGCTTTGCGCAGCTGCTGCGTACCTTTTTCCTGTATCTGACGGGACTGGATCTGAAGATCGACATCGCGGGTATCATCAACTATGCAATCAACCTTCCGGTTTTATGCATCGCGTGGCGGCGGCTCGACCATCGCGTGGTGTTCAAGACGCTGCTGTCCGTCACGACGACGACTGTTTTCCTGTCCCTCATCCCGCGCGCGGGCATTCTGCACGACGATAAGCTCGCCGAATGCCTCATCGGCGGCATTCTCTGCGGCTGCGGCATCGGCATCACGCTCTGGATGGGCGGCACGTCGGGCGGTATGGACGTGATCGGCATGATGCTGCTGAAAAAGGGCTCGCATACCTCGATCGGCCACGTGAACCTTATCTGGAATCTGGTGCTCTACGCAATCTGCGCAGCCGCGTTCAGCCTGTCCACGGCGATCTATTCGGTTTTGTTCTCGTTCATCTCCACGACGGCGATGGATAAGCTGCACATGCAGAACATCAATGTCGAGGTCACGGTCGTGACAAAAATCCTGAGCCCGGAGATGGAGCGGGAGATCCTTGTCGATCTGCATCGCGGCATCACGCGCTATGAGGGCGTCGGCGAATACACCGGCGAGCCGGTCCATATCTTCTATATCCTCGTCACAAAATACGAGATCAGCCGCCTGCGCGCCATCGTCCGCAAGCACGACCCCCACGCCTTCATCGTCGCCAAGGACGGCGCGGTCGTCTACGGGAATTATAAGCGGAAGCTGTAAAACAAAACTGCCTGCCCCAAGCCTCCCCTTGTCGTGCCCCGCACGATAAGGGGAGGTGGCATTTTCGAAGAAAATGACGGAGGGGATTTGTTTCAAGTTTCAGAGCGCTCCAAAATTTGCAGCGTTCGAATCCCCTCAGGCCCTTCGGGCCAGCTCCCCTTGTGCCCAAGGGGAGCCTTTGGTGCGCTGCAAATTTCATTATACTTTACAAAAAACCGGGCCGCTGCGGCCCGGTTTTCTCATGTTTACAGCACCCGCTCGACCGCGTGGTACAGGCTGCGGATGGCGAGCTCGTAATCCGTCTCCTTGACGGCGATGATGATATTCAGCTCGCTCGAGCCCTGGTCGATCATGCGGATATTGATATTCGCGTCGGCGATCACGCGGAAGATGCGCGCGGCGGTGCCCTTTGCGTAGATCATGCCCTGGCCGACGACGGCGATGAGGGCAAGTCCGTCCTCCACGCTCACGTGGTCGGGCTGCAGCCGCTCCTGGATCTGCTGCAAAATCTCCTCGCGTGCAGGGGCCAGCGCCTCGGTCGAGACGAGGATGGACACGGTATCAATGCCGGACGGGCAGTGCTCAAAGGAAATGCCGTGCTCCGCGAAGATCTGCAGCAACTTCGCCACAAAGCCGATCTCGCCGTTCATCATGGACTTTTCCACGTACACGCTGCTGAAGCCCTTGTGGCCCGCGATGCCGGTCACGACGCGCTTGTGCGCGTTGGACGGGAGCGAGGGGACGATGAACGTGCCGGGGTCGGCGGGGCGGTTGGTGTTGCGGATGTTGATGGGGATGTTCGCCCGGCGGACGGGGAACACGGCGTCCTCGTGCAAAACGGACGCGCCCATGTACGAGAGCTCGCGCAGCTCGCGGTAGGTGATGTAATCGATCACGTGCGGACGCTCGATGATGCGCGGGTCGGCGGACAGGACGCCGGAGACGTCCGTCCAGTTTTCATACAGCCCCGCGCTAACGGCACGCGCCACGACAGAGCCGGTCACGTCCGACCCGCCGCGCGTGAAGGTGTGGATCGTCCCGTCGGGCATGGCCCCGTAGAAGCCGGGGATCACGGCGCGCTCCACGCTGACGAGCGCGTGCCCGATGGCAGTATTCGTCGCTTCCGGGTCAAACGAGCCGTCGGCCCGGAACAGGATCATCTGCGCCGCGTCGGCAAAGCGGAAGCCGAGATACGTGGCCAGAATCTTGGAATTCAGGTATTCGCCGCGGCTGGCCATATAGTCGCGCTGCGGGCTGCGGCGCAGATGCGCCTCGATAGCGGCAAAATCCGGCTCCAGATCGGCAGACAGATGCAGCGCGTCGATGATATCGGCAAAGCGCTGCCGGATCTCGGAGAGCACGGGCATAAAGTCCTGCCCGGCGCAGGCCGCGTCATAGCAGCGGTAAAGAAGATCGGTGACCTTTGTATCGCCGTCAAAGCGCTTGCCCGGCGCGGAGGCGACGACATAGCGGCGAGCCGGGTTTTCCCGGATGATCGCCGCGACCTTTTCAAACTGTGCGGCGGTCGCCAGCGAGCTGCCGCCGAATTTCACAACAACAGGATTCATGGAGCGCTCCTTTCAGTGCGTGCTGGCGTTATTTTCGCACAAAGTCCCCCGCCGCGTCAACCATGTTTTCGCGGAAACCAGCTTTTTCGGCAAAAAATATGCGCGCAGGAGAAAAACATCTGTCTTTTTGTCAAGAACGCACAAAGCCGCAAATCTGCGCGGTCCTCTGTAGGGGCCGATGCCCACATCGGCCCACTGGGCAACTACGAATTCGCCGCAGATTTCCGTAAAAACGGTGCGATCTGCCGGGCCGACAGAGTCGTCGGCCCCTACGAACCATTTTCGACACCCTTCACTTTGTAGGGGCGGACGACTCTGTCCGCCCCTACTTCAAAACGGGGACGATCACCGTTTTGTCTGCTGCGGCGGCTCTACGCCCCAGTTGGGCAGCGGCTGGCGCTGCATGGCGCCGAAGATCTTGCTTTTGAGGTCGGGATACTGCGCCTGCAGCGTCACGATCAGCTCCTTGACCTCCTGCCGCTTGGTATGCTTGTCGGCGGGACAGACGTTATGAACGACGGGCAGCTCGTATTTTTCCGCAAAGTGCGTGATGGCCTGTTCGCCCACATAGAGCATGGGGCGGATCTGCGTGATGCCGGTGCGGCTGAGATAGGTCACAGGCTCGAAGCAGCCGATGCGGCCCTCGTACAGAAGGCTCATGAGGAACGTCTCGACAGCATCGTCAAAATGATGGCCCAGCGCGATCTTGTTGCAGCCCAGCTCCAGCAGCACGTCGTTCAGCGCGCCGCGGCGCATTTTCGCGCACATCGAGCAGGGATTTTTTTCGTGCCGGTAGTCAAAGATGATCGGGCCGATCTCCGTCTTTTTGATCTGATACGGCACGTCCAGCTTCGCGCACAGCTCCGCCACCGGGGAAAAATCCATGCCCGGCAGGCCCATGTCGATGGTGACGGCCTGCAGCTCGTAATGAACGGGATAATACCGGCGCAGCGCGGCCAGCAGATATAAAAGCGACAGCGAATCCTTGCCGCCGGACACGCCGACGGCGATCCGATCGCCCTCGCAGATCATGTTGTAATCCTCCGCGCAGCGGCGGATGCGGCCCATCAGATTCTGCATGCGAATTCCTCCAGATCCTATTGTTTTTGTGTTTTGAGCATTTGCGAGTATTTTAAAGCATTTACGAGCATTTTGAAGCTCTTATCGCAAACCATTAAAAATCACGAAAATCGTGCTTGACACCGGTTTTGCCTTGTGATATAAAGAATAAGCGCGTTTTCCAGAGCTATTGTATACGCGCGCGCCAAACTTGTCAAAACTTTTTATCATAAAAGAAAACCACGTGTTTTCAAACGGAGGAACAAACATGACCACTATGGCTAAGAAAGAGACCGTCCAGAGAAACTGGTACGTTCTCGACGCAGCTGGCAAGCCCCTGGGCCGCACCGCTGTGACCGCTGCCAAGCTGCTGCGCGGCAAGCACAAGGTTGACTTCACCCCGAACGTTGACTGCGGCGATTTCGTCATCATCGTGAATGTTGACAAGGCCGTCCTCACCGGCAAGAAGCTCGACAACAAGCACTACTATCATCACACCGGCTGGATCGGCAATCTGAAGGACGTCAAGTACCGCACCCTCATGGCCGAGCGTCCCGAGTTCGCCATGGAGCTGGCTGTCAAGGGCATGCTGCCCAAGAACAGCATCGGCCGCGCCGCGCTCACCCGCCTGAAGCTCTACAAGGGCGCCGAGCACAACAACGCCGCACAGAAGCCCGAAGCATGGACTTTGGACTAATCAGGAGGTAACAGACTATGTACGAGAGCAAGAGACAGTATCAGTACGGCACCGGCCGTCGTAAGTCCTCCGTCGCCCGTGTCCGCGTCTATCAGGGCGGCACCGGCTCCATCACCATCAACGGCCGCGATATCGACGATTATTTCGGCCTCGATACCCTGAAGATGGTCGTCCGTCAGCCTCTGGCTGCGACCGATCTGGTCGGCAAGGTCGACATCGTCTGCACCGTCGAGGGCGGCGGCGTTTCCGGTCAGGCCGGCGCCATCCGTCATGGCGTTGCCCGCGCTCTGCTGAGCGTCAACCCCGAATTCCGCGCCACGCTGAAAGCCGCCGGCTTCCTGACCCGTGACCCGAGAATGAAGGAAAGAAAGAAGTACGGCTTGAAGGCAGCCCGCCGCGCGCCGCAGTTCTCCAAGCGCTGAGTTTCTTTCGATTTTTGTATCCAACTCCCGGACGGCCCCGTGCCGTCCGGGTTTTTTCTGTTTTTCGACGCGCTGCGGCACGGTTCGGGCACATGCGGCATAGAATGACGCGGGAACAGACGTTCCCGGATCATTTTCTGGAGGGGATACAATATGGCTTCTTCCTGCAACGGCTGCTTCAGCGGCCTCACGTTCCCGGACTTTGTCCAGCAGCGGTGCTGCAATCCCTGCTGTAAGCAGACGACCGGCTCGGTCGGCGGCGCCTCGACCACGAATCCCACCTGCACCTGTACCTGCACCTGCACGCAGCAGAGCGGCACGGTCGCCGGTACGTCGACGTCGACGGGCAGCGGCTGCAATCGCTGTAACTGCGGCAGCTCCGGCTCCGTCGGCGGCGCGTCGACGGGCTGCGGATGCTGCCGCCGGTGCGGCTGCGGCTCGTGCGGCAGCGTAGGCGGTACTTCCGCTTCGAATTCGAGCTCCAACTCTGGCTGCGGATGCTGCCGCTGCTCCGGCTGAGCTGATACACGGCGGGGCCGCTCCACCTTTCGGTGGAGCGGCCCACTCATAAATATGTATATCTTGCAAATGCAGGAAGGCTATGCTATACTGGTTTTGCGTAAAGTGCACAAATTTTTAAGAAAAGGGAGAAGAAGTCAATGAAATTCATGCGAAAAGCGCTCTGCGTGCTGCTGGCCTGTGTGCTGCTGCTCGGACTGGCGGCAGCGGCCTGTGCGGACTACCACGGCGAAAACATGGGCATTTCCTGGTCAAAGGATCTGAACGGCGAGGAGCTCGTGATCGGCGTTTTGCTCTGGGATCCGCTGAATCTTGACAACGGCGACTGGACGGAGGCCATGTTCCAGGCGTACAAGCCCTACATCGAGCTGCGCAGCGGCACAGGCGCAGTGCTCAAAACAGTCCAGATCACCAGCGAATGGACGCAGATCACGGTCGGCAAGCCCGGCAATTACAGCCTGCATGTTCTGGACCAGTACGGAAACGAGGCATGGGAGCCCGAGCACGACAGCTACGACGGCCTCACACTGACGGCAGACGACTGGAAGCAGCAGCCGCCCGAGGATCGGGACGAGGCTTACGAGATGGGCTATGTGTTCTTCGGCCGCATAGCGGCCTCCGGCACGAAGACCACGATCACGCTGGAGCCCATGCGCGAAAGCGACAGTCTGGCGGCGCTGGTCAAGCGGTTCGATCCGGTGGCGGAGGTCTGCTATTATGACGAGGGCTATGAGATCTACATCTCCGACGGCGAGGTCAAGCTGGACAAGCCGCTCACGCTCGATCTGGCGGAGCATGACGGATATACGGTCCTGGTCACGCTGAATTCCGACGAATTTTATGCCGATCTTGGCAGCGGCAACAGCTTCACCAACTACATCACCCTCGGCAAGATCCCCCGGGACGAACCCTTCGACGACGTAAAGGAAGGGGACTGGTATTACGAGACCGTTCTGGAAGCCTATTACGCGGGTCTGGTGAAGGGCACCGGCAGCGGGAAATTCTCCCCGAAGGCGACCATGACCTATGCCGAGGCCGTCACGCTGGCGGCGCGTATCCGCGCGCTGATCACAGGCGACGCGATCCCCGAGGCTGGCGGGCCGTGGTATCAGCGGTATGTGGAATACGCGAAGGCCGTGGATATCCCCTGCGACTATGACATGAAGGCCAGGATCACCCGCGAGGATTTTGCGCATATCTTCTTTGCCGTGCAGCCTGCGGACTGGTATGATCCCATCAACAAGATCGCAGACGACGCCATCCCGGATGTGAGCATGGATCATCCCTATGCAGAAGAGGTCTACACGCTCTATCAGGCCGGCATCCTGACCGGCGACGCGCAGGGCAGCTTCAAGCCCAAAAACACGATCACCCGCGCCGAGGTCGCGACGATCGTCTGCCGCATGATTTACGGCGATTTCCGCGCAACGTTCACGCTCCGCTGAACCGGCACACGGCGGGCCGCTCCACCAAAAGGTGGGGCGGCCCGTTTTCTCTTCTTTACAAATGGGACAAATCTGCTATAATAGTTTTTATAGGATATCGTCTCATTGCACAACAGGTGCAGAACAGGAGGCTTTTTCATGCGGCTTGCAGTTCCGTTTGACCATGGCGAAATTTACGGGCATTTTGGCCGTACCGCGCAGTTCAAGCTCTATGATCTGACCGACGGGCGGATCGTCTCATCAGCCATCGTGAACACGATGGGAAATGGGCACGGCGCGCTGGCAGGATTTTTGAAGGCGTATGCCGTCGATGCGCTCATCTGCGGCGGCATCGGCGCAGGGGCGCGTCTCGCGCTGGAGGAGGCCGGGATCCGGCTCTATCCGGGCGCGGAGGGCGGCGCGGACGATGCGGTCCGCGCGTTTCTGGCCGGGACGCTTTCCTATCAGCCCGACCTTGTCTGCAGCCACCACAAGGACGCGCCGCCGCGCGTCTGCGGCAGCCACACGTGCTCTGCCGCCTGCTATCACAAACAACAGGAGGATGCGAACCATGAACCGGACTGACGCGCTCTATCAGAGCTTTCTGGATATCCTGCGCGAGGAGCTCGTGCCCGCGATGGGCTGCACGGAGCCCATCGCCATCGCCTATGCCGCGGCGCAGGCCCGCGCCGTGCTCGGCAGACGGCCCGAGCGCGTGCGCATCGAGGTCAGCGGCAATATTATCAAGAACGTCAAGAGCGTGATCGTGCCGCATACGGGCTCGATGCACGGCATCGCGGCGGCTGCCGCCGCCGGGATCATCGCAGGCCGGGAGGATAAGGAGCTCGAGGTTCTGAGCGAGGTCACGCAGGCGCAGGTCGAAGAGATGCGCGCTTATCTCAAGGAGGCGGCCTTCGAGATCCGCCCCATCGACTCGCCGTTTATCTTCGATATCCGCATCACGGTCTGCGCGGGAGACGATCAGGCCACGGCCCGCATCGTCGGCAGCCACACGAATCTCGTCCAGCTGCTGCACGGCACGACGCGCATCATCGACCGCCCGTGCAGCGAGACCGTCTCCGAGCGGCGCACGGACCGGAGCGTCCTGACCGTCGAGCGCATCGTCGATTTCGCCGACTCCCTCTGTCCGGAGGACGTGCGGGAGATCTTTGAGCGTCAGATCTCGTACAACATGGCCATCGCCGAGGCGGGCCTTGCCGGCTCCTACGGCGCAAACGTCGGCCGGACGCTGCGCGAGGTCTACGGCGAGGCGGTTCAGAACCGCGCCCGCTACATGGCCGCCGCGGCCAGCGACGCGCGCATGTCCGGCTGCGAGCTGCCGGTCGTCATCAATTCCGGCTCCGGCAATCAGGGCATCACGGCCTCCGTGCCGGTCGTCGTCTACGCGCAGGAGCTGGGTGTGAGCCGTGAAACGCTCTACCGGGCGCTGGCCGTGTCCAATCTCAGCACGATCCATATCAAGGCGCACATCGGGACGCTTTCGGCCTACTGCGGCGCCGTCTCGGCCGGCTGCGGCGCCGGCGCCGGCATCACCTATCTCTATGGCGGCGGGTATGAGCATATCAAGCACACGCTCGTCAACGCCATGGCGATCACGTCCGGCATCATCTGCGACGGGGCCAAGCCCTCCTGCGCGGCCAAGATCGCGACCAGCGTGGACGCGGGTCTGCTCGGCTATCACATGTACCGCTGCGGGAACCAGTTCTACGCCGGGGACGGCATCGTCAAATCCGGCATCGAGCACACCATCGAGACCGTCGGTACGCTGGCCCATACCGGCATGGCCGACACCGACCGCCAGATCGTCCGGCTGATGATGGAGGACTGAGGCCGTTCCTCCGCCCCCTCTCCCCTGCCCTTTGCTTTGCAGAAAGCCTCCCCTTCCCGCGCAGCGCGCGGCAGGGGGAGGCTTTTTTGCGCTTTTAAATACTCAGAACGTCAGACTGCCCGACGTGATGCAGCGGCCGGATCTGCGGTCGAAGAGCATGATCTGATCGCCGGAAACAGACAGCGGGACCTCGCTGCCGATGGTGAACAGCGAGCTGCCGAAGATCACGCCCGTCAACAAGAAGCCGCCGACACGGACCTTGATGGTCGACTCCATGCCGGTGGGCATGGCGCCGTAAATCTCGCCGCGCAGATTGCTGCTGTCGGCAATGTCGAGGAATTCGGGGCGGATGCCGAGCACGAGATCCTCGTTTGTGATCTCGGGCGTATCCTGAAGCGAATCGTCCTCCTCGTCGACCTTGGCGATGTGATAGCGGAAGACCTCGTCCTTGTTGCCCTTTTCGACGTAGCCCTTCTCCTTCGCCTTTTCCCGGAGCGCGGCAGCCTGTTCGGCCTCCGTCCGGTCGCGGTCTTCAAACCACGCGGCAAGCGCCACCGGCTTTTTCGGGCGGAACGTCGCCTGCACACCGCCGAGCATGGTCATGGAAATGGAGCCGTCGGCGGCCTGTCTGCCCTTGACCTCGACAAAGTTGATGGACGGGTTGCCGACGAAGTCGGCGACGAACAGGTTCGCCGGATGATGATACACGTCCAGCGGCGCCTCATACTGCTGCAGAACGCCGTTGTTGATGAGGCAGATCTGGGTCGCGAGCGTCATGGCTTCCATCTGGTCGTGCGTGACGTAGACGAAGGTGGAGCCCGTCTCGACGTGCAGGCGCTGCAGCTCGTAGCGCATTTCCAGACGCAGCTTCGCGTCGAGGTTCGACAGCGGCTCGTCCATGAACAGCACCGTGGGCTCCGGCGCAAGCGTTCTGGCAATGGCGACGCGCTGCTGCTGGCCGCCGGAGAGCTCCGCCGGATAGCGGTCCATGAACATGCCGATCTTGACGATGCGGCTGACGCGGCGGACGGTCAGGTCGATCTCTTCCTTTGTCAGCTTGCGCGTCTGCAGGACGATCTCGCCGTCCTTGCAGTACCGGTATTCCGCGTCCAGCGTGCAGCCGGAGGCCTGCGCGGTCTTGTGCGCGGCCTCGGCCTTCGCCTCAAGCGCGGCGATCTCGGCATGGCAGTCCTGTTTGGATTCCAGATGGCAGTCAAACAGCTTCTTTGCCGTATACTGCGAGAGCGTAAAGGCGTCGATCAGCTTCAGAACGGCCTTCTTTTCTTCCAGCTTTCCGTCCTTGTCGCGGCACTCCTCGAGCACGGAGACGACCTCGGCGGGCGTTTTCAGGATCTCTGCCAGCCGCGCGGCGTTTTTCGCCTCAAAGTCGATCTTCGCCATCGGCTCTTTGATGTTGGACAGGCCGAAGGAGATGTTTTCATAGACAGTCATGTTGGGCCAGAGCGCATAGTTCTGGAACAGGAAGCCGACCTTGCGCTTGTTGGCCGGGACGTTGATGCCGAGGTCGCTGTCAAAGACGACGGTGTCGCCGATGGTGATGCGGCCGCTCGTCGGCGTTTCCAGACCCGCGATCATGCGCAGCGTCGTGGTCTTGCCGCAGCCGGACGGGCCGAGCAGCGTCACGAACGCATTGTCCGCGATCACGAGGTTCAGATCCTCGACGGCATAGAATTTGCCCCAGCGCTTGGTGATATGTTCAAGTTTGATTTCAGGCATGGCTTTATCCTCCGATTCCTTTGTCGAGGCTTGCGCCCGTGATTTTGTTGACGAGGGTGTTGCAGACCAGAATGGTCACGATCAGGATCAGGTTGATGCCGCTGGAGAAGGCGTAGAGGCCCATCTCGTCGAAGTAATCCAGCGTCGTCGAGAGGATGAAGCCCTGCACGCACAGAAGCATGAACAGCGACAGCTCACGCAGGCACGTCATAAACGGCAGCAGGAAGCCGGAAATGATCGAGGATTTCTGGATGGGGATGATGATGCGGGTCATGCGCTTGATCCAGGGGATGTCCTGAATGATGGCCGCCTCTTCGATCTCGCCCGACAGCTGGAGCATGGAGTTGAGGCTGCTGCGGCTGGCAAACGGGATATACTTGACCGTGCCGACGATGATGAGGAGCGTATACGTGTTGAACAGGTTCAGCTTCTCCGTCGAGAACAGGATAAAGAACGCGACACCCACGGCGATGGACGGCATGAGGTACGGCAGGAACGCGACGGAGTTGACGTAGTTCGCCCAGCGGCTGCGGCGGTTTTTCGAGACGGCGTAGCCGATCATCGTGCCGATGGAGCCGGCCAGCAGCGCGCAGGCCACGGAGACAAGGATCGTTCCCTTGAACGCCCGCCAGATCGTCTCGTTGTACAAAATACCCTTCTGGCCGTACATGCCGTTTTCGGTGACGTTCTCCGACGTGACCCACCACTTGGTCGTGAGGTTCGACGCATCGCCCGTGTACAGGAACGAATAGTCGCCCGGGTTCGGCAGGAACGTCTCGAACGCGAAGGAGATGATGGGGAAGATACTCGTGAAGAACGTGAGGATCACGAGGATCAGGGCGATGACGACGCGGCCGGTCCTGCCGAGCGTGATCTTGGAGATCTGGCCGGACTTACCGGTAACGGTCGTGTAGTTTTTGCGGCTTCTGAGCGAGAGCTGGTTCAGAAGCATGATCGCCACGCCGAAGACCATCATGATGATGGCCAGAATGCTCGCCTCGCCCGTATACTTGGAGTTCATCGAGACATACTTGGTCGACAGCGTGCTCAGGCCCAGATAATGCGGCACCGGGTAAGAGCCCATCGCGCTGCCGAAGACCAGCAGGATGGTGGACAGGATCGCGGGCTTGACCATCGGGAGCGTGATGCGGAACATGGTCTTCCACTTGGGGGTGTCCAGAATGGTCGCGGCCTCTTCGAGATTCGCGTCCATGTTGCGGAAGATGCCGCCGATGAGGATATAGGCGAACGGCGCGTAGTGAAGGCCCAGGACCATCAGGCTCGGGAACAGGCCCTTGCACCACCACATCGGCATGTTGACGCCGAACAGGGCGGCAAGCAAACCGTTGGACGTGCCGGTAACGGCGTTGGAGTTGAACAGGTTCTGCCACACGACGGCCAGCGTCCACTGCGGCATGATGTACGGGAAAATAAAGATGGAGCTCAGATATTTTCTCCACGCGAGGTCGGTGCGCGTAATTAAAAACGCGAACAGGCCGCCGTAGAGGATCGATACCACGCACGTACCGACGGCGAGGAGCACCGTATTGAGAAGCGGCGTCCACAGATTCGTCTTGGCCATGCGGCTGGTGAAAAGGTCGGTGTAATTGACGGTCGTATAGCCGGTCGCCTGTCCGGTCAGATGGGCGTCGATGGTACCGGCGTGAATTTTAAAGGTATCCTCCACGATGGCGACAATCGGCGCGACCGTGGTAAAGGTCAGGACAATGCCAAGCAGCAGCAGAATGACGTTGTGCGGCTTGGAAAAGAAGGTTCTGACCTTGTTGAGCACAATGGTCGTTCTGCTTGCGCGGAGGGTAGTGGGTCGGCTCATGGCTTCCTCCTCTTTTCTCAGGTTTGAAGGGCGGATGACGGGGGTACTGCAAACGCCGTTTCCTGTAGGGGCCGATGCCCACATCGGCCCATTCGTACAGCCCTGCAATGGGGCAGAACAGGCCGATGTGGGCATCGGCCCCTACAAAAGCACCTTTGAACCGGCGTTTTGGAAAGGCGCCCCTGGATGCGCGCATCCAGGGGCGCCGGTAAGGTGCGGAGTTACAGATCAGCCAGCGGAGTATTTGCTCAGCATTTCGATCCAGCTGCCGACGGTGAAGGCAACGTCTGCGCAGTATTCCGGATCCTCGAGCACGAGCTTGCCGTTGGTGGTCCACCATTCGTAGCCGCGGTCGTTCTTGGCTGCGAATTCAACGGTGGTGCCGTCCTCGGCCATGCCGCCGATGGAGTGATGGAAGTTGGCCTCGGTCTCCTCGGCAACCGTCGGGTTGGAGGAGTAGCCGCCCATGTCCTTGCCCCAGGCGGAGAAGCCGTCGGCGGTGCAGGTCATGTAGGCGATGAAAGCGCATGCCGTCCAGGGCAGCGGGGAGTTGTCGGTGACGAACAGGTAATGGCAGTAGCCGTAGCCGCCGATGCCCTGATAGCCGTCCTCATACGCGGCGACCTTGATGTTGTTGACGGAGACGGAGCTGGACTCCTCGACGGAGCGGAGCTTCGAGTAGACGAGAAGGCCAAACTGGTCCTTCGCGGAGGCGTCGACAAGGGTGTTGCAGATGGGGCCGTCGTCGGTCTGGGCGTTGTAGCTTTCGACCCACAGCTTGATCCATGCCAGCGCGTAAGCGCCGTCAGCGCCGAGGCCAAGGTCGGCAGCTTCGGATTCCATCTCGGCGATGGTGGGCTGGAAGTATGCCTGCTCATCGGCAGACAGCGCCTCATAGGACTCCTTCAGCCATGCCGCGTAATCGTCGCGGGTCAGCATGTACAGGAAGTTCTTGCCGACGATCTCGGAGTCGATGTCCATGAACAGGCCATGCTCGCCCTCGGCGACGAAGTCCCAGCAGTTGTCGTAGGTCTTATCGCCCACGCAGTTGTACATGAAGACCTTGTTGAGCGTCTGCAGCGGCAGGAAGCCGGTGTAGGCGTCGGCGGTGGTGTTGTTGGCGTCGGCCCAGTCCTTCGGGATGAAGGTGTCGAGGATGCCGGTCTGGACCATCTTGCTCTCGATCTGGTTGCCGTCCTGGATGAGGGTCATGGCGAACGTGCCGGTGCCCTTCAGGGAGTCAGCGGTCAGCTGATCGAAGATCTTGTTGTTCTTGGGCTGCTGCCACTCGAACTCCATGGAGTAGCTGGGGTCGATGGACTGCAGATACTCAATGAACAGAGGCAGGGCGCTCTTGCCGCGGCTGGAGTTGCCGACGCCGTAGAACATCTTGCCGTTGGACTCTTCGATGGCCTTCTTGGCAAGCTCTTCAAGCGTCATGCCTTCGGCTTCCTTGATGATCTGCTGGGTCGCAGTCAGGTTTTCGGGCTCGGCAGCGGGCGTTTCCTCTGCGGGAGCCTCGGTGGTTTCGGCGGGTTCGGTCGTCTGGGTCTCTTCTGCGGGAGCGGGCGTGTCAGCCGGGGTCGTCGCCGGAGCGGCGGCGCAGGCGGCCATGGACAGAACCATCACAGCGGCCAGCAGAAGCGCAAGAATCTTCTTCATTCTGATATTCCTCCTGATAAAATTTTGATCCGAGCAGCGTCCGTGGGACGCTCTGCATCGTATGCCCCCATTTTACGGTGCTTCTGCACAAAAGAACAGGGGACAAATCTGCGATTATTTGTGATTCTCTGCGATAATTTAAAAATATCGATGAAAACCCGGCCGGAGTTGTGCTATAATCAGGGCAAAATCACAGGAAATTTCGTATCTGCACAGGACAGGAACGCCATGAAACACAAACGCATTCTGATACTATTGATATTGCTCGCCCTTCTGACCGGCTGCGCGCCCGCCGCGCAGGACGGTGCCGCCTATGCGCCGGACGAATCGGAGCGGCTGGTTTTGTACACCTCGCACAAGAAGGAGGTCTGGTGGCCGATCGTCAAGGAATTCGAATCGCGCACCGGCGTCTGGGTAGAGGTCGTACAGGGCGGCACGAACGAGCTGCTCGAGCGGCTGCAGAAGGAGCAGGACGCGCCGCAGGCCGACGTGATGTTCGGCGGCGGCGTGGAGAGCCTCGAGGCCTGCCGCGCGCTGTTCGCGCCCTACGTCTGCCGGGACGCGGCACAGATTCTGCCGCAGTACCGTGCGGCGGACGACAGCTGGACGCCGTTTTCCTCGCTGCCGGTCGTGCTGGTCTACAATCCGAAGCTCCTCTCCCCCGGCCGCCTTTCCTGCTGGGCCGATCTTCTGGATCCGGCGCTGCGCGGAAAGATCGCCTTCGCGGATCCATCCGTCTCTGGCTCGAGCTATACCGCGCTCGTGACGATGCTCTGCGCGCTGGGCGGCGATGAGGACGAGGTTTTGCGCGCGTTTGCGGAAAATCTGGACGGAAAGCTCCTGTCCGGCTCCGGCGAGATCATCTCCGCCGTCGCGAACGGCGAGGCGCTCGCCGGCGTCACGCTGGAGGAGACCGCGCGCAAGCGCATCGCCGCCGGAGACGGGATCGCCATGGTCTATCCGTCGGACGGCACGAGCTGCGTGCCGGACGGCTGCGCCGCGCTGAAAAACGCGCCGCACCCCGATAACGCGAAGCTGTTTCTCGATTTTGCCGTCAGCGACGACGTGCAACAGCTGCTGCAGACGGACTTTTACCGCCGCTCGGTGCGCAGCGACGTGCGCCCCGCGAGCCAGCTGCCAGAGCTGTCCACCATCCGCCAGGTCGCGTACGACGTGAGCTGGGCAAGCGAAAACCGCGAGGCGATTTTGATGAGCTGGGCCTTCTACCTCGGAACGGAGGACGCGCCATGAAGCAGCTTCACTTTTCCTCCTTCCGGCAGCGGCTGAACGCGGCGTTTCTGGCCGTGTCGCTCGTGCCGATGCTGCTGTGCTCCGGTCTGCTGCTGCAGATCTTCCGCCTGCGCATGACCGCCAACGCCCAGCAGACGGCCCAGCAGCAGCTCTCCGCTTCCTGCGAGGCGCTCGACACGCTGCACAGCGGCTTTTTGCAGACGGCGGCGTCTTTGCAGCACGACCCGCTTGTCGCGCAGGCGCTGTTTGACGCGGAAGCGGAGGACGCGGCGGTCTACAGCCAGCTGTTTGACGCGACGGAGTCTGTGCGCAGCTTTGCGCGCTTCGATCTTTACGACATCAGCGGCCGCTGGCGCTATTCAACGCAGGCCGCGCCCGAGAGTCGGTCGCTGCCGACCAACTGGGGACTTTTATACGAAGCGGCCTGCGCCGGGGCCGGCGTGCTGGTGTGCAGCGCGTCGGAGGATCCGGCTGACACGAGCGCGCCGCTTCTGCGCGCGGCGATGCTTCTGACCGACCGCTACGGCGCGCCGGTCGGGTATCTCACCATCGGCATGCTGGAAACGCAGCTGCGGACGCTGCTCGGCGGCACGGCGGGTGCGCAGAACGAGCTTCTTCTGCTCGACGCGCGCTGGCGTCCGGTCTACTGCACGCAACCGGCGCAGACGCAGAGCCTTGCCGACGCGCTGCGCGGGCAGCTTCTGTCCGGAAAGGCGCTCACAGGCTTGTCCGACGCCGTTTCCTATACCGTGCGGCAGCACACGGAAACCGGCCTGTATCTTGTTTTGCAGCAGCCGCAGCCACTCAGCGCCGGGACGCTCCGGCTTTTATACTCGGTGAGCGCGCTGTGCGCGCTGGCCTGCGTGGGGTTAAGCGTCGTGCTCAGCCTGCAGCTGAGCCGTCAGGTCTTCCAGCCCATCGGCAGGCTGCACCACGCCATCCGGCAGGTCGGCAAAAACGATCTGGACGTACAGGTCCCCATCCCCGCCGGCCGGCACGACGAGTTGGGCGAGCTTGCGCAGCAGTTCAACACCATGGTCGTCGCCCTCCGGCGCAACCAGCAGGCGCTGCTGGAAAACCAGCGCGCGCTCAACCGCGCGCAGATCCAAATGCTGCAGGCGCAGCTGAACCCGCATTTTCTGTGCAACACGCTCGACACCATGAAGTGGATCAGCAAGATCAATCAGGTGCCGCAGGTGGCGCTGATGTCGACGAATCTGGCCGATATCCTGCGCTTCTGCATCACGCCGGACGAATTCGTCCCCCTGCGGCGGGAGCTGGAGATCCTGAACCGGTACGTCGAGATCCAGCGCATCCGCCTGTCGGAGAGCTTTTCGTACACGGAAGCCGTGCCCGAGGCGCTGCTTTCGTGCATGGTCCCGAAGATGCTTTTGCAGCCGCTGGCGGAGAACGCCATTCTGCACGGCCTTTCCGGCGTGGAGCACGGCGAGCTTTCCGTCACCGCGGCGCTTACGGCGCAGAACGTGCTGGAGATCCGCGTCCGGGACAACGGCTGCGGCTTCCCGCCGGAGCTTCTGGGGCCGTACAGGCCGCCGGAAACGCAGACGGGACATCTGGGACTGTTCAACGTGGACACGATCCTGCGCAAGCATTACGGCGATGCGTTCGGTCTGTGTCTTGAAAATCCGGAGGGCGGCGGCGCGTGTATCCTTGCGCAGCTGCCCGCGAAGGGAGGGCCCGGCACATGATGCGGGTAATGGTCGTAGAGGATGAGGAAATGATCCGCAGGGGCATCGTCATGGCGGTAGACTGGGCGGCGCTGGACTGCGTCGTGGTCGGCGAGGCCGCCAACGGCGAGCAGGCGCTCGCCGTTGCGGAGGACTGCCGCCCGACGCTCATCATCACAGATCTCAAAATGCCGAAGATGGACGGGCTGGAAATGGTGCGCCGTCTGCGCGAGGCGGGCAGCCGCGCATATGTCATCATTCTGACCGCCTATGATTCGTTCGCCTACGCGCAGCAGGCCATCCGTCTGGGCGCGGTGGACTTTCTGCTCAAGCCCTTTCACGACGGCGATCTGGAAAACGCCGTTCTGGCGCTGCAGAAGCGCATCGCCGCGCAGGCCGCGCCGCAGCCGGAGCCGCTCCCCGGCGTGAAGGCCGGCCCCAAGAGCCGCTATGTGCGCGAGGCCATGGGTTATCTCGAGCAGAACTGCGGCAGCAGCGAGCTCTCTGTCGGACAGGCTGCGGCGCAGCTGGGCCTCAGCGAAGGGCATCTGAGCCACCTGTTCAAAAAGGAGACCGGCCTGACGCTCGGCGCATATCTCACGCGCTGCCGCATCCAGAAGGCTATGGCGCTGCTGCGCGAGGGAAGGCTGAAAGTCTACGAGGTCGCGGAGGCCTGCGGCTACCGCGATATCGCGTATTTTTCGGGTACCTTTAAGAAAATCACCGGAAAAAGTCCGTCAGACTATCAGGACACGCGCGGATAGCTTGACAAATTCCGCGTTCGCGGATAGAATGTAGGCACAATTCCATACCATACGTTTCTGCGCGAAAGCGCCGGTGAACGTTTCACCGAGGGAACCGGGTGCAAGGCCCGGGCTAACCCAGTAACCGTAATGCGGACGAACAGACCGTTGCCACTGCCTCACGGCGGGAAGGGGTCTTAGTAGGAGGATGCAGAGCCGGGAGACCTGGTCACGTATGCGAGCTTCTGGGAATGAGCGCTCTGACGTGCCTGCGCAAAGGATGCGGGCACACGTTCAGGCTCTTCCCGCCGGGAAGAGCCTTTTTGTATGGAAAAACAAAAAAAGGAGAACTACTATGAGAAAGAATCAACTTCTTGCCCTGCTGCTGGCGGCGGTAATGCTGCTGGCCGTGCTGACCGGCTGCGCCGCGAAAACGGAGCCCGTTCAGGAAGAGCCCGCACAGACCGAGACGGCCCCGGAAGCGGAAGAGACCGCTCCCGCTGAGGATCCCGCACCCGAGGAAGAACCGGAAGCGGAGGAAACCTCCGAAGCCGTCACGCTGACTGACATGACCGGCCGCGAGATCACGCTGGACGCACCCGCAGAGCGCGTTGTCGCGCTGACCGCCTCCGACTGCGAGATCCTCTACGCACTGGGCGCCGGCGATCTGCTGGTCGGCCGCGGCGAATACTGCGACTATCCGGCCGAGGTTCTGGATGTTCCGTCTGTCCAGTCCGGCTATGACACGAACATTGAGCAGATCATCGCGCTGGAGCCGCAGGTGCTTCTCATGAGCACCATGGCCCAGACCGAGGAGCAGGTGCAGCAGCTCGAGGCCGCCGGCGTCCATGTCGTTGTGAGCGACGCGCAGGATATCGAGGGCACCTACACTGCCATCAATATGATCGGCGAGCTGACCGGCAAACAGGCCGAGGCCGCTTCCATCGTCGAAAGCATGCAGAAAACCTTTGATGAGATCAAGGCGAACGCCCTGGATGGCACGAAGAGCGTTTATTTCGAGGTCTCTCCCCTGCAGTACGGCCTCTGGACGGCCGGCTCCGGCACGTTCATGGACGAAATTGCCACGATGCTCGGTCTGACCAACTGCTTCGCCGACGTGACCGGCTGGGGCGAGATCTCCGAAGAGCAGGTGCTCGAGCGCAACCCGGATTACATCGTGACCATCTCCATGTACTATGGCGAGGGCCCGACGCCGGAGGAAGAGATCCTCTCCCGCACCGGCTGGGAAAACGTCACGGCTGTCAAGGACGGCAAGATCCTGAATCTGCAGAACAACGAGTTGTCCCGCCCGGGCCCGCGTCTTGCCGACGGCGCAAAGGCTCTGTATGACTTTGTCTGCGGCGAATAAACCAGAATCAACACACAGGAGGCACAGCATGCGCCGGTATCACGAAACGTTCAGGCTCTGGGAATACCTGTTCTTTACGCTCGTGACGCTGGCCGTGCTGTGCCTCTGCGTCTGTGTGGGGAGCGTCCGCATCCCGCTTGCGGACACACTGTCCTATTTTGCGGCCAGACTCACGGGCGGCGAGACGCCCGCGGGGCTCGTCTCGTCCATCCTGCCCATCCGCCTGCCGCGCGTTCTGTGCGTGGCGCTGACGGGCGCTTCCTTGTCGCTGGCGGGCGCGGCGATGCAGGGGCTCCTTAAAAACCCGCTGGCCGACGGCTCGACACTCGGCGTCTCGTCCGGCGCGTCGCTCGGCGCTGTTGTCGCCATCGCTTTCGGCGTGACGCTGCCGGGACTGCCGTTCGCGGGCACGATGGGACTGGCGATCGTATTCGCATTTTTATCGCTTCTCATCATTCTCGCCCTTTCCTACAAGCTCGACCGTTCGCTGTCCACGAACACGATCATCCTGATCGGCGTGATCTTCTCCATGTTCGTCTCGAGCATCATGAGCATCATTATCACCTTTGCCGCCGATAAGGTGCAGCGCATCACGTTCTGGACGATGGGCTCCCTGAGCGGCAGCACGTATCAGAACGCCGCCGTGCTGGCGGGGGCGCTTCTGGTCTGCGGGACAGTCATTGTGCTGCACGCGCAGATTCTGAACGCCTTTGCCGTCGGCGAAGACAACGCCCGGCAGATCGGTGTGGACGTAAAGCGGGCCAAGCTCGTGCTGCTCGTGATGGTCTCGGTGCTCATCGGCGTGTGCGTGTCTGTCGGTGGGACGATCGGCTTTGTCGGCCTCGTCACGCCGCACATGGCGCGCATGCTGGTCGGCCCGAATCACAAGCGGCTGCTCCCCGCGTCGATGTTCGGCGGGGCCGTCTTTCTGATGCTGGCTGATCTCATCGCGCGCATCCTCCTGAACCCGCTGGAGCTGCCCATCGGCGTGGTCACGAGCTTTGTGGGCGCGATCGTATTCGTCGTGATCTTCTATCAGTCGAGAAAGGAGCATTGACATGCCGATGCTTAAGGTCGACCGTCTTTCGGTGCGGTACGGAACAAAGCAGATCGTCGATTCGCTCTCCTTCTCCGTTTCCGAGGGACAGTGGCTCATAATCGCCGGCCCGAACGGGGCCGGGAAATCCACCGCCCTCGCCGCCGTCACGCAGGGTACGCCGTATACCGGCCGCGTCCTGTTTGAAGGGCAGGATGCGGCAAAAATGAAGCCCGCGCTCCGCGCGCGGGCCATCGGCGTTCTGTCGCAGAACCACTTTGTCGGCTACGGCTTCACGGTCGAGGAGGTCGTGCGGCTCGGGCGCTTCGCCTATTCCGGCGGCCTGCTCGGCCGCAGCCAGATCGAGGACGCGGAGCATGTCGAGCGCGCGCTGACGCTGACCGGCCTGCAGGACAAGCGGCGGCAGTCAGTTCTCACGCTCTCCGGCGGCGAGCTGCAGCGCACGTTCCTCGCGCAGGTTCTCGCGCAGGACCCGAAGCTCCTGCTGCTCGACGAGCCGACAAACCATCTCGACCTCATCTATCAGAAGCAGATCTTCGCCCTCATCGGCCAGTGGCTGCAATCGCCGGGCCGCGCCGTCGTAAGCGTGGTACACGATCTGTCTCTCGCGCGTGCCTTCGGCACGGACGCGCTTTTGATGGATCAGGGCCGCCAGATCGCCCTCGGCCGGGCGAAGGACGTCCTGACGCCCGCAAACCTCGACCGGGTCTACGGCATGGACGTCGCCGCCTGGATGCGCGGTCTGTATGGGCAGTGGACGGAAGCGTAAGTCTCCTAAGCTCCCCCTGTACAGACAGATCGTTTGTAGGGGCCGACGACTCTGTCGGCCCTCGCAGGACGCACCGCTTTTACGAAAATCTCCGGCGAATTCGCAGCTGCCGCATGGGCCGATGTGGGCATCGGCCCCTACAATGAGAATTGGTCGCGCATACGAATTCGTATTGGATATTTATTTTGTGCAGCTGCCTACCGTGACCTCTCAGGCGCTTCGCGCCAGCATCCCTACCCCTTTTGGCCCTTCGGGCCATTTCCCCCTGATAGGGGGAATCGGCCCCTTTCAGGAGAGACTTGGGGCTGCGAACAGCAATAAACCCCGCCTCCCCAATCAGGGAGGCGGGGTTTTGATTTGGAATTACTTCTTATCCGCAGCGGCGGCGAGCTCCTTGAGCGCGTCTTTGCGGGAGAGGTTGACGCGGCCCTTCTCGTCGATCTCGGTGACCTTGACCCAGGTCATATCGCCGATGTTCAGAACGTCCTCGACCTTCTCGACGCGGCGGTTTTCCAGCTTGGAGATGTGGATCATGCCGTCCTTGCCGGGAGCCAGCTCGACGAACGCGCCGATGGGCAGGATGCGGACGACCTTGCCGTAGTACAGCTTGCCGACCTCGGGCACGAAGCAGATATCGTCGATCATCTTCTTGGCCGCGTCGCAGGAGGCGGCGTCGGGGGACGCGATGTGGATGGTGCCGTCGTCCTCGATATCGACCTGCGCGCCGGACTCAGCCACGATCTTCTGAATCATGGAGCCGCCCTTGCCGATGACCTCGCGGATCTTGTCGACGTCGATCTTCATGGTGAGCATCTTGGGCGCAAACTCGGAGACGTGGTCGCGCGGCTTTGCAATGCAGGGGATCATGATCTCGTTCAGGATCTCAAGTCTTGCCTTGCGGCAGCGCTCGAGCGCGTCGGCGATGATCTCCATGGTCAGGCCGTCGTTCTTGAGGTCCATCTGGATGGCGGTAACGCCTTCGGTCGTACCGGCGACCTTGAAGTCCATCTCGCCGTGGAAGTCCTCAACACCCTGGATGTCGGTGAAGGTTCTCCACGTGCCCGTCTCCTTGTCGGAGATGAGGCCGCAGGAAATACCGGCGACGGGGCGCTTGATGGGCACGCCCGCGTCCATCAGGGCCAGCGTGGAGCCGCAGATGGAGGCCTGAGACGTGGAGCCGTTGGAGGAAACGACCTCAGAGACGACGCGGATGGCGTACGGGAACTCGTCGACGGACGGGATCACGGGCAGCAGGGCCTTTTCGGCCAGCGCGCCGTGGCCGATCTCGCGGCGGGAGGTGGAGCGGCTCGCACGGGCTTCGCCGGTGGACCACTGCGGCATATTATAGTGGTGGATATAGCGGCGCTCGGTCTCGTCATAGATGGTGTCGAGCTTCTGCGCGGCGGAGAGCGTGTTCAGCGTGCAGACGGACAGAACCTGCGTCTGGCCTCTTGTAAACAGACCGGAGCCGTGGACGCGCGGCAGAACGCCGACCTCGGCGGCCAGCGGGCGAATTTCGTCCGGTGTGCGGCCGTCGACGCGCTTGCCCTCGAGCAGCCACTTCTTGACGATCTTCTTCTGCATCTTGTACAGGCACACGTCGATCTGGATGTCCCAGTCCTCGGCGTACTTCTCGCCGAATTTCTCCTTGAAGTCGACGACAGCCTCGGTCAGACGGGCCTCGCGGACATTCTTGTCGTCGGTGTCGAGCGCGTAGGCGATCTTGTCCAGACCGTACTCGCACAGATCGTCGAGCATATCATGGTTGACGGCGGCCTTTTCAAACGTGAACTTCGGCTTGCCGATGGCGTCGACGATGGTGTTGATGAATTCCACGACCTTGACGTTCGTCTCATGGGCCAGCTTGATGCACTCCATGAGGATGTCTTCCTTGACCTCGTTGGCCTCGGTCTCGATCATGACGACCTTCTCGTGGGTCGAGGCGATGGTCACGAAGCACTGGCAGGCGTTGCGCTCGTCCTGAGAGGGGTTGACGATATACTTGCCGTCCAGATAGCAGACGTTGGTCGTCGCGGTCGGGCCGTTCCAGGGGATGTCGGAATACGCGATGACGAGCGAAGAGCCGATGGAGGCGACGATCTCGACGGGGTTGTCATAGTCCTGCGCGAGAACGGTGTTGGTCAGAACGACGTCGTTGCGGAGCTCCTCGTCGAACAGGGGGCGCATCGGACGGTCAATGAGGCGGGAAATAAGCACGCCGCGGTCGGAGGGCTTGCCCTCGCGGCGGTTAAAGGAGCCGGGGATACGGCCGACGGCGTACATACGCTCTTCGACCTCGATGGTCAGCGGGAAATAGTCGATGCCGGCCTTGGGCAGCGGGGACGCGACGGCCGTGACGAGCACGACGGTGTCGCCGTAGCGGCAGATAGCCTCTGCGTTGCAGAGCTCTGCGACCTTGCCGGTCTCGACCGTAAAGGTACGGCCGCCGATCTCGGTCTCAAAAATGTGGTGATTCGGATACTGCTTGTGGGTGATCATGAAAGAACCTCCTTCGTTTTTTGCGCGCGTGGGAGGTTTAGCACTTGAAACTGGCGTCCGCACCCGGACGCTACTTTCAACTGCTAAATGGAACCCACGCGCAGGATCATGGGTGAATGTATAAAAAAGGGCGGTCGCCCGACCGCCCTTTTCCTATGACTTACTTACGCAGGCCGAGCTTTGCAACGATTGCACGATAGCGGTTGATGTCCTTCTTGGCGAGGTAGTCGAGAAGGCTTCTGCGCTTGCCGACCATCATCAGAAGGCCGCGGCGGGAGTGGTTGTCCTGCTTGTGCTCACGCAGATGCTCGGTCAGGGTGTTGATCCGGGCGGTGAGGACAGCGATCTGAACCTCGGGAGAACCGGTGTCGCCGGCATGGGTCGCGTACTGCTCGATAATGGCAGTCTTTTCTTCTTTGCGCATCATAGTTGTGTTTCCACCTTTCAAAATAATCCCTGGATCCAAGTATCGGGCAGGCAGAAGACCCGCGTCAAAGCGGGCGTTGTCCCGAAACTGGGAAACGGGTCGCAGCGCATGGCGCTACTTGCTAAGAATATCATACAGGAAGCGAAAAGTAAAGCAGAAATTGCCCGGATCTTCTGAAATTTTTCGGTTTCCGGTACCGGACAGAATTCGACAGGACGGCATAGTATGGCGTGGGACCATCATTCCCGGAAGGAGGGAGGTTTATGCTGAAGGTCACAAAATTCGGCGGCTCGTCGCTGTGCGACAGCGCGGGCTTTTCGCGCGTGCGCGAGATCGTGCTCGCAGATCCGGCGCGGCGCGTCGTCGTCGTGTCGGCGGCAGGAAAGCGCCACACCGCCGACCACAAGATCACCGATCTTCTCTATCTCTGCCACGCGCATCTGCAGTACGGCGTGAGCTGCTGGGACTTATGGCGCAGGATCGCCGACCGCTACCGCGAGATCCGCGACGGCTGTTGTCTGACGCTGCCCATTGAGGCCGAGCTCGACGCGATCTATGCCGCCATGCGCCGCGATACGCCGGTAAGCTGGATCGTCTCGCGCGGCGAGTATCTGTCCGCGCGGCTGATGGCAGATCTGCTGGGCTTTGAATTTGTCGACGCGAAGGATTGGCTGCTGTTCGACGCCGCGGGCCGCGTCCGGCAGGCCGCATCCTATGCCGCGCTTGGCTCGCTCGCCGACGGGCGGAAGATCGTCACGCCGGGATTTTACGGCGCGCTGCCGGACGGCGCGGTCCATACGCTCCCGCGCGGCGGCTCCGACGTGACGGGTGCGCTGGCCGCAGCCGCGCTGCATGCGGATCTGTACGAAAACTGGACGGACGTGACGGGCGTGCTCACCGCCGATCCGAGGCTGATCAAGGATCCCGCGCCGGTCGGCCAGCTGCGCTACGAGGAGCTGCAGACGCTCTCGCGCGTCGGCATGCAGATCCTGCACGAGGACGCGGTCGCGCCGGTCCGGCAGGCACAGATCCCGCTGCGCATCTGCAGCACGTTCGAACCCGAGAAGCCCGGCACGCTCGTCCGGCCGCAGATAGAGCCCGGCAGCGGACAGATCTGCTTCGCCGGGCGGCGGAAGCTCGCCATGCTGCGCCTGAGCTGCCCGCAGGAGCCGGATGCGGAGGCAAAGCTGGCCGCCGTTCTGGCGCAGGCGCGGCTCGCGCCGTTTTCCGTGCAGAGCGTGTGCGGCGAGCTCACGGCGCTTTTGCCGATAGAGCCCGGCTCTGAGCTGCTGCACCGCCTGCGGGAACAGGCCGCGCAGGCGCTGCGCCCGCAGACGTGTACGCTGCGTGAAAACCTGAGCGTCCTGGCCGCGCTCTGCCGGTCATCCGCCGCCGTCCCGGCGCTGACAGGCGCGGTCGAAAAAAGCGGCGCGCCGGTCCATCTGCTGCAAATGTGCGGCGCCTGCGCCCTCATGCTCGTCAACGACAGCCAATACGAGCAGTCCCTGCGCGCCGCCTACGCCGCCAGCCGCGATCTGCGCGATTGACAATCGAAACGCGGATATGATAGAATATACGGCAGTCAGAGCCCACTCTGACTGCCGTCCCCCGCGCCCGTGGTGGAATTGGCAGACACGATGGATTTAGGTGCTGTCACCTTGGTGAATGTTTTTTCACCGTTCCTCGCCGCGGTCATTCTTCGGTAAAAGCAGGCTCGCCTGTTTTTATACCTGCGGATCAAGCGTTACGCTCCGCCTCGGCTTCCTCACCGAGTCAAAATCAGAGGACTGCAAAATAGCGGCAGATTTCCCTGCCGTTCCTATCTGCGCCCGTGGTGGAATTGGCAGACACGATGGATTTAGGTTCCATTGCGCGAGCGTGCAGGTTCAAGTCCTGTCGGGCGCACCAGCAACCGGCCTGCATTTTGTGATAAAAATGCAGGCCGGTTGCTATCATTGCTGTATCTGTATTTTCTCCATCACCAGTTCGTCAATCTCTTGCTCCAATCGCTGGATTTCTTTCTGCAAAGCCAAACAGTGGGCGTCGAGGACCGGTTTCCTCAACGCCCACTGTTTTTGCAACTGCGTGACCTTTTTCAGTTCGGCTGCATACTGTTCCCGCAGCTTTTCTGTATAATCCCAGATGGCTTTATCCAGAACCTCCTCATGAATCCGGTGAGAACTGCAATAGCCTTTCCCGTTCCTATGATATCCTCGGCAGACGTATTCCACACGGCGGCTGCCGTTCCAGCAGCGGATCATGGGACTGAACACGTTCCCGCATTCTTGACAGGTCAGCAGTCCGGCATAACGGTGCTTTGTACGATTGTTGACCGCCGGACGCGCCTGCTGTTTCAGCCGCGTCTGGACTTTCTGCCAGATTGCTTTTTCAATGATAACCGGATAGAAGTTCTCATGACGAAGCCAGTCCGTTTCGCTGATGGCTCGCGCTTTGCCGCCAAGATATTCTCTGCGGTGATTGACCAGCACACCGGTGCAGGCTTCCTCTACCAGCACGTTTTTCACACTGGCATATGTCCAGAGAAACTGCCCGTCACGGGTCTTGTGCGTTTGTCGTACTTCTTTGCCGCACCGCTCGGCCCGGAGCTGTGCTGGGGTCTTTCGCCCCATAACGTTGAGCCTGCGGGATATCTCTTTTTGCCCGCACCCCTGCAAGTACAGAGAATAGATGAGCTGCACCGTGACCGCCGCTTCTGTGTTAACCTTGATCTGCCCTGTGTTTCTGTCTTTCCAGTAGCCGAAGGGCGGCGTGATCACGATGCCGTCTTTCTGTTTCTGTCGGTATCCCGCCCGGATCTTTTTGCTAATATCCTTTGCATAGTAATCATTCATCAGGCCACGGACACCGATGATCAAGTCATCTTCGTCGCGGAATGTATCAACGCCCTCCGTGGCAGAGACCACGCGCACCTGGTGTTCCCGCAGGTAATCAATTAACAATGCTGTCTGAGTCCTATGGCGGCCAAGCCTGGATAAGTCTTTTACGATGACGGCGTCAATTTTATCAGCGTCCACAGCCGCTATGAGCTCGTCCAGCCCACGGCGGTCAAAACTCATGCCGCTTATGTTGTCATCAAAGGACTGTCCTACGATGATGTACCCGTGCTGCTCGGCAAATGCCTGGCAGATCTCCCGCTGATTCCGCAGAGAGTTCATCTCACGGTCATCATCGTTAGAAAGCCGCGCATAGAGCCAAACCCGCATTGCCATAACCGTTTACCCCGCAAGCCCGTCGCCGTAGAGCAGCCGCGCCAGCCGATCCCAGTCAAAATCCAGCGCACCGTATCGCTCCGTGAGCGTCCCGTTTTCATAGACATCCAAGTGTGTGCGGAACGGCGCTTTGATCTGAATGTCCAGACTGAGCTTCCCGTCCGTCTCCTGCACATAGATCTTTTCGACCAGCATCCGCAGATGTGCTTCCGTCATGACGCCCTCAGCGAGAATGTCGTCGATCATGCTGATGTCCCGTTTGAGCTTCGTTTGCCGATTCCGCAGGACAGCGGAGATGTTTTGCAGTTCTTCGATCTGCTTTTTTGCCGCAGCGATTTCTTCTTCGCGTTTTTGAATCATGCGGTCGTAGCGTTCAGCGTTCGCCCGATCCCGTATCCGCTCCATTAAAATTGCCTCCGTTTCATCTTCCAAGCATCGAATCCGCTTTTCTAACTTGACAATCTGCGCACCGGTCAGTTCTGCCTTTGGTGTCCACTGTGCGATCAGCCGCTCCAGCGCATCCCAGTTCTGCTGATACAGCCCCTTGGTATTTCTGAGTTCGTCCATAATCAGCCTGTCCAGTACAGCTTCGTCGATCTGGTGCTGGGAACAATGCTCCTTGCCGAAGCGGTTGTAGGTGCTGCAAACATAGATGACCCGTTCGCCGCTTTTCAGATGGATGCGCTTGCCGAACATAGCTCTGCCGCAGTCCTCGCAGCGGAGAAGTCCACTGTAGCGCAGAATCTCCTGCGAGGGCGCGGCGCGCACGTTCAGCCGTTTCCGTTCTGCCAGCATCATCTGCGTCTGCTCCCACAGTTCCGGCGTGATGATCGGCGGGAGGTAATTCTCGTGACGAAACTGTTCTTCCGGCTCTGTGAAGCGGAAAGTTTTGTTGATTTTGTTCCGCTCACTTTTATGGCAAATGAGCGTTCCGACATAGCTCTCGTCCCTGAGAATGCGAGCTATCATGGTCGCGTCCCAAAGATACTTCTTGAGGATAGCATCCTGCGTGTTGGGCAGGCTCTTGTTCAGCAGTTCCAGCTGCATGAGCGCAGGCGTTTTTCTTCTCTGCTCATTCAGTGTACGGGCAATAGTCTTCATGCCGCTGCCGCCGACGTAGGCGGTGAAAATCAGTCGAACGGTTTCGGCGGCTTCCTCCACGATGACAACCTTCTTCGTGTTTTTATCCTTAAAGTAGCCGAAAGGCGGGATGGTCACGAGCCCTTCCTTTTGTTTTTGCCGGTAGCCGGTCCGCACACGGCGGCTGCCGTCGCGGGCGTAGAAGTCATTGACCAAGCCTTTGAAGCCAATGATGAGATCATCGTTCTCATTGAAGGTGTCGATATTTTCCGTCGCCGAGAGGACGCGGACGTCGTGTTCCCGCAAGTAGTCGATAAACAGGGCAGTCTGCGTTCGGTGTCGGCCCAGACGGGAAAGATCCTTGACAATGATCGCCTCGATTTTCCCAGTTTCCACAACTTCGTAGATTTTGTCAATGCCCTCGCGGTTGAAGTGCATTCCGCTGACGTTATCGTCAAAGGACTCGCCAACAACTTCATGTCCGTTTGTAACGGCATATTCGTAAATGATTTTCCGCTGATTCGTCAGGGAGTTCAGTTCATCGTCCTCGTCCCGACTCAGGCGGTAATACAGCCAGACTTTCATGGTTCCTCCTTCCCGCTATGGTGTGTGCCGATTGCAGCACACACCATAGCACACTGTTTTTCGAATAGCTAGAACAATCCATCATGCGCGGCAGGAATCTACATGATCAACAAAATTCTCCTGCACTTTTGTGTATGGCTGGTCTACCGAGAGGTAGTCATGCACCAGCATTTTCAGAAATTCATCGAACTGCTCATCCGTACCGACGTAGCTGAACGTAACCTCCGAAATATTGTCTTTCCGTTTTCTCGCCATAGGTACTCCTTTCATAGTTCCTGTTTCATATCCCAATCTTCATGATCGTCCTCGGCATGACCGAGGGCGGTTTTCTTTTGCCGGAGCTTCTTCCGGCGCTTGCTGTCAATATGCAGCGGCATAGTCGTTCCGTCGCGTGTCGGTGCATCGACCGTCATCTGCTCCACAGCACGGCCAAGGCGCACAGCGTCGCGCACAAGATCACCGCTGTAATCGAGATCCACGCGCACGTCCGGATTTTCTTCCGCGTCTCCTGCACCGTATTCGAAAGCTGATTCTTCGTATCGTTCAGGATTGTGGTCAGGGCGTTCTTCGTAGTCTCGGTCAGCGCCTTGCAGCCGGAAGAATACTTCTCGTTCAGGCTCCCAGCCTGTTTCTCGAATTTTTCTGTACTCTCCTGCATCTCGTTCAATGCGGTCTGTGCGTCCTCCCGCGTCAGGAGCGTTTTCAAGTCCGCGTCCAGCTGCATCTGCTGCTGAAACAGATCGTGCTGCATTTTGAGCATCGCGTTCCAGTTCCGCTCCGTGACTATCACGCTGGGTTCCAGCCGTTGCGCCTCGTCCATCAGCTTTTTGTGCTGCGTCAACATTTCTTGTGTTGTCATTCTCCGTTCTGTATCCAAATTCAGCCTCCATATTTTCTTTCAAGTATTTTTCTATATGTAATTTTCTGTCACGGCACTTGCGTCCGTCCGGTGTGGTGTAGGTAATATTCTTCCGGCCATCTGTCCAAGTAGCGTTGTAACCTTCCGACCGGAGCAGTACTAGAAATTCCTCACGATTCCCGGCGCAGCGCATACATTCATCGATGACCCGCATCAGCTCAAACTTCCAACTCTCGCCTCTGTCCGCCGGGTAGTATTCCGCATTGGACATTCCTCGTGACTGCTGCTGGTTGACTTTCTGAAATTTCGGCAGCCCCAGTTCTTCGCAAATCTGGTCGTTGCGGACGCGCAGTTCCTGAATCTGCTCGTCTGCCATATGTAATTTCTTTCCCGTCTCAAAATTGACGCTGTTGATAATGCAGTGGGAATGAATGTGTTCGCGATCAACGTGCGTGCAGACCAGAACTTCACAGCCCTCGAAGTATCCGGCAAGTCTGCGTGCTGCTTCGTGCGCTGTGCGCGGATCGATGGCAGCGTCCTTCGGGAAACTCTGTACCATGTGATAGAACATCACGCCGCCGTCCTTGTGGTGCAGCAGCTTTGTACTCAGGAATTCGTCGAACGCAGTTTCCGGTTGACAGCCAATACCGCTGACGAGCTGCTGTCCATCCCAGAGCGTCTTGCTGAGTTGGGAAACGTAGCGCATGACACTTTTCATGCAGCTGCGTGTTTGCGTACCCTTTTTGTAGTTCACGAAATGGACGATTGCGATTTCGCCGCACCTCCCTCCTGCAACTCCCGCAGAGCCGTGTTGATCTTGGAAAACTCCTGCGTAGCAGAATCCAAATTGGCAAACTGGACTTTTCCCATGTTCGCCAGCACAGT
>CAKUEH010000005.1 GCA_934646185.1 uncultured Oscillospiraceae bacterium | reverse complement strand
GTCGTGCCCGCGTCCGACGCCGTGCATGTCCAGCGCATCATGGAATTGGCCTACGCAAGCGGCGATGAGCTCAAAATTATGAGAATTTGAGACAGGAGGATCGTATGACTCGTCTGGAACAGTTAAAAGAAAAACTGGAGGCGCGGCAGCCGGTTTGCGGCACGACATGCGGACTGGTGCTCGACCCGATCCTGCTGTCCAAAATGGACCACCCCAATCTGGACTTTCTGTTGTTCGACGCCGAGCATGGCCGCTATGATGCGCAAAATCTCGTCCCCATGCTGCATATGTGCCGCATGATGGGTCTGCCGTCTGTCGTGCGCATTCAGGACGCTTACTATCATCTGGCAGCGAAGCCGCTGGATATGGGGGCAGACGGCATCATGGTGCCGCGCACGGAAACGGTCGAACAGCTGAAAACGGTCATAGACGGGCTGTGCTTCCATCCGGTCGGCCGAAAAGGAAATGGCGGCAATCTGCAATTCTATCACGGCGAAACCATCGGCCACTTTAATTGCAGCCGCATCCTGATGCCTCAGATCGAATCGCCGAAGGGCATCGCAAATCTGCCCGCCATGCTGGATGCGTATGCCGCGCATATCTCGGCCGTCATGATCGGGCCGTATGACATGTCCGTTATGGTCGGCACACCGCTGGATATCTACTCTCCCATTATGACGGAATCCATTCAAAAGGTCTTCGATATCGCGCGGAGCTACGGAAAATCCTGCGGCATCTTCTGTAATACGCCGGATGATGCGCTGCGTTTTCATCAGATGGGAGCCAACGTCTACTGGACCGGTACAGATGTGCAGTTTTTACAGATGGGGATCCACGAAACATTTACGCGCCTCGCGCAGATCGGATAAGGACAAGAGCATGCATAAGATCGTTTTATTGGATAAACCACGGGAGAATCCCGGAGAAATGGACTGGTCGGCGCTGTGTGAATTGGGCGAAACGGCGCTCTATCCCCATACCGAGCCGAGCGAAGCGGCCGCGCGGATCGGAAACGCGGATATTGTCCTGCTCAACAAGACTGTACTGACCGCCGAAACGCTGCGGCAGTGCAAAGAGCTCAAGCTCATCAGCGTCATTGCCACCGGCTACAACACCGTAGACATAGACTGCTGCCGGGAGCTTGGCATCACGGTCTGCAACGTACCGAGCTACGGCAGTGAGGCGATCAGCCAGAATGCCGTTGCGCTGCTGTTGGAACTGACAAACCGCGTGGCCCATCATGATTGCGAGGTTCGAAAGGGACGCAGCGGCGGGCCGGGAGACTGGTGCTTCTGGGACTACCCCGTAATGGAGCTGGAGGGCAAAACGGCAGGGATCATCGGACTTGGCCGCATCGGAAAGATCACAGCGCGGATCCTGCGCGCATTCGGTATGAGGATCATGGCATATGACATGTATCACGATCCGGCATGGGAGAATGAAGACTGCCGTTATACCGACCTGGATACATTATATGCATCGGCCGATGTGATTTTTCTGCATTGCCCGCTTTTTGCCGAAAACCATCATATGATCTGCCGCACGTCAATTAACAAAATGAAGGACGGCGTCATTCTCATTAACAACAGCCGCGGCGGGCTCGTGGATGATCAGGCGCTTGCCGATGCGCTGAACAGCGGAAAAATCGCCGGTGCCGGACTCGATGCGATCGAAGTCGAACCGGTCTCCATGCAGAACCCCCTGCTCTCCGCAAAGAACTGCGTCATTACGCCGCACATCAGCTGGGCCGCGCTGGAATGCAGAAAGCGCCTGCAGGAAACGGCGATAGAAAATGTCCGCAGCTATATCCGCGGGATCATACCGCCCGCGGCCGTCGTAACGCCGAAGACGGCGCAGACAACGTACCGGGCCGCCGGGCCCGTCTCTATGGATACACGGCAGAAAGGCTCCTGACATTGGCGCGGTATGCATACACAAGGAACATCTATCAGGAAGACTATGACGATCGACGATTATATTGAACAGAACCTGCCGCTCACGATCCGGGAAAACATGCTGGATCACCCGCCGCTGCTGGGGCTGCCGTACCCGTATCTCTGTCCGTGCGTTTCCGATCTGTTTCAGGAATTATACTACTGGGATTCTTACTTTATCAATCAGGGACTTCTGCTGCAGGGCAATGTGCGGCAGGCTGTCTGGACCATTGACAATCTGCGCGCGCTTCTTGACCGGTTCGGCTTCGTGCCGAACGGGAATCGGGAAGACTACCTGTTTAATTCGCAGCCGCCGTTTCTGGCCCTTATGGTGCGCGCGGCATATGATGTGACGCGCGACCGCGTATGGCTGAAGGCGGCGTATACGTCCATTTGCAGGGAGCACGATTTCTGGCAGACACAGCGCACGTTTGATTTCGGACTCAGCCATTATGACTGTCAGCCGCTTCCCGAAGGCCGGGTAAAGGCTGCCGTGGATTGTCTGTGCAGCCGTATGGGATATCGTCCGGAGGGAACTGATGCGGCGCTGGCGCGCGGGATGTATGCTTCCGGTGAATGCGGCTGGGACTTTACTCCGCGTATGGCGCACAGGGTCTATTGCTATGCGCCGGCCGATCTCAACGCTCTTTTGTGGGCGCAGGAGGATCAGCTCGCATCCTTTGCCCGTCTGCTTGGACAGCCGGACAAAGCGCGGCAATGGGAAGCCTGCCGCGACCGGCGCGGCAGGCTTTGCAGGAAATACCTGCAGGACGCGGACGGCATCTTTTATGATTATGACGCGGAACGGCAGGCGCGCACGGCGCTTGTCAGCGCCTCCTGCTTCTATCCGCTTTTTACGGGGATGGCCACGCCGGACGAAGCCGCCGCCGCTGTCCGGCTGCTGCCGCGTATGGAAACGCGCTACGGCCTGACCGTCTGTGAAAAGCATACCGTTCCCGGCGTCTTTCAATGGGGGTGGCCGAACGGCTGGCCGCCTGCGCATAAAATCGTCGTGGACGGACTTCTGCGGTACGGATATGAAGCTGATGCAATGCGCATTGCGCAAAAATTCAGCCGGACAGTCGAACGCTGTTTTGCACAGACCGGTCATTTGTGGGAGAAATACAACATGGCGGACGGCTCTGTGCAGGTGACGGATGAATATAAAATGCCCGCCATGCTGGGCTGGACATTCGGCGTCTATATCGCATTTCGGAAGCTCTTAGACGAAACTGATCATACATAACAAACGGCCCCTGCCGCGGGGATTCTGCGGCAGGGGCCGTTTGCTCGAAGCGCTGCGTTTTTCACGCTTTATTCTCCGGCAGAGGATCCAGGAGGTGATAGCGGACGGCGCTTTTGACCTGCTCGCACAGGCCGCTCCGCTCCAGCAGCGGCACGAAAACGCGGTGATCATACGAGGCATGGCGCAGGCGCAGCTCGCCGTCCTGCAAAACGGCATAGTCGGTATTCTTGGCCCGGGAATCCGTGCAGACCCGGTAGGAAATGCTGCCGGGGTTGACAAAATAATCGTCGCGGCAGACATGATAGATCCAGCTCTGGTGCGAATGTCCGGTGATAAACAGCCGCATCCCTTCGCACGCCGCCCCCTTGGGCCACCCCTCTTCAAAGGCCGCAAGCGATTCAAACCTGCCCCACCGCTCCAGCAGCGCGCCGCGGTTCTCCGCATCCTCATTATAATAGTGCTTGAGATAGCAGCTCACGCCTTCAAACCGCTCCAGACGGCTCTCCGGCAGCGCGCGCAGATAGTCGATCTCCGCCCGGGTCAGCTGCAGCAGATTCTGTGCGCAGAACGTTCCATCCGGAAGCGTCCCGTCCGTCTTCCAGCGATCCCATGCGCGGCAGATATCCCAGTCATGGTTGCCCGCAACGGCCAGCACGTCATGCTCCCTGCACCACTGGACGACCTCCCTGGGAAAAAAGCCCCAATCGACCAGATCTCCGGCGCAGAGCACGGCGTCGCAGTCCTTTTCCCGCGCCCAGACAGCTTCCAGCGCCGGGAGATTCGCGTGGAGATCGGAGAGAATCAAAAGTTTCATAGAACACGCCTCCTTTTTTTCAGGATAGCAGCAAATGCGTTCCGTGTCAATTCTATGTAAAAGGTTTTTACGGAAAGCTGTTTTCAAAATCACGCTTTTGGTAAACTGCACAAAAACGTTTCCCGTTTCTCTACACCGCATCACGCAAAAATAAGAATATTTTACTTGACCCGCATGAAGATCGGTGCTATTTTATAAATATAAAAGCATTTTACATTGCTTTGAACACAACGAACACAAGGAGGAACCCACAATGAAAAAAGCACTTGCACTGCTTCTGGCGCTGACGATGATCCTCGGTCTTGCAGCCTGCGCCGCCAAGCAGGAAACCGCAGAACCGGCTCCCGACACGACGGCCCAGCCCGCCGAGACTCCCGCCGAGCCGGAGACCACCGGGCAGGCCGAAGCCCCTGCCGAGCCGGAACACGAGCCCGTGACCATTCGCGTGGCATCCTGGCGCGAAGCGGACAAGGCCGTTTACGAGCAGATGGCTGCGCATTTCCAGGAGGAATACCCCTGGATCACGGTCGAGCTGGAGCTCAACATCGACGAAAGCTCGTATTACACGAACCTGCAGGCCGACATTCAGGACGGCAATGCGCCCGACGTATTTGACGTGCATCCCAACACCACGTTTACCACCTACGCCGAAGAGGGCATCATCGTTCCGCTGGACGATCTGAGCTTCCTGGAAAACTATTCCGACGCGGCCAAGGCCGTCACCACCATCAACGGCAAAAACTACGCCTTCATGAACGCCTACAACCTCATCGGCATTCTGTACAACAAGGAGATGTTCGCGGCTGCCGGCGTTGCGGTGCCGACAAATTTCGAAGAGTTCCTTGCGGTCTGTGAGACCTTCCGTGCCGCGGGTCAGGGCGGTGTCGCCTACTCCGGCGGCGACGGCTCCTTTGCCGGTCTGAACAACGGCCTGTTCACCGTCTGCTGCGGCAGCGCGGGCTACAAGGCTCTGATCGAGGGCATGGATTCCGGTGAGGTCACCGATCTTGCGCAGATCCCCGGCGCGGAGACCGCGCTGAGAACCTCTCAGGCCTTCCGTGACAACCATGTTCTTCACGACGCCTCCGAGGGCACCAACACCGAGCAGGCCATCGCGCTGTTCGCGCAGGGCAAGACCCCGATGCTCTACAGCGGCACATATCTGTTCGGCACCAAGCAGACCAGCTTCCCCGAAATCGACGCAGGCATTTTCGCGCTTCCGACTCTGGCGGATACCGGCATGCAGTACGGTCAGGGCGCGCAGTGTACGGCCGTCAGCGCTTCTTCCGCAAACGTCGAGGCCGCCAAGCTGTGGGTGGACTTCATCGCAAGGCCCGAGATCTCCAGCCTGTACTGCTCCTCTGCGATCATGATCTCCACCATCAACGGCGTCACGCTGGACTTTGAAGGCGGCGAAATGCTTTCCGAGGCCATTGCGAACGGCGTGGAGCTGCTCCCGATCTACGTCCGTCACAACAAGGACTATTGGAACTCCAACTGGAAAGAGCTGCAGCAGAATCTGCTCTACGGCACCGGCGACTACGATACGGAGGCCGCCAACTACGCCGCGTTCCTGAGCGACCTCAATCTGGCCGGCATGTCTTGAGTGGCCGCTGCCTAAACCGGCTGCTTAACAGGAGAAACACACAAGCGTAAGCGGGTATCTTTGTTCCTGCTTGTTTCCGGTTCGCCGTAATTGCGGATGTCTGCCGGAAACAAGCAGAAACCCTTTAGGAGCATCATATGTCAAGAAAAAGATGGTTATCAACGTACAAATATATCCTGTATGCCCTTCCGATCCTGGCGGTGTGGTTCGTCATCTCCATTCTGCCGCATCTGGAGGTCATTCCCCTGTCTCTTTATAAGTGGAGCCCCATCTCCACGGTGAAGGAATTTGTGGGGCTGCACTACTATAAAATGATGTTTACCTTCCAGTGGAAGGAGACGTCCAAATATATCGTCAATACCCTGCTGTATATCGGCTATCTGTTTGTCATCCAGACGACGCTTGCCATTTCTCTGGCGCTGGCGCTCCGGAAAAATACCGCCTCCAACCGGTTTTTCCGTACCTTCTTTTTCCTGCCCATGGTTTTTTCCTCTGTCATGGTCAGTCTGACCTGGCGGTATATCTTTGATCCCAATCTCGGCATTCTCAACACGGTGCTGGGCATGCTGGGCGCGGAGGGCTTTCCGGGGCACAACTTCTTTTCGCCGGACTGGATGGCGCTTCTGTGCATCGTGCTGGTACATATCTGGGCGGGCATCGGCTACCCCATCACGGTATTCATCGCCGCCCTTCAGAGCATTCCGGAGGATCTGCACGAAGCCGGCAGGATCGACGGCGCCAATGCGTGGAAGGACTTCTGGCACATCACATTTCCGATGCTGCTGCCGACGCTGCTGCGCACCACCATGCTGACGCTGAGCACCGGCGCGATGGCCTACGATTTTGTTCTGATGCTCGGCTCGCGTCTGACGGAGGCCAGCTATGACACATGGGCCTGCACCATCTACAAGGAGGTCACGCTGGACAGCAACTACGGTATGACATCCGCCAAATCCACGGTGCTGTTCGTGGTGCTTCTGGTGATCTGCGGCATTCAGTACATTGCGACCAAGAAAGCCGAAGACGCTTTTCTGGGATAGGAGGAGCCATGGGAAACCATACACTTTCAAAGAAACGAATTTCTCTGGCCGGCGTGCTCGGACGGGCAGTGGTATGGCTCTATGCGCTCGTGCTGCTGATCCCGCTGTATTTTGTGATCGTCACGGCCTTCAAGACCGGCGCGGAAATTACGATGAATCCGCTGGGGCTTCCGGAAAAGCCGCAGTGGATCAACTTTATCAACGCCTTTCAGGAGGGAAACATCCTGCGTTCGGCGCTGAACAGCGTTGTGACCTCCGTCACAGGCGTGGGGCTTCTGCTCATCAACGCGATCATTCTCTCCTTCTGCTGCCACCGGCTGCGGAACCGGAAAATCGGGACCATTCTGTATATGATCATTCTGGCCGGCCTGTTTATCCCGAAGGTGGGATTCGTGTCTCAGGTCATCCTGTACCGCCGGCTGCACATTTATGATACGCCGCTGGCGATCATTCTCGGCGCCGCGGTGGGCAACATTCCGTTCAGCGTGTTCATTCTCGCTGGCTTTCTGCGCACGGTCCCGCGGGAACTGGAGGAGGCGGCCATGCTGGACGGCTGCACGGACATGCAGCTTCTGTCCCGCGTGCTGGTCCCGGTCATCAAGCCGGCACTGGTCACCGTCGGGATCTTCTCGTTCTGCGGAACGTGGAACAGCGTCACCGGTCCGCTTCTGTATATCCGAAGCGAAAAATTCTATACGATCCCTGTGACGCTGCTGCTGAATTTCACAAGCACCTTTACAACAAAATATGAATTGCTGTTTGCGGGCGTCCTCGCCACAACGCTTCCGGTGGTTATCGTTTATATTTTCTGTCAAAAACAAATCGTCGAAGCCCTGGGCGGAAGCGTGAAGGGCTGAGAGGCGAAAGGAACATGACATGACCCATTATTGCGTAATTTCCCACACCCACTGGGACAGGGAATGGTATCTGCCCCAGGAGGTCTTCCGTCTGAAGCTGGCCGATCTGATCGACCATTTGCTGCAGATCCTGACGGCGGAGCCGGACTATGTGTTTCATCTGGACGCCCAGACCGTCGTGCTGGAGGACTGTTTCGACATCCGCCCGGAGCAGGAGGCCCTGTGCCGGAAGTATATCCGGGACGGGCGGCTGCTGATCGGCCCCTGGTACGTGCAGAACGACTTCCTTCTGACCAGCGGAGAGGCCACCGTCCGGAATCTGCTGACCGGCATCCGGCAGGCAGAGGCCTATGGCCGGTGCATGCGCATCGGCTACGCGCCGGACCAGTTCGGCCTCATCTCCCAGCTGCCGCAGATCCTCCGGCAGTTCGGCATGGACTGCTGCATCTTCGGAAGAGGCTATCACGGCTGCTATATTGACGAAAACGGTGAGCAGAAGGAGCATATGCAGCCCTCGGAGTTTCGCTGGCACGCGCCGGACGGCTCGGAGGTCCTCGCCGTCTGCATGAGCTTCTGGTACAACAACACGCAGCGCTTTTCCGCCGACCCGGAGAAGGCCGCGGCGCTGGCCCGGCTGCAGAAGGAACGCTTCGCCGGGATCGCGCAGACGCCGTATCTGCTGTGCATGAACGGCTGCGACCATCTGGAGGCCCAGAGCGACCTGCTCCCGGTGCTCCGCGCCGTGCAGGAACGGCTGGAACCCGATGAGGCCATCTATCAGACCACGCTGGAGACGTATGCCGCAAAGGTTCGCGAGGCGCTGCAAGGCGCAGCTTTACCGGAGCGGACAGGCGAGCTGATAAGCGGTCTGGACGTGCATCTGCTGAAGGACACCGCTTCCTCGCGCATTTATCTGAAAACGAAAAACGCGGAGCTGCAGAACCGGCTGGAACGGCGGCTGGAGCCGCTGTACACGCTGCTGGAAGCCAGCGGCATGGGCGGCTGCTATCCCAAGAGCACGCTGGACTACCTCTGGCGGATGCTCATCCGCAACCACGCCCACGACAGCATCTGCGGCTGCAGCAAGGACGCCGTACACCGCCATATGGAGGATCGGTTCGCGGCGATCGAGGAATCGGCGCAGGCGCTGCAGACGCGCGGTCTGGAGCTTCTGAACGCCCATATCAGCCGCGCAGGCTTCTCCGGCGGCGACTATCTGATTACTGTGGTCAACACGCTGCAAAGGCCCAGAACCGGCTGTGTGGACGTCCGTCTGGACGTGGCGGCGTCGGACGAGCCGCGCGGCGTGACAATCTTTGACCCCGACGGAGATCCGGTTCCCTACGCGCTGCTCCGTCACAGGCAGGTCAACCGCCGCGTGACCTCTCCGCTGAATCTGCCCGGCTTCGTCAAGACGGAGCAGTTTGACCTGCGGCTGCCGGTCAAAGCGGTCCCCGCCTGCGGCTACGCCGTCTACCGTGTCCGTGTGGACGAACCGTCCCGCGGCCGGACGCTGCCGGAGGCACATGACACGCCGGTGCTTGAAAACGACTTCCTGCGGGCGGAGATCACCCCGGAAGGGAAGATTGATCTGCTGCACAAGGCCAGCGGCCGCTGGTACCGCGATGTGCTGACGCTGGAGGACACGGCGGATACCGGTCATTCCTATATCTCCCTGCCTCTGCCGGGAGATGTGCCGGTCGGCCTCGGAAGTCCCATTTCCATGCAGTATACCCGCGACGCCGCGTGTCAGGAGGCTGTGCTGCAGTTCCTGATGCGGCTGCCGGAGGCCCTGAGCGAAGACCGTACCGCCAGAAGCAGCCGTCTCGTCGGCTGCCCCGTAACGCTCACGCTGCGCCTGAACGCCGGAGAACCGTTCCTCCGGGCCGGCTGGCAGATCGAAAATCGCGCCCGGGATCACCGGCTGCGGATGCTCGTCCGCACCGGTCTGGACGCCGACGTCACCACGGCCCTGTCTCCCTTCGATCTGGTGACCCACAGGCGTTCCGAGCTTGACGTTCGCCTGTGCAATGAGTCGCGGCACAACAGCGGCATGGTCAGTCTGTCCGACGGCGACGGCGGATTTGCCGTTTTGAACAGCGGCGCATACAGCTATGAGAATTTACAGGCGCGGCCCGGGACGCTGGCTCTGACGCTGCTGCGGGCCACGGGCCGGATCTGGCCGGAGGAGGGCGCAGACTGGCCGGAGGACGACGCATGGCACGCGGAGGAAAACCAGTGCCTGCGCACGATCCGCATTGACACGGCGCTGTATCCCCATTCCGGCGAAGCACAGGAGCTCTTCCAGTGCGACTGCCTGCAGACGCCGCTGCTGGCGTCGGCGTCGCCGGTGGACACGCGGAAATTCCTCGGCGGACGCCCGGCGCTGCAGGAAGCGGCCATTGCGGAGTTTTTCTATCAGGACGACCCGTATCCCATGGTGCGCCTGCCCCGGCGCGGCGGCTGTCTGTCCCTGCCCGGCGATGTCCAGATGACAGCCCTGAAAAAAAGCGAGGATCGGCAGGCCTATGTGCTCCGCTTTTTCAGCACACGGACAGAAGACAGGCTCGTGCCGCTGCAGCTGGATCGCGCCCGGTTCTCCCGCGCGGAAAAAAGCGATCTGCAGGAGCGCGCAGGCCAGCCGCTTCCGCGGGATGCGGACGGGTGCGTGCTGCCTGTAAAGGCGGGCCAGATCGTGACTCTTCGGCTGATCCCCGTGAAAGGAGAGGGTCATGAACATTCCTGAAAAGCACCGTCTGCTGTTCCGGAACACCTATGCGTCCCTGCGGGGGCGCATCCATCCCAACGGTTACGCCCCCACCTCCGTCACCGGCGCGTATGAGGGCATGTTTGCCCGCGACGCGTCGATCCAGATCATGGCGCATGCCGCCTGCGGCGATTTTGACGCGGCGCGGCGTATGCTCACGTATATCTTCGCCTATCACCGGCAATCCGGATATGAGTTCGTGCTGCACATCATGCTGGAAGATCAGCCGCCGTATTCGGATATGATGCAGGCGGACAGCACCTTTTTCCTGCTCCATGCGTGGTACCTCTACGCCGTCCATGCGCCCCGGTCAGAGGAAAAGACCCTGCTGCTGGCCCAGACCGAGGCGCAGGCCGCCGCCTTTGCGGATTTCTACCTGACGCCGGAGTTTTACCGGCAGGAAAAGAAGCTGCTGCGGAACCCGAATCTGGAAGGGCCGAGGCAGAATTCCTATTTTAACTGCTACGATCTGCTGACAAACGTCTATGCGTCCCAGTCGCTTTATGAGCTCTCCTTGTACTTTGCCGAAACGCGGCCGGAGCAGGCTTCCCGCTGGGCGCAGGTCTCCCGCGCGCTCTGCGAGGGCATCCATGAAAACCTGACCGCTCCGGTGGACGGAAAGCAGGTCTACATGGAAATGCACGCTCTGACAAGGGACGACGGCCGCCGCTATCACAATATTCCCCAGCGCCAATCTTATATCGGCTTCTCCTGGGTCAATCTCTCCGTGCTCGGCGCGGACTGGTACGGCGCGGATCCGGCGATCCTGGAAAACACCTATGCGGCCTACCGGCGGTACGCCTATGTGACGTACTACGGAAAATACTCCATGCCGGAGCACGAGGCCCTGTATCAGCCGGACGGGACCTGCACGCTCCGGAAGGATCATGTACTGGGAAAGGCGCTGGCCTGGGAGCTGCTCTACTGCCGCAGCACCGGCCGCCGGGAGCGGGAGCAGGAGCTTCTGGACTTTCTGGCCCGGTACAGTGATGAAATGTACCGGGAGACGTGGAAATACGCCGGCGGCGGCAGCGATACCGCAAATCAGGAGCACGCCAGCTGGATGATTCTTGCCATGCAGCGCGCAGTCTTCCGCCATGCGCAGACCGCCGGAGCAGACCTGTAAGCCTTTGTGGTTTTTCCGAATGCTTGTTGAAAAAAATGCCGGTTCTGTTATAATTAAAATGAGTTTACTGAATGAATACGCAGGGCTCCACCCTGTGCGGAGGTAGCCGGTATGGGAAATACAGCAGCATTAAATAACGACAGCCTGCGGGAGCGGAACCGCGGACTTGTGTTCAAGCTGATCGCGACCAACGACGGGATCTCCCGGACGGAGATCGCCCAGCAGAGCGGCCTGACAAAGATGGCTGTCACCTATATCATCTCGGAATTCCTGCAGCGAAATCTTGTTGTGGAGACGGAGTATACAGGCGAGCGGAAGCTGGCCCGCAAGCCCATGATGCTGCGTTTGTCTCCCAGCGCGCCGAAGGTCGTGGGCGTGCTGATCCACCGGACCCACATTTCCGCCGTGCTGTGCGACTGCCGGCTTGGCGTTCTCCGCTCTCAGACCGTCAGGCTCTCCGGCTATACCAGCGATTCTCTGATGGAGCAGGTCTTCCGCGTCACCGACATCGTCATGGCCGGCCAGATCGTGATCGGCATCGGCATCGCCTCGGTCGGCCCCGTGGATATCGAAAACGGCGTGATCCTCGATCCGCCGGATTTCTGCGGCATCCGCGATCTGCCCATCGCCCGGCTGATGCAGGAACGCTACGGCATTCCCGCCTATCTGGACTATCACTATAACTGTGCCGCTCTGGCTGAAAGCCAGTTCGGCGTGGGCGTTTCCTACCGCAATTTTATTTTCCTCGGCATTTCCGAGGGTCTGGGCGTCGGGATCATCACGGGCGGAAAGCTGTACAGCAGCTTTACCGGCTATTCGAGCGAGCTCGGCCATATCAGCGTGGACTATCGCGGCCCCAAATGCTTCTGCGGCAACCGCGGCTGCTTCGGCAGCACCCTGCGTCTGGATGTAAGCGGCCCGGATCAGATCGACCTGATCGCCACCGCCATGGGCGGCATCTGCAATCTTCTGAACCCGCAGGCCATCATCATCGGCGACGAACAGGCCCGCTGGGATCAGAGCTATCTTGCCGCCCTGGACGCGGCCATCAACAGCCGTCTGGTCGCCAAGCGGTACCGCCACGTCGACGTGCTGCCGTCCTACCGCAGCAAGGATCTGGAGGCGTCCGGCGGCGCAATGAACGTGGTCAGCAAGATCTTTGACGGAAAGCTCCTCTTCGATTCCGAGGCGTAGACGCATCCGGCGCGCCGGGATTCTGTATGTCCACAGACCGCCGAACCGACGGAACAAAACAAAACAGCCCCTGCCGCAGACATTCTGCAGCAGGGGCTTTGTGGTTATCTTACAGCTTTTTATTTTCTGCCAGGAAGAGCGCGCGCTTGTGATTTTTCGTCAATCCGCATCGCCGTCACGCTCGGCAAAGCTGAATTGATTGCGATAGTCTGTCGGCGAGACGCCGACGACGCGCCGGAACGCGCGGTTGAACGTGACGTTGTCGGAAAACCCGACGTTCAGGCAGATATCGCAGATGCGGTCGTCTGTATTCAGCAGCAGCTGCTTTGCCTGCGTGATGCGCACATTCGTCAGATAGTCCGTAAACGTCACGCCGGTCTTGCTGCGGAAGAGCTTGCTGAAATACGAAGGGTTCAGATGCACGTAATCGGCTGCCTGCACCATGGTGAGCTTGTTCGCGTAGTGCTTCCGGATGTAATTTTTTGCGCTGTTGATCAGCGAATTCGCATTGGGTTCGAGTTTCTCCTGTTCGATCAGCTCGCTTTGCTGCATCAGCCGGACGACCGACAGAAACTCATGCTTGTCGATCGGCTTGAGCAGATAGCCAAACGCGCCGTATTTCATGGACAGCCGCACAAAGCAATAGTCGTCATATTCAGCTTCCGTTCCCTGTCTGTCAGATTCCGGATCGTGACATCCCATACAAGAAGATTTTCGTCCGGCGTGATATACATCTGCTGCCGCGCCTGAAGCCCATGGCAGCTGCACAGATACTCCGCCATCCCCGGCGAAAACGAGCATTTCCGCCTCTCCGCTTTCTCTTTCACCGGCTGAAACGTGGGGCAAAATGCGGGCTGGCCCTCCTCGGCGATGTACAAATAAAAGCCCGGCCGGTCCATCGGCAGATGAAACATTCTGTACCGGGTCAGCCGGCACATGACCGGATCCTTCCACCATGCAAATCCGCCGCCTGTCTGCGACACAAAGGCATGCATCGTACCGCTGGAAAGATAATGGATCCACGGCTGCGGCAGGCAGGGCTCCAGAATATCGATGGCCGGAATATTGTCTCGGAATTGATAGGCGTCCATGTCTTCCTCTTTTGCTGTATCACAGTCTCATACCCGTCCGATCCTCATGCATCGGCAGACCTGATGCGGATATGGTAATTCCATTATAAAGCCAGATTTGCACGGAACGAATGACTCTATTTTGTTTTGTCTTTACGAAAAATCATCTGTTTTGCATTTCCCGCGCCGGATACCGCAACCTTCTCGTCAGGCATATCCGGCTGACCGCAGACCGGCCATCGTGCAGACCGCCAGACAACAAACATCCCCCCGCCGCAGAGCTCTGCAGCGGGGGGGAAGCTGTTTCTTCGGAAAACTGACTTTCGCAAACCAAAATCCCTCATTGACGGCCGCGTTTTCAGTTTTCAGGTATATCCTAGAAAAAATCCTCGATCAGAAGCGGCTTGCGGAAAAAGATCCGGTCAAGCGGCGCGGTCTCGCGGAGGTCGGTAAGGCCGGGGAAATACTGCCGCGCTTCCGCGAACCCGCAGACCCCGCACAGCAGCGCGGAGAACGCGCCGATCTCCAGCTCCGCGTCCGGCTGCGCAGCCGTGCGGCAGACGGAAACGGCCCGCCCGTCCTCGAACCGGACGGCGAAGCAGGCGTCGTTTTCTTCGATCTGCGCGTCGCGCAGCCGGAGCGTGACGCTGCCGCTGCCGCAATACCGCGCGGCGCGGAGCGCCGCCTCCGCGTTGACCACGCGCACCATGCCCGCGCTTTGCAGCTCCCACCGCGCTGCGCCGAGCGACCATTCCGGCAGCAGATACTGCATGGCCGTGCAGCACGGGAGCCGGAATTTGACAAAGCGGTGGTCGGAGGCAAAGCGCGAGAACAGATGCAGCAGCGCTTCGAAGCCGTCCTTCCCCGAAAAGCGGAAGCGCGAGCAGACAAGATTCCGTCCGTCCGGCTCGTCCTGCTTTTTGAACGCCGCGTAGCCGAGCGGCTCGCCGGCTTCCGAAAACGCGGCATACACAAATTCCTGCTTCACCGCGGGATCGGCTTCGAGCAGCCAGCGGTAATCCGCCTCCGTGTGCCGCACCATCATGTTATACTGCGCTTCCCAGTCTTCGTCGAGCTGCCGGACGGCAGGCAGCAGCGCATCGCCGCCGCAGGCCAGCCGGAACGCGCCGGAAAACGCCGCCGGGCGCAGCTGCCGCAGATCGAGAACGGCCAGATACCGCTGCACGCAGCTCTCATAGCCGAATTTCCGGTAATACGCCGTGGAAAACGGGTAGAGATAATACTGAACGCCGTCGCGGTTATTCTTCGCTTCCTTGGTTGCAAGCATCTGGTGGCAAGCATGCCCCTTGTCGCAGTTCAGATAAGCCGTCAAAACTTCCTCATCCGTCTTGTCGGGGTTCACTGCATAGTTGATTGCCAGATCCAGTCTGGCATGCCGGGCGAGGATCTTGGTTACTGCCATGACTGCTGACTGAGCTGGTACATGAGTTCGTAAACACGATCCAGCATCCGCAGGGCGCGTGTGACCTCGTCGCGGCTGGCAAATCCGGCGTTTGCTTTTCGGGCGAGCTGGTTGATGTTGTTGCCGATCTGGTGGATCTCCGTGCGCAGTCTGCGAAGTTCTTCCGAGGGCGCAGCTTGGATGCTTTCTCCGAGGATCAGCTTGCGCAGGTAAGCTGACAGCGGCAGACCGCTGGCTTGCAGCCCCTTTTCCAGCGCAGCGCGTTCGTCCTCGTCCAGCCGGATATGCAGATTATATTGATTCTTCCGCACGGCGCTCCTTTCTCCGCCTGCAGGCGGCATGTTGGGGTCAGGGTTCTCCCTGCAAGCTGCGTTTTGGTACCAAAACGCTATGCTTGCGCTCTTGCCGCGAGGCGGCGAGAGCCTGACGCCCCGCCAAAAGGCGGGGCGAGAGATGAGAGAGATTTCATTTTTCTTTTCCTTATAGGTGCCTTTGTGCTGCTTCGGCAATTCAAATCGGTCTATGAATGGCGTAGTCGCTACATTAGGCGCTATGGAATTTTGAAATTCAGTTTTTTGCCTTTTGTAGTCGCTACAATAGTCGCTACGCAGCGTTCAATTCCGATTCCAGCCGCTTTCTGGCAAGATCTGCGTACACATCGGTGACCTCAATGCCGGTTGCATTATAGCCTTCCTTGACCACAGCCAGAACCGTTGTACCAGAGCCTGCAAAGGGATCTAAAATATGACCTCCCGGTTCTGTGATCTTGACGAGATCCTGCATGAGCTGCAACGGCTTTTCGGTCAGGTGGATGCGGTTCTGCGGATTACCGTATTTGAACACACCGGGCAGGCACGGCACGGGGCGGCTGACCGGCATATCACCATTCGAGCCCCAAACGATATATTCTGCCTGCTGCCGGAAACGACCTTTCTGCGGACGGGAGTTTCCCTTGTCCCACACAGCAATCCCGCGCCAGATCCAGCCTGCCCACTGGAGCGCATCGCTGGCACATGGAAGCTGCCGCCAGTCAATAAACATACAGACCGGCGCGCCGGGTTTGGCTGCGCGTCTTGCAAGGTACAGCCACTCTGCCGCCCAGCGGGTTCATGAGCGCTGATCCTTGGCGTCGCCGTCAAAATCAGGCGGCGCGTTGCCGCCCATGCTGGAATATTTCTTTGCGGTGGCTTTGGATTTCTCCGCCTGCGTGCGGCCACCGGACGCATACGGCGGATCTGTGATGACAGCGTCGAACGTGCCGGGAGGAAAACTCTCCAGCACCGTAAGGCTGTCTCCGTGGATGATCTCCCATCTGGGCTTATCGCGCATGGGCATCCGCTCCCTTCATTTTTTATGATACTTCACGTTGGAATTGCATTGAGCTATAAATTTGTGATAGTGATTGAAACACATATTAGAGAATTATGGCATTGAAAACAGAGGAGATTGTTATGGACAATAGTCATGATAGGAAGAAAATGTTATATGAATATCGAGCAAAAAACACACTGAAGCTCATCTATCCGAATGAATTCGACCACCTTGTAAAAAGTGAAAAGCCAGATTGGAAAGATGAAACGAAGAGTATTGGAGTTGAAGTGGTTAGAGCTACAGATGCCAGCGCCCTTGCTGGCAGGAATAATTTTCCGAAAATATCCGGAAAGAACATAAGCTCTGTCTCTGCCAAAGATATAGAATCTGTTACAAAATACAGAGGTAATCTCTATATTGATCCAGCCACCAATATAGTTACATCTCATATCGCAGCTTTGGATTTTGCTGAAACAATGGTGAATCGTGAGTTTTTGAAAAAAGTGCTTTTAATCAATGACACACAAGAGAAGTATTTCAAACTAGACAACCTATTTTTATATATAATTTGTGATGCGCCACTTGGGCGTACCTTGGCAGAAAAGCTATTTAAGACATTCGACGATATACAGCAATCATACGCTCTAAAATATAGTGGGGTGTTCGTGGATGATGGGTATCTTCTGTACCAATATAGTTTCGTAAATAAGGTATTTTCAACCGCGGATGTTTCGTCTGTAGGTGCAGGCAAAGAAGTATTTATTCAGACCATACAAGAGCTAGATAACAACCCAAACGCCGACGACTAATTCTTATCCTCCAATTCCGCACAAGCCATACGCAGTTTCTCTGCCTTGTCCGTCTGCTCCCAAGCCGCCTGCGGGTGCATAAAATGGCAGTTATTACAGACTTCTGCGAAGAACGGCTTGTCCAGATCCAGCGCGCGGATCATGCCAGCGGGCGTGAAATCAAAGACACTGCGAACGGCTTCGGTCAGGAACGCATCGTCATAGTATCCGCTCTCCTGTGTGTCGATCTCGGCGGCAACCAATTCTGCCTGTCCAATGGCATAGGCGAGGCTGACCGTACACACATCGGCAAGACCGGCTGCGACGATGTTCTTTGCCACATAGCGCGCCATATACGCACCGCTGCGGTCAACCTTCGTGCCGTCCTTGCCGGAGAGCGCACCGCCGCCGTGGGGTGCAAACCCGCCGTAGGTGTCGACCATCAGCTTGCGGCCGGTGAGACCGGTATCCGCTTCAAAGCCGCCAAGCACAAATCTGCCGGAAGGATTAATGAAAAATTTCGTCTGCTCATCGACGCGCACATCATGGCAGGCGCGGGCAATGACCAGCCTGCGAAGCTCCTCGCGCAGTTCAGCAGGATCTTTGTCTGCATCATGCTGGCAGAAGATCACAATGGTGTCCACGCGCTCCGGCACACCGAACGCATACTGAACGGACACCTGCGCTTTGCCGTCCGGACCGATGCCCGAAATCAGGTTTTCCTCCCGGCAGGTGGTGAGTAGGCTCGTAATACGGTTCGCCAGCACGACCGGCGCGGGCAGCAGCTCGACCGTTTCCCAGCAGGCATAGCCGTACATGATGCCCTGATCGCCTGCGCCGAGCGTATCCCCATCGACCGCTCCTGCAATGTCAGAACTCTGTGTATGCAGCCGCACCTCTACATTATAATTACAGTCATATCCGGCATTTTGAACGGTCTGCCGCACGATGGCCTCCACGTCAGGGCTTGCCGTCGTGCGGAGTTCTCCGGCAACAAGAATTTTGCCCGTCGTCGCCAGCACTTCACAGGCAACGCGGGCATTGGGATCTTCTTTGAGACAGGCATCCAGAACGCTGTCCGCAATCGTGTCGCAGAGTTTGTCCGGGTGACCTGCCGTGACGGACTCTGCCGTCAGGATGTAGTTATCTTTCATGCGTCGATTTTCCTTTCTTTGGCTGATTGATCACCTTTCCATGCTGCATGACGAACAGCTTTTCGCGGGAATACAGGCGCGTATAGGTCTGTATCTGCTTCTCGGTCAAAGAACAAAATTCCTCGCCGCTGCCTTGGGCGAGGAAGAACGTGCCGTGGATGATGTCATACGGTATGCCATTGCGATTCCGCAGGAAGCGGTTTTCCGGCAGACCGAGGAGCTTGGCTTCTTCGTTGCACAGCAGCAGGACATTCGGATCATCAAACGGTTCGACGGCCTGAATGAAACCTCCCACAATAGCCTGCATGCTCGCCAAGCTGCCGTCGATTTCTTTGACATACGGATCTTTGGTGGGTTCCACGACCAGAATGCGCATGGGATCATCGCTCATAGGTGGTAGATGCTACTTCCTTGAACACGGTATTGCCGTCGACCTGCGTGCCGCCTGTCTCCTGCGTGAACCAGCCGAGGAAGGCATGGCCCCTGCGGGTAGGCTCCGTGGGCAGATTCAGCTTTTCGCCATAGGTCTGGTTGGTTGTTTCTGTTTTGCCGGTGCCGAGATCCCATGTGATCTTGTATTCTGCCGGGGCAAACTGCGCGTAGAATGTCCGCGCGGCTGTGATCGTGACCGTGCTGTACAGCGCGCCGCCTGTCTTTTCGGTGTACCAGCCGGAGAATGTGTGGCCTGCCTTGACCGGCGTGTAACCGGGAGCAACGGCGGTCTGGTTGGGCGCGACGGAGGTCGTCACGCTGTTCTTGCCGCCGACGCTGCCGCCGTTGGACGAGGCATCCCACGTCACGATCAGCGCGACATTCACGCCGCAATCATCGCAAGCACCATCTGCGTTGGTATCCTTGTGATTGCCATACTCCGTCGAGCTATCGTCGCAAACGGCGCAGGTTTTGCTGCGCTTGTGCTGAACATCATCTGCTTTTACCCATGGTCGGTAAGGAAGCCGGAACAAGATTAAAGACAGGCCACCCCACGATTCCAATAATAGTTCATCAAGATATAGCACGAGCCGGAAGCGGATTTCTCTGCTTCCGGCTCGTGTTTTGTCTGTGTTATGCTGCTTTCTCTACAATCACATCTTCCATTGAAACGTCCAGATACCGGCTGAGTGCAAATAAACTGTCCACACTCGGCATATTGCTGCCTTTTAACCAGCGGTAAACCGCTTGCGGCGCGGCAAGACCCATTGCTTTCTGAACATCCTGAACTGTGACCTCGCGAGCGTCCATCAGCTCTTTCAAGTGCATTCCTGTCGCCGGAAGGTCTATAAGCGGATACACAAATCCTTTGCTCATGCCGCAAAGTGCATCTTCTGATGGGTCTTAATCACCAGCACACTCTTCCGCGGCTCAGGCGGCGTGACCATTGCGATGTGCAACGCCTCCTTGCAGCCGACAAGGACGACCGGTTTCTTCGCTCTCGAAATGGCTGTGTAAAAGAGATTTCGCCGAAGCATTTTGGGGCAATCCGTACTTGCGGGCATGGTGACCGTATCATACTGGCTACCCTGACTTTTGTGCACGGTCAACGCATAAGCCAATGTGAGAGTGCTTCCAATTTTTGCGCTGTAAAACTGTGGCTGACGGTTCGCGGAAAGCGGAATGTGAATAAACGCGCTGCCGCCCTCCATCGGCTCTACGTGTGCTGTGCCAACGGCCCGGGCTTTTCGATAGCTGTTATTCTTAATTAAGATGCGGCAGGTATCGTCAGGAAACGCCATATTTTTCAAGCAGTGCGGGCCAGACAGCCTCATCCGGGGCGATGATGTCGCCGGAGGTGGTGTATTCGGCCTCGACCGCTTCGCCGGAGAGATACGCAATGGCGATATCCACGGAGGTCTTGCCCATATAATCGGGCGGATTGTCGATCAGCGCGATCATGATTTTCGCGTCGGTATCGACCATCAGCTGCAATGCCTCGGCGTTTTTGTCAACAGCCACGATTTTGACATCCTGACCGGATTTGACGACTGCGTCATAAGCGCCGAGTGCCATGGAAACGGAGTTGAACTGGATAACGTCAATATCGGAATGGGCCTGGAGCAGATTTTGAACAGCGTTATAAGAATCATCACGGCTCCAGTTGCCCGGCTGCTTGTCGACGACCTCCCAGCCAAGCTCCGCATACGCAGCCTCTGCACCGGCGGTTCTTGCAATGCTGGACGAAGCGCCGGTCTTGCCCTCGATGATTGCGACCTTTCCGCTTTCAATCCCCGTCTTGGCTGCTGCTGCGTAAGCAAGATCATAGCCAAGGTCGTAGTTGTTGCTGCCGATGAAGCTCAGCGTTTCAACCGAAGCGTTCGTGATAGGGCTGTCAAGAACGATAATGGGGATTCCGGCTTCGTTCAGCTTTTCGATCGCGGGCGTCAGACCCTCGCTGTCTGCGGGGCAGATGATGAAGCAGTCCGGTGAGTCGAGCAGCGCCTGCTCAACGAGCTGTATCTGTTCCTCATTGCTGTCAGCGGTCAGCGGGCAGAGAACCTCAAGCTGAATCCCCTTTGCTTCGGCCTCAGCTTTTGCGCTGTCGACCATTTCGACCCAGAAATCATTGCCCATCTGCTTGACGAGCAGAACGACGTGCATATCGGCGGGTGCTTTTTCCTCAGCGGGGGCCGCTTCCTCGGCCGGTGTGCTTTCGGCAGGAGCGGCTTCCGTTTTGGTGTCTGTTGCGGCGGGGGTGGGTGTGGGCTGCTTTGCTGCGCAGCCTGCGAATAAACAGACAAGCAGAGCGGCAGTGAGCAAGAGTGCGGTGAGTTTCTTCATCTTTTGTTCCTCCTAATTCTATTTTATCGCATCTGCGATAGTCGACGTATATCAGACTTTCTTCTTTTTTGTGTTGAGGCTTTCCGCGATAACTGCGAGGATGATGACGGCACCGAGCACAAACTGCTGCCATTCGGCGGCGATGCCGAGATGAAGCAGACCATTTGTCAAAACCAGCATAATAAGCGCTCCGACAATTGCATTTGTGACCTTGCCTTTTCCGCCGCCAAATGCGTTGCCGCCGATCAAAGACGCGGCGATGGCACGGATCGGAAAGCTTGCGCCGAGCGTAGCGTCAACGCCGCCAAGGAAGGACATGTACATGATTCCTGTTACAGCGGACAGGATACCGACAGCAACAAAAACGATCATTGTGATTTTCTTCGTCTTGATTCCGGAGATCGCGGCCGCCGCGTCATTGGTACCCGTTGCGTAGACCTGACGGCCGAACACGGTTCGTCCCATTACAAAGGCAAGAATCCCAATAATGACGACGGAAATCAGAAGATAATTATACTTCGTGGATTGCATCATGGCCTTAAAGCCGGGAGGGAAGTCATAGACGGAGCTCCCGTTTAAAATGACATAGCAAAGACCGGTGAGGATCCACTTCATGGAGATTGTGGCGATATAGGGCGGAACCTTGATCACGGCAATCAACGTTCCGTTCGCGACGCCGATGACAGCGCCGACCAAGACGGAAACTGCGATACCGAGCAAAACATTTTGCGTCGCCTTCATGGTAAGCGCTGCGAGTGTTGCGGAAAACGCGACAGTTGCGCCAATAGAAAGGTCGATGCCCTTCATGATAATGACCATCGTCATTCCGGCTGCCAGCAGCAGAAGAACCGGGAATTGATCGCGAATAATGTTGAGCAGATTTGTCCAGTTATGAATGGACCAGAAGGTTTTTGTCGTACAGGAGAAGAACACAAGAAGCAGAAGCAGAACGATGACTCTGGAATAACGATCGAGGAAACTGCGGAGCTTTACAGATTTCATGAATAATACATCCTCCTCATCGCTTTTTTCGCTTTCCTGCGTTCATTGATTACGTCCATCAGGATGATGCAAAGGATGAAAATCCCGACGCAGGCCTGCTGCCAATAAACAGACAGACCGATCAGCTGGAGACCGTTTTTAACAATGGCAATAAACAGCGCGCCAAGAACGGTTCCGCCCAGTCCGCCTTTTCCTCCGTCAAAGGTCGTGCCGCCGACAATAACAGCGGCAATCGCGTTGAATTCATACCCGTCAGCGGTTGTCGGCCCCATAGAATTTGTTTTGGACAGAAGCAGGAATCCGCAAAGGCCGGCGAATGATCCGCTGAGAAGATAAATCATGAAATTTGTTTTCTTCACATTAACGCCGGATACCTCCGCGCAGATTTCAGAATCGCCGACCGCATATATGTGCATGCCAAAGCGCGTGCTGCGCAGAAGGAAGATCATCAGGCCTGTGACAACAACAGTGATCAGGAGCAGAACCTTGATCCCCCAGAGGCTGCCGTCGCCGAGAAAACGAACGGTTTTATTGTATCCGGAGATGATATTGCCGCCGGTGATGACCTGTGCCAGCCCGAATCCGATGCTCATGGTAGAGAAGGTAATGAGCCAGTTGTCAAATTTTTTATAACCGATCATAAATCCGTTGAACGCGCCGATCAAAGCGCCAACGCCAACCGCGATCAAAACCGCAATCAGGACGTTCCACGCATTCGGATCTTTGAGCGAATGCAGATAAACAGCGCTGACCATGCCGGAAAACGTCGCGGTGCCGCCGACAGACAAATCGATTTTTCCGGACAGAATCGCCATGGTGGCGCCGATGGAAATAATCAGAAGCACAGACGTGTTTTTCAGAATATTTTCAATGTTCAGCGGGTTTGTAAAATTCTTTGCGGTAAAGCTGAACAACACGCTGACAAGCAGAATGCCCCAGAAAATACCGGGAATTCTAGAGAGTACCGCCGATACCTTCTTCATGTTGCCTCCCTCCCTTCGATAATCAAGCGCATGATCTCCTCCTGCGCAAAGCCTTTTTCAGGATCACGGGTAAGCTCGCCCGTGATCTCGCCGTCCTTCATGGTATAGATCCTGTCGGAAAGGCCGATGAGCTCCGGCATATCGGAGGAAATAATCAGAACAGCCTTTCCCTGATTGGCCAAATCGTTGATAATACCGTAGATTTCAGCCTTCGCGCCTACGTCGATCCCGCGTGTCGGCTCATCGAAAATAATCAGATCACTGTCTGTAAGCAGCCATTTTGCGACAACGACCTTTTGCTGATTGCCGCCGGAAAGCTCAATGACCGGCTTTTCACCGGAGGTTGTCATGATCCGTAGGGCTCTGATTTGTTCGCTGGTCAGTGAGACCTCCTTTTGCCGCTGAACGATGCCGCGGGGGAAGAGCTTTGGTAAAATGACCTGTGTTATATTTTCCTGGATCGTTTTAGGAAGGAAAAGCCCCTCCGCCTTCCGGTTCTCCGGCAAAAAGGCCATGCCGCTGCGAATCGCGCGATTCGGCGAATGTCTGGCGACCGGGATTTCCTTTCCGTTTACAACAAGGCAGCCGCTGTCGATCGGATCATAGCCGAAAATTGCTTTTGCAACCTCAGTCCGGCCAGCACCGACCAGCCCGGCGAGGCCGACAACCTCATTGGCATGCACACACAAATCGACATTGCGGAAGCGAAGACCGGTAAGCTTTGTTGTTCGAAGGCGCTCGATGCCCGGTTCCAGATAGGTTCGATTATAAACGTCTTCAATTTTCCGCCCGACCATCATTGTAATCAGCTCCTGCAGCTGCAGCGTCGCGACATCGCGCGTACCGACAAAGCACCCGTCACGCATGACGGTCACACGGTTGCCAATCTCCATGATCTCTTCGAGTCGGTGCGAGATATAAATAATGCTGACGCCCTGCGACTGAAGCTGCCGGATAATCCGGAAGAGATTGCGGATCTCCTTGGAGGTGAGGGAGGAGGTGGGCTCATCCATAATCAGAACCTTATTCTGCATGGAAATTGCCTTTGTGAGCTCAACCATCTGCTGAAGCGCGATGCTTAAATCCTTCACGAGCGTCGTAGATGAGATATCCAATCCCAGACTGTCAAGTACACGCTGACATGCGGTATTCATGGCGCGCTTATCGACAAACCCGGCTTTTGTGACGGGCTCGCGTCCGACAAACACATTCTGTGCAACAGTCCGGTTCGACATCATGTTCAGCTCCTGATGGATAATTCCGATTCCGCCCCTCTGTGCATCGACAACGGAATGCGGGGCATACGGCTTTCCATCCAGGGTCAAACTTCCTCGTTCAATTGAATAGATCCCGGCCAGCATCTTGACAAGCGTAGATTTTCCCGCGCCGTTTTCACCGATCAGGACATGAACCTCACCTCGGCGTATCTGAAAGCTGACATCGTTGACAGCGACGACACCGGGGAAGCTCTTGTATAGATGCTGAATGTCCAGCATGGTGTCCGAGCTTTGGCTGTGAACGATAGTTTCCATACATTAGCTCCTTTCCTTTTCTCGGGAATACTGCTTCAAACCGGATGAGCGCGAAAGCAATTCAAACTGGTTTGGAACCGACAGTCCCCGAATGACAACAAAGAAACTGCCGGCAGCAGATCGTCTCCTGAAAAAAATACAAGCAATAACCGTGCCAAGATTCGGAGGCAGGAAACGCACACGTCTGTTTTTCGCGATACGTGCAAAAAATATAAATGAAACGCTGCACCGGAAGACCAAGGTGCAGCGTTTCATTTCATGATTTCAAAAATGAAATATCAATTCCATACTCTCGCATTCTGCGCCAGAGTGTTGTAGTGCTGATCCCGAGCAGCTTTGCGGCATCGGCACGCCTCCAATGCGCGGCCTCCAGAGCCTGCTCGATCATCGCACGCTGGCTGCTTCGGACAGCCGCTGCGCTGGAAGGGCCCGGGGGCGACGACTGAAATTCCGGCAATACCTCACGCAGCGTCTGCATGGTAACGGTGCTCCCGTTACAGACAATGCAAAGCCGTTCGATCAGATTTTCAAGCTCGCGCACATTTCCTTTCCATGGGTTCTGACGAAAAAAAGTCATGCCCTCCTCTGGTATTTCAACCGGCGGAAGGGAAAGCTGCTTGGATTTTTTTCGGATCAGAGCCCTTACAAGCAGCGGGATGTCGTCCGGCCTTTCGCGCAGCGGCGGGATCATCAGCCGCAGCACATTCAGACGATAAAAGAGATCCAGCCGGAATTTTCCGCCCGAGACGGCCTTTTGCAGATCGCGATGCGTCGCCGCGATGATCCGCACGTCGATCGGGATGATCCGGTCACCGCCGACGCGCATGATCTGCTTTTCCTGAAGCACACGGAGTAGATTTGCCTGGAGATTCAACGGAATTTCGCCAATTTCGTCCAGAAAAAGAGTTCCCTTGTTCGCAAGCTCAAAATATCCCTTTTTCCCGTTTCTGCGTGCTCCGGTAAAGGCGCCCTCTTCATAGCCAAAGAGTTCGCTTTCTAGAAGATTTTCCGGAATAGACGCACAGTTGATTGCGACAAACGGGCCGTTTTTCCGCAGACTTGCGATGTGAATGCCCTGTGCGAGCATTTCCTTTCCGGTTCCGGTTTCGCCGGTAATCAACACAGTTGAATTTGTCATGGCATATCGCCGTGCCTGCGCGATCAGACGCTGCATGTTTTCGCTGCATGTTGAAATATCATCAAGCGTTGTGCCTGCAACATGCCCCCGCATGACGTTTTCCTTCCGGGCCCGGCCCTCCATCTCCGTAATATCCTTTACATATTGCAGTGTGAGAACGGTTCCCTCCGCTTTCCCGTCAACACAGACCATGCGCGAGTGGATCATGATCCTGCTGCCGTTAAGCTCATAGATACCGCCAAGCGTTGCGTCGGATTCGGGATGCAGCATGCTGGATGGCAGAAATGGCATGTAGGTCTGAATGGAATGCCCGATGGTGCTCTGGTCGGTGCCGAGCATCGAGCGTGCAGTCAGATTCATCAAAATCAGCTGTCCGTTTCCGTCCGTTGCCAGAATTCCTTCATAGGAGTGATCGAGAATGGTACGGATCTGCTCCGCGCGGAGGCGTTCGGAATATTGAAGCTGGTAAAGATCGACCGCCCGCTTCATGGCAGAAGCAATGGTGCTTTTCCCCGTGTAGAGGAGAACACCGTTGATCCCATAGCTGATTGCGCATTGAATTTCGTTTTGACCGCCGAGCATGATTTCTATGCCGAGCTGCTTTGCCTGCTGAATGGTCTCCGGTAGCTGTTCCAGATCGGATAAAATCCATTCCGAAACTTCCAGACCAAACGGTTCGCCGAGTGCGCGGCAGCCATAGACAAGATCAGCGGGGCCAATCACACCGATACGCGTGCCGAATTTTCTCGCATGGGACAAGCCCTTAACAATATCGTATGGACTTGCGCTTAAATCAATGACCGGAATACTGAGATGGCGCGAGATGGCAAGCGCCGTCATATTCCGGCTCACGATCAGCTTTGCGCCCTGCTCATAATACCGTTCGGCAAGCTGCAATCCAGATTCGCCATATCCTACGTCAAAGACCCATCCATCAAGCTTCAGCTCACGCGCGACCTCCTCCGCCATGACGGCCATTTCTTCATATGGAGCGATGAAAACAAAAATACTTTTCATGAGAACCTCCGTAAAACTCGGAACCGAGAAGATATTCGTATTTTCAAATATACGGGATAGATGAAATGAATGCAAGCATAACCTTCAAATTTGAAATAAATTCCTTGCGCGTACAGCCGCTGCATGGAGTGCATTTCTGGCACGGTATTTGCTTCACATAGAAGTGAAGCTATATTCTGCGCATCCTGCGCAGCAGAAACGGAGGATATTATATGTTGGAAAGAAATCAGCTGGAGATTCAGCAAAAGCTGCAGGCGCAAATGGAAAAGGACGGCCTTGACGCGATGATCATCACGCAGCCGGAGGCGGTTTTCTACTGCACCGGATTTGCAAGTCAGTTCCTGTATATTTCAAATCGAATCGGCATGGCGTTGGCAGTTGTGCCGAAGCACGGAACTATCACGCTGCTCGTCAGCGGATTTGAAAAGCTTGCCGCAGAGCAGGCTGTTGATCGGGCTCACGTTACAGTGGCGGACTATCCGGTGTGGATTTATATCCGGGATCTGGACGACGGAAAAGAGAAGGAAGCGCAGCCGGACATGAACCAGACGTTCCGCATGGCGGTAGAAGCAGTTGGTGAGATCCGCGCGGACGGAAGGATCGGCGTGCAGTTTGACAGCATGCCGTTTCAAAAGTGGGAATATCTGTGCGGTATCTATGGTGCAGACCGCATGGCTGACTGCGAGCCGACGCTCAGAAAGGTACGCGTCTTCAAGACTGCGTGGGAGATCGAGCTGCTGCGTGAAAATACAAGATTCCTCGAGCAGGGGATGTACAACACTTTCCGGCAGATCGTTCCCGGCATGTCAGAGCAGGAGATCGCAAGCATATGGAATCGGGAATGCTTTGCGCTGTCCGATGAGATTTATAATGTTTTCCATACGCATGTCGTCGGGAAGAACTGGTCGCCGCGGCTGATCCCGGACGGAAGACAGCTTGTCAAGGAAGGCGACGTGATTCGAATGGACGGTGCGGTCTGGCGGAAGGGCTATGGCTCTGATCTTGGCCGCGCAGCGGCAATCGGAGGCAAGGCGGCAAAGCCGGAAATGGATCGCGTCTATGCAGCCCTGCACGCCGGTTACGACAGATTGATTTCCATGGTTGGCCCGGGCGTTCGTCTGTGCGATGTGTTCCATGAGGTTGTGACGACCGTTCAGCGATATATTCCGGAATACCAGCGCGGACATGTCGGCCATTCCCTAGGCTGCAATCGGTTCTCGGAGGAGTATCCGTTTATTTCGCCGACCGAAACCTCAACCTTTGAGCCCGGTATGATCTTCTGCACAGAAGTTCCGTATTACAGCTCGGAATTTAACAGCTATAATTTGGAGGATACGCTACTCATTACAGACAATGGCGTGGAGCTGTTCTCGCATATTCCGAATACACTCAGCTGGACAGGTGTGAGCGAGAGATAAGGAGAGACAGAATGTCGGTTCATACTTCTTTTTTGGATGCGTTGACGCCGTCCGCCATCCGTGCGATCACGGCAAGGATACGGGATAAAAAACGGGATGGTGTAAATGTCGTGAATTTTGCAGGCGGTATGCCGGATGAAGCGACGTTTCCGGCTGCGGAATTCGCGGCGCTCACAGCGGAAATTTTGCGTGATGAGGGCGGCGCGGCCCTGCAATATGCGGCCTCCGACGGATACGATCCGCTTCGTGCCTCAATCGCGGAACTGATGCGAAAGGTTGGCATGGAAACAGACTTTCGGCATATCGTCATAACCTGCGGCTCGCAGCAGGCCTTGAGCTATCTGACGCGCGCATTGGTAGAGCCGGGAGATGTGGTTGTCTGCGAGGCGCCGAGCTATGTTGGCGCGCTGGACACCTTCCGGACGCAGCAGGCGCGTGTGGTCGGGGTGGAAATGGATGAGGACGGTATGCGCATGGATGTGCTGGAAGCAATTCTCCGGGAAACGCGCCCAAGGTTTATTTATACCATTCCGGACTTTCAGAATCCAACAGGCCGATGCATGTCGCTGGAGCGCAGAAAGCAGCTCGCTGCGCTTGCAGAGCAGTACGACACATATATCATAGAGGATGCGCCGTACAGTCTGATTCGCTTCAGCGGGAGCGGCAGACCTGCAGTCAAAAGCTTTGATACGGCAGATCGCGTGATCTATCTTGGATCCTTTTCCAAAACAATTTGCCCCGGCATCAGGATCGGCTGGATCCACGCGGATGCGCATACGCTGCAGCAAATCATCTATTTGAAGATGCGCGACGATTTACAGGTCTGTAATCTGGCGCAGCGGCTGGCGGACGGATACCTGCGCAGATATGATTTTGACGCGCATTTGAAGGATGTCAGCGAGCGCTACAGGCGGCGCAGAGACCAAATGCTGCAGGCGATCGAAGACAGCTTCCCGAGGGACTGTCATGTTGTTGTGCCGGAGGGCGGAATCTTCCTGTGGGTGTACCTGCCGGAGCGGCTTGATGCGCAAACGGTTTTTGACGGTGTATTTGAGCATGATCTTGCGTTCGTACCGGGAACCTTCTTCTATCCGGATCGATCCGGAAAAAATACGATGCGTCTGAACTTCTGCACGAACGACGAAGCGGTCATCGCACAGGAAATCCGCAGAATGGGCAGCATAATAAGCGATTTGGCTCAGATGTGAGAATAGGAGGCGAGATACAGTTGAAGAATGAAATCTATTCCATTCGGCTGCCGAGAGAGGTTTATTCCGGCGCGGGGAGCATTCAGAAATTACGGGAGGTTCTGCGCGGAAAAAAACAAATTCTGCTTCTAGCAGATCCGGTTCTTGTGAAATTGGACTATCTGCGCTCGGTTCTGGAGCTTCTGGAGCAGGAAGGAAAAGTATGGAGACTGGAAAGCGAGATCCCCTCCGAACCGCAGGCACATCAGATTGAAGCTGTTCTGAACAAATGCCGCGGGACGCACTGCGATTGTGTGCTGGGCATCGGCGGCGGAAGCGTGCTGGATACGGCGAAGCTACTCGCGCTCCTTCTAGAAACAGAAAAAAGCGTTTTTGATCTGATGCAGAACCCTTTGATCGAGGAAACCCGGTTGCTCCCGCTTGTTCTTGCCCCGACAACAGCCGGAACCGGCTCTGAGGCAACGCCGAACGCAATTGTAACGGACACGAGCCGCAATATGAAGGTTGGAATTGTCAATCAGGCGTTTATCCCCGATACCGTCATTCTTGATCCGGCCTTCACCATGACGCTTCCGCAGAGCGTAACTGCCGCGACCGGTATGGATGCGCTGGCACACGCACTGGAATGCTATATTTCCAAAAAGGCAAATCCGATCAGCGATACGTATGCAATTGAAGCAATGCGCCTGATTTTTTCCAATCTGCTGATGGCTTACCAACAGCCGGATCATGCGGACGCGCGTCATGCAATGCTTTACGCGGCGTTTCTTGGCGGCCTCTGTATTGCAACCTCTTCCACAACCGCAGTGCATGCGCTTGCGTATCCGTTGGGCGGAAAGTATCACATTCCGCATGGAGTGTCGAATGCGATGCTGCTTCCTGCGGTTATGGAGTTTAATCGAAGCGTCATTACAGATAAGCTCTATACCGTCGCCGTTCGGTGTATGGGGCTCCCGGCCTCCGTGACAAAAGAAGAAGCCGCGGACGCGGTGATCCGGCAGCTCTATGCATTCAGCTGGCAGATGCAGATCCCCACCGATTTGAAAAAGTATGGGATCCGGCCGGAGGAGCTGGATCAGCTGGCGGAGGAGGGCTTCGCCGTCAAACGTTTGCTTGACAACAATCCGAAGCAGATGCAGTTCTCCGATGTTCGCGGGATCTATGAGACGCTTCTTTAGGATGGAGGAAACATGAACAAGAAATATAAGGGTGTGATCCCGCCGATCATAACGCCGGTTGATGCACATGAGTGCGTTGACGAAGCGGCGCTGCGCGTGTTGATCCGGCACTGCATTGAAGTCGGCATGCACGGGATATTTGTAGCGGGAACAAATGGGGAAGCGATGGCGCTTTGCCCGCGCGAGCGGGAGCGCGCAATAAAAATCACACTGGATGAATGCGGCGAGAAAATACCGGTTTTATGCGGAATTATGGATTCCGGAACCGGACGTGTCATTGAAAATTTGAAGCGGCTGGAGCAGCTTGGCGGAAAGGCGGCGGTTGTAACGCCAGTATTTTATGCAAAGCACGCCGCGCAGGGGGAATTTTTACGACACTATGAGGCTGTCAGCCGCAGCGCGTCCTGCGATATCCTGATTTACAACATTCCGGCCTACACCGGCGCCTGCCTGAAAGCGGAGGATGTGTTTGAAATTTCAAAAATGGAGCATATTTCCGGATATAAGGACAGCAGCGGAAACCTTCAAGAATTTATTTCCTGTACAGAACATTTCCGCGACACGGATTTTTCCGTTCTGCAGGGTGTGTCCGGCCTTGCGGCTGCCAGTATGCTGCTCGGCGCGGACGGCATGGTTCCGTCGCTTGCACCGGCGTTTCCGGAAATCTACCTTGGCGTATACGAAGCAGGGCGGCGCGGCGACGCAGCGCAGACAAGCCGCTGGAACCGCTGGCTGATGCAGGCACAGGCACTTTTGCAGATTCCGAAAAGTGCTCTGGCGGCAAACAAATGCGTTATGAGCTTCCTTGGGTATTCATCCGAAGCTGTCCTTCGCCCAACAGAGCCGGTCAGTGAGCGGGAGCGCGCCTGCATGTACAGGCTGGCGCAGGAGATATGCGATCACGCGCAGCTGCCCGCACGCTTCACAGAAAGGATGAAAAAATGACAAAACCTGTTCTTGCAATTACAATGGGAGACGCGGCGGGAATCGGCGCGGAAATAACCGTAAAGGCTCTGATGAAGCCGGAAATCTATACGCAGGCCGTTCCAGTCGTAATCGGAGACCGCGCCGCAATTGCTGACGCGATCCAGTTTTGTAAGGCTCCGCTGGAGCTGCATGTGATCCAGCAGCCGGAGGAGGCGGAAGGAAGATATGGCGTGATCGATCTGATCGATCTTGGGTATCTGACGCCGGGTGGCTGGGCATATAAAACGGTAAGCGCATTGACAGGCGACGCAAGCTATCAGTATGTAGCAAAGGGCATTGCGCTTGCGATGGAAAAGCGCGTGCATGCCGTTGTTACAGGCCCAATCAACAAAGAGGCAATCAATCTTGCGGGGCATCACTATGCAGGTCATACCGAAATTTTTGCAAATCTGACCGGTACAAAGGATTACGCAATGCTGCTGTCCTCTGATTCCCTGCGCGTAATTCATGTGACAACACATGTATCCCTGCGCGAAGCGTGCGACAGGGTGACAACGGAGCGTGTATCCGCTGTGATTCGACTGGCGGACGAGGCATTGCAGCTGATGGGCGTCCGCAATCCGAGAATTGCTGTTGCCGGCCTGAATGCGCATTGCTCGGAAAACGGCCTGTTCGGATTTGAGGAGCAGAAATGGATCATTCCTGCAATTCAGGCCATGCAGGCGGAGGGGCTCTGCGTTGACGGCCCGATTCCTCCGGATACCGTTTTTGTAAAGGCATTGGGCGGCATGTATGATATTGTTGTGGCGATGTACCACGATCAGGGGCATATTCCGCTCAAGCTGAGCGGGTTTAAGCTGAACCCTGTGACAAAGCGATATGAGTCCATGTCTGGCATCAACACAACGATCGGCCTGCCTATCATCCGCACCTCGGTAGATCACGGCACCGCATTCGGAAAAGCCGGAGAGGGCCGCGCGAACGAGCAGAGCATGCTCGATGCGATCCATCTTGCCGTCACGATGGCGAAGAACAAATTTTTACTCGCATAACGGAGGCTTTGGAGGGATTGCATGATTCAGCTTTTGATTGTCGCGGATGATTTTACCGGTGCGCTCGATACTGGGGTACAGTTGGCCAAGCAGGGATGCCGGACATCCGTTACGACGCGATATCCGCCGGATTTTTCACAGATCCCGGAGCATACACAGGTTCTGGTAGCGGATACACAGAGCAGGCATTTACCTCCGGAGGAAGCGTATATACGAACATACCGCTGGTTTGAAGCAGCGAAGGGGCTTGGCCGGGTACTGCTTTATAAAAAAACAGACTCGACCATGCGCGGAAATATTGGCGCAGAACTGCAGGCCGCAATTTCGGGCAGCGGACGGGAAAAACTGCTTTTTGTACCGGCACTGCCGCAGCTCGGCCGGACAACAAGGCAGGGAGTCGTGTACATAGACGGCATTCCGCTGGAGCAGACGCCGTTTGCCAGCGACCCATTTACGCCGGTCTGCTCGAGCAGCCTGCGGGAAATCATCCTTCATACCGCGCCGGAGCTTCGCGTTGCCGTGACAAAACCGGCACGCCTGCTGGAGGACTATCACAGCGCGGAAGAAAAAAGCGTACTCGCGGTCGACGCAGCGGACATCACGCAGCTGCAGGAGATCGCGCTTACCAGTTACGCGTTCCGCGAGCAGGTGGTTTTTGCCGGCTGCGCCGGCTTTGCGCAGATGCTTCCGTGCATGCTTGGGCATGCTGCGCCTGCACCGCGCCGGGCTCCGCGCCCGAACAGCTGTCTCATCGTGTGTGGAAGCGTCAACCAGATTGCCGTTGAGCAGATTCAATATGCTGAGCGGCTGGGAATTTCGTCGATTTTGCTGCAGCCGCATCAGTATCTGGACGAAGCATATTGGCAAAGCGCGGAGGGGCAGCTTTTTTTATCACAGCTGGTCGAACGCCAGAAGCATGAAAAATGTCTGATTCTGAAAACAGTCGATTCAGAAGCGGATATTCTGTGTGCGCGCAGGTATGCTGCGGACAGACAGCCTTCCGGAAAGCAGCTCCATTTGCAGATTGCCGACAATCTTGGAAATCTGACTGCTCGCGTGATACGGGCTGCGAGGCCGGAGCTGATTACGGTATTTGGCGGCGACACATTGTTCGGAATCCTGCGAAATCTCGGCGTAGACACGATAACGCCGGAAAGAGAACTTCTTCCCGGCGTTGTACAGTCTGTATTAAGCAGCGCTGTCGACTGTGTTCGTGTTGTATCCAAGGCGGGGGGCTTCGGCGGGCCGTCGCTCGTGGAGGCGATCCTGCGGGAGTATCAGCTGCTGCAGCCGGAGAAGGCAAAGCAGCCAATTTCATAGCAGCTTCCGCTTGGCTGCAGGCAGGATCTGAAGCTGCTCTCTGTATTTTGCAACTGTTCTTCTGGAAATCAAATATCCTTCTCCGCAAAGCCTCTCTGTGATCTTCTGGTCGCTGAGGGGCTTTGCTTTGTCTTCGCCGGAGACGATCTCGGAAATACGCTTTCGTATCGTGTCGCTTCCGACCTCTTCGCCGGAGATAGCGGAGACTGAGGCGCGCTGAATGAGAAGTCGCAGCGGAAAAAGTCCCCATTTACAGCGAAAATATTTCCCCTGCACTGCGCGGGAGACAGTAGACTCCGCAACGTCCATATGCGCCGCTACATCGCTCAGGCTTAAAGGGTGCAGCGCGCTGAGTCCTTCCCGGAAAAACGACTCCTGAAGCTGAACAATCGATTGCGCGCATTGCATCATGGTGAGATTTCGGCGCGCGATATGACGAATGGCGGAGGAAGCCTCCTGCAGTTTCTCCTTGAGATAGCGCACGGTCTGCGCATCTGTCTCACTTGCGGTAAGCGACTGATAAAACGGGTCGATTTGGATATACGGGCAGACGGTCTCGTCCAGTGCAATTCTGAGCACGCCGGCTTCATCCTCGTAAACATATAAATCCGGAATCAGAAATGGCGTCTGCGCGGCAGAGCGATAGCCGTTTCCTGGCTTGGGATTGCATTGCAGAATAAGCGCGGCCGCCTGCGCTACCTGTTCCTGCGTGCAGTGGAGCATGCGGCAGATCGCGGCAGTCTGCTTTTCCGCAAGCAGCGGAAGTGCGCTTCCTGCGATTTTGCATGCGAGCGAGCTGTCAGGAAGACGCTGAAGCTGCAAAAGAATACATTCTGACAAGTTTCGTGCGCCGACGCCGGCAGGCTCCATCTGCTGCAGAAGCCGCAGCGCCTGCTGCGCTGTTTCTGCGGGGCAATATGCGGGCGTCAGCTCTTCCAGCGGCGCGGAAAGATAGCCGGAATCATTTACGGAATGAATCAAAAGCTCAAGCATTTGCCGGACGGGCCTTGAGCAGGGGAGTGACATTGCCTGTGCCTGTAGCTCGTGCGTCAGGGTTTGCGAGTGGCGCAGATCTGGCAATGCGCCGGAGAACGCTGGGCAATCCGCGGAAGCGGGCGTTGCCCGCTGCGGCGGCGTGACAAGCTCAACCATCGGGTTTTCCATGGAAAGCGTATGGATATAATCCCGAAGCTCCTGTGCGTTCATTCTTAAAATAGAAAGCGAGTGCAACAGCTGCGCATTCAGCGTCTGCTTTTGCGATAATTCGTTAGAGTAGGAAACCTCCATACCGTTTTACCAGCCTTTATTTGATAAAATCTATTATAACGGGATGATAAAAAACGCAAGCCGCTCCCGACAGACAGAGCGAGGCTGCAGCTGCTGAAACAGATGGCAACATATCCAAGTAAATTCAGCCGCTCACTGCAGCTTCAGAATGTGCAGGGACGCCAATGATGACCAGCATACCGCTCCACCACGGCCAGCCGTGAATTTCTCCTTTTTCAGCATAGCATCTTTTCCACACAAAGTAAAATCATATTTTTGCCAAAATATCACCTCATTTTCTGGAGGTTATACACAGCCTCTGCTGCAGCCGTCTGTAAATAAAGCGCATGCGCTTTTTGTTGGTGCATGCAATATATTTTGGCCGGTTACAAAGCGGATGTGCCACCGGCCCGCTGGAGGCCTCCGTGACAGAGACCGGTTTTTCGGCTCCGGCATTTCAACTCTTCGTACCGAATCGCTTCGCGTGCGTCGACGCATACCGCAGAGAACTGAGCGTCTTTCCACATGTAGATCAGGTAAATTCGCCGCCCGAAAATTCGAACAAATAAAAGTGGAAACCGGTGAAAATCTCTCGATTTCCACCGGTTTCCGGAGCCCTAAAAAAATCGATTTCTAAACTGCGTTTCGCGCCCGAATAATTGTGAGGATTTCGCCAAAGGCATGTATCGTATAGTCGGGATAAATATGTTCTGTCTTACAAATCGCTTTAATTGTTTTTTCCTGCTCAAAATCCGATTCTGTCCAATGCGAAATAGCGACCAGCTTCTCGTACAGATCCTTTCGTGCGTTCGAATCACACGGGTACTTGCATAATACGGCGGTCGTTCCTGCCTGCTTTGCCATGTAGATGTCTTTCGTCAAGCTGTCACCCAGATAGATGGTTTTGTCAATGGCGGTGCCTTCCTGCTGACATATTTTAAGAATTACATCTGGGTTCGGCTTTTTTCCATGTACAACCTGCGTCTTTTCCGAGACGGGAAGACCGGATGGCCGCTCAAATTGGCTGTCAGAAACATAGACGCGGTGAAAATAGCCGTCGATCCCCAGCCGTTTCAGCCGGTAGAAGCCGTTTTCTTCTGCAGAATCTGTGTATCCTGCGATTTTTATGCCCATTTCGGCAATCTTTTTTAAGCTGTCTTCGACGCCCGGATATAGCCTTAGGTTTTTCTTTCTGATAGAATTAAATCTGTGGAATACAGGATTTAATATATTCGACAGCTCTTCCTTTGTTTTACCCGGATATGCGGCTTGCACCGACGGTAAAAGAAACGTTGCAAATGGGTATTCTACGCTTCCTCTTTCCTTGTGCACCTGCTGGTATTCCTGCAATAAGCTGCTCCGGGGCTCTTTTAAGATCAAAGATAATTCATTCAGCATGCCGTAGAAGGCAGGAACAAAGAAATCGATCCACGAGTACAGGGTATCGTCCAGATCTGTTATAAACAGTTTGATCACATTTGTTCGCCTCCTTACATAAGCGGAAGTCTTACCAGCTGGCACTTATGGTCTTTTACAGATGCATCGTGATAGATATTGTAAAAGGTGACCACGACTTCATTGTTCTCAAAGTCGATCGCGGCAAATTTGTTCTGAGAAGTGCCTGCGCCGGTTCCTCCCATTCCTATCACAGTGATTTGATGCATCGCTTCGCACGCGATATCGTTCTCCGGCTGCTTGGGATAATTGATCTGCGAAACAAAGGATTTGTGCTTATGTCCGTGCAGCAATAGCTTTACATGGTACTTTACAAGCCAGTTCATAAGTCGGTCCGCATCATATACTATCGTGCATGGCAGAACACCGAGCGGCTGCGGCTGGGTGAATTCTACGAGAATCAGGGCTTTGTCTTCTCGCAGGAGAACGGCAGCCCCATGCACCCGGACAGCGTGACAGACTGGATGAGCAAATTCAGCAAGTGCCACGGCCTGCCGCATATCAATCCCCATGCGTTCCGGCACACAATGGCGTCTATGCTCTATTTTAACGGTGTGGATTCCGTTTCGATCTCCAAGCGGCTGGGACACGCACAGGTGAGCACAACGGCAAATATTTACGCGCACGTCGTCGAGGAAGCGGACAGGAAGAACGCAGAAATCCTCTCAGATATTTTCCTGAAAATGTAACCGTCAAACGGACATAAAATAGTCGTCAAAAAATGCCACCGGGATCCGGTGGCATTGCTGAATTTAGAAAATATCGCAGTCCTGGCGATTTCCAAAGAAGTCGTCCAAGGCATCGGCCATGGAAGCCCGCAGGTCATCATCCGACTTGTGTTCGCCCAAATCATAGGCAAAATCAATGGTATCGGCAAAACGACTGGCAAGCCTGGGGTGCTCTTTTCGGAAGCCTGGGAAATGCTCAATCACATATCCGGAATAGTCCATATCGAATTCATGACGGCTCATTTCTCCTTCTACGAAGCTGGTCACGAAGTTGACCAGAAAATAGCCATGGGGGTTCAGTTTCATATTGCATTCTCGTTCCTTCCCGGCACATAGCAGTAGATCGGCGCTGCAGCGGGAACCAGCTTTTCCGCCCAGGCTTTGTCCTGTACTGCCAGAGCTGGGGCTGTCTTAAATACCCACAGCAGATACCGGTAGGGATCCAGTCCGGATTCTCTGGCGGTTTCCACCAGACTGTAAATCACGGCACTGCTTTTAGCCCCGCCGGGTGTATTAGAAAACAGCCAGTTTTTCCGTCCCATGACAAAGGGCTTCATACTCCGCTCTGCCCGGTTGTTGGTTTGTTCCAGTCTGCCGTCTTCCAGGTAACGCTCCAGATATGGCCACTGGACCAGAAGGTACTGAATGGCCTTTCCCAAGGCGGATTGGGGGGTGGTTTTGCTTTTCAAGGCATTTGCCCATGCCAATAGAGCCTCTAAAACAGGTTTTTCCTGTTCCAGACGCTTGGTGTACCGTTTTCCTGCTGTCAGTTCTGCAAAGCTTTCTTCTAACCGGGCCAGCTTTGCAAAATAGCTCAGCGCCTCTGCCGACTTGGAAGCAGCCTGCTGCTCTTTGGGAACAACCGTCAATGCTTCGTCAAATTTGCGCCGGGCATGAGCAAGGCATCCCACCACTTGGATCTGCGATGGCAGCCGGTGGTACCCCTGGTAGCCGTCTGCATGGAGCCAGCCTGTAAAGCCGTTCAGGAATGCCTCAGCATTCTCGGCCTTTCGGTTCGGCTGGTAATCATACAGGATAATCGGCTTTGCAGCATCTCCGCTGGTACGGTAAAGCCACATATAGGACTTGCTTTTCGCAGACTTGTCCTTTTCGTGCAGTACCTGCAGAGTTGTTTCATCTGCGTGCAGAACATGCTGCCGGCATAGCTGTGTATGCAGGGCATCATAGATCGGTTCCAGCCAATCCTCGGATGCACGCAGCAGCCAGTTGGACATGGTCTGCCGGGACAGTTTCAGTCCCTGCCGCTCGTATTCCTTTTCAAGCCGGTACAGAGGGGAATACATCACAAATTTCTGCACGGCAATATGAGCAATGGCAGAAGCAGATGCAAAACTACCGGGAAGCACTGCAGGTTCCATGGGTGTAGTCTCAATGACCGCTTCCCCGGTTTCCTGCTCGCAATGCTTACAGGCATATGTGTAATACCAATCCTCACGAACCCAGAAACGGGGAGGCTCCATCTGGAGTGTAGAGCGAACTTCCTTGCCAATCTCCACCATTTCATTGCCGCAAACACCGCAGATTCTTTCTTCCTCGGGCAGACGGTGTTCTACTACCTCTACAGGAGTTCCCTCGGGAATAATGTCCTGAACACTGCCTGAATTACGGCGCTTGCGGGGCTTCTTTTCAGTCTTGACAGCAGGTTTTCGAGCGGCCGCATCCCAACATTCTGCCTCGTTAAACAGATGAGCAAACTGCTCCATGACCATCTGGTCAAGGACTTCCGAGGAGGAGCCAAACAGCTTTCTCTTTTTTACCAGCAGCTGCTCAGTCAGCCACTGGTTCTGCAAAAGAGCCTGTGCCAACTCGGCACTCTTGGCCTCCAACTGCTTGTTCTGCATCGTCAGCTTTGCCTGCATTGCCTCATATTCCGCACGGGAAATGGTGACCATTTCCTGGTTACTTGCATCGATTCTTTCTGTACTTTTCATGGGGATATTATACCATATTTCTACCTGAAAGTACAGAAAAACTTATTATTTCTCAAACCATTTCCAAAGTATTTACGGCCTTATGTGCCTTGGGCTGGTCAATGCTTAACCCCTCCATGAGCCAACGGTATTGCTGAGGTGTCAGGGCTTTGGCCTCTGTTTCAGACCGTGGCCATTGGAAAGAACCGGACTCAAGCCGCTTGTAAAGCAGCACAAATCCGTCGCCTTCCCAGTACAGTGCCTTGATCCGGTCCCGACGTCTGCCACAGAAAAGAAACAGGGTATTGGTAAAGAGATCTATTTCAAACTGTTGCTGTACAATAGATGCCAGACCGTCAATTCCTCTGCGCAAATCGGTAAAACCAGTGGCTAAAAACGCCCTGTCAGCTCCGTTAAAATCGTTCAGCATGATTTCAGCAACCGCAGCACCATACCGATGGTTTCCTCATCTGCTCCGCTGTGAATATCTGCCTCTGTCCCTGCGATTCGGACAGTAACTGCTGCTTTACCGGAACATACACGGGCAGGGGTTATCTCAGCAAAACGAGACTGTTCCTGCTGCGCTTTGACGATCCCGTACAGCTTTCTCTGCCATCGGTAATAGGTCTGCTCGCAGATATCATTTTCCTTACACCAGTCCCTTACGCTTAGATCACTGCTCCGGCAGGCCGATACACGCTCTGCCCAAAGTGTCAGTTTATTCTGACCGTTCATTGTCTGCAATTCGCTGCCCATGAAAAATCCCCCCATATGTCGGATCTGCCAGATTACTACGACTATATGCTAGTCGCATATACTATCCGCTACTATATGAGAGTATTGTTTCATACTAAAGTCTAATTAAAACAATTGATTATCCAACTACGCCGTGTAATGCTCTTTATCGTATCAGAGGTCAAGGTGCAAATGGTATCGCAAAGCCAATCTACTACCTTCTCCAAAGTAGCAAACCGTGCTTTATATATTTTTGAAACTTTTCTATCGAGCAAAGCAGGCAATAAACAGCAGCGGAGAGGCCAAGCGCTTCTCCGCTGCTGTTATACCGTCAAACTTGTTCAGTGTTTTGAAACATGTTCTATGGAATCCATTTGTTTTCGTGTTTGGTGGGTTCCCAAATATTGCGCAATGCGTGCCGCAACAGCAGCCGCCCATCAGATATGTGATATGCGGGAACAGCTCCGATGTACAGCCAGATCAGTATGCCGCGCGCATGGCCTCCAGCTCTTTGTGCGCTTTGTTGATCCCAGAACGTTTCATCGCCCGCCCCTCATTCCGAATGGTATTTATAGCCCATTTTTACAACAACAATGGGCTCGACCTGCAGGCTGTCTGCGATCTGTTCTGCAGCTTCCGGGCTCGCGCCTGTGCATGCCTGGAAACGGAATTGCATCAGGCCGTGTGAATCGGCATAGAAGTTTGTATCCCATATATTATCAAACAGGCGAACAAAAATACGTCCCGGACGATCCCCCAGATGCTCCTTGCGGGACACGATGCCTGTATCATGGAAGGAAACGAGCGCGTTGTCCGTGCAGTTCAGAAGCCACCCATCGGGATAACAGATCCAGCCATCGATCGCATAATAATCTTTACAGCTGCCGGGGAATTGATCTGCCTCCGGACGGAATCTTCCGCCAGCGTTGGACACAGTAGGCAGCGCCGCCGTATGGGGCGCATCGAATCGCAGGAAAAGCACCTCGGGATCGAAGCAGGAGCGGCGATCCATGCGAAGCTCCAACGCCGCAGCTCCGGTATGGCAGTTCAGGGTCAGGATCCGCTTGCCGTATCGCACGGAGGGATGCTGAAATTCCTGCTCATACCGAAGCTGCCCATTTTCTTTCACACACACGGTTTTCCCATAGACAGCTTCCGTTTCCTTCAAATGCTGCTTGCGGAGCGCGTTTCTTTCTTCCGGGGAGTCGTTTTCAAAAATGTCCTTTAGCGTCCATCTCGGTGAAAAGCCATCTGCCTCTACGGACAGCAATTCTCCAAAGGCGCCGTCGATCAGCGCCTCGCCCTGCCCCTCAAATTCTACCTTTACCGGCCAGCCGTTCCCATCCAGGCAAATGCTTGGATGAAGCTGCAGCGTTTGCGGTTCCGGCGCCTGCTGCTGCATGGGGATCAGGCGCAGCGTGCTGTGCGCCGGGATCATGATCGGACCGAATCGGATCCCCTGCCGCTCGCATTTGTCGCTGAAGGTTCTGGAAACATTTTCTTTTCCAAATTCCGACGCATCTCTTGGGCGCAGGAAGTTGGCGACCCCGTCTACATAGTGGATCGGATAGGTTTCTCCTGTGTTTTCACAAAGGATCGAATGATACGTCCCGCGCATGGCATTCAGCGGCAAATCGATTGTGGAAAAAATATCTCGATCAGCGGGATTGCTCACCAGGATCGCATTTTTCTCATGCTTCGTCTGCCTCCGCGCGCGGTCTGCCAGCAGCCCCTGCGCGCCGTCCAAAGCCCGATACGCATAGATGTTTTTTTCAGCGGCCTGCGAAATGCTTTCGAACGACCAGGGATTGGCGACACTTTGCCACGAGCCCCAGGAATGCTCGTAATACAGGCAGATGTCTTCGGAAACCGCTCTGGCGTCCCGGCGCTCCTGCTCTGTCATTTCGCCCAGAAGGTCGGAGGTTGCAGTCTTCAGCACCCGGCGGGCTTTGCGCGCATAGGCCAGCTCTCTCGGCGTGGAGGCGGTCCCATTTGCCCACCAGTCGATCCATTCCCCGCTGTACACGGGCAGATCGCCCTGCAGCTGCTGCCGAACCATCTCCATAGCCTGCGATGCGGTGCAGAGAACCAGCCTCGGCTTCAGCTGCAGTTCGTTCCAGCGTTTCACAAAATCAACCAGCGGATAGAATGGGGGATCGTTGTCCACACGCCATTGATTGGTCACAGAAACCGGCAGTACCGTTTGCGCATAACCGCCGAACACGCGGTTCTTTGTAAAGCCATCTGTTTCCGCCGCTGCATCCGGCGCGGCGTTTCCTTCGATCAGCGCAAGGTTCTCCAGACACATCCGATGCGCCTTTTCCATGTTCTCATCGCTGGTATCCCAGATATCGCCGGCCTCTGCCGGACGGTATCGCAGATCTGCATACCCCGGAACAGGCCCCTGCCGCCAGTTCTCATTAAACAGGAACGTGCCGTTATTGTAGGAAGCATTGAGCCAGACGAACAGCTTCCTTCCGCCTCCGATCTGCCATTCAAACGCTGCCGGCGTCGGCAGGGGGGGCACTCCATAATAGGAGTTTGGCCCGATCCAGAGATTTCGGATCCCTTTCTCGTATGCACACTGCATGGCAGCGGTATGCATACCGTTTACATCGATCTGCATCGCCGTGGAAATATTGCAGGCATTCCAGAGCTCGTCGGGGATCCAGCTCATCGCGGTCTCCCATTCCTCTTTGCTGAGAAACGCGGTCACATTAAAGGGCGTACCCGTGATTTCCAGCCTTCCCGTTTTCAGAGCGCGGAAAAAGCGTTCTTTTCGCTCATCTGAAGCCTCGTTCCACCACTCCCGAACCTGAAACAGCTGCTCCTGTGTCCATGCAAAGCGCGCGCCCTCCGGGTAATCGCAGGAGGACAGCACGTAATCGACAGCCTGATCGATATATTTGACCTGTTCCTTTCTGCAGCGGTTTTGATGATCTGTGTATCCAAAATCGGTGTGCACATGGTGAACGATCGCGATCGTCTCAATGGGCATGGTATTTCCCCTCTCTCAATTCCCGGCATGTATTCGAATGGGAGGACGTGCTTCTGCTTCCTGCCTGCGCCTGACAATCGGCCAGCGGCCGGATCATAGATCTCTCCAATCAATGTCGAGACTTCTGCGCTCGGCGGACGAGCGGTACATGTGGCTCAGAAGCGTATCGACATTGTAGCCGTCGAGCCAGCTCGGCCGCTCCTGCTTTCCGGCCTCCAGCCACTCGTTGAACTGCTTGAGCTCAAGGTCAAACGGGTTTTCCGGTGCGACGCGGTATTCCGTGCTGGTCTCCGTCTCGTTGTCATAGTGGACGAGCAGAACGCCGTTGTTTTCCGGATGATCCCACATGACGGTGTACAGCTCCAGACGGCCGTTCGTGCCGGTGATCTGGATGCCCTCGTCCCACGAATTGCGCTCATAGCCGATGCGCTTGAGCGGATGCGCGTAGGTCTCAAACTGCACGGTCTTATCGTCGGCGTATTCAAAGATCGCGGTGGCCTTGCGGTCAAACTTTGTCTGCGGGTAATAGTTGAGATTGGCATAGACGCTCTGCGGACGGCCAAAGAGATTGAGGATCATGTCGAGCACATGACTGCCCGCGCAATTCGTGACCGCGCCGCCGTAGCCGTTCAGGATCGCGTCCAGGTTCCAGCCGTGATCGGGCGTGTAGAAATTTCCCCACGCCTGATACGAACGGGCGGAAGCGGCAAAGACCTTGCCGATTTTCGGCAGCAGCTCCGCCAGCTTCTTTTCTGCGCTGAAAAAGCGCTTCATATAGCAGACGTAGAACAGCGTTCCCGCCTTCTGCACGGCCTTGGCGACCTCGTAGGAATCCTCCTGGCAGGTCGTCATGGTCTTTTCGCAGATGACCGCCTTGCCCGCGGCGATCGCCGCCAGCGCGATCTCCTTATGGACGACGCCGGCGCAGACGATGCTCACAACGTCCACATCGTCCGCCGTGACCAACTCGTGATAATCCTTTACCGCACGCGCACCGAATTCGGCTGCGCGCTTCTGCGCGGCCTCCAGATTGATATCCGCCACGCAGGTGATGGCTGCCCCCATCTCCTTGAGCGCATGAAAATGAAAGCGGGAAATGCCGCCGCAGCCGACAATACCGTAACGAAGCATAAAAAGCCCTCCTTATTTGTTGTACATGACGCACTTGACGCCATGCTCGCGATCCTTTGCAAACGCCTGAACAGCCTGCTGCAGCCCGTCCAGCGTGCAGCGATGGGAGATCAGCGCCGCCGTATCGACCGCGCCGCTCTCAATGAGGCGCAGGCATTCCGGGAAATAGAGCGCCGGAGACGCATTGGAGGCCCGCAGCTGGAGCTTCATTTCATGGACATAGCAGGTATCGATCGACACCATGCGGTCCTCGCCGTAGGCGATCGCGAGGAACGAAACGATACCGCCGCGATTGCAGATCTTCAGCGCGGTGGGAATCACGGACGGATGCGCCGTGACCAGCACATGGTCCACGCCGCCGGCGGGGAACGGGTACTGCTCCACCTTATCGGGCTCGATGACCTCGATCCCCCACTTCTGCGCAAGCTCGATCTTGGCTTTGGACGCCGGAAGCTCGGTCGCGTAGACATGACGCGCACCGGAGAGCCTGGCCATGCGTGCGGCCATCAGGCCGATGGGCCCGAGACCCATGACGAGCACGTCCTGCGTCAGATGAATGTCCGCCGTCTTGACCAGATCCAGCGCGACGCCCATCGGCTCGATCAGGACGACCTGATCGTCGGTCAGCGCATCAGGGACCTTGACGCAGCATTCGCACGGCGCGATCATATCCTCGGCAAAGCCCATATTGTCCTCGCCCTTGATCCAGAAATTCGGACCGCGGTTATTGAGGTCAACGCGGCCGTTGCGCGCGGCATCGCTGAAGCGGTCATAGGTACCGCTTTCCAATACGACGCGGTCGCCGACCTTCACATTTTCGACCAGACGGCCGACCTCGGTGATGACGCCGACGACCTCGTGGCCAAACTGCTGCAGCTCGGTCGCTGCGTAGCGCATCAGGATCAGGTCATGGCCGCACACGCCGCAGGCGTGGATATCCAGCCGTACCTCGGTGTCCGTCAGCGCGCGGCGCGGCGCTTCCTTTACCACGATCTCAAACGGTGCTTTTACATAGGCTGCTTTCATAGAGATTCCTCCTCCGGTCGATCTGCAAATATTTCTCTGGTTTTTTCTGCGATGGCCTGTGCCAGCCGCAGGTGGCTTTCTTTTGTGATATGAACGCCGTCGGCTCCGGCCTCCGCGTAGTCCTCCGCGGCAAGGAAGCTGCATCCGCACTGCTCCGCGACGGCGCTGTAATACTTCCGGAACAACAGGCTCTGCTCATGCGCATACGGGCAGTCAAAGACCTGATCCATATCCGGGAGCAGCTGCGCACGGATGAGCGGCGGGGAAATGAGCAGGATCTTCGGGCAGTCGACATGGCGGTCCAGCGCCCAGTGCCGGATCAGCCAGATCAGGCGCTGCGCACCGGCAGCGGCATAATAGGCGTTTTTCTTCACGCCGTTTGCAAGGTCGTTCGAACCCAGCATCAGAACGATCAGATCCAGCGGCTGGTGAGATTCCAGACATGGGTACAGATAGGTTCTGCCATTGACGTAGTGGTCGACACCGGTATCATATACCGTTGTCCGCCCGCCGCAGCCCTCCTCGATCACGTCATACGCCGTGCCGAGCAGCGTCCCCAGCACACGCGGATACCGCGTCTGCGCGTCAAACCGCTTCCCCGTTTCCGGGTCGCAGCCCCATGTGATAGAATCGCCGTAGCATAAGAGTCTTTTCATCACAGTTCCTCCTGTCTGCGCATGAGTTTCCCCTTTCTTTATTCTAAATGCGCAAAAAAGTACCTGCAATTTCAAAAATTGCAGGTACTATGCACAATTTATACTTCGCCGCATGATCCGCAGCTGTCGATCGGCAGCTGCTTCAGAATGAATTTCGTCAGCAATTCATAGCTTTCCGTCGTGTCAAATCCGTGCTCTCCGCCGGGCACCTCATAATACTGCACATCACACCCGGCCTTATGGAGGACCTGCGCAAAGGCCCGGCTCTGCGCAGCGGGAACACAGGGATCGTCCGAACCGTGCAGGATCAGGAAGGGCGGTTCTTTTCCGGAAACCAGCCGCGCAGGGGACGCCTGGCGGGCTCTCTCCTCATCGCCTCCAAGCAGGGCAGACAGATCGTGTCTGAGCGCGGGGAGTTGATCCGGATCCAGATCGGCTGGGCCAAATTCATCGACGACGGCCTGTACCGCGGAGCTGTATGCGAGATACGGCCCCTCGTCATATCGGGTCTGCCCGTTTGTCACGCCGAGCATTGCCGCCAGATGCCCGCCGGCGCTGCTTCCGCCCACAAGGATCCTGTCTGCGCAATACCCGTATTGCGCGGCGTGGGCCCTGCCCCAGCGGACAGCGGTCTTGCAGTCAATGAGCTGGGCAGGAAACATTGCGTCCTGTGAAAAACGGTAATCAACGGACAGCACTGCATAGCCGCGCCAGCAAAAGCGCTCAAAGTCGTTATAGATGCGTTTTTCGCCGCCGCACCAGCCGCCGCCGTGGATCCAGATCAGCAGCGGCGGCTTTGCGCCCTGTCCGTCCGGAACGAGCAGGTCAAAGGTCTTTTTGATCCCTCCCGGAAATGTGACCGGAATATCCAGATAAAACTGCATCTTGCTCGCCCTCCCTGTTACGGATTGCGCGCACGGGCCTGCCCCGGACGCTCTCCTGTTATTTTTTTATAGATCGTAGAAAAGTAGGATACGTTCACAAAGCCGACCCGCTCCGCGACCTCCGCCAGCTTCAGGGAGGTCGTATTCAGCAGCTCCTTCGCATGACGGATACGGATCTCATTGAGATAGTCGGAGAAAAACACGCCGGTCTCAAGGCTGAAGGTCCGTCCGAGGTAGGCGGAATTGACCGCCAATTTGTCAGCAAGTGTTTTTAAGGAAAGATCGTTGTCATGATAATGCTGGTGTACATATTGCACCACAGCCTGTACCTTTGGAGAATAGCCGCTTGTGTCCACATACTGCACCCGGTCGCAGAGCCTCTGCATCATTTCCTGCATTTCATGCTCAAGCGCATGGATCGATGTGCAGGCCTGGATCGCGGCATAGCCGGAAGCGCGAAGCTGCTCCAGCTCAGCCGCCGGGACACAGCATTTGTGCGCGGCCTGAAGCGCGCAGGTCACGAGCTCGATCAGGTGGTATTTGACCATGACGAGACTGGTCACATGGTTTTCCTTCAGCGTTTTGCGGAAAAAGCGCCGGATCATTTGCTTCAGCGTTTCCTGTTCATTCTGCAGCAGCATATTGGTCATCAGCTCAGGGTCGAACGTCAGTCCGACCGTCTGCTGCATGGAGACGACGGTGTCCGGCTCGATCTGCGCGTCGCCCCAGATGCACTTGATATCCAGCATCCGAAGCGCGTTCTGATACGACGCGGGCAGCTCCTTGAAGGACGCGGCGTCTGTGCCAAGGACAGCTGCGCTGGAGATGCCGATCTCGTGCCGGATCGTATCGGCGCATTCCTGGAGAAAGCGGAGCATTTGCTCCCGGTGGAACGCCTGCTCCGGATTTTTGATGATGAGGACGATATTGTCCGCGGCATCCGCCGCGGGATACACCGTCAGATACCGGTTCATCCGCTCCCGGCAGATATCCATGCAGCGGAATATGATCCAGCGCAGCGAGACGTCCCGGTTGTCAAAAAACGGTCTGATGATCCCAACGAGCATATGGTTGCAGCGAAGCGTTATGCCAAGCAGGCGGCACTTTTCGCGCAGCTCGCGCACCTCGATCTGGTTGCACAGCATGCGGTTGAGCGTATGGTTCATCAGCGCCTGCAGGCTCTGCTCAAACTGCTGCTTTTTCTGCGCCTCTTCATCCAGCGCGGAGGCCACATCGATCACGGCAGCCTTCAATTCCTCCGGGTCGACCGGCTTCAGCAAATAGTTTTTCGCGCCGAGCCGCATGGCTGTGCGGACATAGTCAAATTGATCAAAGCCGCTGAGCATAATGAATTTCGGGCAGGCCGGAAGCGCCTTTGCCTGTGCGAGAAGCTGCAGGCCGTCCATCTGCGGCATTCGGATGTCGACGATCGCGATATCCGGGCGGACACGCTCGATCAGGATCTTCGCGCTGACGCCATTGTCCGCTTCCCCGACGAGCTCGATCCCGTAATCCTCCCAGGGGATCAGGCCTTCCAGTCCTCTGCGGATCTGCGGCTCGTCGTCGACAAGGATCATCCGGTACATAGGCTCACTCCTCTCTGCTTCCTCCTGATATGGGCTGTATATCCTGTTCGGCCATACGCTCCATGACCTTTTTTTCGCAGGCGGGCAGCGTAACGGTCACAACGGTCCCGGCGTGCAGCCGGCTCTGTACCGCAACGCCGTAGCCGTCTCCGAACAGCATCCGGATCCGGGTATGGACATTCCGGATCCCAATGCCGAAATCGGGATATTCCCGCGTCCCCGCAATATGCTGCTGTAAGCGGCTGAGCGTCTCGGCGTCCATGCCGCTGCCGTTATCGGCGACCTGAAGCGTGAGCGTCTGCTGCTGAACAGACGCTGTCAGTGTGATCGTGCCCTGCAGTCCATTTTCCTTCAGTCCGTGCAGAAGCGCGTTCTCAATGATCGGCTGAAGCGTAAACTTGGGGACGCCGAGATATAACGTGTCGTCCGGAATTTGAAATTCGCTGTCAAAGCTGTTTTCATAGCGGAGCTTCTGCAGATCCAGATACGCCTCGTTGTAATCGAGCTCATCCTCCAGATAGACGATCCGCTTGTCCAGCTGGATCATCCAGTGGAACATCTGGCCGAGCTGCATCAGCATCTCGGAAACGTCCAGATTTCCCTCCTCGACCGCTCGCATTCGGATGCTCTCTATTGTATTATAGAGAAAATGCGGATTGATCTGCGCCTGCAGCGCGTTAAGCTCCGCCGTTTTCCGTGCGACCTCCGCCTGATACTGCATTTTGATCTGCTGATCGAGCCGCTGACACATTTCATTGAACTGCGTGGCGAGCATGGCCAGCTCGTCGTGGTGGCGAATGGAGATCGGCGTTTGGGCAAATGTGGAGGTATAGCTCTGCATCGCCGCAGAAAGATCGTCAAGCCGGCGGCGGTAACGGTAATTGCAAAGAAGAATGATCGTCACGATCAGCAGCATCGCCGGCAGCAGGATCCGGATCAGAAGCCGGATCATGTTCATCGTCGCCGAATGGAGCGCGTCGAGCGGCATAATGCTGACAAGCTGGATCCCGGAGGTGCTGATCGCGCGGGTCGTGACCTCGGCGTTTTCCTGCAATGCGGGATCGAAGCTGCTTCCGAGGAGCTCGTGCGAAGCGGAAAAGAAGATCGTGTTTTCCCGGTTGAGCGCATACACATCGCCGCCGGACAGCGTGCCCAGCTTTCTGTAGGCATCGGAAAAGACCGACAGCGGATAGTTGATCAGCATGACGCCGACAAGATCCTCCTGAAATATGCCGTCCGGATTAAAGATCTTGATCGCAAACGTAACGAGCTCCGTGTCTCCCGGGACAAGATAGTCCTGCGCGGAGGAGTATGTAACGCGGATGCGCTGGTCGGTATGGATCAGCTCCTGTATCACGGGGAGCGTATCATCCGCAAACGAGATCCGCATGCGCCGCGCCGCGCGGGCGGAGGTAAAGAAGATATTGGAGCTTTTCATCGGAATGATGACCGCGTCCAGAATGTCTTCGTCCGCATAGCGTACAGCCGTCAGATAGCTGTTGAAAAAGCGGATGTCCTCCAAGGAGAAAAATTCCTCGCCGCTGCGCTGAAAACTTACGATCCGCTCCGCGACATGCTCCTGCGTGTGCAGGAGCTTGGACTGATTGAAGACAGAGGCGTATTTATTGGCAAAAAGCGTCGCGAGCTGATTCACCGCCTCTTCATTCAAAACCTTATCCTTTTGAATGCCGGGATAGACCAGACTGTTGGTCAGGAGGATGCAGACCAGAACCAGAACGGCTACGACGACCACTGTGATGTATAGATTTGTGCGTGCGAATAATCCCAATCGGAAGCCGAATGGTCCCGGTGCTTTGCGTTTGTTCATGGATGCTCCTTTTCATCGGCCGGCATGGCGCGGCAGGTTAAAACCTTGTCACTATTATACACAGAAATTGTTTTTATGGAAGCAAAGATATTGATTTTGAACAAAATCTACAATTCTCAAAATTGTCAACCGCTGCTTTTGCAGTCTACAATAAAGACACAGGGGCGCTGCGGCGCGCCAAATGAAAAAGGAGGAACTACGAATGAAAAAACTCATCGCACTGCTTCTTGCAGCTCTGCTGATCATCGGTATGACTGCCTGCAGCACAAAGCAGACTCCCGCCGAAGAAACAAAAACCGAGCCGGCAGCAGCCGAATCTGCGTCGACCGCAGAGGGATCTGCACAGCAGCCCACAGAAGAAGCACCGGTCACGATCACCTGGGGTCTTTACGAAACGGACAACCTGACCGCCGAGCTCTGGGACTCTGTGATCGCAGCATTCGAAGCAGATAACCCCGGCATCAAGGTCGAGAAAATCGTGGCGACCGGCGACGACCGCGCCATGTTCTGGAAAACGCTTGCCGCCAGCGGCAGCTTCCCCGATATTGTAATGGAAGCAAACTACATTGCCTCGTCCGCACCTGAAATGTTTGCCGAAGTCCCCGCCGATACGCTGGATCTCTTTGAAGAGGGCGCGCTCTGCACGTACGGCGGCAAGCACATCACGGTTCCCTATTCCAAGCAGCTTCGCATGCAGGTTTATTATAACATCGCCGACTATAACGAGCTGGGGCTCAGCGAGCCGGAAACCTATGAAGAGTTTGTCGAAAACTGCGCAGCACTGAAGGCCGCGGGCAAGACTCCGCTGCTCTGCGGCGGCACCGGCGATGTCTGGGCGACCGGCCAGCCGTGGTGGATCTCCGTCACCAACCAGCAGATCGTCGCTTCGGATCCCGATTTCGTCGCCAAGATCAACAGCGGCGAAAAAACATGGCTTGACCCCGTTGTGCTGGATTCCATGAACACGTGGAAAGCGCTGATCGACGCCGGATATTATCACCCCGGCTGCATGTCCTGGAGCTATGCGCAGGCCGCGGCGGAATTCCAGAACGGCGGTGCGTCGATGATGATCGACGGTTCTTGGGCCGCGGCAGGCTTTGACGCCGCCGGCGACGACCGCTTCGGCGTGTTCGTTCTGCCGATCCCCGGTGGTCTGGAAGGCTACTGCTGCCCGATCTCTTACTGGGGCGTTTCTGCAACCAGCGAACAGCCGGAGGCTGCCTGGACGTTCATCGACTGGTTCTTCTCCACGCCGGATTCCTATGGCGCCGTTCTGAAGGCGGACGGTCTGAATTCTGTTACAAAGAACGCCGTTACGTACGAGCTCGGCCCGGTCGCGACGAAGATGGTGCAGAATCTCGACGGCATGACGCTCTATCCGGAAATTCAGTCCCTGTCCGGCGATGAGATCATCGACGCGCAGATCGTAAACGAGACCTGCAAGGCCATGCAGCTCATTTTCACCGGCACCGACGTGACGGAGGCCATGCAGACCGTGCAGGATCTGCAGGATATGATCAACATGAGCAACAACTGATTCCCGCTGCATAAACATCCGTTTGTCATCTTACCTTGCGCAGCGTTGCCTGTACAACAGGCAACGCTGTCTTTAAAAGAGGAGACGCACATGAAACAAATGAAAGTAAAAGCAGGGTTTGCCGCTCCCGCATTTTTTATCTATACCCTGCTGCTGGTCGTCCCGATCATCATTGCCTTTGGCCTGAGCTTTGTAAACTGGAACGGCATAGGGGAAATGAAGTATATTGGGCTGAAAAACTATATGATGGTCTTCAAAGACAAGTCCATCCGAAACGCCGTATTCAACACACTGGTCATTACGTTGGCGCAGACGCTGGTCTGCAACGTGCTTGGGCTGTTTCTGGCCGTTCTTTTAAACAAGACCGGGAAAAAGACCGCTGTATTCCGTACAATTTACTTTCTTCCGAATGTGCTCAGCGGCGTCGCGATCGCGTTTGTCTGGAAGGCGATCTTTTCGTATAACGGCGTTCTGAATACCATTCTTGCCGCAGTCGGTCTGGATCATCTGGTCGCGGCCTTCATGTCCACGCACACGAGCGCGCTGGTATGCATCATCATCGTCGGCATCTGGAGCTCTCTCGGCTACTACATGATGATCTATATTTCTGCGCTGCAATCCGTACCGCAGGAGCTGTATGAAGCGGCCATCGTAGACGGCGCTTCTGCATGGAATAAATTCCGCTATATCACGCTGCCTCTGATCACATCCGGCACGATGGTCAGCGTCCTGATGAGTATCATCAACGGTCTGCGCGCATATGACGTCGTAAAGATCATGACGGACGGCGGCCCCGGAAAAATGACAGAAACAATCGTGTACAACATTGTCCGCTATGGCTTCAGCGGAAATATGATGGGATACTCCTCCGCAATTTCTGTCGTTCTGTTTACGGTGATCGCGCTGATCTCCATTCTTCTCATCAAAGCATTCAACAAACGGGAGGTATCTTAATGCAGTCCGTTAAAACGAAAAAGCGCGTTTTGGGTGCGGTCCAGACTGTTTTTCTGTGCGTGGTCGCAATTTTCTTCCTTGTTCCGCTCTATTTGACGATAACAAACGTGTTTAAAGAGAGCAGCGCCGTCATGCAGGCTCCCATGAGCCTGCCGATCCCGCCGGTATTTGACGGCATCAAGCGGATCCTCAGCAACAAGAGCAACAATATTTTTGCAATGTACCGAAATTCCGCGATCCTGATGCTGTTTGCCGTCCCGATCAACATTGTGGTCAGCTCGCTTGCCTCTTACTATATCGCCCGAAACAAGACAAGGGCTTCGCGGTTTTTAAGCGTCTACTTTCTGGCCGGGCTCATGGTCCCATACGTGATCGTTTATATCCCGCTGTCGATCCTGATCCGGCTTCTCGGCCTGAGCTTCAGTCTGCCGGTCCTGATCTTTGTATTTGTATCCGGCGGTATCTCCTTCGCAACGTTCATGTACACAAATTTTATCAAGTCCGTTCCGCTGGAGCTGGAAGAGGCGGCGGCGCTGGACGGTGCGGGGAAGCTGTTCACATTCTGGACGATCCTGTTTCCCCTGCTGAAGCCCTGCACGGCGACGGTCGTGATCTTCAATGGCCTGAGCGTCTGGAATGATTTTATGACGCCCCTGCTGCTCGGCCAGGTGAAAACAATTACGGTTGGCATATACACTGCGATCGGCCCGCATTCGACGGATTGGTCGCTGGTGTTCGGATATCTGCTGTTTGCTATGCTGCCTGTTATCATCCTGTTCCTGCTTATGCAGAAACAGTTTATCGCCGGTCTGACGGCCGGTGCGGCAAAAGGATGACTTTCTGATTTACACATTGAGGAGGACACAATCTTATGAAACTTGCCCAGCGCATTCACCTGCGGCAGATCGAAACAGACGCGGCGTATGCCGAGCTGACCGCCTTTCTGGACCGGCACCGCGCCTGCTTCGACGAGCTGACGATTTTTGACGGATTCTGCCACCACGGAGCGATCCCGATGAGCGAGCTCCGGGAAAACGCCGCGATCTTAAAAAAGCGGATCGCCGATCTGCATACGCGGGGCTTTCAGAGCGTCGGCATCAACGTCCACTGCACATTGGGGCATATCGACGAGGGCTATACGGTCTATGGGCAGCCGTTTGCGCCGATCGTCGGTTACCGGGGCGACAAATCTCTGTCCTGCTTCTGCCCGGAGCATGAGGACCGGAAGCAGTTTCTGCGTGAAAAGTACGCGATGTATGCAAAGACCGGGGCAGACTTTCTTTGGGTAGACGACGATGTGAAATTCTTCTGGAACGGCGTGAAATTCGGCTGCTTCTGCACGAAGTGCATGGAGCGTTTCAACCGGAAGATGGGGACGGATTATACGCGCCAGTCCCTCGTCGACGCCATGGAGCAGCCGGAAAACATTGCGCTGCGCGCGGCCTGGGTACAGGATGTCAGCAGCCGGATGTGCGATCTGTTCTCCCTGATCGAGCAGGCTGTCCACGCAGTCGACCCGAAGATCCGGCTTGGGTTTATGACGCAGCATCAGGGCTGGAGCACGTATAACGGAATGGACTATTCCGCCTGGTTCCAGGCGCTTCACGCCTGCATGGGACGGCCGGGAGAGGGATACTATGATGATAAAGTCCCGACCGGTGTCGTCACAAAAGCGCTCTCCTGCGCCAGACAGGCCTCTGAATATCCGGCCTGCATCACAGACGTTCAGTATGAGCTGGAGGACTTCCCCAATTATTCCCCGCTGCAAAAATCCGTCCGTATCAATCTGGACGAGCTGACGCTGGCCATCGCACAGGGCATGAACGGTCTGGTGCTCAACACGTTTTCCATGGACGAGGTTGTCAGTGTGCGGGAGCTGGACGGTATGTACGATGCTATTCTGCGTCAGCGCGCGAACTGGGACGAGATGGAGCCGTTTGCGCGCGGCATGCACGGCGCCGGCTTCTATCCGGCAATCTCTGCAAAATACGACCAGCGCCGCCCCCTGCACAACGGGCAGAGCTTCTTCACGACCTATGATGAAGCGCAGAACCACAATGTCATGCAGACCTATACGCTCAGCCATATCGGTCTGCCGCTGACAATGGACAAGCAGAACTGCTATGGCGCTGTGTTCGCCGGTGATCTTCCGGACGGCTTCACCGACGAAGAGCTGCTGGGATTCCTGAAAAAATCCGTGCTGATGGATGCCGATGCGGCAATGGCTTTTACACGCAGGGGTCTGGGCCGTTACATCGGCGTCAGCGTCGGCGAGGAAGTCACGGACGGGATCGAAGAATGCTTTGCGGATCACCCGGTCAACAAGGGCGTCGTCGGCCACTGCCGGGATGTGCGCCCGGCGTTCTACGGCAAGGGCGGCAGACTTCTTCATGCGCTGAATGATGCGGTACAGCCGATCAGCTATCTGCGGACACTGAAGGGCGAGCCGCTTGGCATCGGCGCAAGTCTGTATGAAAATGAGCTTGGCGGCCGGGTCTGCGTGCTCGGGTATGCAGCGTTCCACAAAATCGATTCCTACGCCCGCCTGCGGCAGATGCGGAATGTTGCGGCATGGATGGCAAAGCAGCAGCTCACTGTCATGACCGCGACGACCTTGGCCGCGCAGTTTGTGCGGACAGATGGCGTCCGAACGATGGCTACGGTTTTAAATATGTCGCTGGACGTGATGCAGCCGGCCGAATACGGCATTCTCGGCGCAGCCACTGCGCGCTGCCTGCACAACGGCCGGGAGACCATTTTAACTGCACGGGCAGAAAACGGCATGGGCATGTTTACATTGCCGGAACTCCTGCCTTTTGAAACTGCGACTCTGCTGGCGACACCACAAGCGCACTATCAAATCTCCAACAGCAGCGCGTGGTAGGCGTGATATTCCGATGACCGGTGAAGTCTACGATCGCTTTTCCGGGATCATTGCCGGAAGGCCAAATTGACACACTTTGCGCTTGATACGGGTATATGTTCAGAAAAGACCGCCTTGCTTGAGAAGCACAGGCGGCCTTTTTCATATATTACGGTTTGCAGCGTTCAAAGACTGACTCAACCATTTCAGCAACTTCACCGCGCGTTACAGCCTTTCAGTCTTTGCTTCGCTGGATGCCGGAAATTCCACATATACGGCTGTTCCGCCGCCTGCTGCCGCGGAGACTGTAATCCCATATGACGGCCCATAGACAAGCTGCAGCCGCAGATGGATATTGCGCAGGCCAATCCCGCCGCTTCCGCGGCATGTGCTATGCTCTGTTTCCGGTTTGGCCGCCTGCAGCATATCGTTCAGTGCCCTCAATTTCTCCGGGGGAATGCCGACACCATCATCCACGCATGCAAAACGGATCACCTCATCAGGGCCCATCCGGCCGGAAAGCGTCAGTTTTCCGCAGCCGCAGTGCGGCTCGAGTCCATGTGAGACTGCATTTTCCACCAGAGGCTGGAGCAAAAAGCGCGGCATAACGCACTGGCGAATCCGATCATCGATCTCCAGACAGATCTGGAATCGGTTTGGGAACCGCAGCTCAATGATGCGTAGATATTGTTCCACGCTGAGCATTTCCTCATCTATCGTGGCAAGATCCGCGCCGCTGATGCTGTAACGCATGATATAAGCCAGCGCCGAGATCGCCGTGCAGATACTGTCATACCGTTTCTGATACGCCATGCCCTGAATCGCGCCAAGCGTATTGTTGATAAAATGCGGGTTGATTTGGCTTTGCAGCGCCAGAAGCCGGGCCTGATTATTGGCAAGCTCGATCTCATACAGCCGCGACTGATCCTGCAAGACGCGGCAGTTGAGGTCGTTGATCTCATCGAGCATGGAGTTGATGCCAGCACCAATCGACTCGATCTCATTGCTATCGTCCACCTTCAGATGGTGGTGCAGTGTGTAGTCCGGTCCCTTCTGCACAAAGTCTGCAATTTTGAGAAGCGGCTTTGTAATATTTGTGATAATCTGCCGGACGAGCGCAAGCATTGCAAAGCAAAGCACAAAAACAAAGGCCAGCGCCAGAAACTGAAACCGCCGCATGCCGGAGTATATCTCCCGATACGGCACCGCACCGATCACCTTCCAGCCGGTCAATGCCTGCGTCGGATATTGGATGAGCAAGAAACGCTCACCGCCGATCCGTGCGGAAAAAAGCTCGCTGCTTTCCATTCCAAGCATCTGTGTCAGCTCTACGCACGCCGCGGCATCCAGCGGCCGACTGCTGCTCAGCACCTGATTATCACCATCGAGGATCGCAAAAAGTGCGTTTTCTGACGGTGCCGCCTGTTCGCATGCCGCTGTGAGCACCTCGCTTCCACATACGACCAGACAGCTGCCAATACGGGTTGTTTCTGCCGAGCCGCCATAGATTGGCTTGACACAGGTGTAATATGTCGGTCCCTCCGTGCTCAGGCGGATCGCACCGGAAAAGCCGCTTGCATATTTCTCAGCCGAAAACAGATCATACCTGCTGTTCAGCTTGCTGACCAACAGATAGTCGAAGCCGCTGAAACCATAGACTGCGCCATCCTTATCCATCAGGAGGATATTGTTGATATTGGAGTTGCTCTTCGCCATCTCCGCTATCAGGTTATTCAGCGACTGCTTATATTCCCACTTTTTCGCAGAGTTTGTCTGCTCCAGCAGATGCTTTGCAGCAGGGGCTCTCGATACAGTCCGCGTCAGCAGTTCAATGGCCGTCGTCACGTCTTCAGTTTTCTCCGCGATCTGCCCGGTTATGCTGCGCATATACTGGGATTCTTTATCCCGAATGATCCCGAGTGAAACGCTGTAAAACATACACAATGCAGCTGTGATCAGGAGTACGGTCCCCAGGAACAGCAGATACAGCTGCCTCACCAGTGACCGCTGCTGAAAAAGTTTCATTAGCCTCCCCTACTTTCTCGACACAAGGCGATACTGACGCGGTGCCATGGACAGACTCTGTCTGAAAACATTGCAAAAGTAGTGATAGTCGCTGAAGCCGACCATCTCCGCGATCGAAACGATTTTGATTTCCGTTTCAGCGAGCAGCCGGCAGGCGTGCTTCAGCCGGATACTGGTCAGATATTCCGTGAACGATGTTCCTGCGCATTTTCTAAACAGCTGACTCAGGTATGTATAGTTGATCCCAAAACGGCGCGAAATATCCTGGAGCGTCAGCTTTTCTTTGTAATTTTTCTCCATATATGCGATAACGGTCTCAAAATACTCCGCCATCTCTGCGTTGACCGCCGCACAACGGATGACGCCGGTCCGCTCCTTACGACTGCAGCACTGCGTCCGCAGACAGCGCAGCGCCAGCTGGAATTCAGCCGCGTTTGCCGTGCAGTTCGTCGTGATAACACGGCCCGTGTCCGCATACCTGCTGGCAAACCAGACAAGGAACGCGCTTGCCTGCGGCTCACTCTGCCATACCATCAGCAGCTCGTCCGGACGCAGGAAACATACATGCATCGCTTCCGCGCCGCTCTCCGGCAGCACATAGCTGATCTCGGGCGCAGCCACATGCATCACCTGAAGCATTTCTCCAGACGCATTGCTGCGCTGGAGCAGCTGCGCGCATGCTGTGCTGTCAGCCAGCAGTCGGTTTGCACAGGCCGGATCCGCTTCCAGACGTTTAGAAACAGCATGCCGGTACAGTTTTTTCAACATGCCGTCTGTCTGTGCCGCATCAATAGGCTTCAAGCAATAGTCCAGAACGTGAAGACTGATTGCCTGCCTGGCATAAGAAAAATCAGCATAGCCGGAAACAATCACAAAGCCGGTATTCACGCCGCTTTTCTGTGCTGCCTCGATCATTTCCAATCCGTTCATGCCCGGCATCCGGATATCTATCATTGCCGCGTCGAAGTGTTCCTCCCGCAAAAGCCGCAGCGCTTCCTGCGGATCTGACACGGCAGTAATATTCGTAAAACCGTACTTCTGCCATGCGATCGCGCAGCGCATGGTCACCAACATCAATTCCTCATCATCTACCAAAAGCACACGGAACACTGTACCGCCCCCTTCCTCCCCACAATATTATACGATATAATAGAAAATGCGGCAAGCAATTCGCATTGGAAATACTTGCCGCATTCTGCAATTCTAGATCCGTTTATCCACGCGCATCACGCATGATCCAACATTCAACGTGCGGCGTTGAATGCGTCGACCTGCGCCTGAATCTCCTCAATCACCTTGTCCATGCCGTTTGCCTTCAGTTTCTCATTGAACGCTTCGATGGCTGCGAGAACCGCCTCGGGAGAATCATATTTGCCAGCACTCAAGTTGGTGTCATACTCAGTTACGACACTGTTGCATGCAGCAAGCTCGTTGATAAAGTCAGTCGTATCAATGACCAGTCCCATGTGCGCGGCAAGCTTCGCGTTGTTGTTGTATTCAAGCAGCTTGTCAAACATGTATCCATCCGGGCCTGCGTAGCTTTCCGGCGCATTGACGATCGTCAGGTTTCCATAGTCTGCGCCGTACCAGTTGACGTAGCCAAGGTTGGCAGGATCGCTGTTTCTGGGGCTGCCTTCCAGGACCATCTTGCCCTCATCATTGATGAGGTAATGCTCCCCTTCGATGCCGAAGCGCAGAAGCGTTGCGGCATAGGAATCGGTGTTCATCAACTCGATAAACATCATGGCTCGTTCCGGATCCGGGCAATTCGCCGGAATGCCATAGCCGCAGGAGGAGAAGTTGGTCGAATCGGTCCAGATCTCGTCCTCGAAGATATGCAGCTTGGTTACAAAGTCATTGCTGAACATATGGTCGTCGATCCATGTGTAGCCCCATCCCGGACTGGTGATCAGAGTAGACGGCTCATAGGAAATATTGCTCAGCTCTGTATAGTCGTACGCGCATACACCGTTAGCGACCAGCCGCTGCATCATCAGACAGTATTCCTTGTATTCTTCCGTTTCATATAAATTGAATACGGTGTCGTCATCATAGCCCTCAATATCATCGAGGCCGGGAACATTGCTGACAGCATACAGATAATCACGACCGAGGAAAGATTCCAGCGAGAACATGCTGGGGCACAGCTGCGAAACAAGATTGGCCGTCAACGGCAGATTGGCCCACTCCGGATGCTTCTCATCGCGCAGAGCCTTCGCCTGCGTCAGGATCTCTTCCATGTTGCGTGTAGTTTTCCACTGCGGGTTTTCCATGTCGAGGCCAAGTTCATCAGCCAGGTCTTTGTTGTAGATAAAACCCATGATATAGGCGTTATCCTTCAGCGTGGGAACACCGTAGATCTTCCCATCGACTTTCATAGAATCCCAAACGGTGTCACTGAAAAGCGACTTGGAGCCAACGCCGTAGTTGTTCAGCAGATCGTCCATTGGATAGAACAGTCCCTGTGCAGCAGCGGTATAATAGTTGCCCAGCAGCTGGCACACGCCGATCGGCTCGCCGGCCTGAAGCATGGTGTAGAGCTTTTCCTCATATTCAGTGTAGGGAACAGAGATCACGTTGAGCTTCAGATTCAGCTTCTCCAGCAGGTATTCGTTGAGCTTGTCAACGATCATCTGCCCATCCGGCCGCTCGTAGATCTCATTTGTGAACCAGTCCATCTCGACATATGCAAGACCAGACTCATTTCCTGCCTCAGTCGACGTTTCTGCACCGGATGCTTCGCTGGTCTGCTGGGTATCTGCCGGGACAGGTGCGTGTTCCTGCTTCGCTGCACAGCCGGCAAATATGGTAACCAGCATTGCACACAGACACAGGATGCAAATCATTCGCTTTTTCATTTGTTCTTCCTCCATTTTTATTTTATTCATTTCCCCCGGAACCGGATCACTCCTTAATACTTCCGACCGTAAGCCCCTGTACGAAAAAGCGCTGAAAAAACGGATAGGCAAACAGGACCGGAATGATTGCGATGACCGTACAGGCCATGCGAAGGTTTGTCGATGGCAGCGTCTTCAGCATCTGAAGCCCGTCCGGTGTCGCTGCCGCGCGCGCGTTCTGTTTCAAAAAGTCGACGGATTTCTGCAGCTTAGTCAGAAGCGTCTGCAACGGCACAAGATTGGGATTGACGATATACAGCATACCCGTAAACCAGTCGTTCCATTTTGCGACAAAGCTGAACAGCGCTGCCGTGCCGAGTCCCGCCTTGGAAAGCGGCAGGACGATTTTAAAATATGTTGTAAAATGCCCTGCGCCATCGATCTTCGCCGCATCCATCAACGCATCCGGAATCGTCGTTTTGATAAATGTCCGCAGGATCACAATCAGGTACGCATCCACAAGACCGGTAAACAGCAAGATCCAAAATGTGTCCTTCATGTGGTAATACCGTACGATCATGATATATGTCGGGACGAGACCGCCGCTGAATAGCATCGTGAAGAACATGAACCAGGTCAACACCCGGTGATAGCGAAAACCCTTCTGCATGATGACATAGGCATACATCGACATGAGAAACACACCCAAAACCGTGCCCAGAACGGAATACGCGATCGTCACCAGATAGGATTTTAACAGCTGATCTCCCATTTTCAGCAGATATCTGTAGCCCTCGAGCGACCATTCCTCCGGGATAAAGCGATAGCCGTTGCTGGTGATGCTCGCACTGCTGCTGAACGAGATACAAATCATCAGGACGACCGGTGCCAACACCAATACCGCTACAAGAATCAACACAACTGTGATGACCGCATTCGATGTCCGACTAATCTCATTGATCGTAGCGCCGGAGTTCTTTTTTGCTTTTTTCACACTTCCCACCTCCGTATCCATCAGAACATCGCGCAGTCCGCGTCAATTTTCGAAACGATCTTATTGACGATCAGCACCAGAATGAAGCCGACCAGCGATTGATACAGTCCTGCTGCTGTGGACATGCCTGTGTTGCCGTTTGTCAGCAGTGCGCGATAGATGTATGTATCGATCACGTCTGTCGCCGGATACAGTGGTCCGCTGTTATTCGTCACAGTATAAAACAGCCCGAAATCGCCCCGGAAAATCGACGCCATCGAGGTGATCAGAGAGATTGCCATAACGAACCGCAGCTGCGGAATGGTGATATACCGGATCTGCTGCCACTTGCTCGCGCCGTCGAGCATCGCTGCCTCATAATAGCTTTGCGGGATACCGGAAATCACAGCCAGATACAAGACCGTCTGATATCCGACATTTTTCCACGCATTCACAAGCACCAGCAGCCAGGGCCAGATCTCCGGCCGCTGATACCAGTCTACGAGGCTTTTCGTACCGCTCACGGTACTGACGACCTGATTGATAAAGCCATTTGTCCGGTCTAAAAATGCGTTAGCAATGATCGCCACAACTGCCCACGACAGGAAATACGGCAGCATATACACCGTTTGCAGCGTTTTTGCCGTTTTCCGGGAGCGCAGACTGCTCAGCAGCAGCGCAAGCATAACTGCAACGACCATATTCACGACAATAAATGCCAGATTATACAAAACTGTATTGCGTGTGATCACCCAGGCATCCGTCGTGGCAAAGAGAAATTTGAAATTCTTCAGTCCGACAAACTCGGACTTGAAGATACCCTTCGTTACATTATAGTCCTTGAATGCAAGAATCAGGCCGAACATCGGAAAATATGCAAAAAGCAGCAGCATGATGATGGTCGGCAGTGCCATAACCCAAAGGCTCAGATCATCCTTTTTGGGCCTGCTCCGTAATATCTGCCCCTTCATATCGCATCTGCCTCCCCGTTTCTCTGGTTTCAAGCGCTCCACCGTCTTCTGCACGATCAGCCGATCTTACATACATCCGTCATGGCAGCATGTCCAATCTTTGCCCCGTCGACCGCAAACAGCTGTTCCGAACCGCCCTTGACAAAAATATTGCTGCACTTGAGGCAGTCAATGCTGTGGCCTTTGCCCGCTGAGATCACATGCGTCAGCTTCTCTGCGAATACATCCTCCACAATCAGGTTGCCGAGCTGCGCCTCGTGGCACAGCCGGATCAAGTCACCGCTGACAGACGCAGATCCGCTGCGGAACAGCTGAAAATTCTTTACAATACAGTTGTCAACGCGGTAACGCAGCTCTATGATCTCCGCGCCATCGAATTTCTCGTCGCAATCGATCGTACACCCGTCCATGATCAACGCCCTGATATGTGGCCGCGCTGTTTCCGGCATCCAGTCAGGCGGCAGATAGGATTCGGGAACGATCCCATAAAACTCCATTTCCTCGTCGGTCAGCTCAGGCGGGCGATAGAAGAATGGCCGGCCAAAATCAAGAAACAGGCTGTTTCGCACCGGCATATGGAACCGCACATTCTTCAGCGTCAGGCAGTCGATATTGCCGCCTGCATGGAAGAAAGTCAGCGGTGTATAGTGATAGGTCGCTTCGATCTGCCGCAGATCGATATTTTCAAAGAACAAGTCGCCGTAGTGGCCAAAGGTATCACCCGCCCAGAACGGAATGATGCTGAATGCAAATGTGCGATATGTGCCGGTCACGTTACGGACAGTGACACGGTCAAGCCGCCCGTCTCTCTTTGCCAGCATCCGCACACCCTGGCATGTGCCGTCCAGGATCATGCCGTCGATCAGAACGTCCGTAATCGACGATTTTCCATCGACCTCGTCCGCGCCAAGATTGATGAAGTCATCACCGGTGCAGCCCCGAATATCGCGCATGGTTAAAAACTGGCCCGGTCCGAAGAAATGGAAGCCATCCTGGTTGCTGGGGTGCACATGATCGGCCATTTCGATCGTCGAACGCTCGATCAACGCATTTTTGAAGTTGCCAAGCGTGAGCGTGTATGTTCTCTGATTGCGGAATGTCACATTTCGGATCGTCAGATCCTCCATTCCATAAAACTCCATCAGGTAGACGCCGTGCTCTTCCAGAAACTCCGGTTCAACCTTTTCCGTCGGATTGGGGTATTCTTTGGTAGACACATGATGCGCCTGATGTTTGCAGTTATGGTTGTAAGTGCCGCCCTGGATCGTAATATTCCGGTTGCGGATCTCCTCGTAGCTCCAATCACTGTTCGTCAACATTGGACGGTTAGCATAGTCTGCCATATAGAATCCACAGTCTCGGCCGGTGCATTCGATGACCGTGTTGGAATGCACCTTCAAACCATGGATCAGCGCCGCACCGTCTACGACCAAATGCACACCGTCGCCTTCAACTGCCTGATCCAGTGCCGCCTGAAGCGCCGCAGTCACGTCTGTCCCGCCGCCAGTGTAAACGTTACTGTCCAGAACTGCCACCTGGCTTGCAAAAATCTTTTTCATATTTCGTTCCTTTCTACAATCTCTATACAACGCTCAGCCCCATTCCGCACGTCTGACATCCTTGCGGAATTCCAATTCCTCCGGCGGCTGCGGATCGCTTTCGCCCAGGCTCTTGTGAATATCGATCCAAAGCTCTGTGATACTGACTTCTCCCTCACGGATATCAGGTACCACCAGATAGTGTTTGCCGTCTTCACCGCAAAGAATCTTGTCCGCTTCTGCTACACGCCCCAGCTGGAACAGAGCCTCGGCGCAGATCAGCCGGCAGCGTGCATCCTGACGTACCGACTCCTCCGCATGTGTCAGCAGCTCCACTGCTCGCTCCGGCGCGCCGTTTTTCGTCAGGCAACGGCACGCCTCCCTGGCCAATGCAATATCGTTCCGGCGCATATCATACGCCTTCTGCATACTCGCGCAGGCTTTCTCCCTTTCCCGAAGGCGCTCATATGCGACTGCAAGGCCGTAGGCCGCCCAAGCTGTATCCTGCAGCTCCGTCGAGCGCTTCAAAGCCGCGCACCCCTGTTCGTTTTTTTCTTCTGCGAGATACGCAGTCCCCAGCAAATACCATGCGAACCAGTTGTTCTGATCCTTTTGTGTGACCGACTGCTCCAGCAGCTCCATCCATTCACGCTGACGCATATAGGAGACCGGGACCTCGTCCGGATCCTGTTCGCCAATCGCGCCGTCTGTCAGAAGTCGCATCCAGCACGCCTGCGGCTGACCAATTTGTCCAAAATCAAGCTGCGGATTCATCCGGTTCCACCCCAGCTTTTCCCGGCGCGCAAGTTCCAGTGCCCCCCAGCCGTCATTCATCGGGAGTATCAGTTCTGCCGGGGTTATTGCCATCCGCCGTGTCTTTTCCAGCCACTGTTCCAGCGCGACTGCCGGCATCCGGCAGTCAAGGATCTGCTCCGCTTCCTGCTGCGCCTGCTCCCAACCACCGTGTATCTTTGCGGGATCCGCCTGCATTGCGCCGTAGCACTCGATCCATTCCCATACTGTTTTGGGCGGCATCGGCAGGCATTCATACTGTGAACTGGCAAGCCCTGCCTGAATTTCGTCATATGCGCCGTCCATTCCATCGCCTGTCAGGAAGCTGGCCCACTTTCTGCCGCCGCGCGAATTCCCCCAGACAAAAAGTTTTCTTCCGCGTAAGCGCGGCGTCGAAGTCTGGCACAGGCCATAACCGTTTTTGTCCAGCTGCGCGATATACGGACGCTTTTTCGGCTCCATTTTCCAGAAAAAGTCGTGCGCGATCACCGTGTTCCGGGGATAACTCAAATCACAGCCGTTATGGACAGGAACATCAATCTTGATGACCGCCGTTTCCGACGCATTGGTCGTGTACGTCTGATCGGCCGGAACAATCACCCGGTCACCGTTCTTACATCTGACAGCAATGTTCGACCACCAGTACATCGGGATCACATCTTCGTTCGGATTTGTGAGCCGCGTACGTACAAACAGGAATTCCGATCCGTCCGGCAGGAAAAGATCCATCTGGATCACTGCGCAGCGGATGCGCTCAAAATAGTAAAAGCGCAGGACCGGTGTCCCGTCGTCCAGCTTTGTCTTTGCCGTATTGACAAGCGAGCAGGTAAACGGATGATGCCCGCGGAACCCGCAGTTCCATTCGATGCCGCCTGACGTCCACGCATTTCGGACAGCCAGGTTGCACGGCCGCACAACTTCATTGGAAAACAGCAGATTCTGCCCGGTTCGTTTGTCGATGAGCTCCCAGAGCTTTCCGCCGAATTCCGGCAGAAAAACAGCTCGCAGGTTTTCATTCTCCAGCGTAACAGCTATGTATTCCTTCGGCTCCTGCGCACGATCATACATATCCTGACACACATAGGGATACACAGAGTCAACGCTCCCGTAGTTCACAAACAGGCCGTCATCCTCGTCGAGTTGGGTGCGGATTTTTTCTTTTGCTCCCAAACTGAATGTCAGGGCCGGCAGTGTGCTCTCTGCATGAAAATCGGCCGATAGAATCTTCCTTGTTCCTTCTTGTAGAATTGACATACCTTGATTCCCCTGTCAAGCATATTTGCCGCATCCGGCGTTTTGTCCATCCAACAATACATTTATCGTTTTTTTAATTATATAACGCATCATGTGCAAAAAATATAGAAAATCTTTCTGCATTTTGTGTAAAATTTCTTTTCTCCATTCCGAACCCATGTAAAAGAAAAACATCTGCAGTGATATACATCCCATGATATCTGGCGCTGGATTACAGAGAGGTGCGCCATGGAGATCAGAGACGTGATATTTCGTATCGAACTGGAGCGGAAGGAGCAAAACACCGTCTATCACGCCGCGGCCGCAAAATTCGGGGATATGGACATCGATGTGCATTTCATCTGTATTTTCTCCATCACTCACTCGTCAAGCTCCTGCTCCGGTCTCAAACTCTCTTTCTGCAAAGCCAAACAGTGGGCGTCGAGGATCGGTTTCCTCAGCGCCCACTGTTTCTGTAGCGGCAGACTCCCGCTCCGAAGCCGGAGCGGGAGTCTGTTTTTTACTTCTTTTCGTAAGTGCCGCTCAGACCCACGCCGGAGGTCTCGTTCATGGTCAGGCTGTTTCTGTCAACGCAGAACGTGAACGTCTGCGCGTCGTCCCAGAGCTCGAGCTGGATGGTGACCTGATCGCCGCTGATGGTATACGTGCCGTCCTGTTTGGCAAAGCCGTTGTCGAATTTGACCTTGCCGCTGCCGTCAAACGTCCAGGTAACGACGCCGTCGGGACCGAGGTCGCCCGTCCACGTTCCGGCGAGCGCGTCCTTGCTGCCGCAGGCAGCGAGGACAAGAAGCAGCATGGAGGCGACGAGAAGCAGAGATACAAATTTTTTCATGATAATTTCCCTTTCTTGTTCTGAAATCATTGTTTTTACGGGCGCGGCGTGCCGCAGTATTCGCAGAATTTCCCGGTGTTTGCCCCGCCGCAGGCAGGGCAAATCCACGGGCCGGAGGCCGGTGCGGCAGAGGCCGCTTGCGGCTGTTCCGGCGCGGCATGCGCCTTGCTGCGGGCCTTTTCGATGGCTTCGCGGATCTCGTCCACCTGCTGCTTGTATCTGCGGTATTCAAGATTGTAGGTCGGGTCGATGGTGCGCGCGATGGAGAAGCCGCGCGGCGCTTCCGATTCCAGCGTGACCGGGCACGGATTGACCCGGAAGCTCATCTCATCGAAATACGGGCTATTGACCGTGACGGTCAGATCGAAATTGCAGGAATATTCGTAGCGCGGCGGGTTAAAGCTGACCTGCTTGCCGTCCTTATCCTGCCGTTTCAACTCGCGCCGGGTCTCCTCCACGTCCAGCCGGGAACCGGTGAGCTGGCTGTAAGCCAGAATATCCGGGTTGTCGCCGGCCAGATCTCTCGCCCGTGTCAAGGTGAACCAGCCGTGCGTATCGTCAAAGAGTACGCGCCATTCCTTGCCAAGCTCCCGCATGATCTGGAACTGCGCCGCTTTGGTCTGATTCTCCTCGCGGCAGGCGAGCTGCTGCTGGATCTCGTTGACCGTTGAGTGCCGCCGCTCGCTGAACCACGGCGAGAGTTTTTTCGCGCAGGTTTTGCAGCAGTTGCCGTCTTCTAATTTGCGGTTGCCGAGCAGGCCGATCTTGTCGCCGCAGATATCACAGTATTTCTTATCAAAAAGTCCCATTGGTGTCTCCTTTTACACGGCGGTCTGGGTATCATCCGCCTTGGAATTGAGAATTGCGCCGTAGAGATAGAGCGCAGGCACGACAAGTCCCGTCACGACGCTTCCGACGTCGAATTTTGCGCTGTTGATCGTGTTCAGAACCGCGCCGAATACCGTGAACGCAATGACCGCGATGCCCCATATCACGCACTTTCTGGAGTTTTCGCTGCTCTTGCTGTGCTTGACGCCGACAATGCCCGCGATGAGCTGGCAAATGCCGCCGGCGAGCGTCACAAGAAGCGCCAGATAATAGCTCGCCGTCAAGCCGCTTCCCGCGCCGAGACCTGCCGCCAGCGCACCGAGACCGCCGATGAACACGCCCGCGATGATGTAGAAAACCGCCGCGATGATCATCAGAATGCCGGTCACTTTCAAGAATTTATGTCCTTTCATGCCGTTTCCTCCTTTTATTCGGTTTCTTCCAATTCTGCCGGGGTCTGCGTCTGTGCCGCAAGCCCGTGCAGAAAGGTGTCCAGCGCGTCCGCGCCGTCAGGCGCATAGCGGCATCTGATCTTCCCGCCGCCGTCCGTCCAGGTGATGGTGACCTCGCCGTTGGGCGCATCCAGCAGATTCTCGTCCGGCGCTTCGTAGGGCGCGAGAGCAAGTCCCCGCACCAGCGTCTCCAGCTCTGTCCACTGCGCGTCCTTCAGCTTTGCGTCGCGCCGCTCGACAAATTCGCCGGTTTCCGCGCGGTATTCGCAGTTCAGAAAATGCCCTTCGCCGTCCGAACCCCACTGGGGTCTACCGGCTGTGAACCAGAAGCTGCTGTCAGCCGACGAGCTCGTCTTCGTCCACGAGACCTCAAGCAGCGCCGCCGTTTCCGGTACCGCTTCCGCTCCCGGCGCGGGAGCTTTTGCCGCGCAGCCGCAAAGCAGTAAGACGCCTGCCGCCAGCAGCGCGGATAACACATGCTTCATCGGCTTAAGCCCACGGATCTTCGCTGACCGGGACGCGGATCCCGCTCAGAATGCTGGAATACTCCCACAAAAACCATTCGCCGGTGGACGCTTTCTGCCGCAGCTTCATGGGTTTTGGCGAATCTGCGCCTGCCGTTTTGAGAAAGACGCGCAGATAGCCGGGCTCGATGTCCTGCGGTCTGGGGTCTGCCAATACGTTGAGCCGGTATGGCGCGCGCGGCGTGTAGCCGTTTTCCGGCGCGGCCCCCTCGAAATACGCCAGCGGCAGATAGGCTTTGCCGCGCAGCCGGTCGCGCAGGAACTGCTGATCATACGGCGTCATGGGCCGCGGGCCGCGCAGAAGGTCCATCGCGGCAGTCCCGGCGTCCTTGTCCCGGTCAAACAGCGCCAGCGCGCACAGGAATAACGCGCAGATGTTCTCGGGGCGCTTTCCGGAAGCCGCGAGGGCTTCAAACTCCGCAAGACTTGCGGGGATGCTCTGGATCGTTACTTGCATCGCAGTTTCTCCTTATCCATAGGTTTCTGCCAGATACAGCGTTTCGCCCGGGGCGAGGCCGAACGGGCTTCCGCCCGCGAGCTGCGTCAGCACCAGCATCCCGTTTCCGGGGAGCAGCGCGCAGATGGAAAGCGTCTCGCCGCCCGCTTCATCCCAGAAGGTGAGCGCGTAGATGAGCCCATCCTCGCGCAGGCCGAGCCGCAGCGGGAAGCTGGTATAGCTCCACGGACGGCTGCTCTCGTCAATATCCTCCCAGAGCTCGCCCCACTTGCGCATCATCATCTTGTAGTAGTAGACGTTGCCGGTATCGTCGTCATAGGAGCCGGTGATGATGAGGAAATTATCGGATTCGTCCAGACCCGGATCGATGATCCAGTCGGCGTGCGAAAGCGTCATTTCCTCGAACCAGCCGCCCTCGGACATCAGCGTGCCGTGCGCGCCCGTGCCGCTTTCGCTCAGGGAAACATCGACCATGCCGATGCCGCCCATGTTCTGATACTGCTCGTCGTCCCACATCTCCATCGTGCCGGTGTAGGTATCGGGGTCAATTTCAATATGCGCTTCGCAGTCCCAGTATGCGCCCTCAAATTCTTCATAGCTGCCCTTGCAGCCGTACATGAACCACCAGCCGTACCAGTCGCCGTTCCAGAACGCAAGCAGCGGGTCGTCGGTTTCCGCCGGCTCTGCCGCGGCGGCCGCCACGTCCTTTGCCCAGTCGGGCGCTTCCGCGCCCTCTTTGAGGTAGCGCATGACCATATCGTCGTCGTGGATTTCCAGAACGCCGTCTTTGAGCGTGCCGGTCACGGGCGCGTCGATGCCGAAGATCTGATAGCTGCCGGAGAACGTCTCGCCGTCGAGCTTCCATGTCAGCTCGAACGCCAGATCGGTGTAAATTTCGCCCTTGCCGCCCTTTTTGAGCTCGACGTATTGGTCATTGTTCTCAGGCGCGGTATAATTCACGCCGTCCTCGGCAATGGCGATGCAGAGATATTTTCCGGTCACGTCCGCGCCCTCGTCCTTGCCGCAGGCGGCGAGACTCAGCAGACAGACCACCGCCAGCAGCAGCGCAAGCAGCTTTTTCGCATTCATTTTCATAGTTTCCTCCTTAAAAACATTCTTTTAGAGCGTATCGAGCACCGCGGCCAGATACGTCGGAGAGACCGAGGCATAGATGAAGTTGTCAATGCGTCCGTCCTTTTTCGCTTGCAGGACGTTTGCCGCCAAGGCGCGGTCGGCATTTTCATCGACGAGCAGCAGCACTTTGCAGTCCGGGCGCAGCCGTTTCGCCTCGTCACGCAGCCGCAGCCGCTCTTCCAGCCGCCACGGCGTGTAGCCGGTCACCTCCATGATGAGTGCATAGGCAAGGCTCGACTTGCAGAGCGCCGCCGTTTTGTCCGGCGCGTCGGCGCGCACGATGCGAAAATCCGGATCGCAGCGCTCCAGCGCCATCGTGATGGCGTCGGCAAACATGGCGCATTGCAGATCGAGCACGATTCGTTTCATGGGATCCCTCCTTCCTGTTACCCAGCATAGCGGAAGAACAAAAAAGCACACTGTCCAAATGGACAGTGTGCAGAAGAAAATTTTTGTTATTCGTCGGGGAAATTCGCGGTCAGCCGGTTTTCGATCGCCGCGACCGCTAATTGCAGCTTGTTTTCAAAGTTTGTCTTCTGGAGCATATTGCTGACATGAAATTTGACCGTCCGCGCGTCGATGCCGAGCGTCTGCGCTGTCGCCGTATAGGACATGCCCTGCACCAGACAGCGCAGCACGCGCATTTCCGCTTCGGTAAATTCGCTGCTTTTTGCCGTGCCGATCTGCGTGACGGGCGGTGCGTCCGGGAAGATATGCTCGCCGGCAAGCGTCCGGCGCACGATCTCCATGAGCTTCTCCTGGCTGCCGTCCTTGTACCACAGACTGTCCGCGCCGATCCGCTTCGCCTGCCGGAGGACTTCGGCATCCAGAAGCGAGGTCACAATGACGATTTTAATCTGCGGACGCTCTTTTTTGATCTGCGCGGCGGCGGCCAGACCGTTTTCGCGGTTTTCCGTCTGCACGTCCATGAGGATCAGATCGACCAGCTGCTGACGGCAGAGCTCGGGCGCTAAATTTGCGCCCGGAATGGACGCGGCAAGCATGAATTCCGGCTCCTTTTCCACATAGGATTCCAGCAGCTTTCGCACCATCGGCTGATCTTCCACGATCAGAATATCGGTCATGTCGGTTCCTCCTGTATGGGAAGTTTGATCGTCAGCGCGAAGTGCGGACGGCATTGAATGTCCATTGTCCCCTGCGCCTGTTCCACCCGGCGCGCCGGCGTACAGGAGCCGGATGGTCGTGCGTCACTGTCCGGCAAGCGTGTGCAGCGCTTCCATGCTTTCGCATTGCCAGTAGGCCCTGCGCACGGACAGAAGCGAATAGCCAATATCGTCGTGGACGCGGATCTTCATGTTCAGAATTTCTTCCTCGCGGACAATGTCCGCCATTTCCTCGCCCAGCTTCCGCCGCGCCTCGTTCGCCGCGTCCAGCCGCGCGTTTTCCGCGTCCAGTTGTGCGCGCACGGCCATCAGCTTGGAAACATCCGCGGCGATGACCTCGGTGTAGCGCTGCCCGTCGCGGTCCTGGATCCCGTTTTCCGAAAAGCGCAGGGCGCTTCCGTCCGGGAAGTGATACACGCCGGGCATGGAGGTGTCTTTTGCGACACCTTCCGGCGGATCCTGCAGCGCCTCGCACAGCTCTCCGAGCGTCTGGATCCCGCTGCCAAGCAGCATCGCCCCGACCGCGAGCATCCGGCGATTCATCAGCCGGACAAGCCCTTTGGACGAAAAGATGCAGATGGCGGCGATACGCCCGAGAAGCGGCTTTGCCTCCTTCCGCGACTGCGCGCCGGACAGCTCCGACAACAGTGCTTCCAGCCGCGCAAACTGCGGCGTGGACTGCCGCTCGACGAGGTCATAGAGCTTTGTCTGTTCCTCCAGCTTCAGTCTGCGCGCCTTCTGCGCGTTTTCCGCTTTCAGAACATCGCCGGTGTCCCGCAGCTCGTCCTGCACCAGCAGATCGTTCGTCAGCACCAGCAGCAGAAGCAGCGCAGTGGGGATGTAAAGAAGATTCGTCCATTTCGGCAGCCGGTAATTTTCGGGCCTTCCGAGAGAAAGCGCGACCAGCACGCATAAAAGCGGAATGAACAGCATCGGGAAATAATAGCCGTACCAGAGATAGCGGATGGCGGCAGGGCTGACGGCAAAGAAGAATTTGACCGTCCGGATGGACAGCCAGAACACGCAAAGCGCCGCCGTCGCCGCCAGATACCGCCGCACCTGCGTCTGCACAATGCGCTGCCAGAGCGAAACGCCCCACCACGTCATGAGGCCGATATAGATCATGCTCCGCAGCAGCGAGACCGGCAGGAAGTAAGCAGCCTCCCGGCGCCCGCGTGTAATGACCCGTGCTGCAACAGCGCAGACGATCAGAAGCGCCGCAATGCCGCCGGTCAGAATCTCCCGTTTTTTCTGCGCCGTCACAAAATCACCTGCCCGAATGGGTTTCTGTATGCAAAGCATACCATACGGAGAGGGCGATTGCAAGGAGAGCGGCCGGCAGCATGCAGTTTGTGCGTTTTCTGTCAAAACAGCGGGAGATCCGTCCGCAGATGCGGAGGGATCTCCCGCTATGTATCGTGATGTTCTCAGACGGATCTTTCGTACAATCACACCGGCAGATGCAGGATCGCTGTTTTACATTGCAGATTGTGCTCTGTGTAAATGCGGTCTGCAAGAAAGATCTGCTTTCCGCGTTCGTCTCTGCCGAGGATCTGATCGCCCTGCATTGTAATTTGCGCATGCTCTGCTGTGAAGAAGCCGGCGGCGGGCACATTTCTCGGCGGCAGCAGGAAGGAAAGCTCCAGCTCAGTATCGCCGCAGACGGAAATATGCAGAAACGCAGTCGGCTGCACACGCTGCGGCTGGCCGTTGACTCGAACCGCCGCGTCTTTGGCCCCCTGCGGCACGTACAGCCGCAGCTGCAGCTCCCGCTTTACGCCGCGAAGAGAAATATGCAGCTTGTTCTCATCCGGATACGCCGTCTTTACCACAATGTCGGCATTCTCTGTGCGATACTGCCCCGAAAGGTAATGCACAAACCAGATCTGGTCGTTCTCCGTTAAAATGCTGTTGGACGCCGCGCTGCAAAGGCCCTCCGCTCCGCGCATGGAGCAGCACCACCATGCCTCATAAACATCCGCATTTGCCTGAACAAACGCGCCGCTCTGTTCGGTCCCGCTGCAAAGATCACAGCCAAAGCCGCCGTTCGGACGCTGGGACGCGAGAAGCGCATTATAGTAGATCCGATTTGCGAGGACCGCATATTCGCTCTGCCGCGTCAGACGGAACAGCGACATGGCCGCCATATAAGAATCGACGATCGCGCAGGGTTCTGTCCAGTACGGACGCCCGAACCAGTTATAATTTGCGTAATTTGCCGTCATTCCGTACCGCACGTAATGCGCAAACAGTTCCTTCGCAAACGTGAGCAGCTCCTCATCCGGCTCCGCCTCGCACAGCCGCAGGATCCCGCGCAGCGCAGACAGCGTCGCATGCGTCTGAAGGGAGCTTTTTTCAACATCGATCTGCCGGAACGCCGCGATCATTTCCGACAGAAGCGCGCGCACAGATGGATCCGCGAACAGCGTATCGTACTGCGCCAGCGCGTCCATGGAAATGAATGCGCAGCCGATGTCCGTCGACAAACGCCAGCCGTCCACGATCTCCTCGCCAAGATGTCCCGCCGCTTCCGCATTTGCCGTGCGCTTTTCGCGCGCAGTCGGATAGGTCGGGAATTTCCCCGCCAACGGCAGATACAGATTTTCTACGATCCGCTTTGCACGGTCCGCGTATTTCTCGTCGTTCCTGCTGATATAAAGCTCCAGCAGGCCCCGAAGCAGCCAGTTATGGCCGGAAAGCTGCTGTTCGTTGATCGCCTCCAGCGCGCAGATGTCTTTTAAATACCCCCGCTCGTTCCACTGCGTATCCAGCGCTTCCAGGATCTCATCCAAAAACGCCGCTTTCCGCTTCGAGATCCTCTCGTGCAGACACAGGGCCAGGATCGTCCGGCCCTCCCAGTCGCCCGGCCAGCCCTGCTTATCTGCCTGAAAGATCTCTGACGCACGGTACATCGGATCTTCCAGCCGGGAATAGTTTCTTCCCAGCCGGAACGCCAGTTCCCCTGTCAGCGTGATATTGCTTACGTCAAGCGCCTGCATATGATATCTTCTCCGTTCCGTAGATCTTTGCCAGCCAGTATAAAACGTGGGACGCAAACCCGTGGCAGCAGCTGGCGCTCGGCTGATCATGCTCCCACAATGTCCCGGTCCTCTCGGCCATCGGCGTAAAATATTCTTTCAGATCCTGCAGCAGCTTTTCCGTCTGGCCGTCCAGATACAGAAGCTCCAGCCGCAGATAATCTCCGATAAACGCGTTCGCCGCCGCCACATCCGGATGACAGTCCGCCGCTCTGTGCGGCCCGAAATCCCGCACAAGCGTCTGCCACAGCTCCGGGTACGTCTGCTTGTCGGCAGTTCCCATGAAAAATGCGTAATACTGGCAGACCTCCGTTATATTGCCGGGGTTCACAAGCCCCTGCTCCGTCCGCCGCTCGTTGTCTGTAAAGAACGAGCCGTTAAAGGAGCGCTGCCGGATCGTTTCATGCAGCTTTTGAGATTTTTCCAAAAGCGCGGGGTCACTGTACAGGGTCCCTGCGATCTGCAGCATTCTGGCATACAGCATATTGGTCGGGAAGTTGACGTCCTGCACAACGTCCGGATCATTTGCCCGGGACCATTCGACGAACACCCACTTTTCCAGCTTCTCCAGCAGGCCGTATTCGTTTTCAAACAGCGCAAAATATTGAAGCAGCCCGTAAACGCGCGGTCTTGCCCGCTCCGCAAACGCGCGGTCGCCGCTTCGTTTTACATACTCGTCCAGCTCCAGCACGAACCACATGGCCCAATTCGGAATAAAATTCCCGTCATAGTGATCCGCGGGATAGCACATCGGGAGCATCCCCTCCGGGAGATACGCGAATCGCTCCGCCAGCAGGAAATTCTCCAGAAACGCCTTTTCGACCGCGCATTGTCCTGTCAGCACATGCTCTGTTCTTGCGGTAAAGAAGCTGTCGCAAAGCCACCCTGCCCGTTCGCGGGAGGGGCAGTCCATAAACAGATCCAGCGCGTTCTGCCGGTATGTACGAACCGCCGCGTCCGCAATTTCCCGGAGCTGCTTCTGCTCCGGAAGGCGGATCTGCAATTCCGGCACGGGGTGCTGATATTGGAGCATCCGCACGCCCGAAATCCGGCACGCGCCTCTTACGGCGATTTTCAGATACATCATGGTGTACGGGGCAAACGTCATGATCCGATGTGTCCCGGCATCCAGGTCGTATTTGAAGCAGCTGCAGTTTGTAAGACGCAGGAAATCAACGTCTCCGTCGGTCAGGATCTCGTCAAACAGCAGATAGACCGTACACGCCTGCGCGCAGCTGACCGTCAGGCACGGAAATCCGGTCGCGTTGTAAGGGAACCGGCAGATCACATAGCCGTTTTCCAGCGCGATCTGAGACGCATCCTCCACCGTCCCGCAAGACGGCTTCCATGCAAAGGTCTGCGCTTCGTCAGACAGGTGCTCTTCCAGCGCATCCGCCGGATATCCCTTGAGCTGGGGGCCGATCTGCGTATAGGCACGGTCTTTTCGCAGCGCGGCGCACGGCACGTCAAAGGACACGCTGCCGGTCTGGATGACGCGCTGCACCTGCAGCGGCTCAAATTGCGGCATGGGCGTTTCCCGGCGCAGATACCGTTTTTCTGCCTGCGTCTCCGCTTCCAGCCGCTCGCCGCCGGCCCCGCCGAGATAAAACGCCTGCCTGCCGGCGCGAAACCGGTACGCTTCGGCAAACGCGCGCTGGAAGCTGTAGCGCTGGACGCACCGGATCCGCTGGTGCAGATCATATACGCCGAAGGAGCCGTCGCCTGTCGCTGCGGTCACCTCATGGCTTTGCAGGATCTCCGCGGTCAGGAAGCCCGGCTGATCCAGCGTATCATAGCTGTTGACATTGAAGGCCGTTACCTCGATCACGATCGTGTTCTGCCCGGCGCATAGCTGCGGCGTCAGATCGATCTCATCCACACGGTAAAAGCCATGCGCCGCCCGCGCCGGCCCCGCGCAGACAAATTTTCCGTTTGCCCAGACGCGATAAACGCTGGAGGCCGCAAGATGCAGAACGGCATCCGCGCCGGCTATGACCGTGCGAAACGCCAGCTCGCAATTCATTTCATCCGCCCGGCCCCTGGCCCATATCGGGACTGCCTTTTGAAAGAAAGTATTCATGTTTACCCAATCTATCATTCAATATGTATTGTTTATTCCTCGCGCAGTGTATACCAGCGGATATCCGTGCCGTTTGCGCTCATAAAGACCCGGAAGGCTCCTTTTTCCGGATACAGCGTCAGATACGGATTGGAGACATCCGCCCGGTCGATCTCGACCCGCTCCGGCTTTGTCCAGTGCATCAGGTCGTCGCTGAAGCTGAGCTGGCAGGTGCAGACTCCGTTCCGCCACGCATCCCGGTTATAGGTCGACATGACAAAGCGGTCATGCTTCGGATCCTTACAGACGGAAGGGATCGCGCCGCCGGTCAGGACGGGAACATCCCGCCCGCAGTTTCCCGGCTCTGTAAAGCCGCTTCCCGCGTACTTTTTCCACGCCGTCACGTCTTCCAATTCATCCAGCCGGCAGCGCGCAAGATAAACCGCGTCTTCGATTGCCTCCGACCGGTCAAGATCCGCAGCATGCTTTGTATAGAACAAATACAGATAGCCGCCGTCAAGATCCGGGAAAACGGAAAAATCCCCGCAGCCAAGGCAGACCGCGCTTCCGCTCTGTCCCGACCGATCCATTCCGGGCGAAAATCTGTTCGTCCAGCAGGGCTCCTGCGCAGTCAGGATCCAGCCGGAAAAACGCCATGTCTTTCCGCAGTCGTCGGACGTCATCAGTCCGATATGCCGAAAATCGGGTTCGCCCTCCTCCTGCGCGTTCGCGGTGTAGGAGGTTTTTCCCGCGCCCCAGCCTGTCTCGTTGTGGATCAGGCAGTAAAACCGGTTCGTTTCCGTGTTGATCCACAGCCCGCACGGCCAGATCTGTCCGCGGGACAGCGGCCCGTCCGGATACGGAATGCCGGAAAACGCCTGTCCGGCCTCCCCCAATGAAAAACGATACTCGGCGTCATATTCTTTTTTCAGCTCCAGGAGAGACCTGCCGCTCCAGACGGTGATGCCGCCCAGATTTGTATGGCCGAGAAGCGCCCAGAAGCGGCCGTCCCGATCCACAGCGTATGCGAGCAGGCTGTCCTGATAAACGCCGTTTTGATTTGTCAGATTTGTCTCGTGTACAGATGATATTCGGTAGTTGTTCATTCTTTTCCTCTCTGCCGCTCAGCCGATGATCCCTTCCGGGGAAACCTGCACCTGAAGCGTGTGATCCTCAACAACGCGCCGGACCTCCTGCAGCCGGTATTCTCTCGGCGTGCAGCCCATCGCTTTTTTGAACACACGCGCAAAATAGTTTGCGTCTGAAAATCCGACCGCATGCGCGATATCTTCGATCCGGTTCCGGCTCCTCAGCAAAAGCGAGCTTGCGACCTCGATCCGATATCTGTTCAGATATTGGATCGGAGAAGCGTGCAGCGCCTCCTGAAACCGCTTGGACAGATACGGGACGGAAACATTGCAGGCCTTTGACAGGTAGTCAAGATCCAGCTCGTTTTTATACTCTGTCTGGATCAGCGCCATGCATCTCTGCACGACATCCGACATGCTCTGCGTGCTGGCCTGCTCGGTCAACGTATTGTACAGCTGCATCATGAACTGATATGCGTGCCCGGAAGCCGTATAGAAGCTGCCCATCTTATTTTCCAGCGCCGCCTGATAGATCCCGTCCCAGCATCGCATAACGGCTGAATCTGCGGGCAGATCAAAAACGCGGCCGAACCGCTCCGCCAGATCGTTCCAGATCTTCAGGCAGGCGATATTGAGCGTAATAAATTTCAGCTCCCAATGCTTTGCGTTCGGCGAGCGGTAATACTGATACTGTCCGGGACGTTCGATCAGAAATGCCTGTCCGGGCTTGATCGGATAGGCCTTCTGGTTGTAAACCAGCGTCCCCTCGCCGGACACGGTATACTGAAATACGCACTGCTTGTATGCGGACGTTCTGCAGTCCCGGTAATAGACCTCCGGCGAGACCCAATACTCCCAGCCGATCGAAAACAGCGCGTAGTAATCCTCGTAAAGGCGCTGGTCGCGGAACTGATACTCGATTGATTTGTACTGCGGCGCATCCATAAAATTCTCCTCCAAACAGCTGCTCCGGTCTTCAGCCCTTTACGCTCCCCATCACGATGCCCTTGGAAAAATACCGCCGCATATAGGGATACACGATCAGGATCGGCAGCATGGCAAGGAAGATCTGCGCCGCTTTTGTCGTCTGGGTGGATATTTTCATCAGCTGCGCAAGTGTTTCAACATCTGAGGTGCTTTTCATGACGTCAAGGCCCGAATTTACGACCATATTGTGCAGGAACGTTCCAAGCGGCTGTCCCACACTGGTGTTAAAGTACAGCATGCCGTCAAACCATGCGTTCCAGTGTCCGACGATGCAGAACAGCGTGATCGTTGCAATAGAGGCTTTCGACAGCGGGACGATCACCTTCCAGCAGATCTGCCACTGATTTGCTCCATCGATCAGTGCTGCCTCCTCGAGCTCCTTCGGAAGACTCCGAAAGAAATTCATCATCATAATCACATACGTAACCGGCACTGCCCCCGGAATAATCAGCGACCAGAAAGAATTGATCAGCTTCGTCTGTTTGACCACCATATACGTTGGGATCAGGCCGCCGTTAAACAGCGTGGCGAAGAGAAATATCCATACATACAGCTTCCTCGCCCGAAAATGCGTTTCCGACTTTGACAGGGGATAGGCACAGAGAATGCACAGGAGCAAATTCAGAGCCGGGCCTACAAGCACCCGCAACATACTGACCAGCAGCGCATTCAAAAACCCGCTGTCCTTCAGGACATACTCGTAAGCCGCCGTTGTAAAATCCACAGGCCAAAACGCGACGCGTCCGGCTTCTACGGGGCCGCGTGCAGAAAAAGAGATTGCAAGCACGTTGATAATCGGCAACAGACACAGCAGGGACAAAGTCGTTAGAATAAAAACATTGATCCATGTGAAGGCATCCACGCGCATCGCCTTTTTTTGTTTCATGTGTGCCTCCTTAAAAAACTTTGTAATCGCCATATTTCTCTGCCATTTTGTAACCTAGGGAAATGAGAATCAAAGAAATCACAGACTTTAAAAGGCCGACGGCTGTGGACATGCTGTATTGCGCATCTTCAATACCCAACCGGTAAATGAAGGTGTCCAGAATATCGCCGGACGCATAGACCTGCGGGCTGTAGAGATTGAAAACCTGATCGAAGCCTGCATTTAAAACGTTGCCCAACGATAACACAGCCATTACAAAAACCATCGGCAGAATTCCTGGCAGGGTTATATGTAGAATCTGTTTCAGCTTCCCAGCGCCGTCCATCTCAGCAGCCTCATACAGTGCAGGATCGATGCTGCTCATCGCTGCCAGATAGATAATCGAACTATATCCAAAATTCTTCCATGTATCAGTCAAAATCAGCGTCCATGGGAAGAGCTTGTTGTCACCCAGAAAATACAACGGTTCTCCGCCAAAAAACGTTATGACTGCATTAACCATACCGTTTGACGGAGACAGGATATTAGTAAGCACGCCGCCAAGAATTACCCATGACAGGAAATACGGCAAACAGGTAACTGTCTGCACATAGCCGGAGAAAATCTGATTTTTGATCTCATTCAATAGCAGTGCAAACAGAACCGGAACAAGAATACCAAGAATCAGTTTGAATACAGAAATATAAATGGTATTATAAAAGACGTTTTCAATATCCGGATATGCGAACAGCCGTCTGAAATTCTCCAGCCCTACCCACACTGAACCGAAAATGCCCCTTGTCGGCTTATAGTTTTCAAAGGCCATGAGCAGGCCAAACATGGGGCCATAGTTGTAGACCAGCACAATCAGCAGTCCGGGCAGCAGCATCATATGCAGTGGGAGTTCCTGCTTTCGCTGTAATCGTTTCCTGCTTCCTGTTTTTCTCTGTTCTCGAGGTTTATTCATAGCTGGATCTCCCTTCTGTTCTTTGCATACGCGATAGGGTGCTGCTGTGCAGCACCCTATCCTGATATCCACTGACTTTAAAGCTCAGTTGACGCTCTGGTTCCGATACCATTCGTTTACTTCGGCCGCAATCTGATCGCCGCCATTTGCATTCCAATCCTCAACAAATGCGTCGAATGCGTCGATTGGCTTGACACCTCGGATGATATCTGTGATGATCTGCTCTGTCATCGTCTTCAGCGTTGCGTTATACTGCGTCATCGCCTCCGTCGGTGCGCCGGTATATACATCGATCATGTAGGCGTTGGCTTCGATCGCCTTTGAAACCTGAACCTCCGTTCCTTCCGGACCGAAAACGCCCCACATGGTATAACCGTCCATATCCTGATTCAGCCGGTACTTTTCCGCAGCCTCTACCGTGCTCTCATAGCCCTGTGTTGTTGTGGCAGGCGTTTTTCCGGTTTCAAGGAATTCCAGATACTCTTTGTGAATATCGTTATTGCCGCTGATCGCTGCGGTAATCGTCGGATACGCAAAATTACGGACGGCATTATCGTTATAGGTTTCCGGATTCTCTGCAACATACTTTGTGAAAAGGTTCAGCATCTCGATCATCGCTTCCGGATGCTCACACTTTGCAGAAACGCACAGCGCACCGTTGAACGCAAGGTTGAACTGCGCCTTGACCGGCTCGGAATCCACGGACGGGACAGAATAATATGCCCACTGCTGACCATCCGTTACGGCGTTCAGCAGGTCAAACGGCGCACAGTAATGCGAAACCACAATGCCGCATCTGCCTGCCATCACGTCTTCCATCAGTTGCGAATTGTCTTTTGTGCCGAATTCCGGGTCGATCAGACCCTGCGCATACTTTTCCGCCAGAGCAGCCAGTGCATTCTTCATCTCAGGCTGCACCGTTGAATTTACAAGCGCTCCGTCCTTTTCCATCCAGACGTTATAATAGGCATGATATCCATTGAGCAGGCCGATCGTCGGCGTAAGCAGATCCGTTACATTCTTCGTCAGGCCGATGCCGATCGTGCAGGTTCCGCCCATCTTCTTCTCCTGGAACGTCTTTGCGATCTCCCAGAGCTCGTCCATTGTCTGCGGCGCGTCCAGTCCGCATTCTTCCAGCCAGTCACTGCGGATCGACACAATGGGGATAAAGTCCTGATAGCCCTGCGGCATGACCAGACCGACAAGCTTGCCGTCGACATATCCGTTGCGCATCATAATGCCGCCATCCTGCGTAAACATCGCCTTTGTCTCCGGCGTCGCATAGGCCTCGTAAACCTCGGTCAGATCTGCAAGATAGCCCGCCTCGCTCAGCTCTTGGAACTGCGTTGCGCTAACCTGCATGATATCCGGCAGATCGTCTGTTGCAATCGCCATGTTGAGCTTTGTATCCAAATCAGCGGCAGAACCCGAAATTTTATACGTCACGTTCATACCGTATTCTTTAAACAAATCGATCCACGGATTGCTCTGCATTGTCATGTTTTCCGGCACGTTGCGGATGTTGTCCTCCAGCATCATGCTGGTAATCTCGATAGCCGGTTCAAACTTGCCGAGCGGGTCAGCATCGGTAGGAGCAGCTTCGTCTGCATCGCCGGCAGCGTCAGCCGGTTCCTGCACGGCAGTCTGATCGGTCGTGTCAGACGCGGGCGTCTGATCCTTGGCTGCGCAGGCGCATACACCCAGCACAAGCATCACAGCGAGCAGCAGGCATACGAGTTTTTTCATTTGTGTTTCCTCCATTCATTTTTGCATAGGCAGTTGTGAAAATGCACAACCCGCTCTTGGGAAATCCGCGTGTCGTTGAGCATTTTCATTGTTATCATATTAGAATATGCTATTGCTTTTCAATAGGATTCTTTCGTATATTTTAGCACAAAATAATTCTGCGGATATATCGTTTTATTTATTTCTATTCGTTCTAGGCGTAATTTTTATTGTTTTCTCTACACCGCTTAATTTTTAGTCCTATAAGAAGATAAAAATATCCTGTTTCAGAAAGTGCTGTTTGCCGGGTTTCCCTCACGCGGCATCGCCCGCAGGTTCCGCCGGCGCTTTATAACGTCAAAACCGCCGGCGGAGCCGGCGGTTTCCCGATAGACTGGTTTTCCGTTTTTCAGCGCATCATCGTCTCCAGCAGCGAATAGGCAAACATCCACGCCATCTCCCGGCTGGGATGATTGATGCCGTTGGCGAGCAGTGCCGTGGTGTCCACGCCGTTTTGGCTGAGCAGCTTCCATTTGGCATAGCAGTCGCACACCGCGACGCCCTGCCGCGCGCAGACCTCCCTGGCCGCGTCCAGATAGCGTTCGAGTCTGCCGTCCAGCTGGATCTTCAGCGTATCCTCCGCCACGGCGCGGATCTCCGGTACCGTCAGCTTTTCACTCAGGCGCGTGTTCATCATGTTCGGCGTCATGAAAATGATCTCCGAGCCCGCCTCCTTCAGCTTTGTGAAAATCCCGTCCAGCGCCGCCGCGTATTCCTCCTGCGTCTCATCGCCGCGGCACGCGTCATTCAGCCCAAAGCACACCACCGTCAGATCGGGATGGTACGCCAGCACATTGCTTTCCAGCCGCTTCAGTCCCGACGGCGCGTTGTCGCCGCTGATGCCGGCGTTGATAAACTGGACCGGCGCGCCCGGATACAGCAGCGCAAACAGCTTCCGCACATCGGCGGCGTAGCCGCTTTCCGGCTCGAACACCGTCTGCACCACGCCCTCGCTCGTCAGATACACCTCAAAGCACCCCTGCGTCACACTGTCGCCAAGAAACGCGATGGTGACCGGCGGCGCGAAGAGATCTGCCTGCTTGGCCCGGATCTTTTTCAGAATGTTCATCTGTGTTCGTCTCCTTCTGATCCCGCCGCCGGTTCCTTGCCCCCAGGCGGCCCGGATGGCTTTCTCTATTTCAGGTGCCGCTTTCGGTACTCCTTCGGCGTAAAGCCGGTCACCTTTTTGAACGTTTTGAAGAAATACTTCTCGTCCTGATAGCCCACGTGCTCGGCTATCTCGTACGTTTTAAACTTGCCGCGCTCCAGAAGCACCTTTGCCGTCTCCACGCGCATGGACGTCAGATACGAGACAAACGGCTTTCCGAAAATGCGCTTAAACAGATCGCTCGTATAGCTGGGGTTAAAATGCAGGAAGTCTGCCAGCTGCTCCAGCGAGATATCCTCGCGATAATGCTCACGCAGATATTTGTCGATCACCTCGCGCAGATTTTCCTCGGGACTTGCGCTCGTGCTTTTCTTCTGCAGCTCCAAAATGCCCGTGCCGCACAGCAGCAGCTGTTCCAGCACCTGATCCGCCGTCAGAAGGCGCGTCAGCGCGTCATGCGCCGCGGCCGCCTGCGGGCAGCCGTCCCACGACAGCTTCAGCGCCGCCATCTGACGGTTCATCTGCTCCCACGCCGCGCGCTTGAGGCAGCGCGGGTTCCCCTCCGGATACGCTTTTAAAAGGTTCTGCCAATAGTCGCGCAGGAGCGCGGTCAGGTAGTCCTTCTTTCCGAGCAGGATCGCCGTTGTGATCCGTTCGGCGCAGGCGCGGTTAAACTGCTCCGTCTCCTTTTGCTCCGGGCGGTTGTCAAAGACCGCGCCCTCGCGGAGCGCGCCGTCATAGAAGTAGCTCTGGATCGCGTCGTCCGCGCGCCGGAGCGCCTGGCACAGGCGCTGCATGCCCTGCGCGCCGTCTGCCTTTGCCGAAAGCGCCTGCGCGTAAAGAAGATATCCTCCCGCGCCCCAGATCTCGTCCGCCGCGCGGCGGACAGCGCCGGCGGCGCTTTTTTCCTCCAATATCGTCAGCCGTCCGTCCGCGTCCAGCTGCTGCGCGTACGGCGCGTTTTCCGTCAACCGGGCGCGCCACTGCGTCTCGCAGATCTCCCGCTCGCCCGGGACAGCCAGCATGAGCAGCGTACACTCCGCTGCGCCGGATAAAAACTGCCGTTCGTCCTCGCCGCCGCTTCCGGCGCGTTGCGCATCCTGCCGCACCCCCGGCGCAATGCTTTCCAGACAGCGCCGAAGCATGCGGCTGCGGCTCTGCGTCTTATCGCGCAGCGAACGCAGCTGCCGCCGCTGCATCACATCAGAGATCGCGCGCTCCAGCTTTTCCTCGTCGATGGGTTTGAGCAGATATTCCTCCACGCCGTAGTGGATGGCCTTCTGCGCGTAGGAAAAATTGTCAAAGCCGCTGTAGATGATCACCGGCAGCTCCGGATGCGTCTCGCGCAGCTTTGCAAGCAGATCCAGTCCGTCCTTGCGCGGCATACAGATATCCGTGATCAAAAGCTCCGGCTTTTTCTCGCAGCAGAGCCGGTAGGCCTCGTCGCCGTCCAGCGCCTCGCCCACGATCTCGATGGGAAAGCGGACGGCGCGCAGCGCGCTTTTCAGCACGACCAGCACGAATTTCTCATCGTCTGCAATGACAACTCTCATGTGTCCGCATCCTCCTGTTCCGCTTTTTTCATCCGCAGCCGCAGCGCGCTGTCCGCCCCCGGCTTCTGCATCACGGCCGGAAATTCGATCTCCGCCGTGGTTCCGACGCCGACCTCGCTGAAGATCCTGACGCCGTATTTGTCGCCGTAATTCAGCTTCAGACGGCTGTTGACGTTATAGATCCCGATGCTGACGCGGCCGTTTCGCGGCTGGCCGTGCTGGAACGGCTCTTTGAGATCCGCGTTGATCCTTTCCAGCGCGTCCGCGGCGATGCCGCAGCCGTTGTCGATGATGCGGAGCCTTGCCGTGCCGTCCTGCACCTGCCCGCTGATGCGGATCTCGCAGTCCGCCCTCTTTTCCGTAAAGCCGTGCAGCACCGCGTTTTCCACGATCGGCTGCAGCGTAAACTTTGGCATGGACAGTGCGCACATCTGCTCCGGGATCTCCGCCGCCATCCGGATCTTGTCGTCAAAGCGATAGTCCATGATCCGGATGTAATTCGTCACGTGCTGCAGCTCCATCTGAAGCGACGCGCTGCCGTCTGCGCCGTACATATTGTAGCGCATGAACTCGGAGATATTCTTGACGATGTCGGCCACCTTTTCGTTGTGCTCCGACAGCGCGATGCCGCGCATCGTCTCAAACGTGTTATAGAGAAAATGTGGGTTGATCTGCTGCTGAAGCACCTCAAGCTGGGCCTCCTTCTGCATCAGCTGCGCGGAATAGACTTTCTGGATCAGCTCTTCGATGCTGCTTGCCATGTCGTTGAAGGTCTGGCCGAGGTAGCGGAATTCGTCGTTTGACTCCGTCTCCACCTTTACGGCATAGCGGCCCTCCTTCACCTGCTGCATGGCCGAGACCAGCTCGCCGAGCGGCCGGAATGTCCTGTGCGAGAACACGATCAGGAAGCACACCGCCGCAAGGAGCACGCACAGCACCAGCACCGTCATGATCGACTGGAGCCGCGCCATGTCGCGCATCAGATATTTCATCTCGCATACATAGTCATATCGCCAGCCGGTCTTCGCCGACACGCACGTAATGCGGATGATCTCCTCGCCGTCCGCGGTAAATACGCGCGTCTGCGCCGTTCCCGCAGGCGGCATCTCGTCCGCGCCCATATCGCGGTAGGGATCGTCCGACTGGGTGGCGTAGATCCGGCTCCCCTGCTCGTCTCCGATGAAGATCGCGCCCTGCCGCAGCTCGCTCTTGCCGTTGCCGCCATAGATCGTCTCGGACAGAATGCTGTAGGGGATCTCAACGAGCGCCACGCCGTAGCTCTGCCGGTCATAGATATTCACAATGCTGCGCGCGATGCCGATGCTTGTATTCTCCTCGCCCTCGCGCCGGTCGAGGAAGATCACATAGGCGCCCTGACGCGCCAGCGCCTCCTGGTACCAGCTCTCCTGCTCCAGCAGCTCCAGGCCGATGCCCGAGCGGTTTCGCAGGTAAAACTCGTTGCCGTAATTGTCAAAGACGTAAATACTGCGGATGTTATCGTAAATACTCATGATCGTGACGAAGATGTTCTCCACATCCTGCCGGTAATTGAGCTTTTCATCCGACGGCGCGCTGTGATATTTCTGCAGGATCTCAGAAAGCTGCGCGTTGACCGAAAGCTGGGCGTTGAGCTGGATCGACGTTTCCAGCTTGTTGTCGATGGCCGACGAAAGCTGCAGCAGATACTGCTCCATATACTCCGAGACCCGGTTCTGGATATTCTGCTTGGCCACGCGGTAGACGATCACGCTCACCGCCATCAGCGACAGCGCAATGAGCGGGATCACCGCCAGCAGCAGCTTCTGCTCCAGCGGAAACCGAATTTCACTCTGCTTTCTTTTCAACATGGATCATTCCCTCCGGCGTGGGGACGCTGCCATAGCAGCCGTCCATACGCCGCGCGGCGTCCGCCGTCCGGGCAAAGCCCGGCTTGACCGGCCGCACGCCAAGGCCATAGGCATAGTAGAAGTAGACCGGCATCGCCGACCAGCCGTGGCAGAGGCTGCCCGCCTGATCGAACGCATCCGCGCCGTCCTCCGTCTCCCAGAACGACGTTGCGCCCGCATAGAGCATTCTGCCCCAGATCCGCGCAATATCCGCAAACACCCAGTCGAAATAGTCTTCCTGCCGTGTCAGAAGCGCCTCGTATTTGAACCGGATCATGCTGAGCGTACACGGCACCCAGTCGTTTTTGCCCTCGGCCAGCGCCGGCAGGAGCCGCTCGCGCTCCGCCTGCCCGGCAGCGCCCGACAAGACGGCCAGCGCCTGTACAAGCTCGCTCCGCGCGCCGTCTTCCGCTTGGAACACGCCGTCCGTTTCATGCGCAAACGTGCGGTAGCTGCCGCTCTTTGCGTCCCAGAACATGGCGTGGCCAGCCCGGCGCGCCTCCGTGCAGCCGCGCCGCAGCTCGGCCTCGTCCCCGCTTTCGCCAAGCGCTTCGGCAAGCTCGGCCGCCGCGTCCAGAAACAGCAGGAAGAACATCTGATACGGCGCGTCAACGCGCGGCGCGATCGGCTCGCTGCGGTAGATCGGTTCGCCCGACAGCAGGTCGTTCCACTCGTAAAAGCTCCAGTATTTTGTCTCGACCGGCACCGGAAGCAGACCGTCTCTGCATTCCTTCAGGCGGCACTGCGCCGCCAGACGGATGTCCGGCCAGAGCGCGCGCACGAGCGCCAGGTCGCCGCTGTAACGCAGATAGTCGCGCACGCCAAGCGCCCACATGAACGTGAAATATGGAATGGTGACGACCTCTTTGCCAGGCGTATGCAGCTCCAGAAAGCCGTCCGCCTGCATGCCGCGCGCAAGCATCCGCAGCGACGCCGCCGCAAACGCATATTCGCCGAAGCAGTAATAGCCGCACACCGCCTGATTGAGCGAGTCCATGGCATAAAGCGCCTGTTCGCGCCACGGGCAGTCCTCATAGTGCTCATGCATGCACAGCCGCAGCGTGCGCACCGCCGTGCGGTAGATCTGCATATGCAGCCGGTCGCTGCAGTGAAATTCGCCGCGCTCCGCCGCCGGATAGTCGAGCGAACGCACGCCCGCGTAAAGGCACTGCGCCGTGCCGCCGTTCAGCGGATGCAGGTGTACCTCCAGATACCGCATCCCGACGCGCTGGAAATCGTGGCGGAAGCAGTGCTTCCCCGCGCCGAAGGTCACGGAAGTCTGGAAGACCCGGCTTCCGATATGGCTGCGTACACGCAGATCGTCCAGATGCTCGCCCCAGCCAAGCTCCACGCGGCAGCCCGCCGCGGACGAGACCTCGATTTCCAGCAGGCCGCTCGATTCCTCGCCGCAGTCCCAGATCTCATAGCGGTCTCTGGCGGCGTCGAGCTGTACGCCCTTCCTCCGTGCCGACAAAAACGCCGACTCAAACGGCTCCCGGTCGCCCGGCAGCAGGTAGCCGTGCGCGCAGACCGCGGCGCGTTTGCGCCCGGAGAGCACCTGACGCGCGATCGGGCGCGGCGCATAGCGCCGTCCGTCCGTCGTAAGTTCCGCCGCCGGCGCATAGCGCTGCGGCTCGGCCGTCTGGTCATAGTACCAGACCATGCCGGTCTGGTTTGCCGGGACCTTGCCCGCACGATAGGCCGTATCCGCGCGGCAGAGCGTCTGCGCGCCGCTGGCGGCCACACACGCGCCCCCGGCCCGCACGACGGCAAAGATCACGTTCGCGCGGCCCGCCGTGTAGCAGTTGCTGGATACGCCCTGATACCACACCTCGATCTCAAGCGTGTTTTCGCCCCTGACCGCCGCGGCGGAAAGGTCAAATGTCTCATACCAGCTGGTGTCGTCCGTTCCGTCGTAGAACGCGAAGCCGATCCGTTCGCCGTTCAGGCACACCCGCGCGCGGCTGTCGCAGCTGAGCTGCAGGCTGAGCGCACCGTCTCCGTCCCACGTAAATTTCTGCAAAAACTGCACATACCGGTTCGGCTCGCTGCCGTCCGGCAGCCAGACCGGCTTTGCCTCGCGGCAGGGAAATCCATATTCTGTCTGCATTTTCCTGTTCTCCATCGGTCACTCTTCCTTTTTGTAAATCTCCGTCCATGTCTGATCCAGCCTGTCCAGCGCATCGTCAATGCTCCCGCCGGTCGAGATCTCCTCCACGGTCTTCAGGAATACCATCTGCATCCCGCTCGGCCAGTTCACATCCAGGAACGGATAGCTGTCGGTGATGCCCGAGATCAGCGTTTCCAGCACCGGATCACATCCGGCGTCAAACCCGGTTTTTACCGGCAAATTGCCGGTCTCCTGCAAAAACTGACGGTAAACGTCGTCGTTTGTCAGGAAGAAATTCAAAAAGTCGATCGCAGTCTCCTTGTGCGCGCTCTGCTCGCTCACGGCCAGCATGCCGCCGACCGACGACGGGATCCAGTTGACGCCGTCGCTCGACGCGGGGAGAATAAACAAGCCGAAATTGCAGCCGGCATTCATGCCCCGGATCATCGACACGCCCCAGGAGCCCATGACCATCATGGCCGCCCGGCCGCTTGCGAACGCGCGCAGCTGCTGGTCATACGTCGTCTGCAGGAAGTTTTCCGTCACATAGCCGCTGTCGATCAGCGTTTTCAGCATTTCGAACGTCTTTTTCCACTCCGCGCCGTCAAAATGCCGCGTCCCGTCGGCCATTTCGCGGTCAAAATCCGGGTTTTCGCGGTAGATCGTCGTGGCCGAGAGCGCATACGGGATCAGGCTCTGGATCCATGCGTCCTTATAGCAGAGGGAGATGGGCGTAACGCCCTCGTCCTTCAGCTTCCGGCACACGTCGAGAAACTCCTGCCAGGTGGTGGGCACCGAAAGATCATACTGCGCAAAAATGTCCTCGTTGTAAAATGTACAGATATAGGTCAGATCAATCGGCGCGGCATAGATGCTGCCCGCAAGGCTGCCGGTCTCCGCGTCCGACTCGCGCACATTTTCAAGACACGGCTGGCCGCTCAAGTCGGCAAGGTAGCCCGCCCGCGCCAGCGGCAGCGCCTGCGCATAGCCCGGATGCACGCCGATGATATCGGGGCAGTCCTGCACGGCAATGCGCGCGTCAAGCGTGGAGTTATAGTTTTCCGAGTTTAAAAACTCACTTTTGATCTTCACGTTGGGATGCGCCTTTTCATACGCGGCGATCACGTGGCCATAGGCCTCCTCCGCCTCGCCCTGATAGTGGAAAAGGTGCAGGACGATCTGTTCCTGCTCCTGCGTCTGCTCCGCGCCGGGTCCGGGCGCGGCGGCGCTGCACGCCGCCAGCATCAGAAGCGCGGCGATCGCACCGAAAATGGCCAGCCGTTTTTTCATCGTTCATTTCCTTTCCAAATGCGCAAACGGACAGCTGCGGGGCACCGAAAGCTCTACGGCGTCCGCGGCTGTCCGCGCAAATCACGTGTATATCCGGCAGAGCTGATCCTGCGCGGCCTTCCTGCGGTATTTTACCACATCGGCCGCCGTCGTGCAACGCTCTTCCCTTAGCCCTTGACCGCGCCGCCGGTGATGCCGGCCACGATTTTTTCAGACAAAAGCAGATACAAAATCAGCGTCGGGACCAGAACGATGATGACCCCGGCAAACAGTCCGGCCCAGTCGCCGGTATACTTCATGGAGGTGATCATGTTCTGCAGGCCCATGGAGAGCGTGCGGATCTTGTCGTTGCCGTTGGCAAAGATCAGCGCCATGAAATATTCGTTCCAGATGTTCATGAAATTAAAGATCGTCACGGTGATGATGCCGGGCGAGGCCATCGGGATCATGACTTTCCACATGGCCTTCATCTCGGAGCAGCCGTCGATCATGGCCGCCTCGGCCAGCGCCGTGGGGACGGTGGAGAAGAACGCCGTGAGGAAATACACCGTATACGGCAGATTCAGCGTCGTATATAAGATCACAAGTGTGGACAGGTGCCCGACGAGGTTTGCCCTGACAAACCAGCAGTAGATCGGGATGACCAGCATGACCTGCGGGATGCTCATGCCGACGACAAAGGCATTGAACGTCTGCTTTCTGCCGAAGAACGTTTTCTTTGACAGGACGTAGGCCGCGGGCGCGGCGATCAGAATGATCAGCACGCACGGGATCCCCGTTGTGATCAGCGAATTTACAAAGTAGTGCGCGACATGGTTGCGTTCCCACACGCCGGTATAGTTTTCAATGTGGACGCCGCTCTGCAGCAGGCCGTTTGAGAAGATCTCCTTTGTGGTGCTGAACGAGGCCAGCACGATCCAGCCGAACGCAAACGCAAAGAACGCGACCCAGAGGATCAGAGGAAGATAGCGCAGCAGTCCGACCGCGCGCGCGCCGGTAAGCTTCTTTCTGTTTTTCATCAGTATTCCAGCGCCTCCTCCTTAAACACCTTATTCATGATCAGATAGCACGCCAGCACCAGCAGCGCCACCACGACGCCGACCGCCGCGCCCGCGCCGATATCCAGAACGCTGCCGGAGTCGGCCGCGCCGAACACCTTTTCGTACAGGAAATAGACCGGCGTAATGGTCTTTGTGTTGATGCGCGTGGAGAACATCTTCGCCCAGACAAAGAAGTTGACTGCGCCGACCGTCCAGAGCGTGATGCAGGTTCGGATCACGTTCCGCAGAAGAGGAAACGTAATTTTCCAGAATTTGATCCAGGAATTCGCGCCGTCAATTTTGGCGCTTTCATAGATATCCTGTGGGATCCCCTCGATGCCGGACAGCAGGATCAGCATGAAATAGCCGACGCTGCCGTAGACATAGGAGATCAGCATCCCCCAGAACAGCCACGACGGCGAAGTCCAGTTGATCTTCGCCAGCGCCGTCCAGCCCAGCGCCGTAAACAGCTGCTTGAGCAGGCCGAATTTATTCTGGAAGATATATTGCAGCCACATGGTAGACAGTGCGACTGCCGAGATGGTATTGGGAAGATAGATCGCCGAGCGCCAGAATTTCTTCCCCTTGACGCCGGACGCGAGAATGACGGCAAAGAAAAGCGCGATCCCAAGCGTCAGAATGCCGCCGACCAGCCAGATGACGCCGATATTTTTAAGCGATGCAACGAAAACACTGTTTCGAAACAGGCCGATATAGTTGTCCAGCCCCACAAACTGCCACTCAGACGTACTGCTGCTGATCGCGGGCAGCCGGTTCAGGCTCATCAGGAGCGTCCGGATGAGCGGATACGCGAACATTACCAAAAAGCAGATAACCGCCGGGCCAATGGACGCCAGGATGAAAAACGTTTGTCTTTTTTTCAATGTGATCTCTCCCTCCGTTCACCGCCGCGCAGGCGATGCTAAGGTTTTTCCGCAGGCGTCTGGGCTCGTACCTGCCACAGGCAGGAGGGCTCGCGTCCTCCTGCCTGTCGATTGCAAAACTTACTGGAGCTGGGACTGTACGCCGGAAACGAAGCCCGCGCCGTCAACAGAGCCCGCCAGCAGCTCGGCGAACATGCCGTTGACAACGGCGTTCACGTCGGAGTTGCTGCTGTACATGCCGCACCAGGGAATGACGTCGGTGGACTGCGCCTGCAGCTCGCCGGCGCTCTTGAGGTTCTCAGGCAGCTCGAGGCCGTCGACGACAGGCATTGCCTGCGCCTTGTCGACCAGATCCTGCTGCGTCTGGACAGAGGAGAACTCCTCCAGCAGCGCCAGAGCCTCTTCCGGATGCTCGCAGCCCTTGGTGATGCCGAAGAACTGGCAGCCGGTGGAGTAGGTGGTGTAGGGATACTCGGCGTTGTCGGGAGCCGGGAAGAACATGGCGCCCCACTGGAAGTCGTCTCCGGTGATGTCATGCACTTCGTTGGGCAGCCAGGAGCCGTTGTAGTACATGGCTGCAGTGCCCATTGCGAATTCGCCGTTCTGCGCGGACGGGAAGACGTTGGAGCCGCAGCTGTCGGAGAAGTAGCCGTTCGCACGCATCGCGGCGAAGTCTTCTGCCATCTGGGCGACAGCGGGATCGCTCCAGTTTGCGCCGGTGGTGTCGCTGAGCAGCTCAGTGACCCAGTCCGGGCCCTTCATCATGGCGAGATAGGTGCCGTAGAGGCAGGGATAGTAAGCGTCGTCGACCGTGATGGGGTCGTAACCGGCGTCCTTGATCTTCTGGCAGACGTCCATGAACTCCGACCATGTGGTGGGCATGGCGTTGATGCCGGCCTCGGCGAAGATCGCCTTGTTGTAATAGATGGTGCCGACGAACGGCTGAGAGGGGATGTAGTACCAGGACGTGCCATCGGAAGCGAAGCTCTTTGCAAACGCTGCCATACCGGCGGAGATGCCCTTTTCGAAGTCGCTGCCTTCCATGTAGGAGGTCAGATCCATCAGGTAGTCCTCGCCAAGCAGGTTCACGATCTGGTCAAAACCGCTGTCAACGATGTCGATGGCGTTGCCGGAGTCGATGCTGGCTCTCAGGATCTCACGGACATCGCGGCCCGCCCAGTTGACCTCGACGGTGCAGTCGGGATGCGCTTCCTCAAAGCGGGCGATCGCGGCCTTGTAGACCTCGGCCTGCGCCTCGTTCTCCGTCCACTGTGCCCAGTAGTGGATCACGATCTTGTCGCCGTCAGACGCGGCAGGCGTCTCGTCGGCAGGGGTCTCTTCCGCAGTCTTGTCGGCCGCGGCAGCGGTGTCTTCCGCGGGCGTGTCGACAGCCGGCGTCTCCGCTGTCTTCGCGCAGGCAGCCATGCCGAAAACCATCAGCGCCGCAAGAAGCAATGCAAGCAGTTTTTTCATGTTGATTCCTCCATCAAATTTTTTGCTTTCCGCACGGTCGTCCGGCGGAAGCGTCAGAGAGTTTTCTCTGTTATTCTGATTATATTGCAAAAAGCAGGGAAAAAGCAGGAGAGGAATCTTGTAAAAAAGGTGTCTTTTTTTTGGCTGGCATCTGCGGTTTTGTGAAAAATATCAAAAAGCGAGGCGCTGAAACAGACCGATCCGCGCTCCTGCGCCGGCTGCGGAACGCCGGCGCAGTTTAAATTCTGTTTTAATTTGATTTCAGTGTAAGTTAAAAGCGTCTTCTACAATGGCATTGTCCATTGGGAAGACGCTTTTTTGTTTGGGATGACGCAATGAAAAACAAGTATCAGACATTGGCGGGAAACACGGTAAAGCTCGGGCTCGGCACGTTCGGCTCAAAGCTGCTCGTGTTTCTCATGGTGCGGTTTTATACCGAATATCTTTCGCCCGCGGATTACGGCACGGCGGATCTCATCACACAGACGGCGAACACGCTCTTCGGCGCACGCCGGAAAGGAGAACCTACATGATCCTGACTGCATTTCACGGCTTCTGTATGGCGCTGGCGGACAGCGTGCCCGGCGTCTCGGGCGGGACGATCGCATTTATTCTGGGCTTCTACGACCGGTTTCTGGACGCGCTGCACAGCCTGTTCGGAACGGACGCGGGCGCGAGAAGGGCCGCGATCGTGTATCTTCTGAAGCTCGGCGCCGGCTGGGTGTTCGGGATGCTCGCCTGCGTGCTGGCGCTCTCAACGCTCTTTGCGTCGCATATTTATTTCATGAGCAGCCTGTTTCTGGGGCTGACGCTGGCGTCTTTTCCGTTTGTGATCCGCGCGGAGCGCGCATCCCTGCGCGGGCAGGCGCGGAATCTCCCGTTTGCGATCTTTGGGGCGCTGCTGGTCGTGCTCCTGACGCTTCTGCGCGCAAATACGGCGATCGTCGCCGTCCGCTTCGCGGGCGCGCCCGTGTGGATGCTGGGCTACGTTTTTCTGTCCGGCGCGGTAGCCATCACGGCGATGGTGCTGCCGGGTATTTCAGGTTCGACGATCCTGCTCATCGCGGGCGTGTATCTGCCCGCGATCCAGGCGATCAAGACGTTTCTGGGGCTGGACTTTTCCGTGCTCCCGGGGCTGTGCGCGTTGGGGCTTGGCATTCTCGCGGGCATCGCGCTTTCCATCCGCGCCGCGCTCAGAAAATACCGCAGCCAGACGGTCTGGCTCATTCTCGGGCTGATGGCGGGCTCGCTCTATGCCATCGTCATGGGCCCTGCCGGACTCGACGCGCCGCAGGCGCCCGTCAGTCTCCCGACCTTTGATTGGCTCGGCCTTGCGCTGGGCATCGCCATCCTGCTGGGGCTCGAGGCGCTCCGCAAATGGACGGCGCAGCAAGCCGCTCCCAAAACGATGATAAAAAAGCGTCCCACAGCATGAGCCTGGCGCTTTTTCTGTGATCCGGGATCGCTTACAGGCAGGTATATCCGCCGTCGACGGAGAGGACCGCGCCAGTCGTGAACGTGGACGCGTCGCTTGCAAAATAGAGCACGAGCCCGACCATTTCGTCCGGCTGGGCGACTCTGCCCATCGGCGTGCCGCCGAGCCACTTCGCGACCGCGGGGTCGTTCGGCGTACTCAGCCGTCTGGCCGTGAGCGGCGTGTCGGTAAAGCCGGGGCAGATCGCGTTGACACGCACACCGCGCTGGGCCCACTCGTTGGCCATGCACTTCGTCAGCATGATGACGCCCGCCTTGGACGAGTTGTACGCGCACTGCTGCTGCGGCAGCGGGTTCACGACCAGGCCGGACATGGACGCGACATTCACGATATTGCCGTGGCCCTGCCGCAGCATCCGGTTTCCGAACGTGCGGCACATGAGGAACGTACCCGTCAGATTGACGCCGACGACCTTCTGCCAGACCTCCAGCGGCATCTCCTCGGCGGGCGCCAGCTTGTTGACGCCCGCGTTGTTGACCAGAATGTCAAGCCCGTTCGGGAAGATCTCCCATGCCTGCTCCGCAATCCGCAGCACGTCTTCTTCCTTCGAGATATCCGCTTTCAGCACCGTGCAGCTCACGCCCTTGGCGCGCACGGCGGCCTCCGCCTTCGGGAATTCTTCTTCCATCAGACCCGCGATGATAATATCCGCGCCCGCCGCGGCCAGACCCTTTGCAATCTCCAGCCCGATGCCGCGCTCCGCGCCGGTCACAAGGGCGGTCCTGCCCTTCAGGCTGAACCGGTCCATTGTAAAATCAGCCATATAAATTTCCTTCCTTCTTATTCCGTCGTAAATGAATAGATGGTCTTGCTGTCAAAGACCTCGCCCGCGCGCAGAACGCAGCTTGGCCAGTCCGGATGGTGGATGCAGTCCGGGAAATGCTGCGTTTCGAGGCAGAACGCGGAGCGGTGGCCGTATTTCTGTCCGTTTTTGCCGATGCGCTCTTTCATATGGTTGGCCGTAAAGAGCTGCACGCCGGGCTGGTCGGTCGTCACGTGCATGACGATGCCGCTTTTTAATGACTTCGCTTCGATCGCCGGAATGCTTCCGTCCAGGCAGAAATTCACGTCGTAGCCGCGGAAGGGCTTCACGCACGGCTCGTCGCTGTCCGCGTCCTTGCCGATGGCCTTGAAGGCGCGGAAATCCATTGCCGTACCCGCGACAGGCGCAAGCTCGCCCGTCGGCAGACAGCCCGCGTCGTTTGGCGTATAGCAGTCGGCATGAATTTTCAGAAGCTGCTCCTGCACGGTGCCCTCGCCGTCGAGGTTAAAATAGCTGTGGTTCGTCAGGTTCAAGATCGTATCCTGATCGCACCGCGCCGTATAGTGGAGCATCAGTCCGTCTCCCTGCCAACTGAATTTAACCGATACCGTCAGCGTGCCGGGATACCCCTCCTCGCCGTCCGGCGAGATGCGCGTGAACCGCACGCCGTCCGGCTCCTCTGTTCCCTGCCAGACGTATTTGTCAAAGCCGCGCAGACCGCCGTGCAGGTGGTTTTCCCCGTTGTTTTTTGCCAGCCGGTACAGTTTGCCGTTCAGCGCAAATTCCGCGCCGCCGATGCGGTTGCCGAAGCGGCCGATGGTCGCGCCGTAGAAGCTGGGATTTCCGGTGTAGCCGGCCAGATCGTCATAGCCGAGCACAACGTCGACGAGCTTTCCCGTCCGGTCGGGAACCTGAATGCTGCGGATGGCTGCGCCGTAGTCCAGAAGCTCCGCGCGCAGGCCGTGCGCGTTTTCCATCGTCCAGCAGGATACGGCGGTACCGTCCGCAAGTGTGCCGAACGGACGCTTTGTGATCTTCATATGGTTTCTCCTTTTCATACAGCACTGCGCCTGCCGGGGTCCCCGGCAGGCGCTTGATGGTTACAGGATCCTGTCCGCGCCCAGCAGTCTGATCTTGCCGATGCAGTAATCGCGGATGGCGTGGATGGGCTCGCGCATGAACACGTCCAGCGCGACCGTCGTGCGCTCCGTGACCATGACCTGATCGAGGAAGGCGTAGCAGAGGTCGGTCGCAAAGTTGACCTTGCGGATGCCGGCCTCCACGGCCATGCGGATCTGCTCGTCCGGCACGCCGGAGCCGCCGTGCAGCACCAGCGGCAGCTTTCCCGTCGCTTCGCGGATGTCGCGGATGCGCTGAATATCCAGAACCGGCGCTTTTTTGTACCGGCCGTGCGCCGTACCGACCATGACGGCCAGCGCGGAAACGCCGGTTTCCTTCACAAAGCGCTCTGCCTCCGCAACATCCGTGTAGTTGCCGAGTACCTCGTCCTTCGTCGCGCCGACATGGCCGAGCTCACCCTCGACCGGAACGCCGGCATAGCCGCAGAGCTCTGCCGCGAGCTTCGTCGTGGCAATGTTCTCCTCCAGCGGCAGGGTCGATGCATCGATCATCACGCCGGTCATGCCGAGCCGGATGGCGCGCACGACCTCCGGGATGCCCGCGCCGTGGTCAAGGTGCATGACCGCGGGCTGCGGAAGCTGGCGGATGGCCTCCAGAATGGCGGGCGCGACAAAATTACCGTCGTTGGTGTCGGCCAGACGGCTGAACATCTGGAAGATGACCGGCGCGCCGGTTTCCTTCGCGGCTTCCAGAACGCCCATGACGCACTCCTGCGTGTAGCAGTTGAACGCGGGGATCGCGCGGCCTGTTTCCTCGGCCAGCGCGAGAATGGATCTTAAATCAGTCAGCATGCTTGTTTTCTCCTTTTAGTCCACGGTATCGGAGTCCAGATGCGGGATCAGGCGGCAGAACTCGCGCAGCTCCCATGTGTAATCGCCCTCGACCTCGGCCATGTGATGGATGTACGGGCCGTCGATCAGCTTGCGCTCCCACCTGGTCAGATCGTTGAACCGCGCCCAGAGGTAGGTGCCGAAGGTATACGGGCCGTCGGCGCTCTCCAGCGTGCCGTTCAGCAGCTGATAATGGCCGTCGTCCTGATCGAAGCGGCAGATGGTGAATTTGCCGTCCTTGACCTGGAACCACTGGCGCTGATTCTCCTCGCGTGCGACGGTGCCGGGCTTTTTGAGCGAGTAGGCAAACGGGCCGCAGTGCCACAGCAGCTCGACATTTTTGTCCTCGGGATGGCGGACGGTGAATTCGCCGAAGAACGGCGGGTTCTTGCCCAGCGCCGCGCAGGACAGCAGCGCCATGGAGATCGCGCCGTGCATATCGCTCTCGCAGGAGACGATGTAGCCCATGTCGGCCAGAATGCTGTAGGCCGTGCAGGGCATGGCGCCGACGCCCAGCTGCATGGACGTCCAGCACTCGGAGGAAATGACGTCGACGTCATATTCCTCGAAGATCTCCTTGTAAAGGAGCACAAAGGCGTAGATTTTCTTCGCGAGCGGCGGGGTATCCTTGTCCATCTGATAGCGCTCGAACAGGATCTTCGCGCCCTCCTCCAGCTCCGCGTCGCGCTCTTTGAGAATGCGGTTATACTTGTCGATAATCACCGCCATGTTGACCGGGATGATGTGCATGCCGAAGCGCTGCATCAGCTCGCCCTCGTTGAAAATGACGGAGCAGAAGGGCTTCGGCCGCAGGCCGACCTGCGCGATGCGCATGCCGCGGAAATTCTTGATCATGCAGGCCACACGGACGAATTTGTCCAGTCCGTCGGCGAAAATGGGGTCGCTCACGCGGCAGTTTTCAATGTAGCTGAACGGGACGCCGTAGCGCTGCATTTGGCGGCTGACGCCGAACAGGCCGCACTGGCTGTCGGTGTGGCGGCTGCCGTCCGGCTCGAACACATCGTCCAGCGGACCCCAGAGCAGGACCGGAAGTCCCAGCTCCTTGGTGACCATGGCGGCGACCTCTTCGTTGCCGAAGTTGCTGTTGATGATGAAGATCGCGTCGGCGCGCTCTTTTCGCATCAGGTCTACGACGGGCTGCACGTCCTTTTCGTTGTACAGGACCTCTACGTCGTTGATGCCCTTGAGGTCGACGAACGAGACGTTTTCGCTGGTGAAATGCTCCTCGATGTACGCGACGGTCTTTCTTGCGCGTTCCTCCGCATATTCCCAGTTGAAAATGCCGGGGCGCGGGGTACAGTCTCTGCGGATCGGCACCAGACCGATCTTGACATGATAATTCAGCATGATGGTTTCCTCCCTGTCTTTCTTTGTGTCAAGCGTTCAGAAGTCCATATTTATAATGCCGGACACGCTCGTCCAGCTCTTCCCCGTCAATTTCGCCCGTGGCGAGGAATTTTTCCAGGATCGGCAGCGTCGGGATGCCGGAGCGTCCGCCGGGGCGGGTGCATTTGATCGCCGAAACGCCGGAGCAGAAGCGGCAGCAGGTCTTCGCGTCCCAGCCCTGGAGCCATGCGTAAATATACGCTCCGTGGAACACATCGCCCGCGCCGGTCGAATCGACCGCCTTGACCCTGAAAGCCGGGACTTCAAAGAATTCGTCCCCGCAGAGGCCGGTGCAGCCGTCGGCGCCGAAGGTGAAGATTACGGTCTTCGGCCCCTGCGACTGAATGGCGCGCAGGACACGCCGAATATCCGCTCTGCCGCCGGTATAGCCCTCGGTCTGGCACATGACGTTGTAATATGTCTCAGAGCCGATGAAGATGTCCAGATGGCGGTAATTTTCATAGATATCCGGGCGGTAATACGCCGCGTCGATGGACACGACGCCGCCTGCCTCGTGCATCCACTCGCAGGCTTTGACGATGGCCGGTGTAAACTGGCCGATGTGCAGCGCCTTTGCCGACTGGATATACGCCTTATCCAGCTCCTCGGGCTTCAGCGGGTCAAAATCGCCGGGCTTGCTGATGAATTCCTTGCCGTCGATCTCCTGCTCGGCCACGCACAGGCAGAAATTCGTCCGTTTGCCGGGCGCGACCTTCAGATGGGACGTGTCGACGTGGTTATACGCGAAATCCGCCGCCGCGAGCCGCCCCAGCATATCGTCTCCAACGACGCCGAGGATGGAGCTTTTCAGCCCCAGCCTCGCCGCCGCGACCATCGCCGTGGGGACGTTTCCGCCGCCCATGAAGCAGTAGTCGTGCATGCGCATGTTGACGTTGGTCTCCGGGAGTTTGGACAGCTGGATATCCAGATCCTGAAACGGGTCGCCGAAGCCAATGACGTCAAATCTCTTTTCCATTTCGTTCCCCTTTCCGCGTTTACGGGATCATGGCGCAGTATTTGAAGTCGAAATACTCTTCGAGGGACCAGGGGGATTTGTCGCAGCCGACGCCGGACTGCTTCACGCCTGCGTGCGGGACCTGCTCGGTGCCGCCGGAGCCGTTGATGAAGATCTCGCCGGCCTCCATGCCCTCGAACGCTCTGGCGATCTCCTTCGCGTTGTGGCCGAAGAAGTAAGAAGACAGGCCGTAGATCGTGTTGTTGGCCTTCTCGATCGCCTCGTCCAGCGTCTTGAACGGCTGCATCGGGATGACCGGCCCGAAGATCTCCTCTTTGCTCACGCGCATATCGTCCGTAACGTCCACCAGCAGCGCGGGTGTCATGTACGCGCCCTTCGCGAATTCCTCCGGCACCTCGCCGCCCATTACGAGCTTCGCACCGGAGCTTACCGCGTCGTCCACCAGCTCCAGCATACGGTCGCGCGCCTTTTTGTTGATCAGCGGCCCCATGACCTGCCCTTCGTCCTTCCACCGGCCGAGCTTCACGGCGCGCAGCTTCTCCGCGACCTTTTCACAGAGCTGGGGATAAATGCGCTCCTGCACATAAATGCGGTTATAATTCACGCATGTCTGGCCCGCGAAGCCGGTCTTCTTCGCCACGATATTCGCCGCGACCTCGTCCAGATCCACGTCCGGCATCACGATAACCGGCGCGTTGCCGCCCAGCTCGAAGGAATACTTCTTTACGGACGTTGCGCCCTCGCGCATGATCTGCAGGCCCGTCTCGCTCGAACCGATGAGCGTGATGAGCTTGGGGATGCTGCTGGAGTTGAGCGTCTTTCCCACTTCGCCCGCCGGGCCGGAGATGATGTTGATGACGCCCGCCGGGAAGCCGATCTTTTCCGCGATCACGCCGAGATAGAGCGTGGCCAGCGGGGTCTGGCTCGACGGCTTGATGATGCAGCAGCAGCCGGAGACGACCGCGGGCGCAATTTTCAGGCCCGCGTTGCCCAGCGGGTAGTTCCACGCCAGATGGCCGACCGAAACGCCCATCGGGCGGCGCTCGACAATATGATAGCCGCTGCCATACGTCCCTGCCGCATTGGGGAAGGACGTGCCGTAGACGCGCTTGACCTCCTCCGCGTAATACTGGAAGCTCGTCATGCACCAGTCAAAGTCGCCGCAGGCCAGCGCATACGTTCTGCCGGATTCCCGGCTGACCAGCTCGACCAGCGTCTCACGCTCGGCAAGACACGCCTCGCGGAGCTTCAGCATCCAGTCGATGCGCGTCTGCAAAGGGGTCTTCGACCAGATCTTGAACGCCTCCGCAGCCGCATCCAGCGCCTGCTGCGCCTGCGCCGCGTTCGCGGAGCCGACCGTGCCGACGACCTCGCCGGTCGACGGGTCGAACACGTCCAGCGGCTTTCCGAGACCGTCTACCAGTTTTCCGTTTATATACTGCTGATACATCCCGCTTACTCCTTTCTCTCCAGCGCGTCTGCACGCTGCTGGTTCTTAAAGCCCTTCAGACCGCGCGCGCCGAGGAATTTCGCGGTCTTGCCGAGCTCTGCTTCAATTTCCATGAACCGGTTCGCCCGCGGGCCGATGCCGCATTCGCGCACGGAGCCGGCGTTGATGCCCACAGCATAATCCGCGATGGCCTCGCCCTCGCCTCTGGAATCCGACGGCATGACGGCGTAGCCGAATTTATACGCATACTGGATCATTTCCAACGCCTCGGAGATCGTGCCGATCTGGTTGACCTTCAGCAAGACCGTATTGGCCGCGCCCTTCGTCACGCCATAGGCCACGCGGCGGATGTTCGTCGTGAACAGATCGTCGCCGACGATCTGAATACCGGAATCCTTCGTCAGAGCCGCGGTCGTGTCATAATCGTCCTCGTTGAACGGGTCTTCCAGAATGACGAACGGGAATTCTTTGATGATATGCAGATAGAAATCGTAGAGCTGATCCTTCGTCTTGGGCTGGTTATTAAAGAGGCCATAATATTTGCCGTCTTCCTTGTTGTGATAGGTGTCGGTCGCAACGTCCATCTGGAAGCCGGCTCTTCCTTCATAGCCCGCCTCGATGATCGTCTCGGTCATGGCCTCCCAGATCTCTTCGTCGGACTTGAACACGCCTTCCGGCACGACGATGAAGTCGCGGATGTTCGGCGCGCCGCCGAAGCGCTTGTCCATCTTCTCAGCCCAGCGGGTGTGGATATCCCAGCAGGCATAGGAGGCGTCGGCAAACGTGTCGAAGCCGAAGCACATGACGGACATGGTGGGCTTGCCGCCGGGGGTGGTGATGCCGCCGCCGTAGCGCTCATGGCCCGCGACCATCGCGACGCCCGGAACGGGCAGATACATCGCGTTCGCGCCGCCGATGTGCCGGTAAAGCGGGATGCCCAGCGCCGCCGCGCCTGCCTTTAAAACAGCCGCGGAGACGGCTGCCGTCGCGTTGCCGCCGAGCTTTGCCTTCGCGTCCGGGACGATATCGAGCATCGTGCGGTCGATCAGCCGCTGGTTGGCCGCGTCCAGCCCCTTCAGCGCCGGAGCGATGATCTCGTTGACGTTCCGCACCGCGCCCAGTACGCCCTTGCCGCGGAAGCGTTCGCCGCCGTCGAAGTCAAAATGGATCTCATGCGTGCCGATGGAAATGCCGGACGTGCACATGGCCCGGCCCGTCGCGCCGTTTTCCGTCGTGACCACGGCCTCTACGCCGGGGTTGCCGCGGTTCGTGTATACCTGTCTTGCCGTAATGGAGCGGATCTCTGTTCCTGCCATTTTTCTGTCACTCCTTCTGTATTTCTTTTATTCCTGAATCAAAATCACGCGCAGATCGAGTGCGGAGACGTTTGCCGCCGCAGCCACGCCGCAGCCGAGCCGCCAGAGCGGCTCCGACGTGCCATGCGTGCGCAGCGCGTCCTCCAGATCGATCCCGGCCTGCTTCGCGGCCTGCGCCGTTTCGCCGTCTGTGATCGCACCGGCGAGGCATTCCGGCGCGCCGGGGTATCGGAAGCCGCCGGGGCCGTCCGTGCCATCGGTGTCGACCGCGCCGAAAACGATCTTCCGGCTGCCCGCGATCGTCAGCGCCGCCGCCGTGCAGTATTCCTGATTGCGCCCGCCGACGCCGCTCTCCGCGCCGACCGTCACCACGTTCTCGCCGGAGGACATGAGCACGATGGGCGCGCGGAACGGCTCTGCCATGCGCTCTGCGCAAAGGGCCATCGCCGCGTCGACCAGCCCCGCCTCCTTCGCCTCCGCCTGCTGATATTCCGAGAGCATGACGCAGCGAAGGCCAAACTCCGCCGCCTTTTTCCGCACGGCGGGATAGACCGTCGCGTCCTTGAAGATGAGGCCGAAGAACCGCGCGCCGAGGCTTTCATATTCTGCTACGCTCATGTTCTCCGTCTCCGGCGTGCCGCGCAGCAGGCGGTTCTGGATGGAGACAGGCGTCTTGTCCCATGCGTTCCACTTCTGTAAAATTGCGATGCAGTCCGCGTAGGTCGTGCCGGTAGAGAGCGGCGGGAAGAAGGTGTTGTGCTCCAACATCTCAAAATACGTCGTGCGCGTCACAGGCGTATTCTGCTTTGAGGGATCTGCCGTCGTCGTGTGGACGAGCGTCGCGGGCCGAAACAGCCGCGAGAGCCGGCCGCCCTTGAAACGGTCGATGTGCGTGCGGATGGGGTTCAGGTCGCTGGTCGGCACGCCCTTTTCGATCTGCATCATGTGGGTAAAGCGCGCGATCTCGTCGATGGTGATATCGTCCGCCGGATAGGTCATGAGCGAGCCGCAGCCGCTTCCCGTGATGGTGAAGACCAGATCGCGGCTGGTGATATCCCGCGCCAGCGCCTCAATTTTTTTGCAGCCCTCGACGCAGGCCTCGTCCGGTACGGGATGGCCCGCCAGCGTGACGCCGATCTTTTTGCAGATGATGTCTTCGCCGTGCTTGGCGATGACATGGCCGCCGGTCAGCACATCGCCCAGCGCTTCCTCCATCGCCAGCGCCGCGCGCTGCACGCCCTTGGCCGCGCCGACGACATACACGCGGTCATAGTCCTTCAGATCAAATTCCAGCGGCCCCGCGTGCGGGTCGCCCTTCATCTCGAAGCCGTCCGTGTGCAGAACGATCTTCCCATTCTCCACATGGACAAGCTGCTTTACCCGCACATACGGGTCGAGCGCGTCCAGTCCCGCGTCCAGCAGCTCCGCGACGATTTTTCGTCCTTCGCGGTTGCCATGCGCGGTCAGTTGTTCTTTGTTTGTAATTCTCATATCAGAAATGGATCTCGTCGGGCACGGGAGCCTCACCGCAGACGCCTTTGAGGTTCGCGATCAGCTCCACGTCCTCCGGCTCCAGCTCGAAGTCGAACACGTTCAGGTTTTCCTTCACGCGGTCCGGGTTCGCGGACTTCGGCAGCGGCAGCCAGCCCATCTGCATGCTCCAGCGCAGGCAGATCTGGCCGACGCTCCGGCCGTACTTCTGCGCAAGCTGCTGCATCTGCGGCACCTTGAAGATCGCGCCGGTGCCGAACGGGCTGTAGGCCTCGACGAGAATGTTGTTCTTTTTGCAGTACGCCACGACCTCCGGCTGCGTCACGCCGGGGCAGAGGCGGAGCTGGTTGACCATGGGGAGGATTTCGCAGTGCTCCCTCAAGAGCTCAATATGGTGCGGCATGAAGTTGCTCACGCCGATGGCGCGGATGCGCCCGGCCTTGTAGAGCTCCTCAAACGCCTTCCAGGTGCCGATGGTGGCCTCCTGCCATGTCGTGCGGTACTGGATGGGGTTCGGCCAGTGGATCAGGTACAGATCCAGATACCGCAGGCCGAGCCGGGAGAGCGTCATGTCGAACGCTTCAAGCGTCGCCTGATAGCCGTGCGCGGCGTTGCGCAGCTTGCTGGTCACAAAAATTTCCTCGCGGGGAACGCCGCTGATGCGGATGCCCTGGCCGACGCCGCGCTCGTTGCCGTAGGCGGCAGCGGTGTCGATGAGGCGGTAGCCCGCCGCCATTGCGTCCTTCACCGCCGCGGACGCGACCGCGTCCGGAGACTGGTACGTTCCAAGGCCGATGCACGGCATGTTTACGCCGTTTGCGAGTGTGTATGTATCCTGACTGGATCTCATTGTCATTCCCTCCCTTATTTCCGGATCGCCAGACGGTTGCGCAGATCCTGCGCCTGATAGACGGACTCGCGCAGATTTCTTGCGATGAGCACGTAATCGTTGTTCACAAGCGCCTGTCCCTGCGTGAACATCCAGTCGCCGCCGCAGATGACCTTCCGGTTTTCCAGCAGCGGGAGGAAATTCGTCTCATTGAGCATGCCGGTCACAAGGAAGTGGAGCATGGGGTATGCGCCGGTATATTCATTGAGCGTCGCCAGACCGCCGAGCTGGTAGATCGGGAAAAACTTGACCATATCGAGGCCGTATTCCACCGCCATGGTCATTTCGCCCGGCGTGATGCAGTTCGGGATGACGGGGATCTTCTTGTCAATGCAGTATTCCACGACCTGCCGACCGATGCCGGGCATGATGATGAACTGCGCGCCATGGTCAATGGCGGCCTTGGCCTGATCGAGCGTGATGATCGTGCCCGCGCCCGCGACGATCTCCGGAACGTCTCGCGCGATGCGCTCCAGATTTCCCATCGCGTGCTCGTTGCGCATCAGCACCTCCACCACGGGAAGTCCGCCCGCGACGAGGGCTTTTGCCGCCGGAACGGCCTGCTCCGGCTCCGCGTAGGCGATGATCGGCGCAATGCCGGTCACCTTCAATACATCCTTCATGAGTTCGGTTTTGTCCATACTCTGTTTCCTCTCAATCTGCCAGCCAGTGCAGGCTGGTCTTTGTCAGCGCGGCGGCCCTTTCGAGGTTCTCCGCCATATTGTCCGCGAGCTCCAACCGGTTCTCCGCCAGCGCCTTCTCGCGCTTTACCCACTCCATCTCGCCGGGAACGAAGATCTTCTGCGTGTTCTTCGCCAGCGGCGCGGATTCCAGCTCCTGCACCATCTGCTCCATGCGCGCTTCAAATTCGTCCATCGGCAGCATCTGCGCCAAATCCACGGCGATAAAGGCGTGGCCGACGTTGTTTTTGGCTTCCAGATCGAGGTTCCAGCTCACGACCTGGCTCAGAAGCCCCGCGCCCGTCAGCACGGAGGCAAGGATCTCGACCATGATGGCAAAGCCGTAGCCCTTGTGCGCTGCCATGGGAAGAAGATGCGAGTCGTACGGGAACCCGGACGGATCCGTCGTCGGCAGGCCCTCGGCGTCAATTAAGAAGCCGGGCGGCACCTGCTGTCCCTTTTCGCGCGCCATGACGATCTTCAAGGCCGCTGCGCCGCTCAGGGCGATGTCGAGGAAGACGGACTTTCCGTTCTTCAGCGGCGCCGCGAACGAGAAGGGGTTGTTGCCGATGGCCACGTCGCGGCTGCCGGGGATGGCCATGTTGGGGTCGGTGTTGCTCATGGCGATGCCGAGCAGGCCCTGCTGCGCGGCAAGATTGGCATAATAGCCGGCGGCGCCGAAGTGGCAGCTGTTGTGTACGCCGACATAGGCAATGCCGGTCTTCTTTGCCTTTTGGACGGCAAGCTCCATGGCCCTGCAGGACGAGACCATGCCCATGGCCGCATTGCCGTTGACGACGGCCCACGAGGGCCCTTCCTTTTCCACCGTCGGGACGGCCTTCGCGTCCAGACCGCCCGCCTGCATCTTGCGGATATAATTGTACAGATTGTTCGTGCCGTGCGAGAACACGCCGAACGTGTCCGTCGTCACGAGCGTATTGGCGATCGTCCGCGCGTCCTCCGCGCCGACCCCCGCCGCCTCCAGAGCCTCCCGCGCAAACCGCAGCAGCTCGTCTACCTGAATCGATTTCATGTCATTTTCCTCCTGTTGGACGCGTTATTTGACCGCGCTGTCGACCTGGCCCTGAATGAAGTATTTCTGCAGGCACAGATACGCCACGATCAGCGGCAGGACGCACAGCACCGCGGCTGCCGCCGCGCCGTGCATGTTCTGGGCGCTGTCCGCGCCGCCGAAAAACTGCCGGATGAGCAGCACCAGCGTGTATTTGGACGGCTTCTGTAAAATGTAATACGGATACAGGTACTCATTCCATGCCGTGACGCCCTTGAGGATGATGACGGATACTGTCACAGGCTTCAGCTGCGGCAGGATGATGCTCCAGAAGGTGCGCAGGACGCCCGCGCCGTCGATGGCCGCGGCCTCGTCCAGCGCGACGGGGATGGAATTGATGAAATTCGTATACAGATGGATGGACATCGGCAGACCGAACGCCGCCGCGATGACGATGACGGCCCACTGCTGGTTGATGCCGCCGAGCGCAACGAGCTCGGTGTACACGCCGACCAGAATGGACAGCGGCGGGATCATCATGATGCCCAGACAGAAGCTCTGCATGAAGCTGTTGAACCGGGAGCGGTTGCGCGCGAACGCATAGGCCGCCATGCAGCCGAACACAACCTCGATCGCGACCGTGCCGACGGCGATGATGACCGTATTGCCCAGCGCCCGGAAGAGCTTGCCGCTTTCGATGATGGAGGTAAAGTTGCTGACATCAAAATACGTCGGTGGGAGCAGACGGCTGCCGAGATCTGTCGGGTGCTTGAAAGCCATATTGACAAGCACATAGATCGGCAGGATATAAATGAGGATGATGACAACGCTCAGGATATATTTCCATGCGTTTTTCTGCCTTGTCTTATGCGCCTGCTTCTGAAGCGTCTGCTGCATCAGTACTGCACCTCCCTCTTCCGGAAATAGCGCGTCAGGAACGTCGAGATAATAAAGATGAACACGAACAGGAATACGCCGATTGCCGAGGCGTAGCCAGCCTTTTCCGAGTCAAAGTACATATAGGAAATATATGTGGACAGCGAATGCGTCTTCAATGTGGGGCCGCCCTTTGTCAGGGAGATGATCACATCGTTCAGCTTCAATCCGCCGATGACATTCTGAATCACTGCGGTGGACATGGCGGGCGTGAGCAGCGGGAGCGTCACATGGCGGAAGACCTGCCACTTGTTTCCGCCGTCGAGCGTCGCCGCCTCGTAATACATGCTCGGGATGTTCTGCAGGCCCGCCAGATACACGATCATGGCGATGCCGACATACTGCCAGCTGTTGACCAGGGTGATGATGATCTTGCCGCGCGTCCCGTCCGCCAGCCAGTTGACCGCGTCCTTCCCGAGATACTGGAAGATCTCGTTGATGACGCCATGGTTGAGCTGGAAGAAGAAATACATGATGTAGCCCATCAGAAGGCCGGAGATCATGACCGGCAGATAGATGATGGTCCGCACCGCGTTGCGGATCTTGAATTTGCTGTTGAGGAACAGCGCCAGCGCCAGACCGAACACATTCTGCAGCAGCGCCGAGCCGAAGCCATAGAGCATGGTGTTCCAGAACGAGGATTTAAAGTATTTGTCCGAAAACAGGCTGAGATAGTTTTTCAGCCCGATGAAGGTCATGTTTTGGGAATAGCCATTCCATTTGAAGAACGAGATGTAAATGCCGCGTGCCAGCGGGTACAGCACAAAACATGCCATGAGCAGGACAGCCGGTATATACAGAAGATTCATCTGTCTTTTCCGTTTTTCCATTCCGTTGTCCGTTCCTTTCTAAAAAAGAGTAAGGCAGGTGCCGGATGCTCTATGGAGTTCATCCGACACCTGCCGGTAAATCAGTCGAGCAGATCAGTCGTTACAATGCGGGCCATATTCAGCTTAAAGGACGCTGGACCACGGTCACGATCGCTCAGCCGTTCTGCTCCGCGTAGAGCTCGAGATAGTTGTCACGCAGGTATTCAACGGCCTCGGTCACGTCGTCGGGGTTGGAGAGCATCATGGACATGGAGTCGGCCATAATGCCCCACATGCCGGACGGGAAGAACTTGCGGTCGAAGAGGTTGTCGTACTGCACCTTGCCGCCGCAGTCTTCCACAGCCTGACGGTAGCAGTTGAGCGTGTAGACGTCGGCGGCGTCAGCACCCTCGACGGTGGGCAGGCAGCCGGAGACGGTCGCCCACTTCGAGCCGACCTCGGGGCGGGCCAGGTAGTCGAGCAGCGCCCAGCAGGCAGCTTCGTTTTCGGTGTCCTTCCAGACGCCCCATGCGTCGCCTTCGCCGACACGGAACGACGGAGCGCCGTCCGCGGAGGAGGGCAGCGGGAGAACGCCCATGTTGGCATCGGGATAATACTGACGGGCGACGGTGATGTTGTCGGTGCCGCGGACCATGAAGGCCGCCTCGCCGGAGCCGAGCATCTGCTGCGCGCCGGCAGCGTCGAGCGTCAGAACATCTTCGTTGATGTAGCCCTTCTTCATCCAGGTCGCCAGATACTCATAGAGCTCGGTGGCGTAGGTGTCAAAGTCGAACGTGCCGTCCTTCAGAGAGTCGCCCAGATCATACTTGGCGCCTTCGTCCGTCCAGAACGTCGGGGCGACGGAGCCGAGCAGGCCCGCGAGGTTGCCGCCGACGGAGCCGCCGATGGCAAGTGGCGTGATGCCGGCCGCGACGAGCTTTTCACAGGCTGCGTCAAAATCGTCCCAGGTGCGGATGGAGTTGGGGTCGACGCCGGCCTTGTCGAGCGCGTCCTTGTTGTAGATCAGGCCGGAAATGCTCATGGACATGCCGAGTGCGTAGAAGTTGCCGTTTTCGTCGGCCATAACGCCGCCGAGGGAGTCCTTGTCGATGGTATCGAACCAGGGCTGATCATTGACGACCTTCAGATATTCGCTGTAGCGGAGCAGCGACCAGCCGTGGGTCATCCAGACATCGGGCAGGGAGTTGGAGGCCATCATGGTCTTGAGCTGCGCTTCACCCTCGGAGCCCGGGGTGATGAGATCGATCTGCACGCCGGTCTCGGCCGTGAAGTCGTTGATGATCTCCTGGAACACTTCCAGCTTCGCGTCGGTGTAGTTGGTTGCGAAAACGGAGATCGTGCCGCCGGCAGCGGGCTCCTCCGTTGTTTCATCTGCGGGAGCGGTTTGTTCGGGAGTCGTCTCCTCGGCCGGTTCCGTCGTGGTGGTCTGCTCTGCTTCCTTGGCGGGCTCTGTCTTGGCCGCGCAGGCGAACATCGTCAGCACCATCAGTGCCGCGAGGATCCATGCAAGAATCTTCTTCATCTTTTGTTTTTCCTCCTTGTCATTTTATACAAACGAGCAATTACTTTTTGCTGTCTGCTATTACAAAATACCATATTTTTTGAACGCTGATAATGCAGAAATCTGTTATAAACATGGACAATTCTGCTGGACATTTTCTTCTGGTTCTGCTACACTATATAAAAAACAATTTTCATGCCGCCGGAGATGCGGCGGGAGGCGGACGCTGATGACGCTGAACAATTTTGACGAATTCATTGACAAAACAGATTATCTGCAAACGAGGCTCCTCCAGGTCAACAGCTGCGGCTCGGAACGGGTCGTCAAATATGACTATACGATCCTGCGCTCCAACGGGCGGCGGGACTATCACTTTTTATATCTGCAGAACGGCCGGCTCGACATCGAGGTCGGCACGGCGAAGGCGCGGCTGACGCGCGGGCAGTGCGCGGTGTTCCTGCCGAACGTGCGGCAGATGTACTCCTTCACCGCCGCGGGCGATCCGGTCTCGCTCTATCTGCATTTTACCGGGCAGGCCGCGGCCGAGGCCATGCAGTACCTGCGCCCGGCAGAGAACATGATCTACACCATCTCCGACCAGACGCTGTTTGAAAGTCTGTTCCACCGGCTCAACCGCCTGCACAATCTGCAGCAGTCCGCGGCGCTGCAGATCCCGGAGGAAAACAGCATTCTCCTGCAGCTCATCACCATCGTCTGCCGCAGCAGCGCGGGCAACGAAGCGCCCATCCGCAGCGATATCCTCAGCGCCATGGAATACATGCGCGAGCACATGCAGGAGCAGATCAATTTTCAGACCTTCGCCGAGACGCTGCACCTGAGCTACAGCCGCTTTGCGCATCTGTTCACGCAGGCTGTCGGCGTCTCGCCGCAGCAGTATCTGCTGCGCCTCCGGCTCGACCGCGCGCGGGGCTTTCTGCGCGACTCGTCCATGAGCGTCTCCGAGGTGGCCGAGAGCACGGGCTTCAACGACCCGTTTTATTTCAGCCGCATGTTCAGCAAGACCTTCGGCCTGTCCCCGAGGGCATTCCGGAGCGAATGCAGAAAATAGCGGCGCTGCCATAGAAAAAGCAGGCATCCTGTGTCGTTCGCAGGATGCCTGCTTCTTCACTTTCCGGTCTCAGCGCTGCCCGCGCAGCAGAAACAGCCGCTGCGTGATCGTATCTGCCGCCTCTCGCAGCTGCGGAAGGTAGTATTTCAGCTGCTCGCGCGAGGTCACGTCGGTGATGCCGGAGAACGACAGCGCCGCATAGATCTCCCCATCCGGGCTGCGGACCGGCACAGCCACGCAGCACGTGTGCGCCAGCGATTCAAAGTAATCGAGCGCATACTGCTGCCGCCGGACGCTTTCCAGCTCCTCCAGAAAGCCGCGCTTGGTGCAGATGGTGTTCGGCGTCATGGACTCGAAGGCGATCTCGTCCAGAAACTGCGCGCGCAGCACCTCCGGCAGCTCGCAGAGCAGGATCTTCCCGCCCGCGGACGCATGCAGCGGCAGCGCGGAGCCGACCGGCGCGACGAAATCGACATACCGGTTCGTGCGCGTCTGCTGCAGGATGAAAAACCGGCGATCCTGCCGGACGACCAGATTCATCGGCAGCACCTCCCGCGCGGTCAGCGCCTGCATGACAGGATACGCGACCTCGGCCAGCGCCAGGTGGAAATTGGTCTTCTCCGTGATATACGACAGCTTCTCGCCCGGAATGTATTTGTCGTCCGAGAGCTGAAAGCTCCAGCCGTTGGCCTCCAGCGTCTTTACGATCCGGTACGCCGCCGACGGCGTGATGCCCTGACATTTTGCGATCTCATTGACGCCCATCGGCCGTTTTTCCTGCATCAGCAGCTCCAGAATCTTCAGCCCGCGCTCAAGCGCCTGTACCGTGCCCTGTTCTTTCTTTTCCATGGTATCCTCCGCCGCAGATCTTCTGCCTCTGATTATATCGTACACATCGGAACCGCGTCAACTGCCAAGACCTCCGCTGCCGGGAATTCCCCGGACGTATTCTGTTTTCCACAAATCCGACATGGATAATTTGGCTATTCTGCATATTGCATTCTGCGGCTGCATTCGCTATGCTGTTTTTATGAAATGGAATGACTATTCCAAAATTGTCTCATAAAGGAGCGCAACCATGGAAACACAAAAACTGGGCGGCGTTGTATTTCCGCTTGTCACCCCCTTCTGCGGGAAGGACGAGCATGTCAACTATCCCGCGCTTGACAAGCTGATCGACTTCCTGATCGAAAACGGCGCAGCGGGCGTCATCTCCTGCGGCAGCACGGGCGAGCTCGTGTCCATGACGCTGGACGAGCAGCGGGAGATCAACCGCCACACCATCGAATACGTAAACCGCCGCTGCAAGGTCTACGCCTGCACCGGCGCATACCGGACCTCCGACGCGGTCATGCTCTCCAAAGCCGCGGAGGAAGCGGGCGCCGACGGCGTCATGGTCGTCACGCCGTGGTATATCACCCCGAACGAGGAGGAGGCCTACGACCATTATAAGGCCATCCGCGCCGAGATCTCGATCCCGCTCATCCTCTACCACAATCCGTATCTGACCGGCTGCTGGCTGAGCGAGAAGCTCATCGCGAGACTCTATAACGACGGCATCATCGACGCCGTCAAGGATTCCGCGCACGACATTTACCGCCATCAGAACCTGCGCGCCCTGTGCAAAGACGACGGCTTCTCCATTTTCTACGGCTACGACAATCTCCCCGCCGAGGCGCTCATGATGTACGCCGACGGCTGGATCACCGGCGTCGGCACGCTCTTCCCGGCGGAGACCGTCCATGTCTATGATCTCTGCAGGGCTGGCAAGCCGCTGGAGGCCAGAGACTATATCATGACCGTCTGCCGCAAATACATGCACTTTTTCAACGAGCCCACGAAGGAAGGGCTCCCCTCCCCGTGGCTGGCCATCATCAAGGAGGGACTGACCATGCGCGGCATTCCCATCGGCCTGCCGCGCAGGCCCATCCATCCGCTGCCCGACAGCGTCCGCGCGGAGCTGACGGCGGTCATGCGGGACTTCGGCTATTACAGACTGGGCTAAGGAGGCGTTTTTATGGACAGCACCATCTATGTCAGGCCGGAGCGCATCCGGCAGTACGTGATCGACCTGTTCGGCTATTACCACGTCAGCAAAGCGGACGCAGGCATGATCGCCGACAATCTGATCGACGCGGAAATCCGCGGCGTCACGACCCACGGCCTGACGCGCATCCCGCTCTACACGGAAAAGCTCATCTCCGGCCTGTGCGACGCAACGGCCGTGCCTGAAATCGTCAAAAATTACGGCGCGACCGCCCTCATCGACGCGCACAACGGCCTCGGCCAGGTCGCGGCGACAAGGGCCATGGAGCTCGCCATCGAAAAGGCGGAGCAGTTCGGCGTCGGTTACGTCGGCCTTCGCAGCGGCAGCCACTACGGTACGGCGGGCTATTATGCGATGATGGCCGAAAAACGCGGCATGATCGGCTTCTCGATGACCAATTCCGGCGCGTTCGTCGCGCCGTTCGGCGGCGTGGAAAAGCGGCTGGGCACAAATCCGATCGCCGTCGCGCTTCCGGCTGAAAAGCATCTGCCGATCCTGCTCGACATGGCGACCAGCCGCGTCTCGCGCGGCAAGCTGCTCGTCAACATGAAAAAGGGCGAGCCTGTCCCGGACGACTGGGCACTTTCGATCGACGGCAGCCGCACGACCGACGCCGCGCAGGCCTTCCGCGGCATCCTGCCGCCGCTGGGCTACAAGGGCTACGGCATGGCCGTCGTCGTGGATATGCTCTCGGGCGTGCTCAACGGCAGCGGCTTCGGCACCGCGGTCGACACGCCGAAGGACAAGCCCATCGTCGGCAGCAGCTTCCTCGCCATCAAGACGGAGGCATTCTGCGAGCCCGGCGAGTTCCGCCGCAATGTCGACGCGCTGATCGACGAGATCAAAAACGTAAAGCTCGAGGCCGGTACGGACGAGGTGCTCATGCCGGGCGAGATCGAGTTCCGCGCCGAGCTTGCAAACCGGGAAAAAGGCGGCGTCCCCATCCAGCCGTTCCAGATCAGGGAGCTGAACGAACAGGCCGCGCCGTTTGGATTCACATTTGAAGAATACATATAAATTCAGGAGGGAAACACAATGGAGAAACTGGATCTGCATGGTAAAACAGGCCTTATCATCGGCGGCACGCGCGGCATCGGCAACGCGATCGCCATGCGTATGGCAAGTCTCGGCATGAACCTGACCGTCGTCGCCCGCAAAGAGGACGAGCTTACGGCCATGAAAACGCAGGCCGAGGCGCTCGGCGTCCGCTTCCTCGGCATTCAGGCGAGCAACACGGACTTTGACGCGATCGCAGCGGCCTTTGAGACCTCGTGGCAGACCTATGGCCGTCTGGATCTGCTGGTCAACGCGGCCGGTACGGGCGTCATGACGCCGTTTGAGGAGCTGACAAAGGCCGACGTGGACGACACCATCGACGTGAATCTCAAGGGCACGATCTACGCCGTCAAGCTGTCGGTCCCCTACTTTGAAAAGACCGGCGGCGGCAATATTCTGAACATCTCCTCCATGTCCGCCATCCGCGGCATTCCCGATCCCGTCAACAACAACGGCATCTATACCGCGACGAAATTCGCCATCAACGGCTTTACCGAGTGCATGCAGAAATACCTGCTCAAGTACGGCATCCGCGTGACGGCGCTCTGCCCCGGCTCCACGGCCACGAGCTGGTGGACGCGCTGGACGCATTCGTTCGGCACGGACGCGATGCTCCCGGTCGAGACGCTGGCCGACATCGCCGAGCTGATCGTCACATCGCCGGAGAAGGTCCTGTTCAAGCAGCTTCAGGTCCTGCCCACCGTCGAGATCGACAATTTCTAAAGGAGGCACCGCCATGAAAACCGTCCATGTTCAGGAGCTGACCGCCGAAAAATTCGGCCTGTACGGCACGTTCGCCGACATGCTGCATGCCGCGGGCCCGCATATCGGCACGAACCCCATCGAATTCTACCGCGATATGACCACGGTCTATTCCCCGTGCGCCTCCGTCGGGCTATCCATTACGAAGGTCTTTCGCCGTCCGCTCGTGATCGATACCTATGAATACCACAACACCTGCGCCGAGGCGATGATGCCGCTCGACGGCGATGCGTATATCCACGTCGCGCCCGCAGGCCCGGCCGGTCACGTTCCCTATGACGCGGTCGAGGTCTTCCGCGTCCCGAAGGGCACGATGGTCACGCTCCGTCCCGGCGTCTGGCATCACGGCCCGTTCTGCGCGGATACTGAGTCTTTGCAGACGCTCATCATCCTGCCGGAACGGCTCTACGCCTATGACTGCACCGTTCTGACCGCCCCGGAAGAGGATCAGCTCCGGATCGAGGTCTGATCCCCGGCATCTCATAACCGAGCGGCTGTCCAAAGCAGCCGCTCTTCTTTTTGAAAGGAACTATCATGGATTACGCAACAGAATCTCTTCGCCTGCATGGCGAATGGAGGGGAAAGATCGAGGTCACGGCGCGCGTGCCGGTCGAGACGAAGGACGATCTGAGCCTTGCTTACACGCCGGGCGTCGCTCAGCCGTGTCTCGAAATTCAGAAGGATCTTGAAAAAAGCTACGAGCTGACCCGCCGCTGGAATCTCTGCGCTGTCATCACCGACGGCTCCGCCGTCCTCGGCCTCGGCGATATCGGCCCGGAGGCCGGCATGCCGGTCATGGAGGGCAAATGCGTGCTCTTCAAGTCCTTCGGTGACATCGACGCCTTCCCGCTGTGCGTCAAGACGCACGACGTGGACGAATTCGTCAATACCGTCGCGCTCATCTCCGGTTCGTTCGGCGGCATCAACCTTGAGGATATCTCCGCTCCCCGCTGCTTTGAGATCGAACGCAAGCTCAAGGAGCGCTGTGACATCCCCATCTTCCACGACGATCAGCACGGCACCGCCGTCATCACCCTCGCGGGTCTGACCAACGCGCTGAAGGTCGTCGGCAAGAAAAAAGAGGACGTGAAGATCGTCACCTCCGGCGCTGGCGCGGCAGCCATCGCGATCGTGAAGCTGCTGCTGTCCGCGGGCTTCAAACATGTGACCATGTGCGACCGCAAGGGCGCGATCTACAAGGGCCGCGAGGGTCTCAACTGGATCAAGGAAGAGATGGCCGAGGTCACGAACCTCGAGCATAAGGCCGGAAGCCTGGCCGACATGCTCGCCGGCGCGGACGTGTTCATCGGCGTCAGCGCGCCCGGCACCGTCACCACCGAAATGGTCAAGACCATGAACAAGGACGCCATCGTCTTCGCCTGCGCGAACCCGACGCCGGAGATCTTCCCGGAGGACGCGAAGGCGGGCGGCGCGAGGATCGTCTCGACCGGCCGGAGCGATTACCCGAACCAGATCAACAACGTTCTGGCCTTCCCGGGCATCTTCCGCGGCGCATTTGACGTGCGCGCCAGCGATATCAACGAGGAAATGAAGGTCGCCGCCGCGCACGCGCTGGCGGAGCTCATTTCCGAGGGCGAGCTCTCAGAGGACTATATCATCCCCAAGGCCTTCGACCACCGCGTCGGCCCCGCCGTCGCCAAGGCCGTCGCCGAAGCCGCGAGAAGAAGCGGCGCGGCGCAGGTCTGAACCGGAAAACGCCGGTATTTCGCATACAAAACCGGCCCCGCTCAGTTGAGCGGGGCCGGTCTTTATGCACGCTTCCGGCGGTACTCCGTCGGAAGCTCCCCATAGGTCTCCTTAAACGCCGCGGTAAACCGGCTCTGACTCTCATAGCCGACGGCCTGCGCGATGGCGGCGATGTCGTTCTGCGTTTTTAACAGCAAAGACGCAGCCTCCTCCATCCGGTGCTTTTTCATGTGCGCGGCAATGGTCTCGCCATAGACCTGCTTGAAGCAGCGTTTGAGCGTCGTTGTGTTCATGAGATACTTATGCGACAGCTCCTCGATGGTGATGCGCTCGGCGAGATTGCCTGTCAGCTCGTCGTGGACGTGACGGATGATCTGCTCCTGCGAGGCCTGATAGTCAACGGCCTGCTCCGGGCAGGCGATCTGCATGACCTGCTCGACGATCTCGTGCAGGAGCTTGATCTGCACGGTGTCGCCCGCCCTGTAATAGACCTCCTTGCCGCAGCGGCGGCTGCTGATCAGCCCGCTCTGCGTCAGCGAACGCAGATGGTGCGAGACCGCGGGACTCGACATGTCGAGCAGCGCCGCGATGTTGATGACGCACTCCTCCCGGTGGCTGAGCAGCCAGAAGATGCGCACCCGGGTCGGGTCGCTCAGCTGCTTGAAAATGTCGCATACCGCGCCGAAATGCTCCACATTTTTCAGTTCCCGGTACAGCTCCTCCGTATGTCCGTGCGCGCCGTGGTCGTGCGGAAGGGAAAACTCCGCCATTTGTCCCATCTCCTTTGTCCGTTTTGGAAATTCCGTTCGCCCGTTTGGAAGCAAGCGCCGCCGCGGGCTTGATTTCCGGCGTTTTTCTCAGTATACTGCGGATGTAATGATTAAACAAGCGTTTAATTCAAAATTTCAAACGGAGGAAACAATCATGAAAAAGACATATCAGATCGAAGTCGACTGCGCAAACTGCGCGAACCTGATGGAGGAAGCCGCGAAGAAGATCGAGGGCGTTGCCAATGCGACCGTCAATTTCATGACGCAGAAGATGATCGTGGAATTCGCCGAGGGCGCGGATGAGAAGAAGACCATGAAGGCCGTTCTCAAGGCCTGCAAAAAGGTCGAGCCGGACTGCGAGATCGAGCTTTAAGTCCAAGCCGCTGCTCCGGCAGCGCAGAACGGGAGTGTTTGCTATGACAAAGAAACAGAAAAAGATGCTCGTGCGCATCCTCATCACGGCCGTGATGCTCATTGCGCTGAAATTCATCCCCATCACCGGCGTTTGGCAGCTGCTTGCCTATGTGGCCGCGTATCTGGTCATCGGCTATGATATCCTGCGCAAGGCCGGCAAGGGCATTCTCAACGGCCGCGCGTTTGACGAGAATTTCCTGATGGCGCTGGCCACGCTCGGCGCGTTCTCCCTCGCCATCTGGACAAAAAGCGGGGATTACGTCGAGGGCATCGCCGTTATGCTGTTCTACCAGATCGGCGAGCTCTTCCAGAGCTACGCCGTCGGCAAGAGCCGGAGGAATATCTCCGCGCTGATGGACATCCGGCCGGATTACGCGAATATCGAATCTGACGGTCAGCTGACGCAGGTCGATCCCGATGAGGTCGCGGTCGGCAGCATCATCGTCGTCCAGCCGGGCGAAAAGGTCCCGCTCGACGGCGTGGTCGTCGAAGGTGCCGCCAGTCTCAACACCAGCGCGCTGACCGGCGAGAGTCTGCCGCGCGACGTCAGGGAGGGCGACGAGATCATCAGCGGCTGCATCGACATGTCCGGCGTTCTGAAGATCCACACGACGAAGGCGTTCGGCGAGTCCACCGTATCGAAGATCCTCGACCTGGTCGAGAACGCAAGCTCCCGCAAATCGCGTTCCGAAGCATTCATCTCCCGTTTTGCCAAGGTCTATACGCCCGCCGTGTGCGCCGCGGCGCTGGCTCTGGCCGTGCTGGTCCCGCTGGGCCGCATGCTCGCGGGGCTCGACGCGGGCTGGACGGACTGGATCTACCGCGCGCTGTCGTTCCTGGTCGTCAGCTGCCCGTGCGCGCTGGTCATCAGCATCCCGTTGAGCTTCTTCGCCGGCATCGGCGGAGCGAGCAAGGAAGGCGTTCTCATCAAGGGCTCGAATTATCTTGAGGCCTTGTCAGAGGCAAAGATCGTCGTGTTCGACAAGACCGGCACGCTGACGCAGGGCGTGTTTGAGGTCACTGCCGTCCACCACAGCCCGATGGACGAGGCGCAGCTGCTGGAATACGCGGCGCTGGCCGAATGCGCCTCCTCGCACCCCATCAGCAAGAGCCTGCAGAAGGCTTATGGAAAAGAGATCGACCGCAGCCGCGTGACGGACATTGAAGAGCTCAGCGGCCACGGCATCACCGCCACGGTCGACGGACACGCGGTCGCCGCCGGCAACAGTAAGCTCATGAAAAAGCTGGGCGTCGAATACCATGACTGCCACAGCACCGGCACGATCATCCACATGGCCGTCGACGGCCGGTATGCGGGTCACATCGTCATTTCCGACATCGTCAAGCCGCACTCGAAAGAAGCGCTTGAACAGCTGAAGCGCGCGGGCGTCCGGAAGACCGTCATGCTGACGGGCGACGCGAAGCGCGTGGCTGACAGCGTGGCCGCCGAGCTCGGCGTCGACGAGGTGCGCAGCGAGCTTCTGCCGGGCGACAAGGTCGCGGAGGTCGAGAAGCTGCTGTCCGCGAAGGGCAAAAACGAAATGCTGGCTTTCGTCGGCGACGGCATCAACGACGCGCCCGTCCTCACGCGGGCAGACATCGGCATCGCCATGGGCGCGATGGGCTCCGACGCCGCCATCGAGGCCGCCGACATCGTCCTCATGGACGACGATCCGCTGCAGATCGCCAAGGCGATCAAAATTTCCCGCAAGTGCATCGGCATCGTCCGGCAGAACATCGTGTTCTCGCTGGTCGTGAAGTTCGGCTGCCTCGCGCTCGTCGCGTTCGGCGCCGCAAACATGTGGGCCGCCATCTTTGCCGACGTCGGCGTGATGGTTCTGGCCGTTCTGAACGCGATCCGGGCACTGAAATATAAAAACTGAGACGCAAAATCTGCACAGCACAGGATCAAACTCCAGTGCCTGCTGCGGCCAAAGCGGCGGGACCGGTCTGTCCGGGCCCGCCGCTTGCGTGCTTTATGAGAGCTCACTGCCGCAGCAGCGCCTGCATGCACAGCAGAACGCGCCCGGCAAGCAGACGCTGCGCGCCGCGGTTCAGATGGATGCCGTCGATGGTCAGCTCCCGCGGCGCATACGCCCGGTACAGAGGCTCCATGTCGTTGAAGACCGCGCCCGTCTCCGCGGCGATGTGGCGCAGGGCCGCGTTGAACGCAAGGCGGTCTTCCTCGCGGTAGATGATCCGGTGCGCCGGAAAATCGCGCGCGATCGCCGCCGCGTCCACCGGCGGGATGGAGCTGATGATCACGCGGCTGCCGCCCGCCTGCAGCGCCGAGACGAGAAACCGGACGTTTTTCTCATATTCCGGCAGGCCGGTGTGCAGCACGTTCGGCGCGTCCAGCGTCCGTCGGCAGTCGTTCGTGCCGATCATGATATGCGCCAGCTTCGCGTGCGCACTGGCAATATCCGGATACATGGCCGCGAGCAGGTCGCCCGATTTCTGTCCGGAGACGGAAAAGTCATAAAACGCCGCCGGATATTCCCGCAGCGCCTCGCGCAGGATGTGCCAGAAGCTCAGCCGCCAGCTGCTGATCGAATCGCCGAGGATGCTGATCCCGCACGGCTCGCGCCAGAGCGCCGCATCCAGCGGCTGCTCCGCCAAGACCGCAGCCGCGTCCTCCCGGTTCTGCCGGAGCAGCTCCGCGTCCTGCGCGCAGAGCGCGTCCGCGGGCAGCCGGTAGACGGCCGCCATGACTCCGGGCTCCGGCTGCCTGCCGTTCCAGAAGCCGAGCGATTTGTGCCCCTGAAACTCGTAGCTGCCAAGCTGCGCCGCCATTTCTTCCCTTGTCGTATCCATGCCGCAATGCCCTCTCCGACCGGCGCACGCCGGTTTTTTTGTTCAGTAAAGCACACCCGCGCCGCGTTTGCAATATTCCTTTTTTAATCTGCCGTCTGATTCCGGGCATACGTTTTCGATTTTGTCAATTTACGATTCCGCGGATTTCCCTTATAATAATGTCAATCGACAGGGGGATCGCATATGTACGGAAAAAGCCTATCGGCTCTGCGGCGTCTGGCCGCATACGCGCTTCCGGCGCTGCTTGTATTGATCATATTCTTTTTCAGCATCACGCATGTACACCGCACCATGCGGCAGGAGGCGGCGCGCCGCAGCCGGGATACCGCCGCGTTTCTGACCGACTATCTGGAAAGCCAGCTTGTCAATACGGAATCGGCAGCCAGCGCTTACCTGAGCAGCCGTCTGCCGATCCAGCTGAGCGGCATTCCGGAGGCGCTCGCCGCGGACGGCGACGTGCGCCGCAGGGCCTATGCGCTGTCGGCGGATATCATGACCTTCTGCAACCGGAACAATCTGGCGAAGGATCTCCTGTTCTACTTTCCGAAGCTCAACCGGATCGTCGGAAAAAACGGCTATCTGACGCCGTACCAGTATTACAAGAGCCTGTATCCGCAGGACACGGGCAATGCCGCCGGGTATCGGGACTGGATGGAGCAGACGCTCGGCCGCACGGGCGTTCAGTTTCTGACATACTGCGACGAAGCGACCGGAACGGTCTCCGCCTATCATTTTCAGAGCACGCCGGTTAACGCCGCCGCGGCGGACTGCGACCGCGTGCTGCTTCTGATGATCGACGAGCACGCGGTGCAGACGGCCGTCATGGAACTGGCCAGATCGATGGATCTGCATTCTCTCGAGCTTCTGGCGGACGGCGATCTGCCCTACTGCGTCTGGCAGCGCGACACAGACGACGCGCAGAGCGCCGCCATCCGCGCCTCGACGGAGTCGACCGTGTGGCGGATGCACGTGGAAATCAGCCAGACGCTCAGCAGCGCCTACGGCGCGGTCTATACGCTCGAGCGGACGCTGCTGATCTGTCTGCTCGCGTCGGCAGCGCTGGCGCTGCTGGTGAGCGCGTACTTTTTTATCCGCAATTCGCGCAGTCTTCAAAAAATCCGTTCCCTCCTTCCAGCGGAGGATGCACCGTATCACACGACGGACTTTGAGTGGATCGCGGAGAAAGTCGATCAGCTCTATCAGGAAAACATCCACCAGATCGAAGAGATTGATCTGCAGAACGAAATGCTTGCGCACGCGCTGCTGCGGAGCCTGCTCGATCAGAACGTCAGCCATTTCAGCCAGACGGAGCAGCTGTGCAACGCCTACGGCGTGACGCTGGAATATCAGAATCTCAAGCTGCTCGCAGCGCCGGTGTCCATCCGCTACGAGCAGCTCCAATGGGCCATGCACGAGCTGCTGAACGAATGGGAGAGCAACGATTTCTGGTTCTGCTGGACCCGATTTGAAGACAGCTGCGTCGTTTTGTGCAACTGGTCGTCCGGCTTCACGCGACTGGACGAATTTATCTCCGGCGGCGTCAATGTCCGGCTGGGCACGCAGGCGCTCGCGTCCGACACCTTCTTCGCGCCGGAGGAGATCGCGGAGCGGTTTGCAAGGCTCTGTGCCAGAACCGGCCGCCGCAGCGCCGCGCCCGCCGCCCGCCCGCCGCAGCAGCGCGTTCCGGAGCAGTTTCTCGACGCGCTGGAACTCGGCAGCTACAAAAAGGCCCGCGCGCTGCTGCCGGAGCTGGAAAAGTGGGCGGTCGACGCGGCGGGCAGCAAGCGCGCGCTCTGCCGGCGCTACGCGTTCCTCGCGCAGCTGTATGATACCGCCCCGGGCCTGTCGGAGGAGGAGCTGGATCAGCTGACCGCCGATTACACGGGCAAGACATGGGGCGCCGTTCTCTATCGGTGCCTGCTTCGCCTGTCCAAAGGCGAGAGCGGCAAAAAGGTATCCATCCCCATCCTGGCGCGCGAGATCATCGACCGCGAATACGGTGACGTGCAGCTCGGCCTTGCCTCTATCGCCGACCGGCTCGGGATCAGCCAGCCGTATCTCTCGCGCGTATTCAAGGAGGAATATGCCGAGGGCATCTCGACTGTTTTGAACCGCAGGCGCATCGAGGCTGCAAAGGAGCTGATGCTGGCAGGCGACGGAAATCTGAAGGAGATCGCGGCAAAGGTCGGCTTTACCAGCGACATGAATTTCATCCGGGTATTCAAAAAGTTTGAAACCGTGACGCCCGGCGTTTACCGGAAGGACGCAAAGCAGGACAAATCGTAGTCATTTTTTACGATTTTGAAAAAATGCACAAGCCGGAGCTGCCGAAACTGTGCACAAGTGCCTGAAATATTGATGGTTTTCATCCTGACCAAACTGTGTATATAATGGCGGCATCGGGAGGACCCGAGCAAAAAATGAAAAGGAGAACCGAACATGAAAAAGATCCTCGCACTGCTTCTCGCGCTGAGCCTGATATGCGCCATGGCTGCGTGCAGCGCCAAACCCGAACCGGCCGCCGACGCACCCGCAGCGGACGCACCCGCAGCGGCGCAAACGCCCGCAGACGCACCCGCAGACGCCAAGCCCTATGACGGCTATACGCTGACCTTCTCCTCCTACATTGCAAAGGACGAGGCGACCGACGTCGCGTTCTGGTCCGATTTCTTCAAGCCCTTTGAGGAGCAGACCGGCGCGAAGGTCGAGGTCATGCTCACCGACGCGGGCAACATCACCGCGCAGCAGATCGCGAACCTGTCCGCAGGCGCAGGCCCCGATGTCTATCAGGTCGGCGGCGGCAACCAGGCGACCTACGTGGACAACGGCTTCGCCGCGGAGCTGGACTCCTTCTTCACCGACGAGCAGAAGAGCGAATGGATGTACTACGAAAACGAGCTGACCAACGGCGGACATTACATGGTCCCGTTCATCGGCGGCGCGTCCTACCGCGTGGTGTTCATGAACAAGACGCTCTGCGAGGAGCTGGGTCTGGATGTTCCGGCCTACGACGCCTTTACGTGGGACACGCTTCTGAGCTACGGCCAGAAGGCCGTTGAAGCCGGTCACAAGGGCTATGTCGCGCCGTGGATCGGCGACGCGCACGCGCCGATGTGCAACTACGTCAACTTCCTCTATCAGGCCGGCGGCTCGATCCTCGATGAAAACGGCGATTACGACCTCGATTCGCCGGAATCCATCAAGGCAATGGGCCTCATCAACGACATGTTCAACACCTATCACATCGCCGATACCGTCAACTATAACTACGACGCCGCGATCGCCGAATTCAACGAGGGCAATTCGCTCTTCCTCGGCGCGGGCATCTTCTCGACCTCCGCATTCTCCAGCGATTTTGAGATCGAGGCCTATCATATGCAGGGCGCGCGCTACGGCTGCGCAAACGCCATCGAGTACATTGCAATCAACAGCGCCTCCGAGCACGTCGACGCCGCAGCCGCGCTGGTGTCGTACATCATGAAGGCGGAAAACTGGAGCAAATACAACGACGCGCTCTGGGGCGGCTCGAACCTGATTCTCAACTCCGTGGACAACAGCAAGGTCATTGAGGAGCGCTTCGCGCATCTGACGGGCGAATGCGACAACTTCTGGACCTTCCCGTCCAAAAACGGCATTGCCGAGGTCGTCGAGCTGATGATTACGCACGAGCAGCTGGTCGCCATGGGCGACGAGACGCCGGAGCAGGCCTGCCAGGCCATGCAGGAGGGCGCCGAGGCGCTCGCTGACTGATCGAATCCTTCGAATCCTTGCGGGAGAGCGGCTTGAGGCCCAAGCCGCTCTCCTTTGTCTGAATCTGAAACAGCAGGTGATGAAATGAAGAAAAAGAAATTAAAGGACCTGTTCACGGGCTACGCCTTCGCGGCGCCGAGCACGCTGCTTCTCATCACGTTCCTGATTATCCCGATCTTCATGGTCTTTTATTTCAGCTTCACGAACTACAGCGCGAAGCAGAATGTAGACTGGGTCGGGCTGCGGAACTATCTGCGGATCCTCAAGGATCCGGCCGTGCGGTACGCGCTGAAGAACACGCTGCTCTTCGTGCTGGTGCAGGTCCCGCTGGTCACGGTGCTCTCCCTCGCTGTCGCCGGGATTCTGGCGCAGCAGCACCGCAACCGGTTCGGCAGCTTTGTGCGAAGCGCGCTGTTCGTCCCGGTCGTCTGCTCGCTGACGCTGCTGGGCTCCGTATGGTACTACCTGTTCTCCAGCGACCCGAGCGGCGTGGTCAACACCGTGCTCAGCTGGTTCGGCGTCGCCGCCGTCGACTGGCTCGGGCAGGGCAATACGGCAATGGCTGCGCTGTGCTTTGTCAATATCGTGCGCAGCGTCGGCTATTTTCTGGTGATCTACTACGCGGCGATCATGGACATCCCGAGAAGCTATCTGGAAGCGGCGGAGGTCGACGGCGCGAACCGGATCCAGCAGTTTTTTCATATCATTCTGCCGAATCTGAAGGGCACGACGAATTTTGTCGTCGTCATCAACACGATCTGGGCGTTCCAGATCTTTGACCTTGCCTATTCCATGACGCGCGGCGGCCCGGGCTACGGCACCACAACCATGATCTACCGCATCTATCAGGAGGGCTTCTGGAACTGGAAGATGGGCTATGCCTGCGCGCTGGCCGTCATGCTGTTCCTGATGATCCTCACGGCATCCGGCATCATCAAGCGGATCTTCCGCACCGACGATTGAGGAGGGAACCCATGAATCTGACTGCGATACGGCGAAAAAAATTCTTCAGCCGCCTGCTCTGGCTTCTGGCTGTGCTGTTTCTGCTGCTTCTGGTCGTTGTGGCGGTTTTCCCGTTCGTCTATATGGCGATCGTTTCGCTGATGGAAAACGTCATGTCGATGAAGCTGTCGGCCAACACGCTGAAAAAAGCGGTCTGGTCGCTGAATAATTACAAAAAGGTACTTCTGACGAGCAATTTCGCGCGCTATCTGCTCAACAGCGTGATCGTATCCGGCCTGTCGTGTCTGCTCTCGTGCCTGTTTTCGACCATGACCGCCTACGCCTTCTCCAAAAAGCAGTTTGCCGGGCGCGACCGGCTGCGCGGGATCTTTCTGGCGACAATGATGGTGCCGGGCGAATGCATGATTATCCCGATGTACCTGATCGCGAGAAAGCTCGGGCTTGTCAATACGCTCGCCGCCATGATCATTCCGTTGATCTCCAGCGCGTTCGGCACGACCATGATGTATTCCTTCATGAAAAACGTCCCGGACGAGCTGCTCGAGGCTGCGGATATCGACGGCTGCGGCGAGCTCCGGAAATTTTTCTCGATCGTGTTCCCGCTCGTCAAATCCGCCGTTGTGTCGCTCGCGATCTTCATCTTTATCAGCAGCTGGGGCTCGCTCCTGTGGCCGCTGCTGACGACGACGAAGATGGAGCTGAGCACCGTCACCATGGCCATCGCCCGGATGAGCGGCGGCGAAAAGGCGACGAACTATGGCTATGTCATGGCGGGCAGTACGCTGGGCTTCCTGCCGCCGTTCATTCTCTACTGCTTCCTGCAGAAACAGTTTGTCGAGGGCATCGCGCTCAGCGGCACGAAGGGCTGAGGGAGGGCGCGCCATGTTTGAAACCTCCGTCCCCATCATGCTTTCCAGCATCCCGGATGAAAACCGGCAGGCGCATCTTGATTTTCTGATCGGCCAGATCGGCGCGGTCGGCGCTTTGACGGTATATCTGTGCCCGCACATTCCGGAAAACCTGGACGCTGAATGCGAAAAGATCAACGCTGTGGCGGACGCGCTGCACCGCGCCGGCCTGCATGTCGGCGTCTGGATCGGCAGTCTCGGCCATGTCAATTACGACGGCAGGGACTATACGCATATGGTGGATCTCGACGCGGAGCCGGTCGGCTTTCTGACCTGCCCGTCGGACGCGCGCTTCCGCCGCGACTACTGCGCGATCGCCGCGCGGCTGGCCGCGTGCAGGATCGATTCGCTGATGATCGACGACGATTTCCGCATCAATTTCAACGGCCGGAAGCCGCTGTGCTTCTGCGAGAACCATCTGCGCCGCATGGCGCAGACGCTCGGCGAGGACGTCGCGCTGCCGCGGCTGCGGCAGGTGCTTCTCACGGGGCAGAATAACCGCTGGCGCGAAGCGTGGCTGGAGGCGAACCGCTTTTTCCTGAACGGCTTTGCCGCCGGGATCCGCAGCGCGGTCGACGCCGTCCGGCCGGAGCTGCCGGTCATTCTCTGCAGTGGGCCCGCCTCGTGGGGCGTCGACGGAAGCGAGCCTGCGGAGCTGGCGCGTATTCTGGCCGGCCGCGCGCCGGTGTCCATGCGCCTGTCCGGCGGGCCGTATTGGCCGGTCATGTTCTTTAAAAATCTCCGTCAGGCCAACATTCTTGACATCATCCGCCGTCAGGCGGCGGACTGCCGCAGCAAAGGCCTTCCGGCCTTTGCCGAGGGCGACACCTATCCGCGCCCGCGCTATGAGGTCCCGGCGTCCATGCTGGAGCTGTACGAGCTCGGCTGCCGCGCCGACGGCAATGCGTCCGGCATTCTCAAATACGTCTTCGACTACGTCGCGTGCGCCTCGTATGAAACGGGCTATGTGGACGCCGCCGTGCGCAGCAGGCCGCTCTGCCGGCAGACGGAGGCCGCCTTCGCCGGGAAACAGGCGGCCGGCGTCAGCGTTTTCGCGCCGTTTTCCTTCACCCGCGATTTTGTGGGCAGCGAAGCCGACCCAACGCCGGATATCGAGACGGCGTCGCTGCGGCTCCCGGCGATCAAGCTCCTGAACGACAACAGCATCCCCAGTCATTTTGAGCCGGAGGGCGCCGGGGTCGTTTTCGGCGCCGCTGCACGGCAGCTGCCGTCCGCGCGTCTGCACGACGGCTGGCTGCTCGATCTGCCCGCGGCAAAAATTCTGACCGCGCGCGGCGTCGACGTCGGCCTGCGCGCCGATCTCGGTCCGTTCACCCGCGAGCAGAAGCACATGCACCTGCTGCACGACAGCGCATGGCTGCTGATGCTGAGCGAAACGGAATACTGCCCCGTCGCGGGGCCGGAAATCCACCAGCTTTCCGTGGACCCGTCGGCGGAAATCCTGACGCGGTACGCGCAGGGCGGCGTCAGCTGCGCGGGCGAATACCGGTATGAAAACGCGCTGGGCCAGCGCTTTGTCGTCTTCCCGTTCGACGCGGAAAAAGAGCAGGACAAGCTCGGCATGTTCCGCAGCTACTACCGCCAGCGCGAGCTGCTAGGCAGCTTCGCCTGGCTCCGCCGCGCGCCGCTGGAGGCTGTCTGCCCCGGCCATCCGGATCTATATCTGCTGGTAAAAAAAGACGCGCGGAGCATCACAGCGGGCCTGTGGAATTTCTCGCTGGACGCGATCGAAGCGCCCGTCGTCGAGCTTGCGGCGCCATGCACGCAGCTCAAAACGGTCAACTGCACCGGACGCATTTCCGGAAACCGCGTCACGCTCTCGCGCCTGCCTGCGCAGGAATTCTGCTGCTTCACGGCGGAGCTCGCCGAAACTCAGGAGGGATAACACAATGGAACAGATGCCCAACGCGCGCCGTCTCAGCGACGTCGACCGGAATTTTGCGGCGCAGACGCTCCGGACGCCGCTGCAGTGGACAAGCATCACCGCGGACTCCCCGCTCCTGCGCGGCCTGATCGCAGACGGCGGCACGCCGTTCTGCCGTCTGCCGCGCGCCGTCGCCGAAGCCGCAAACCCGCAGGTGGCGGAGCTGTACGCCAACGCCTCCGGCGGGCGGCTGCATATGCTCACAGACAGCCGGACGCTAGCCGTCCGGGTCACGCTCGGGCAGCGGCTGATCTGCAGCCATATGACGTATCTCGGTGTCGCCGGTCTGGACGTATACCGGAAGGACGGCGGCGCGTGGGCCTTCGCCGGGAGCCTGATCCCGCAGGATACGGCCGCCGATTTGTTTGAGGCGTCCGTATCGCTTCCCGGCGGCATGCAGGAGCTGCTTGTGTATCTGCCGCTGTACGCTGAGGTGAGATCACTCGAATTGGGACTCGAGGACGGCTGCGCCGTCTCGCCCGCCGCCGCGCCGGAGCGGCACGCCGTGTTCTACGGCTCTTCGATCACGCAGGGCGGCTGCGCGCCGCGGCCCGGCGTCAGCTATCCCGCCATCGTCTCGCGTCGGCTGGGCATTTCTTTCACAAACCTCGGCTTTTCCGCCGGTGCACGCGCGGAAGCGCCCATGCTGGACTATCTCTGCACGCTTCCGATGGACGCGCTGGTCTTCGACTACGACCACAACGCGCCGGACGCGGACGCTCTGGAACGGACGCACCTTTCCGCCTATAAGCTGCTCCGCGCGAAGCGCCCCGCGCTTCCGATCCTGCTGGCCAGCGCGCCGCTTGCGCTGCCGGACGCCGAATGGCTCCGCCGCAGACAGATCGTGCTGGAAACCTACCGCTATGCAAAGGCGCACGGGGATGCGCGCGTCGGCTTTGTCGACGGCGCGGCCATGTATCCGCCCGCGCTGCGGGCGGAGTGCTCCGTCGACGGCATTCATCCGAACGCGCTCGGCATGCACTGCATGGCGGACGCATTCGAACCGCAGCTGCGCAGCCTGCTCCAATCCATATGATACCGACTGACCGCACGGGCGCTGCCCGTGCGGTTTTGACAGTCTGCGCGTTTTTTGATACACTGAATGCTGCGGGCGGACAGAAATTGATAGCCGCATTCCGGGCGCAGAACCGAATTTGTCAATCGGCCCGAACGCGCCGCCATAGTAAAATGAGAGCAGAAAGTGGAGGGATGTGCGTTGAAAAAGAAAACCGTGAAGCTGCGCTACCGCTGGATGGGCGCATACGGCATCGTGGTGCTGATCATGTGCCTGATCTTTCTGTTCGGCATGATGCTGATGCGCAGAAGCATCGAATCGCACGACATTGAGATCAACCAGACCAGCGCGGAATTCGTCTGCAGCTCGCTCGACGAGCAGTGGCTGCGGATCTTCAACTACGCCTTCCAGATCATCAACGACAGCCGCGTGCAGACGCTCGACGGCAAAGCCGTCCTGACAGAGGACGCAGAATCGAACGCATACGCCGTTTCGACCAACATCATCAACAATATCATGTCCAACGACCTTCTCGAGGACGTCTATCTCTACTTCCCCTCCAGCGATCTGATCATCGGCAAAAAGGGCGTATACGGCGCGGGCGTCTATTGGGCGTCGCTGTATAAGGTCGGCCAGAGCTACTCCAGAGCCTCCTGGATGCAGCAGCTGTTCGGCGCGCGTCAGAACGGCTATTTCCTCGCGGAAAGCCGGGACGGACTGGATCTGTATTACCGGATGGCGATCCAGAAGCCCACGGGCCGGATGCTGGTGGCAAAAATCAACCGCGCGGAGCTCGAGCGCACGCTCGGCTGGATCGGGCAGGACAACGGCAGCTGCTTCATGGCCATGGCCAGCGACACCGGCAGCTGCTACGCCGCCTACGGGAACCGCAGCCAGTTTACCGACAGCGAGACCGGCCTCATCCGTCTGCCGGACACAGGGCGGTACTGGTACACAAAATGCGCCTCCTCCGTCGGCTTCTTCTCCTACATCACCATCAAGGAAAAAAGCGCCGCGTACCGCCTTTCCAGCAAATTCACGTTCGTTGCGGTCGTCTGCGTGATCGTCGCGCTGTTCGGCGGCGTGCTGCTCTCGGCGCACTTCGTGCAGAAGACCACGCGCCCGATCGAGCAGCTCGCCTCCCGGCTCACGCAGGAGGGCGGCAGCGGACAGAACGAGCTTCTGACCATCGAATCCGAGGTCGACCGGCTGCTGCTGGAAAACAAGCGGGCGCTCGGCGCGCTGACGCAGCAGCAGGAGCGGATGGTCTGCCGCTCGTTTCTGGACGAGTGCCTCAAAATTTCCGACGCGGGCGGCGCGAACGTCGAGACGCTCGCCGCGATCTACGGTCTGTCCTTTGAGGGCGACACCTTCACGCTCATTCTGCGCGAGCGCGCGGGCGACGATTACAGCAATCGCGTCATCGAATTTCTGGATCGCTGCACGCGCGCCGACGTCTGGGTCGGCTGGACGCAGAAGCAGGATCTGGACGTGTTCGTCCTGAACTACGATCAGGAGCAGCCGGGCGTCGTGGACGCATTTGTAAACGCGCTGCGCGCGATCTCCAACGCGCAGTCCAAGGTCGTCATCGGCGAGCAGACGGAAAACCCGGAGGAGATCCGGATGCGCTTTATCGACTGCCTGCAGAAGCTCGGCCGGGGCGAATTCTTCTGGTTTGACGAAAACGGGCTGAAATTTGAGCGTGCAAAGGAGAAAATGCTGCTCGGCGCGTTCCTGAAATCGCTCGACGACGGGAATTTTGACAACGCCCACCGGCTCACGGCGGAGCTCTGCGCCGGAAGTCTCGCGCAGGCGGACGATCTGGAGTGTCTCTGCCGCCGCTGCGAGATCGCGGCGCATCTGCTGCCGCGCTTTTCCCCGGACGAGCACAGCCGGCTGCGCGCCTTTATCACGGAGCCGTCCGCCGCGCAGCTGGAGCAGCGGCTCAATTCGCTGCTGTTCGAATGCGCCAGACGCAAATCGCGCAGCGAGCAGCAGGCGAAGGCCGACACGGACTATGCCGGAAGGATCCGCTGTCTGATCGACGAGGTCTATTTCAATCCGCTGCTCGACGTGCGCATGATCGCCGAGCAGGTCGGCCTGAGCCAGTCCTATGTCTGCAAGGTCTTCAAGAAAAAATACGGCATGGGCATCTCGCAGTACATCAATCAGGTGCGCATCGAGCACGCGAAGGAGCTCATCCGCAGCGGCGACCAGAATCTCAAGGTCATCGCCCTGCAGGTCGGATTTTCAGGAGATGTCCAGTTTATCCGCGTGTTCAAAAAATACGAGCTGATAACGCCGGGAAAATACCGCGAGGACTCGCTCGCAGACGCCCGGCCGTCCGGAAACTGACGTTTCCGGCAGCCGCACCGCGCCGCGCGATTAACAAATCCGGCTGTGCGACAAACTGCGGCAGCCGGATTTGTGCGTTTTCATGAAAGCGGCGCAGAACATTTTTTGTTCATTCCCGCTGCGGCGAAAGCATGGTATGGTAGCGGCAGGGCAGCCGCCCGAAAATAATCATCTGGAGGAAACGACATGAAAAAAGCGATCGCACTGCTGCTTGCAGCCCTGATGCTGCTGAGCCTTGCCGCCTGCGCGGCAAAGCCCGCCGAAGCCCCCGTATCCGAACCCCCCGCAGCCGACGCCCCCGCCCCCGCGGAGGAAGCCGCGCCCGAAGCCGCCCCCGAAGAAAGCGCGCGTCCGTACGAGGGCGTCACGCTCAACTACTGGATGCCGCCGCACGGCGGTCTGGATCAGGAGACCTGGGACGCGCACATGGCCGACTTTGAGGCCGAGACCGGCATCAAGGTCGTCACGACCATCGTTCCCTGGGGCGATATGAGCGCAAAATACCTGACCGCGTTCATGTCCGGTCAGGGCCCCGACGTTTTCTACACCACGAACGAGCTGAACTATGAGCTCATCACCAGCGGCAGTCTGCTGGAGCTCACGCCCTACTTTACCGCCGAGGAGGTCGCCGACCAGCTGTTCTGGTCCGCCGGCACGCAGATGGGCGCGCAGTACGCCGCTCCCTACAACGCCGACCCGTGCGCACGCGGCATGATCTTCAACCTCGACCTGATGGAGGCCGCGGGCGTGACCGAGATCCCGCAGACGCGCGAAGAGCTGATCGACGCCGGTCTGAAGATCAAGGAAGCCGGCGTGTGCGAGTATCCGCTGGTCCTTCAGCTGGGCAGCTCCGCGCACACCTTTGACACCTTTATCGCGACGCTGTGGTCCGGCGGCGGCGACATTCTCAACACCGACTGCACCGAGGTCACGCTGGACTCCCAGGAGGATCTGGACGCGCTGACATTCCTCTATGACCTGATTTTCACATATGAGATCGTCTCCGCCGACTGCCTGTCGATCGATCAGGAGCGCTGCTCCGACCTCTTCGCCGACGGCAAGATCGCCATGGCCACCTATGAGGCGCAGTACGCGACCGACCGCGACTTCGATTTCAACTGGCGCCACACGCTCGGCGTCAACGACGGCCAGCACGAAACGATGACCTGGAGCCCGATCGACTGCATCTCCATCAACGCCAACACGGAAAGCACCGACGCGGCGCTTGTGCTGTTCAAGTACCTCATCTCCGTGGAAAACCGCAAATTCCTGCGTGAGAACACAGGTTCCGCCCACATCTGCATGAATGCCAGCGACTCGTATGACATCCCCAACGCCGACAAGATCGAGTCTGTCGAGGAAATGTCCGCGCACACCCGCGGCGTGCCGATCACCAAGGGCATGTCGGACATGCAGGAGATCATCGCCACCAACGTTCAGCTGATGGCAATGGGCGAGCTCACCCCGCAGGAGGCCATGGACGCCATGCAGAAGGCATGCGAGTCCCGGCTTGCAGACTGACGATATACCGCACGGAAACGGCGTGAAAGGCAGCAATGCCTTTCACCCGTTTCATAACAGGAGAAATTTATGACGCATTCATCCAAAACCGTCCGGCAGCTGCGGCAGGACGCCGCGGGATACCTGTTCCTGCTGCCGTCGTTTATCCTGCTGCTGACGTTCACGATCCTGCCGATCGGGATCTCCGTGCTGCTGTCGTTTGCGAAATTCAACGGCTTTTCAGCGCTGAAGCTGGTCGGCCTGCACAATTACCGGCAGCTGTTCGAAAGCCCGGACTTTCTCGCTTCGATGAAGAATACGGTCTGGTTCGTGCTGATGGTCGTTCCGGCGCAGACGCTTCTCTCGCTGATCCTCGCGGCGCTTCTGGCCTCGCACTTCCGCGACGCCTTCGGCGAATTCGTCCGCGGGACGATGTTCATTCCCGTGCTGTGCTCCTCGGTCCTTGCCGGCACCGTGTTCTATTACCTGTTCGCCAGCGACTCCGAGGCCGTGATCAATTCGCTTCTGGCCGCGTTCGGTCTGGAAAAGCAGAACTGGCTCGGCCAGCGCAGCACCGCGCTTTTCGTCATCTGTCTGGTCGACGTGTGGAAAAACGTCGGATACTTCCTCGTGATCTTCTACGCCGGCATTCTGGACATTCCGAAAAGCTATTACGAGGCCGCCGCGATCGACGGCGCGAACCGCGTGCAGGAATTCTTCCACATCACGCTTCCGAATCTGCGCGCGGTTTTGTACATGGTCGTCACGCTCGGCACGATCTGGGCGTTTCAGGTGTTTGACCTGACCTATGTCATGACAAAGGGCGGCCCCGGCAACGCGACGACCTCGCCGGTGCTGCTGCTGTACAACGAGGCGTTTTCCAATCTGCGCTTCGGCTATGCCAGTGCGATCGCCTGCGTGCTCGCGATCGTGATCTTCGCCGTGAGCATGATCCAGCGCGCCGCATTCCACGAGAAAGCAGGTACATGACATGACGAGAGTACGATCCAGAAATCCGATGCAGAAAACGACGCGTCTCGTGCGGACGCTTCTGGTGCTGCTGATGCTGTTTGTCGTTGTGGTGTCGGTCTATCCGTTTGTCTACATGGCCTTTTTGTCCTTCATGGAAACGTCCAGCATGAAGCTGGATCTTGCGCGGATCGCGAAGGCGACGTGGACGCTGGACAATTACAAAACGCTTTTCAAGCGCTCGAATTTCCTGCTCTGCTTCAAAAACAGCACCATCATGACGGTCTATGCCGTCGCAGTGACCTGCGCCGTGTCCTCTATGGCGGCGTATGCGTTCGCGAAAAAGCGCTTCCGCGGCAGACAGGCGCTGTTTCTGGTGTATCTGGCGACGATGATGATCCCGACGCAGGTCACGCTGATCCCGTGCTTCCTGATCCTGAACAGGCTGCACATGCTGAACACCTATTCCGCCATGGCGCTGCCGACCTGCGGCGCGTTCGGCACGCTTCTGGTGCATCAGTTTCTCAAGGCGATCCCGGACGATCTGCTCGAGGCCGCGGAGATCGACGGCTGCAACGAGCTTTACAAATTCACGCGCATCGTCCTGCCGCTGATCAGGCCCGTGCTGGTGTCGCTCGCGATCTTCACGTTCATCAGCGTCTGGGGCAGTCTCGTCCTGCCGCTGATCGTCACGAACAAGCCCGAGATGACCACGCTTCAGGTCTCCATCGCCACCATCAAGACCAACCGCTCCGCGACGGACTACGGCCTGATGATGGCGGCCAGCATGATCAGCTTCCTTCCGCCGTTCATCCTCTATCTGCTCCTGCAGAAGCAGTTTGTCGAGGGCATCGCGCTGAGCGGCACAAAAATGTGACGCGGCGGCACGGCCGCAACGGAGGAACACATGGGTAAAAACGATAAATTTGCGCAGATCGCGGCCATGGCCGCGATCTGCCGCGACGAGGCGCTGTACACGCCGCACATCCGCAAGCCCGAAGACCGCGCGCTGCCGCTCGCGCAGGGGGAAAGCCGGTATGACATGACCGGCTCCGAGAGCCCGCAGGCGTCTCTGGCGCGCGAATTGCAGGCGCTGCGGGAAAAATACCGCCCCTTCTTCGCGGCCTGCGCGCCGCAGATCGCGCAGACGCGGCAGATCCTGCCGCTCACCAGCTTCGACTGGCGCGTTCTCACGCCCGCCGACGCGGCGGATTTTTCCGCCGTGCTCGCCGGATGCGGCAGCTGGGAGCGCGTCACGATCCCGCATTACGGCGCGCCGCTCGGCAAAGCCGAAACGGTCTACCGGACCGTTTTTTGCGCGCCGGACGTTTCCGCCGCGCGGCAGAGCGCGTTTTTGTGCTTTGACGGCGTGGATTATGCGGCGGACGTGTACCTGAACGGGAAATGCGTCGGCTCGCACGAGGGCTTTTTCGCGCCGTTCGAGCTGGACTGCACCGAGAGTCTGCGCAGCGGAGAGAACACGCTGGCGATCTGCGTCAAAAATGACTTTGTCCACATGGGCAGCGCCCTTTTCTACGGCGGGCCGGAGTATTCCGGCGACAAGCTCTACGCCGCGACCGGCCCCGGCTACGACGAGCCGAAGACCGGCTGGCACCACTGCCCGCCCGGCATGGGCATCTATCAACCCGTGCGGCTGGAGCTCCGCGCGCGGCAGTTCATCCATTCGATCTTTGTCCGCCCGCTCCCGGACGAACACAGGATCCGGCTGACGCTCGAGGCGTTCAGCACGCAGACCGAGCCGCTGGCCGTCTCCTTCCGGCTGGGACTGTACGGTGAAAACTTCCCGCAGACGCTTCTGGAGGGCCATAGTTTCACCCCGTCCACGTATCACGAGATCCCCCTCGGCGATACGGTAAAGGAAGCGGAGATGCGCGAGCAGGGTCTTCTCGGCGTGCCGGTGCCGCTGAGGCTGGAAAAGGGCGTCAACTATTATACAACGGAGCTGCCCATGGAGGCTTTCCGGCTCTGGACGCCGGATACGCCGTGGCTGTACGCGCTGCACGCGGAACTGCTCAGCCCGGGCGGCAGCGCCATAGACGCGCAGCGCGCCGTCTTCGGCATGCGCAGCTTCAAAATGGATACCGCGTCCGAGCCGCGGGGAAGGCTGTACCTCAACGGCGAGCCGATCCGCCTGCGCGGGGCAAATACCATGGGCTTCGAGCAGCAGGACGTCATGCGCGGCGACGACGCGCAGCTGTTTGAGGATCTGCTGCTGGCAAAGGCGTGCCATCTGAATTTTCTCCGGCTGACGCAGCGGCCCGTGCAGCAGAAGGTCTATGATTTCTGCGACCGGCTGGGCCTTATGGCGCAGACCGACCTGCCGCTGTTCGGCGTACTGCGCAGGAACAAATTCTGCGAGGCCGTCCGTCAGGCGGAGGAGATGGAGCGTCTGGTGCGCAATCATCCGTGCAGCATCCTGCTCTCCTACATCAACGAGCCCGCGCCGAACGCGCGCAACTGTCCGCACCGCCACCTTGACCGGGAGCAGCTGCGCGCCTTTTTCGCCTGCGCCGACCACGCGGTGCATCTGCAAAACCCCGACCGCGTCGTCAAGCACGTGGAGGGCGATTTTGACCCGCCCACCTCGCCGGATACGCTGACCGACAATCACTGCTACAACTACTGGTACAACGGCCAGGGGCTCGACGCCGGCTGCCTGCGCGCCGGCGACTGGCTCCAGGTCAAAAAGGGCTGGCTCTATGCCTGCGGCGAATACGGCGCGGAGGGGCTCGACCCCGTCGGGCTGATGCGGCGGCGCTATCCCGCCGCATGGCTCCCGCAGACCGCGCAGGACGAAGCCGTCTGGACGCCCGACCGCATCCCCGCGGCGCAGAGCGGCTCGCTGCACTACTGTTTCTACGAAACGCCGCACACGCTGGACGAGTGGGCCGCGCGCAGCCAGGCGCATCAGGCCGAGGCGGCGCGCCAGATGACGCAGGCGTTCCGCCGGAACGCGGACATGATCTCCTTTGCCATTCATCTGCTGATCGACGCGTTCCCGTCCGGCTGGATGAAGGCGATCGTCGACTGCGAGCGCACGCCGAAGCCCGCCTATTTTGCCTATCGCGACGCGCTGACGCCCGTCATGGTCAGCATCCGCACAGACCGGGAATGCTATTTCCCCGGCGAGCAGACCGATCTGGAGCTCTGGGCGTGCAACGATACGCCGCACGCGGTTCCCGCGAAGCTCGTCTACGAGCTCCTAACGCCGGACGGCGTGCGGCAGAGCGGCGTTCTCGCGCTGGATATTCCGGCGTGCATGCCGGTCTATGCCGGGAGCGTCCACGCGCTTCTGCCGCAGGCGGCCGGACGCGGCGTTCTCCGGACGCTGCTTCTGGACGAAAACGGCACGGTGCTCCACCGCGCCGCGTCGGAATTTGACGTTATGCCCCGGGAAGCGCTGCTCGGCGATACGCGGCTGTGCGTTCTGGACACAGCCTCGCCCGCGCAGGCTGCGCAGGCCGACACGCTCATCGCCGCGTCCTATGATGCATATGCGCGCAGCGCAGAGGCGCTCGACGCGCTGGTGCGCGGCGGAAAAAAGCTGGTGTTTCTGCGCCTGCCCTGCGGGGAGCACGAGATCTGCGGCCAGCGGGTCTTTGTCAAGGCCTGCGCCATGGCGCCGGTGCATTTCTGCTCCAGAGACACCGGCCACCGCTGGGTCAGGGGCTTCGACAGCCGGAGCTTTCGCAGCTGGTACTCGCCCGAGGCACAGCGCATCACGCCGCTGGCCGGATCGACCTTCACCGCCGCGGATTACGCGCCCGTGCTGCTGAGCGGCAACACCGACGAAGCCGGACAGTGGGGCCCGGCGCTCATCGCCGGCGAGCGGAAGCTCGGCCGCGGCAGCGTCGTCATCTGCCAGCTCGATCTCCGACAGCACGCCGCGGCAAATCCCGCCGCATGGAATTTCGCGCAGCGCATGCTGCGGGCCGAACCGGAAGCATAAACGCCGCCCGAAGAAATCCAAAATGATGTAAAAGTCAGAAAGACCGCCGCATTTCAACCGAAATGCGGCGGTCTTGTGCGCGCGGAAGAACAGATCCATGATCAAATCAAAAAACAAAATCGCAATCCAGCGAAGCGATTGCGGTTTTGAGAGGAGCTGCGACGGAATGAGTGAGAAGTGACTTTTCATGCGAAGCGTAAAAAGTCGCTGCGAACGATATGCAGTCCGCAGCGACGATGGAGGTGCCGCCCAGATTTGAACTGGGGAGTGAAGGTTTTGCAGACCTTTGCCTTACCACTTGGCCACGGCACCGGATATGAAAATAGGAATGCTGCGAAGGCATTCCTATTTATTTTGGAGCGGGTGACGAGGCTCGAACTCGCTACCTCCACCTTGGCAAGGTGGCGCTCTACCGGATGAGCTACACCCGCATAATGGTGCCTCCGGTCGGAGTTGAACCAACGACACGCGGATTTTCAGTCCGCTGCTCTACCTACTGAGCTACAGAGGCATGTTGAGGCGAGATAAACTCGCCTCATCATACATTATGGCGACCCGGAACAGACTCGAACTGTCGACCTCCAGCGTGACAGGCTGGCGTGCTAACCGACTGCACCACCGGGCCAGGTAAATTGGTGGAAAGTACAGGGCTCGAACCTGTGACCCCCTGCTTGTAAGGCAGGTGCTCTCCCAGCTGAGCTAACCTTCCGTTCCATCAAGCCGCATCTCTCAGCGACGTACGTATTATAACGGCCAGTACGGCAAATGTCAAGAACAATTTTCAAAATCGCGAAACTTTTTTCATCGCTCACACCGGCTGCAATTCCATGCTTGAGAATACCTCCGCAAGCATGCTATCATAGCTGGTGCCGGAGCCCTCTGGCACGCTGACCGTCAGCGCGTAGCAGCAGCCGCCGTCGGAGATCACCTTGCAGCGGTACATCCGTCCGCCCTCGTCCGAGGCCGCGTACCAGGCAAACTGCCAGACAGGCCGGTCCTTCCCGCCGCTCTTGTACACGTGCAGCGCGGACGCGTCGAAGCCCGACAGCCGGCGGACGATCGCGGCGGCGGGCGCGGCGTCCAGAACCTCCGTTGTGATCTCATAGCCGCCGCCCGGCTGGGTATAGACGTGCCGCGCGCCGCGCTCGGCAAAGACCTCCTCGACCGCGTCCTGCGGCAGAGAAATGCAGATCGCATAGGCTGCGCCGCCCTCTGCCGGCACGCAGCCGCCGTCCACCGTCTCCCAGACCGTCTGCGCCGAGCATGCGCACAGCAGCGCGGTCAGCGCCGCCATCCAACCGATCAGAATTCGCTTCATCACCAGATCGCCTCCAATAGAAAGGAATGTTCCATGCTTGTTTTCCTGCTTCTAATGAATGCATCCGGCTTCGCAATTATGCTGCTGGATAAAAATCTTGCCCGCCGTCGCCGCCGCCGGATCCCGGAGGCGCTGCTGCTGGCGTTCGCGGCCTGCTTCGGCAGTCTCGGCGTGCTGGCGGGCATGTATGTCTGCCGCCACAAGACGCGAAAGCCGCTGTTTACGGTCACGGTCCCGCTGCTGCTTCTGGCGCAGTGCGCGATCTTGTATTTCCTGCTGCACTGATCACTGGCGCAGCTTGCGCTTGTTGCCCTTGCTGTCGACGATGTAGGTGTTGTCGAGCTGCTGGCGCAGATCGCCCACGACGGAGTCGATGTAGGCCCGGCGCAGCACGGCGCGCTCCTCGTTTTCCTCCGGCGTGAGGCCGACGGTCCTGGCCTTGCGGGCCAGCTCGTTGATGCGGTCGATATCTTCTTTTTTCATAGAGCATGCTCCTTACAGAAATCTTGTTATTTCAACGCAGATGCGGCCTTTTTTCGTATTGCCGCCGACGGCGTCCAGCCGGATCTTTCCAAGACCGCGGACGGTGATCACGTCGTCCTCCGCCGTCTGCTTGTCGCCCTTTACGCAGGGCGCGTAATTGAGCTCGCATTTTCCCGCGGCGATATAATCCGCGGCCTTGCCGCGGCTGATGGAAAAGCCCGAGGACACGATGCCGTCGAGCCGCAGGGAGGGAACGGTGTCGCGAACCTGCCGGGTCTTCTGCTCCGGTACGGAAACGTCCGCGATCGCGATGCGCTCCACGTGCAGCTTTGTGCGTCCGGCGGACAGGAAATTCTGCAGCAGGTACGGCAGCACCTCGCGCGTGACGAGAAAGTCGCAGCGGCCCGCCGCTACATAGATATCCCCAACCGTTTCACGCTTGACGCCGCAGCCCATCAGCGCGCCGAGAAAATCCCGGTGCGTGAGCGTATCGCCCTCAAAATAGGACGCGCGGACGGCGGCGATGGGGCCGTCTTCCCCTTCCAGCCAGCTCTCGTCCAGATAGTCCGGCAGATAACAGCAGATCTCGCGCTCGGCCATGGGTGGCCCGCCGTAAAACCGGATCTCCTGTCCGCGCAGCAGCTCGGCGGCAAGCATCTGCTCCCGCCTGGACAAAAAGCCCGTCGAGGCCGGGATATTGCGCGCGGCGGCGTTCGTCATGCGCTCATAGACCCTGGCCAGCAGCATTTCGTCTTCCTTCGTCTGCGCCATGCGCGCGATCTGTTCGCGTTTGTCCATTGCTCCGCCTCCTTCCGGTCTGTATTGTACCAGTCCCGCGGAAAAAATGCAATCCCGTCCGGTTTTTCCCCGTTTTCATTACAGTTCTGTTACAAACGGCCCGCTTCTCTTGCAATCCTTCCGGCCTCCGCCTATACTGGAAACAACTATTACCGGAAGGGGGCTCCGCCTTGAAAAAACTGCTTTGCGCGCTGCTTGCGGCCGTGCTGGCGCTTACGCTCGTGATCCCCTGCGCCGCTGCTGATTTCGCAGGCTTCACCGACCAGCAGGAGATCAAAAACATCAACGCCGTGCGGATGCTCTGCGACCTTGGGCTGATTTCCGGCTACTCGGACGGCAGCTTCGGCCCGCAGAATCCCATCCGGCGCGAAGAGGTCGCCAAGCTGATGGCGCTTCTGTGCGAGGCCGATCCGCAGCCGCAGAACGGCGCCGCTCCGTTTTATGATATTTCCGCGTCCTGGGCGGCAGATCTGATCGTCTACTGCGCCGAGCGCGGCATCATTGCCGGCAGCAGCGGCCGCTTCCGCCCGGCAGACCCTGTGACGATCCGCGAGCTTGCAAAGATGCTGCTCGTCATTCTCGGCGAGGACGCCTCGCGCTATGTCGGAGCAAGCTGGGCGCAGAACGTCGACGAGGACGCGTTCCTGAAGGGGATCTACGCGGGCGTCTCTGTCAGCTATGAGTCGGCCGCTACGCGCGATATCGCGTGCCTGCTCATCTATAACGCCATGCTCTGCCCCAAGGTCGCAGACGCCGGCCAGGAGGGCGAGGCGCGCTATGTGCTCGACAGCCTGATGAACCCCATGTCGTATCTGGAGATCCGCTTCGGCCTCACGCGCTACACCGCCACGCTGACCGGCAACGAGTGCGCCGATCTGACGAGCGCGGGCAGTACGCTTCCCGCCGGGACGAGCAAGCTCGCCGGGCACAAGGCCTTTGATATCTCCACGGATCTCAGCCTGCTCGGCCGGAACGTCGATATCTACGTGAAGGACGGCAAGGTCTTCGGCATCCCGTGCTATGCGGTCGATGAGGTCTATTATACTTTCACCGATGCCTCTCAGCTCAAGGAGATCTGCTCCGGCGGAGGCTTCCGTCTGACGGATCAGACCGCGTATTACTACAACTACACGCCCTCGAACAAGGATATTCTGAACGCGCCGTCCGCGAACGACAAGATCACCGTGATCGACCACGACGGCGACAACGCCTTCGATGTCGTTCTCGTCACGACGAGCCGCCCGGCGACGGTCACGTCCGTCTCGCCCCTGACGGTCGACGTCGACGGCAAGAGCCAGACCGTCCGCGCGTTCGGCAGCACCGACGTGTTTGCCGTCGGCGAGGAGGTCTACTACAGTCTGGTCTGCGGCAGCGGATACATCCGCAGGCTCAAATAACGCACACGTGCAGAACGTAAGATCCCCCGGCAGCCTTGAATGGCTGCCGGGGGACTGTTTTATTTTGCCGTGCCGAGATACGCGGCCTTGACCTCCTCGTTGGCGGCCAGCTCTTCGCCGGGGCCCTGCATGAGGATGGAGCCCGTCTGCATGACGTAGGCCCAGTCGGCGACCTTCAGCGCCATGTTCGCGTTCTGCTCGATGAGCAGGACCGTGATGCC
>CAKUEH010000004.1 GCA_934646185.1 uncultured Oscillospiraceae bacterium | reverse complement strand
GTCTGCATGACGTAGGCCCAGTCGGCGACCTTCAGCGCCATGTTCGCGTTCTGCTCGATGAGCAGGACCGTGATGCCCTGACGGTTGATCTCGCGGATGATCTCGAAAATGCCGCGGACGACGATGGGCGCAAGGCCCAGAGACGGCTCGTCCATCATGATGAGCTTCGGTCTTGCCATGAGCGCGCGGCCCACGGCCAGCATCTGCTGTTCGCCGCCCGAAAGCGTCCCGGCCTGCTGCCACTCGCGCTCCTTCAGGCGCGGGAACAGGTCGTAGACCCGGGCCAGATCGTCCGTGAGCGAATCCTTACGCAGATACGCGCCGATGCGCAGATTTTCCGCCACGGTCAGGTTTTCAAACACACGGCGGCCCTCCGGCACGAGCGTGACGCCGCTCGAGACGATCTGGTCGGTCGATTTTCCGACCAGATCCGCGCCGTCAAACAGGATCTCGCCCGCCTTGGGCCTGACCAGTCCTGCGACCGCCTTCAGCGTGGTCGATTTGCCTGCGCCGTTCGAGCCGATGAGGGTGACGATCTTTCCCTCCTCGACCTTCAGGTCGATGCCCTTGACGGCCTCGATGCCGCCGTACGTCACGACCAGATTTTTGATCTCCAGAATATTACGCATCCTCGTCCACCCCCAGATATGCGTCAATGACGCGCGGATCGTTTTGGATCTCCGCCGGAACGCCGGCCGCGATCTGCTTGCCGAAGTCGATGACATAGATGCGGTCGGAGATATCCATGACAAGATTCATGTGGTGCTCGATGAGGAAGATCGTAAGCCCAAACTGATCGCGGATGCTGCGGATGAACGCGGTCAGCTCGAGCGTTTCCTGCGGGTTCATGCCGGCTGCGGGCTCGTCGAGCAGCAGCAGCTTCGGGCTGGTCGCCAGCGCGCGGGCAATTTCGAGCCTGCGCTGCTTGCCGTACGGCAGGGCCGTCGCCAACTCGTCTTTGACATCGTCAAGGCCCACGATCTTCAAAAGCTCCAGCGCCTTTTCGCGCTGTGCGGCCTCTTCTTTGCGGTTGGCGCGGAACGTGGCCGAGAAGACGTTGGACGTGCGGCGCACGTGCATGGCCGTCAGGACGTTTTCAAAGACCGTCATGGACTTGAACAGGCGGATGTTCTGGAAGGTGCGCGCGATGCCGCGCCTTGTGATCTTGTCAGGCGTATAGGAGACGGTGGGCAGAGACAGATAGCGCTCGGCCTCCCCGCCCGCGTAGAGCTTTTTCATCTTGCCGCGCGGGTGGTTGCAGACGATAGGCTCGCCCATGAAGTCCACGCGGCCGTTGGTCGGCTCGTAGACGCCGGTGATGCAGTTGAAGGCCGTGGTCTTGCCCGCGCCGTTCGGGCCGATGAGGGCAACGATCTCGCCGGGATAGATATCCATCGACAGATCGTTGACGGCGACGACGCCGCCGAACTGCATGGTGATGTGCTCCACATGAAGAACAGGCGTGCTCATGCCTCTTTTCCTCCCTTCGCGAATTCTTTCCGCAGCCTGTCTGCAAGACCGGCAAGCGAAATTTCACGGGTGCCCATAATGCCCTTGCGGAAGAAGAGCACCACGATCATGATAACGACCGAGAACACGACCATGCGGAAGCCCGTGCGCAGCAGCGGGACCTTGAACGCGCCGATATACGTCTCGTTATCGAGGAAGCGCAGCCACCATTCCGAGCACGCGATGAACAAAAACGAGCCGATGCAGCTGCCGGAGATCGAGCCGATGCCGCCGATGACGACGATGAGCAGGATCTCATAGGTCATGGCGGATTTGAATGTATTGGCCTGTACCGTCGTCTGGTACATGGCAAGCAGCGCGCCGGAAATGCCGGCAAAGAACGAGGAAATGATGAACGCCATGCGCTTGTGGTGGGCCAGATCGATGCCCATGGCCTCGGCGGCGATCTCATCGTCGCGGATGGCCTTGAACGCGCGGCCGTAGGTCGAGTTGATGAGCAGCACGACGACGGCGATGCAGATGCCGACGATCACGAACGGCATGAACGTATCCGTGAAATACGGGAAGCCGCGCAGCAGCTGCGAGCCGTTGGTGACGGGCGCGAACGCCTCGAGCTGGACGAGCGCGCGGATGATCTCGGCAAAGCCGAGCGTCGCGATGGCCAGATAGTCGCTCTTGAGCTTCAGGACGGGCAGACCGATGAGATACGCCAGCGCAGCGGCCAGAAGGCCCGCCAGCAGCAGGGATACAAACACGCCGAGGACGGTGCCCGCCGTGCTGCCGAGCGCGTTCTGCAGCGTCTCGGTCAGAGAGAATTTGAGCAGCGGGTCATAATACTGATACACGGTCGAGCGGATGCCGCTTGAAATGTTGATGGCGGCAAACGTATACGCGCCGACCAGCATGAAGCCCGCCTGGCCGAGCGAGAACAGGCCCGTAAAGCCGTTCAGCAGGTTCATGGACACGGCGACGAGGGAATAGATCGCGCCCTTGCGCAGAACGGTCGTGAGCATGATTGGAACGCCCGGAATGCGGTCGAGCAGGAACGCCAGCAGATAGATGAGCGCGATGCCCGCGATGGTCAGGATGGTCTGCAGGGAAAGACCCTTTTTCTTTTCCATATGCTCCACCTCAGACTTTCTCTGTCAGCTTTTCACCGAACAGGCCCGTCGGCTTGACGACGAGGATGACGATGAGCAGCGCAAACGTGAACGCATCGGAGAACGCCGTCAGCTTCATGCCCTTCAGCAGGTTCTCGCAGATGCCGATGATGAACGCGCCGATGACCGCGCCGGGGATCGATCCGATGCCGCCGAAGACGGCCGCGACGAAGGCCTTCAGGCCCGGCATGGCGCCGGAGGCCGGAGCGATGGTCGTATAGTTCGAGAAATACAGGAACGAGGCCACGGCAGCCAGCGCGGAGCCGATGATGAACGTAAACGAAATGACGGAGTTGATCCTGATGCCCATCAGCTGCGCCGTCTCAAAATCCTTGGACGCGGCGCGCATGGCCATGCCGACCTTCGTGCGTTTGATGAGGATCACGAGCACCACGACCAGCGCCAGCGTCAGGATCGGCGTGATGACGGTCACGCGCTTGGTGGACGCGCCGAGGATGGTGATGGTATCGGAGATCCACGGCAGCTCGGGATACTGCTTCGGGACGCCGCCGGTGACGTAGTACGCAAGATTCTGCAGCAGATAGCTCACGCCGATGGCGGAGATCATGACGGACATACGCGGGGCCTGCCGCAGGGGCTTGTATGCGCAGCGCTCCACCGCGAAGCCGAGCGCGACCGTCAGCACCACGACGACGGGCAGCGCGACATACAGCGGCATCGTCGCCGAAAGATAGACCATGATGAGCCCCGCGACCATGAAGATATCGCCGTGCGCGAAGTTGATGAGGCGCAGAATGCCGTAGACCATCGTATAGCCGACGGCGATCAGCGCATATTGGCCGCCGGCCGAAACGCCCGACAGGACATAGGGCAGCCATTGCTTGAGAACACCCATGGGGAACCTCCTGATTTTTGTTTATCGCCATGTCCAAACCGCGAACCGCTCACCGAAATGAGCCGGCTTGGACGCGGCGATAAAAGAATGGTTCCATCCGGCAGCGGGTTCGAACGCTGCCGGATGAAACTGCGTACCGGCCGGAGGGATTTCCTCCGGCCGGAAACCATTGTGGTCAGTATTGCGGGACAAATGCTCAGGCGGCAGTCTGAACCTTGTAGAACTGGAAGCCGCCGTCGATGGCCTGCTTGATGTAGGCGGTGCTCTTGACCGCGTCGCCGTTGGCGTCGAAGCTCAGCGCGCCGGTAACAGCGTCGATGGACAGACCGGCCAGCGCGTCGCGGATGGCGGTGCCGTCGGTGGACTGGGCCTTTTCGATGGCCGCGACCGCAGCCATATAGGCGTCATAGCCGAGCGCGGAGACCGCCGCAACAACGTCGTTGCCGCCGTTGTTGGTGAGGTTCTGGGAATTGCCGTTCAGCCATGCCTTGTAGCCGGTGACGAATTCCTTTGCAAGACCGGATTCGTCGTTCTCATCAAAGAACGTGGAGACGAAGACCTGCATCTCGGTGCCGTTCTGCGCGTCGGAGATCGCGGAGTTTTCCCACGTGTCGCCGCCGAGGATGGGGAGGCTGACGCCGAGGGCGGAAGCCTGCTCGATGATCTGCGGGGCGTAGGCGATGGCGGACGGAGCGAAGATGACGTCCGCGCCGCCGGAGACGGCGTTGTTGAGGTATGCGGAGAAGTCCGCCGTGCCCTCGACGAAGGTCTCGTCGGCTACGATCTCGCCGCCGGCCTCTTCAAAGGCCTTCACAAAGTTTTTGGCCAGGCCGACGGTGTAGTCGTCGCCGAGCATCGACAGGACGTAGGCCTTCTTGGCGCCGAACTCATCCATGGCGAACGAGGCCATGACGGAGCCCTGGAACGGATCGAGGAAGCAGACGCGGAAATAATAATCGTTGCCGGCGGTGACGGCCGCGTTCGTGCAGGAGCAGCCGATGGCCGGGATCTTGGCGTTTGCGAAGTAGGTGCCGGCGGCGATGGAGACGCCGGAGCCGTAGGAGCCGAGGACGACGGAGACCTTGTCGGCGACCAGCTGCTGGGCAGCGGAGACGGCCTTGTCGGTCGAGGACTGGTTGTCCTGAATGTCGAGCTCGATCTTGTATTCTTCGCCGTTGATGGTCACGGTCGGCTTGACGGAGTTGGCGTACTGGATGCCCAGAACCTCCTGCTTGCCGCCCGCGCCGTTGTCGCCGGACTGCGGCTCAAACACGCCGATCTTGATGACCTTGGAGCCGCCGGATGCGCAGCCTGCGAACAGGCACATGACCATAACGGCAGCCAAAAGCAGAGCGATGATCTTTTTCATAGAATTTTTCCTCCTTCTGTCCATGTACGATAGACAAGTGTTCATGGACTTATAGTCGATATTATAGCGAAGTAAAGTGTAAAAAGCAAGCCCTAATTGCTTGTTTTTTGAAAAAATTTCACGCAGCGCGGACAAGTGTCTTTGTCGTTCTGCACAAAAACGGGCATGCTGTGATTAAAAGGAAGTTTTCGGGTCACTTGACAGCTCCGCTATAATAAAAGCAAAGTGAGTTTGAAGGGACTATATATAATGGTAGATTGGAAAAAACGTCTTTTGGCCGTGCTTCTGGCGCTGGCCATGCTGTGCGGCCTGCTCTCCGGCTGCGCGGCGCGGAAGACCGAGCGCTATGACGTGCTGGCGTCCACCGCGCCGGTCCGGGCCATGACGGCGGCGCTGCTGGAGGACACGGGTCTGACCTGCGGACTGGTCGTGACGGAAAGCGTTTCGTGTCTGCACGATTATACGCTGACCGTTTCGCAGATGGAAAAGCTCGGGCAGGCCGATGTGGTCGTGCTGAACGGTCTCGGGCTGGAGGACTTTATGGCCGACGCTCTGCGCACGGCGAAGCACATCATCACGGCGTCAAGCGGCGTGGAAACGCTCCCCGGCGAGGACGGCGAAGACCCGCACATCTGGCTCGATCCCATGAACTGCGTTCAAATGTGCAGAAATATCGCCGCCGGGCTCACAGCGCTTTATCCGGACAGGCAGGCCGTAATTGAGCAGAACCTGTCTGCCGTCACGGCGAAGTATGAGGCCGCGCAGGCCTACGGCGAGGACGCGCTGAAGGATCTTTCCTGCCGTTCGCTTGTGACGTTCCACGACGGCTTTTCCTATTTTGCCCGCGCGTTCGGCCTCGAGATCGCCGCCGCGATGGAGATCGAGGAGGGCAGCGAGCCGTCGGCAAAGGAGATCGAGTCTGTCGTCCGGCTGGTCGAGGACGAACGCATCCCCGCCGTCTTCTGCGAGGAAAACGGCGAGCAGCAGACCGCCGGGACCGTCGCGAAGCAGACCGGAGCCGGTCTGTTCGCGCTCACAATGGGCATGGACGGCGGGACCGGCGGCTGCACGGACGCCATCCGTCACAACATCGACACCATCCGGGAGGCGCTTTCATGATCCCACATCTGCATCCGCACGCAGGCGACTGCGAACACGCCTGCTGTCTGAAGATCGAGCATCTGTCCGTCCGTATCGGCGGCGAGACGATCCTGGATAACATCGACCTGCACATGCACTGCGGCCAGATGGTCGCGCTGATCGGCCCGAACGGCGCGGGAAAGTCCACGCTCATCCGCGCCATTCTGGGCCAGCGGGAATACGAAGGGAAGATCACCTTCCACGAGGCCAGCGGCAAGGAGGCGAAGCTCCGCATCGGCTATGTGCCGCAGAGCCTGGCCTTTGACCGCGGCGACCCCGTGAGCGTGATGGATCTGTTCACCTGCTGCATCTTCAACCGTCCCGCGTTCCTGCGCCCGACGAAGGCCATGCGGGAAAAGGTGCTGGCATGCCTCGCGAACGTCCACGGCGAAGCGCTCATCGACAAGCGCATCGGCACGCTCTCTGGCGGCGAGCTGCAGCGCGTTCTGCTGGCGCTGGCGCTCGAGCCCATGCCGAATATTCTCATTCTCGACGAGCCGCTTTCGGGCGTGGACGTCGAGGGCATGAGCCTGCTTATGGACATGCTCGACGAGATCCGGAAAAAATTCGACCTGTCGATTCTCATGACGACGCACGATTTTACCATGCTCGAGCAGTACTGCGATCAGGTGGTGCTGCTGCAGGGGAAGATCCTCCGGCGCGGCACGCCGCTGGACGTTTTGAACTCGGAGGAATTCGCGCAGGCATTCCACATGGGAGGAGGCGCACAGGCATGAGCGTCTGGTATGCGTTTTTGAACGCGCTCGGCATCCGCATGTTCGAAATGGACTTCATGAAAAACGCGCTGCTGGCCGTTTTGCTGCTGGGCCCGCTGTTCGGGCTCCTGTCCACGATGATCGTGACGGGAAAAATGAGCTTTTTCTCCGACGCGCTGGGCCATTCCGGCTTTACGGGCATCGCCATCGGCGTGCTCTGCGGCGCGGTGCAGCCGATCTATTTCGCGGTCGGGCTGTCGGTCCTGTTCGCGCTGCTGTTTTCCTTCGTCCGCAGCCGGACGAGCCAGTCGGCGGACACCATCATCGGCGTCTTTTCCTCCACCGCCGTCGCGCTGGGTATTTTTATCGTGACGCTCGGCGGGCGGAGCTTTACAAAATTCAACCGCTATCTCATCGGCGACATTCTCTCCGTCTCCCCGCAGGAGATCGGCCTGCTGGCGCTGGTTCTGCTGGCGGTCGTGCTGCTGTGGGTGTTCGGGTCGAACCATCTGGTGCTGACGGCGGTGCATCCGCAGCTGGCGTCCTCGCGCGGCATCGCGACGAAGCGCAACGAGACGCTCTTTACCGCCGCAATCGCCATCGTCGTGACGCTGGCGATGAGCTGGGTGGGGCTGATGGTCATCAACTCTCTGCTCGTGCTCCCGGCGGCGGCCTCGCGCAATCTGGCGCGGAATCTGCGGCAGTATCATCTGCTGTCCGTCCTGTCCGCGCTTTTGTGCGGCCTTCTGGGGCTGTGCGCGGCATACTGGCTCGGCTGCTCGGCCGGCGCGACGATCGCGCTGCTGCTGGCCGTGTACTTTGCTGTGTCCTTCGCGCTGCGGAACCGCGCCGCCTGAGAAAGCGACAAAAATTTACCGGAATCCCACGCGGATTCCGGTTTTTCTGCTACTTGTATGCAGGAAAAAAGTGTGATAAACTTGCATTGAAAAAAGAGCCTCCGCACATCAATTTCATGCAGCAGCGCAAAAACGCTATAGTCCCGGTAGGGGCGGGGCTCTGTTCCGCCCGGCGGAAAGCAGTGAGTTTTCGAAAATTTACGGTGAATGCGAAAGCACCTGCCCCTTCGGCGTAGGGGCGGACGACTCTGTCCGCCCGCAGAACGCACTGTTTTTAAGAGAATTTTCGGCAAATTCGCAATATTTTTCGGGCCAACAGGGTCGTCGGCCCCTACAGAGTGCTGGTTGGGTTTGCAGCTGCCCATCGGGCGGAGCAGAGCCCCGCCCCTACCGGCTGCGCCTGCACTGCATACCGCGCATATCTCCGTACAGAATAAAAGAGGATTTTTCATGAAGATCGCAGACATTCACGCGCATATTTTTCCGGAAAAGCTGGCGGAAAAAGCGTCGCATTCCATCGGCAGCTTCTACGGCGTTTCCATTGCACGCGAGGCCGACATGCCGCGCCTGTGCGCGGAGGACAAGCTCGCGGGCATCACCCGCTGCGCCGTCTCCAACTCCGCGACAAATGCCAGTCAGGTCCGGAACGCCAACACATTTCTGGCCGAGGCCGTCCGGGGACACGACGGATACGTCGCCTTCGGCACGATCTACCCCGGCATGGACGGGTTTGAGGAAGAGCTCGACCGCATGCTCGAGCTCGGTCTGCGCGGGATCAAGATCCATCCGGATTTTCAGAAGCTCGCCATCGACGATGAGCGCGGCATCGACACCTATAAGGCCATCGCCCGGCGTGATCTTCCGGTGCTGTTCCATATGGGCGACGACCGGTATGATTTTTCTTCGCCCGAGCGGCTGACGAATCTGCTGTGGCGCGTGCCGGAGCTTCGCGCCGTGGCCGCGCACTTCGGCGGCTGGCGCAGCTGGCCGCGGTCGCTGGCGCATCTGCAGCCGGAAAACGTCCTGTACGACACGTCCTCCACGCTCGGCATGATTGACCGGGACATGGTTTTGCGCTTTATTGACGCAATCGGCCCCGACCGGCTGATCTTCGGTACGGATTTTCCCATGTGGAGCCCGAAGGAGGAGCTGGACAGATTTTTTGCCCTTGGTCTGGACGAGGCGGATCAGCAGAAGATCCTGTACGGGAATTTCATGAAGCTATTGGGTCTGAAAGACGAAGAATAAAGAAAAGAGGCACTGCACATGTATCAGATCGGCATTGACATCGGCGGGACCAACATCAAGATCGGCCTGCTGGACGAGGCGCTGGAGCTGGCCGCGGAAGCGTCCATCCCCTTCCCGCACACGACGGCGGCGGACATGGCAAAAAAGATCCGCGCGGCGGTCGTTTCTCTGCTGGAAGCGCAGAGCGCATCGCTTTCCGACGTAGCTTCTCTCGGCGCGGTCGTCCCCGGCAGCATCGACGCGAGCGGCGAAACGGTCCTCGACGCGCACAATCTGGACTTCCACGAGGTTCCGCTGCGGAAGCTGCTGCAGGAGCAGTTTCCCGGCATCCCCGTCTACATCGCAAACGACGCCAACGGCGCAGCGCTGGCCGAGCTTTACAAGGGCGCGTTCACCGGCTGCAAAACGGGCGTCCTGCTGACGCTCGGCACGGGGCTCGGCGGCGGCATCATCCTGAACGGCAAAATGTTCAACGGCGGCATGAACCACGGCGTCGAGCTGGGCCACGCCTATCTGGTCGACGGCGGAGAGCCCTGCACCTGCGGCAACCACGGCTGCATGGAGGCCTACTGCGCCGCGTCCGCGCTCACGCGGGAGGGCCGCCGCGCCATGCAGGCGCACCCGGAGAGCATGCTGGCCGAAAAGACCGGCAGCGACCCGGCAAAGATCACGCCCAAGCTCGTCACCGACTGCGCCAAGGCGGGCGACCCCGCCGCGACAGCCGTCTTCGACAACTATATCGAGCACCTGAGCTCCGCCTGCGCGTCGATCTACAACATTCTTGACCCGGAAGTCCTCGCCCTCGGCGGGGGCCTCAGCGCGGCGGGCCCGTTCCTGTTTGACCCCCTGCAGGACAAGGTCAGCAAAAAGTGCTTCTACTCCACGCGCGGCAAGCTCGTTCCCGCTGTGCTTGGCAACGAGGCCGGGATGATCGGCGCGGCGCTTCTCGCGCGCGACGCGGCGCTGTAACGGCGTGCGGTTGTTTTTGTCATTTTCTCATCATAAAAGGAGCGATCAATATGGTAAGCATCAATTTTGAAGGCGCGAAGCAGTTTTACGCCGTGCAGCCGGACAAGGCCGCGGCGCAGGCCGCGTTCGACACGCTGGTAAACGGCACCGGCGCGGGCAACGATTTCATCGGCTGGGTCGACCTGCCGGTAAATTACGACAGGGAAGAGTTCGCCCGCATTCAGGCTGCGGCAAAGAAGATCCAGTCCGATTCCAAGGCGCTCGTCGTCATCGGCATCGGCGGCAGCTATCTCGGCGCGCGCGCCGTGGTCGAGCTTCTGAAGAGCCCGAATTACAACGCCCTGCCCAAGAACACCCCGGATATCTATTTTGCCGGCAACGGCATTTCCTCCGACGCTGTGACGGAGATCCTCGCCATGATCGGCGAGCGCGATTTCTCCGTGAACGTCATCTCCAAGTCCGGCACCACGACCGAGCCCGCCATCGCCTTCCGCATCTTCAAGGCGGCGCTGGAAAAGAAATACGGCGCCCAGGGCGCGAAGAGCCGCATCTACGCCACGACGGACAAGGCGCGCGGCGCTCTGAAGACGCTTGCGTCCCGCGAGGGATACGAGAGCTTCGTCGTGCCCGACAACGTTGGCGGCCGGTATTCCGTTTTGACGGCTGTGGGTCTGCTGCCGATCGCCTGCTGCGGCATCGACATCGAAAAGCTGATGCAGGGCGCGCAGGCCGAGCGTGAGGAAACGCTCAAGAAGGGCGTGGAGAGCGCTGCCGCGCAGTACGCCATGAGCCGTCAGGCGCTGTACGCAGACGGCAAGAATATTGAAATTCTGGCCGCCTACGAGCCCGCGTTCCGCTTCATGGCCGAGTGGTGGAAGCAGCTCTACGGCGAGTCCGAGGGCAAGGACGGCAAGGGCATTTTCCCGGCCTCCGTCGATCTGACGCCCGATCTGCACTCCATGGGCCAGTATATCCAGGACGGCGTGCGCATGCTGCAGGAGACGGTCGTCTTCTTTGACAGGGCCAGAACGTCTGTCGCCGTTCCGTCCGACGAGGAAAATCTGGACGGCCTCAACTATCTGGCGGGCCGCGAGATGAGCTATATCAACGAAAAGGCCATGCAGGCCACCAAGGCCGCGCACATTTCCGGCGGCGTTCCCGTCACCGAGATCCGCCTGCCGGAGATCGGCGAGGAAGCGCTCGGCGCGCTCATCTATTTCTTCGAATTCGCCTGCGGCGTGTCCGGCTACATGGAGGGCGTCAACCCCTTCAACCAGCCCGGTGTCGAAGCCTACAAGAAGAACATGTTCCACCTGCTCGGCAAGCCCGGCTATTAAGAAACGCGAACCGCCGGAGGGAGCCCCTCCGGCGGTTTTATCAATCAATCTGTGAAGCGCACCCGCGGCTCCCCTTTGGCATAAGGGGAGCTGGCCCGAAGGGCCTGAGGGGATTCGAATGCTGCAAATTTCGGAGCACTCTGATATCTGCAACACATCCCCTCCGTCATTTGCTTCGCAAATGCCACCTCCCCTTATCATGCGGGGCATGACAAGGGGAGGCTTGGGGTTGTGCGCTTTTTGGAGCAGAGAGGAGGGGTTCACCATGCTGCTTCCGGATTCGCTTGCCGGGCGGCTGCTCGGCTGGTATGCGGCGGGGCACCGCGCGCTGCCGTGGCGGCGGGATCGCGAGCCGTATCACGTCTGGCTGTCGGAGATCATGCTCCAGCAGACGCGCGTGGAGGCCGTAAAGGGCTATTACGCGCGCTTTTTATCGGAGCTGCCCGACATCGCCGCGCTTGCGGATTGTGAGGAAAACCGCCTCACAAAGCTGTGGGAGGGTCTGGGCTATTATTCCCGCGTGCGCAATCTGCAGAAGGCCGCCCGCGTCGTCATGACGCAGCACGGCGGCGTGTTCCCGCGCGAATATGCCGCCATCCGGGCGCTTCCGGGCGTGGGCGATTATACGGCGGGCGCGGTCGCGTCCATCTGCTTTGACGCGCCGGAGCCCGCGGTCGACGGGAATGTGCTGCGCGTGCTCTCCCGCGTGACGCAGGACGAAGCCCCGGTCACGCGGCCCGCCGTCAAAAAGGCATACGAGACCGCGCTCCGCCCGGTCTATGCCGCGAACCCCGGCAGGCGGAGCGAGCTGACGCAGGCGCTCATGGAGCTGGGGGCCTGCGTGTGCGTGCCGAACGGCGCGCCGAAGTGTGAAATCTGCCCGCTGCGGGAGATCTGCCGCGCCGGAGAAAGCGGCGCGTGGGCCCGTCTTCCCGTCAAGGAGGCGAAAAAGCCGCGCCGCATCGAAGAAAAGACGGTCTTCTTTCTCCAATGCGGCGGGCAGTACGCCGTGCGCAGGCGGCCGGAAACGGGCCTGCTCGCCAGGCTGTGGGAGCTTCCGAATGTGGAGGGCACGCTGGACGCGCAGCAGGCGCTTGCGCTGCTCGAGCGCTGGGGCCTCGTCCCGGAGGAGCTGACGCGCACGCGTGACAGGACGCACATCTTCACGCACGTCGAGTGGCGCATGCGCTGCTATGATATCCGCGTATCAGCCCCCGCGGGAGAGTTTGTGTGGGCGGACAGCGCGCGCTTCCGGCAGGATATCGCCCTGCCCACCGCCTTCCGCATCTTCTGGCAGCCGGAGGAGCCGGCATAAGGCCCCGCCGCCGCAAATCTCAGAGCACGCGAAACCTTGCAGCAACTCCCCTTCCCGCGCGGAGCGCGGCAAGGGGAGCTTTTGCATATCCGGCGGTCTTACACCGTCTCCGAATAGCTGCCGAGGTAGCAGACGTGCTCGCAGACGGATTCCAGCTCGCCGAGGAGCTTCGGGAGCTCCGGCGAATAGACGGAGGCTTCCAAGTCGAAATAGAACCGGAACGTGTCGTCCGAGCCGGGGATGGGGCGGCTTTCCAGCTTCGTCAGGTTGATGCCCCGGCCATAGATGCGGGCCAGCACCTGATAGAGGCTGCCGGGCTCGTTGGAGAGCGTGACGAGCAGGCTCGTCCGGTCGGCGCCCGGATAGACCTCGGGCCTTGCCGCGATGCAGATGAAGCGGGTATAGTTGCCGTGCTCGTTCTGCACGCGCTCCTGCAGCGTCTGCAGGCCGTAAATTTCCGCGCAGGCAGGAGACGCGACGGCAGCAAGATCGCGTCTGCCGGACTCGGCCACCATACGGGCCGCCGCCGCGGTATTTTCGCAGCGCGTCACGGTCACGTTCGGCAGCTGCTTCAAAAATTCGGAGCACTGCTCCAGCGCCTGCCCGTGCGAGACGATCTCGCGAATGTCGGACAGCTTCGCGCCCGGCAGCGTCAGCAGGCTGTGATCCACGCGCAGGCGGACGCTGCGGACGATGGAGAAGTTGTGCTTCTGCATGAGGTCATACACCGCGTTGACCGAGCCTGCCGTGCTGTTTTCCAGCGGCAGAACGCCGTATTGGCACAGGCCCTGCTCGATGGCGGAGAAGACCTTGTCAAACGTCGCGCAGAAGAACACGCTCGGATGCTGAAACAGCTTGTCGCAGGCCTGCTGCGAATACGCGCCCTCGACGCCCTGGCAGGCGACGGCCGCCGTGGGCGGGAACAGCTGCGGCGTGTTTTCCAGCGCCGTTTTCAAAAGCGCCGGAAGCGCCGTCTTTTCGTCCAGCAGCTCGCGCTGATAGCTGCGGCTGAGCGAGAACAGCAGCCGGTAGAGGCTCACGGCCTCCTCCTGCAGATCCTCCGGCGCGGTCTTTACGATCTGCGCCAGCTTTTCGCGTTCCCGTCCGGCGTCCAGAACCGGCAGGCCGTGCGCTTTTTTATACGATGCGATCCCCGCCGCCGTCTGCATCCGCTCGGCAAACAGCCGCAGAAGCTCCGCGTCGATCCGGTCGATCTGTGCCCGGTAATCAGAAAATTCCATATCTATATCCATCCTTTCAGAAAATACAAACAAAAAACGCGGCACAGCGTAATCTGTGCCGCGTTGCAAACCTGACTTCGTTTCTGCGCATCACAAATTACCCTTACTGCAAGCCAGTAAAGGTAAAGATAAACGCGAACATGGCGGAAACGTACATCATAGCAACCTCATTTCGAAGATGGCATCATGGTAGCAGAACGGGCTTAAAATGTCAAGCCCTTGCGCGCAGCTTTTCCAGAAGCGCGGTAAAATAGTCCGGCAGCTCACAGCAGACGGTCACGGGCTTTCCCGTGCGCGGATGCACAAAGCGGAGCTCTTTTGCGTGCAGGCACTGGCTGTCCTGCCCAAGCTCGGGCTTTTTATGGCCGTAGACCGTGTCTCCCAGGATCGGGTGGCCGCGATAGGCCATGTGGACGCGGATCTGGTGCGTCCGGCCCGTTTCCAGCCGGCACTCGACGAGCGTATAGCCGGCAAAGCGCTCCAATACGCGCCAGTGCGTCACGGCGCTGCGGCTGTTTTTCTCCGTGACGGCCATTTTCTTGCGATCCGCCGGGTGGCGGCCGATGGGCGCGTCGATGGTGCCGGAATCGTCTCTGACATTGCCGCAGACGATGCACACATACGTCCGGGCCAGACTGTGATCCTTCAGCTGCGCGGCGAGCGCGGCGTGCGCAAAGTCGTTTTTGGCCGCGATGATGAGGCCGGACGTGTCCTTGTCGATGCGGTGGACGATGCCGGGGCGCTTTTCCCCGCCGATGCCGGACAGAGAATCGCCGCAGTGGGCCAGCAGCGCGTTGACGAGCGTGCCGTCTGCGTGGCCGGGGGCCGGGTGGACGACAAGTCCCTTGGGCTTGTTCACGACGATCACGTCCGCGTCCTCATAGCAGACCTCCAGCGGGATCGCCTGCGCCGCGATGGGCGCTTCGCGCACCTCCGGGATCTCCAGCTCCAGCGCCGTCCCGGCGGGGAGCTTTTCATTTTTTTTGACGGGTTTTCCGTCCCGCGTGACCGCGCCCTGCTCGATCAGGCGCTGGGCCTGGCTGCGGGTCAGCTCCGGCACGAGGCGGCTGAGCGCGCTGTCGAGCCGTTCGCCGTCTTTGTCAAGCGTCAGCGTCATGCGGCTTCTTCTGCTCCTTCGGCTTGTCGGCCAGCAGCTCCTTGTCCTTCGTCAGAATATAGACCACAAGGATCAGCGCGCCGAACGTGATGAACAGATCCGCCACGTTGAACGTGGAGAACCACGGGATGCAGATCATGTCGATAACGAGCCCTGTGGAGATTCGGTCGATGAAATTGCCGATCGCGCCGCCGGTGATGGCCGCGATGCACCACAGCTCCGGCGTCTTTTTGAACCATTTTTTCGCGAGCACATAGATCACCGCCGCAAGATACACCGCCGTCATGACCACGAACAGCCACCGCGCGCCGCGCAGCAGACTCAGCGCCATGCCGTCGTTCGTGATATAGTGCAGCTGCAGCCAGCCGGGGATGAGCGTGACGGTCTTCCCCACGAGATTGGCCGCAGCCAGATATTTCGTCAGCTGATCGACCGCGACGATCGCAGCCGTAAACAGCGTAAGCAGCAGATAAAGCAAAGCAGTTCCCCCTTCCGGTAAGTGGGAACATCATACCATATTTCCGCCGGCTTTGCAATGCCGCAAACGGGCCCGCGGAAAACGGAAAGGCTTCCCCTGTCATCAGGGGAAGCCTTGGGGCATCGGTCGGAACGGTCAGTCCTCTGCCGACGGGCAGGTGCGGACGTATTCGTAAAACTGCGCGTTTGCCGCCTCCATATACGGCGTGACCCAGAGCGTGCCGACGCCGAGGCACAAGGCGCCGACGATGATCCAGCCGAGGAAGCTCAGGTCGAGCACGAATTTTTCCCACTTGTGGCCGTTCATCAGCTGACGGCTGGCGCTGATGCAGGCGTTCCAGCCGTAGTCGGGATGGTCGAGCTTGATATAGTAGGCCATCGAATAGGAATATGCCTTGACAATGCCGGGGATAACGAACAGCAGCGACCACAGGAACGTAAAGAGCGACGTCATGAGGCCGATGAGGAACGTTCCGCCGAAATCGTCCTGGAAGCCGCGGAACATGTCGCCCAGCTGCACGGGCTGATGGTCACGCGCCTGCTTGAGGAAGATATACGCCATGCCGTATTCCAGCGGGCCGACCACGAGCAGCGCGCCGATGCCGGGAATGATACCGGCGGCCGCCGACTCCATCAGGCCGATCAGCAGGCACACGGCCAGGCCCATCATCCAGAGATTCTGAAAAATGCCGCCGCCGAGCTGCGCTCTTGCGCGGGCTTTTAATTCTGCACGATCCATAAATGATCCAATCCTTTCTGCATGCTTTTTCTTTCTTTTTCTGGACGCTTCCATTATACTCTATGCGGCCCTGTATTGCAAGATTCAGAATTCCGGAAGTCCGTCCGGCTGTTGATGAAGCGCACAAATCCGGGGACGTGAATTTGTGAAAGTCTACCGAAAAAGGGCGAATCGCAAGATTGTCGGATGAAAAAAGCATGTCTAACATTGAACAAACGGCCCGCTTCGCTATGATAAGAGTACCCGCAGGCGGTTTGCGTCAGAAGCCGCCCGCACGCAAGCGCATATTTGTATGAAACACAGACGATTGATACAGGAGGATGCAAACATGGCAACATTCAGATTTACCGCAGGCCCGTGGAACGTCCACGAGGGCAACGAGACCTTTGGCCCCGGCCACCGCAAGAGCATTCCGCTGGAAGAGAAAATGAAGAAGTACGCCGAGATCGGCCTGGCCGGCATGCAGTTCCATGACGACGACGCCGTTCCCGACATGAACAACATGACCGAAAAGCAGATCATCGACTACGCAAAGGACGTCAAGGCGATGCTCGACAAGTACGGCCTGTTCGCAGAGTTTGTCGCGCCGCGTCTGTGGTTCGACAAGCGCACGAACGACGGCGGCTTCACCGCCTCGAAGAAGGAAGACCGCGAGTTTGCCCAGTGGCGCGCCCGCCGCTCCTGCGACATCGCAAAGGCGCTCGGCACCAGGAAGATCCAGCTGTGGCTGGCCCGCGAGGGCACACTCTGCGCCGAGGGCAAGAACCCCGTCGAAATGACCCTCCAGCTGCGCGATGCGTTCAACGACATCCTGACCTACCGCGACGACGCGCTCATCCTTGTCGAGCCGAAGCCCAATGAGCCCATCGACCGCTCCATCTGCGGCACTGCCGGCCACGCGCTGGCTGTCGGCGCGTACACCGTCGATCCGAGCCGCGTCGGCCTGTGCATCGAATCCGCGCACTCCATCCTCGCCGGTCTCGATCCCGCGAACGACATGGGCTTCGCGCTGGCTCTGAACAAGCTGTGGGGCGTGCATCTGAACGACCAGAACGGCTGCCGCTATGACCAGGACAAGGCGTTCGGCGTCGACAACCTGCGCAATGCGTTCAACCAGGTCAAGGTCCTGTACGAAAACAACTTCGGCGACCGCGGCAACTTCGAGTGCGTCGGTCTCGACGTCAAGGCCATGCGCACCCAGCCCGACGAGGACTGCTACCGCCATCTCATCAACTCCAAGAAGATCTTCGAGAAGCTGCTGGACAAGGTCAAGAGATTCGACTACGAATTCCAGGCCGCCTGCGTCAAGGAGCAGAATTTCGAAAAGCTCGAAATGTACGTCATGGACCTGCTGATGGGCGACTGATAAAAAACCGGGCTGCCGCGCAAGCGGCAGCCCTTCGTATGTCCCGCATATCAAGAAGGATAAGAAAAACCTTGAAAACAGATGTTTTCAAGGTTTTTCTGGCGCGGAAGGAGAGATTTGAACTCTCGCGCGCTTTTTAGACGCCTACTCCCTTAGCAGGGGAGCCCCTTCGGCCACTTGGGTACTTCCGCAGGTCGGTTCAGCCGATATAAAGGAAAGAAAATGGCGGAGAGAGTGGGATTCGAACCCACGGCACATTGCTGTGTCACTGGTTTTCAAGACCAGCTCCTTAAACCGCTCGGACATCTCTCCGAATGCCGGCCTCCAAAGCCGTGAGTTATCTTATCATATCAAATCGGGTTTGTCAATTCCTTTTGGAGAAAGCCATGAATATTTTAGGCGGAAACCTTGATGTTCCATCCGGAACGTGCTATATTATTTAAATAAAAAATGCAACTGGAAGGTGTTCCTGTATGACAAAAATTGATATTTATTCCGGTTTCCTCGGCGCCGGCAAGACGACGCTCATCAAGAAGATGATCAGGGAAGCCTATCACGGCCAGAAGCTCGTCCTCATCGAGAACGAATTCGGCGAGATCGGCATCGACGGCGGCTTTCTGCAGGAGGCGGGCATCCAGATCACGGAGATGAACTCCGGCTGCATCTGCTGCTCGCTGGTGGGCGATTTCGGCCGCGCGCTCAAAAAGGTCATCGCGGAGTATGCGCCGGACCGCATCCTCATCGAGCCGTCCGGCGTCGGCAAGCTGTCCGACGTCATCGGCGCCGTGCGCAAGGTCACATCCGACGACGTGCAGCTCGGCAATTTCGTGACCGTGGCGGACGCGACGAAGTGCAGGATGTATATGAAAAACTTCGGCGAGTTCTATAACAACCAGATCGAGACGGCCAACACCATCATCCTCAGCCGCACCGACGGCATGAAGGAGGAAAAGCTCGACCAGTGCGTCAATATGATCCGCGAGCACAACAAGGACGCCGTGATCGTCACGACCCCGTGGCCGGAGCTCACCGGCGAGCAGCTGATGGAGGCCATGGAGCAGCGCAGCACCATCGCCGTCGAGCTGGCAAAGCTGGAGGAAGAGGCCCATCACCATCATCATGACCATGACGATGACGACGAGTGCGACGATCCCGACTGTGCCTGCCACCACCATCACCACGACGATGACGACGATGAGGATGAACACGAGCACCACCATCACCACCATCATGACGACGATGACGATGAGGATGAGCACGAGCATCATCACCATCACCATGATGACGATGAGGAATGTGACGACCCGGACTGCGCCTGCCACCATCATCATGACGACGAGGATGAGGACGAGCACGAGCACCATCATCATCACCACCATCACCACGGCCATGACGCCGACGAGGTCTTCATCAGCTGGGGCGAGGAAACGCACAAGAAATTCACAAAGGCCGAGATCGAGGGCATCCTGAAAGCGCTCGAGGATGCGGATGCCTACGGCATCGTCCTGCGCGCGAAGGGCTATGTGTCCAACGCCGAGGGCGAGAAGTGGATCCACTTCGACTATGTCCCCGGCGAGCCGGATATCCGCGACGGCGGCGCGATGGTCACGGGCCGCATCTGCGTGATCGGTTCGAAGCTGAACGAGGAAGCTGTCGCGAAGCTCTTCGGCGTGGAAAAGCAGTAAGGAGTTTTCTCTATGGCTATGCCTGATATCCCCATGTACGTCTTTACCGGCTTTCTGGAGTCCGGCAAGACGAAATTCATTCAGGAAACGCTCGAGGACGAGCGCTTCAACACCGGCGAGCGGACGCTTCTGCTGGTGTTCGAGGAGGGCGAGGAGGAATACGACGTCTCGACCTACCCCCACAAGGAGGTCTACGAGCAGGTTCTGGACTATGAAGACCTCAGCCCGGAGATGCTGACCGATCTGCAGAAAAAATACCGGGCCGAGCGCGTGGTCGTCGAGCTCAACGGCATGCATCTGGCGGCGGATTTCTATCTCAAGACGCCCGACCACTGGAAGATCGCGCAGGAGGTCATGTTTGCCGACGCCTCGACCTTCCTCAGCTACAACGCCAACATGCGCCAGCTCGTCGTGGACAAGCTGGCGGGCGCGGAAATGCTGGTCTTAAACCGCATGGCCCCCGGCACGGACGTGATGCCGTATCACAAGATCGCCCGGGCCGTGAACCGGAAGATCGACATTCTGTACGAATACACCGACGGCTCGACGCACTATGACGACATCGAAGATCCGCTGCCGTTCGACCTGAACGCGCCGGTGATCGAGATCAAGGACGAGGATTACGCTCTGTTCTACCGCGATATCACCGAAGAGCCCAAGAAGTACGCGGGCAAGACCGTCAAATTCAAGGGCCAGGTCGCGCGTCTGCGCCGGGAAAAGGAGGGCATGTTCGCCCCCGGCCGGTTCGTCATGACGTGCTGCGAAGCGGATATCACGTTCATGGGCCTGCCGTGCAGATTCGCGGCGGCTTCGGGCCTGGCGGCCAGAAGCTGGGTCTGGGTGACGGCCACGGTCGAGGTCAAATACCATACGCTCTACAAGGGCGTCGGCCCCATCCTGACAGCTGTGAACGTGCAGCCTGCCGAGCCTGCCGAACAGAACGTCGCGACATTCTGACAACCGCATACCGATCTGCTGCATCGCATCTGTCCTTCAGCAAGCACCGCGCGTCAAACAGCCGGCAGAGTTGCTTCTGCCGGCTGTTTTTGTTCGCGGAATGCCTGCTAAAAATAAGAAGCCAAGGAAAACGGAGGAAGAAAGTATGAAAATGATCCGAAAGGCGGCGCTGCTGCTGGCGCTCGTCCTGCTGCTGGGCACGGCGGCGCTGGCCGCAGACGTCACGACCGCGACGGAGACCATCGGCGGCGCGTCGGCGCAGGTCGTCTACGTGACGCCGGGCGAGAACGCGGAGATCCGCGCCGTCATCGCCAACGGTCAGCTCGGCACGACCGCAAAGGCGGAGGCCGTCATCGCCGGAGAGGGCAAGCGGATCGTCGCCGCCGTCAACGGCAACTTCTACAACTGCTGGTACGACCGGAACAAGCCCCTGAGCGTGATGGAAAACAATTATCCGCGCATCTACGGCGCGATCGTCACGGACGGCAAAATGCTCAACAGCGGCGCGACCGTCGCGCTCGGCATCGCGGCGGACGGCTCGATGAAGATCGCCCGCGCGACGATCAAGGGCACCATGACGCTCGGCGGGCAGAAGCTCGTCGCGTGGTGCGTCAACACCTCGAACAGCGACCCGCAGGCCTGCTATATCCTGACGGATGAGATGGCGCTGGGCGTGGATATCCCGGAGAGCTCCGAGATCGTGATCGTCCGTGACGGGAAGGTCGAGTCGGTCCAGAGCGGCTGCGCGGACTTCCGCACGCCGGCCGGCACGGTCGCGATGGTGCTCAACAGCGGCTGCTATGCCAGAGGCTCCGCGCGCGTGGGCAGCCACGCGGCATACGGCTTCTGCGTGACCGACGGCGACCGGGATATGGAGAGCATGAAAAACATCATCGGCGGCACCGGCATGATCGTGGAAAACGGCGTGAGCGCCGTTGACAACAACCCCAGCGTCACCGCCGCCGATCAGGAGCCCGACAGCGTGAGCGTGCGCTCCTTCGCGGCTATCACCGCCGACGGGCGGCTGATGCTGGCGACGGTCACGAGCTCCTACCGCGCCATTGCGCAGAGCCTTGTGCAGATGGGCGTGCAGGACGCCATGACGCTCGACGGCGGCGCGTCCTCCATGCTGTACGCGAACGGGAAAACGCTCTACCCCGCGGGCCGCGAGATGGCGAGCATCCTGGCCGTTCTGGACAGCGCGGACGATCCGGTGCCCGCCGCGCAGCCCGCCGGAGGCGGCGTCTCGTCCTGGGCGCAGGCCGATGTGGAGCAGGCCGCGCAGCTCGGCATTCTGCCGCAGTCTTTGCAGAGCGCCTATCAGGCGTCCATCACGCGCGGCGATTTCTGCCGTCTGCTCTCCGGCTATCTCGCGGCCAGAAGCGGCTCGAGCGCGGCGGATTTCTGCAAGAGCCGCGGCATCGACCCGGCCTCCGTCTCGTTCTCGGACACCGACGACGCGGATATCCGCCTGATCGCGGCGGCCGGTGTCGTGACCGGCTATCCGGAAGGCACGTTCCGCCCCGACGCGGCCATCGCCCGGCAGGACGCGGCCATCATGCTCAAGCGCCTGGCCGCGCTGTTTGACGTGCAGACCGCCGGAAGCGGCCAGAGCTTCACCGACGCCGCGCAGATCAGCGGTTACGCGAAGGACGGCGTTTCGTTCGCGACGGCCCTCGGCCTCATGAACGGCCACGCCGACGGCTCCTTCGCGCCCCGTCGGCAGATCACGCGCGAGCAGGCCGTTATCACCGTCATGAACGCCTGGCGCAAGCTCGGCTGACACGAAAAAGCAGCCCCGCCGGAGGCTCCGGCGGGGCTGCTGTTATTCGACGGTGACGCTCTTTGCGAGGTTGCGGGGCTTATCGATGTCGCAGCCGCGCTGCAGCGCGACATAGTACGCGAACAGCTGCAGCGGCACGACGCCCAGCAGCGGCAGCAGCGGCAGCTCCGTCTCCGGAATGGTCAGGATGCCGTCGACGCGGCTGGAGAGGTCTTCCCGGCGGTTTTCCGTCGTGAGCGCGAGGACGCTCGCGCCTCTTGCCTTGACCTCGATGACGTTGCTCATGGCCTTGTCAAACAGCGGGCCATAGGTCCCCAGCGCGATGACGAGCGTGCCGGGCTCGATGAGCGAGATCGTCCCGTGCTTGAGCTCTCCCGAGGCGTAGGCCTCGGAGTGGATATAGGAGATCTCCTTGAGCTTCAAAGAGCCCTCCATGCCGAGCGCGTAGTCCAGATTCCGGCCGATGAAGAACACGGAATCGTGGTTAAAATACTGCGAGGCGTAATACTGGATCTGCTCGCGGCTGGACAGAATCTGCTCGACCTGCGCGGGCAGCGCGGCGATGGCCGCGGTCAGACGCCCCGCCTCTTCGGCGCTGATCGTTCTGCGCTGCGCGGCAAGATAGACGGCCAGAAGATTCAGAACGGCCATCTGCGTGGAATACGCCTTGGTCGTCGCGACGGCGATCTCCGGCCCGGCCCAGGTATAGAGCACGTCGTCCGATTCGCGCGCGATGGAGCTGCCAACGACGTTGACGATGGACAGGATCCTCGCGCCGAGGCTCTTTGCCTCGCGCAGCGCGGCCATGGTGTCGAGCGTCTCGCCGGACTGGCTGATGACGACGGCGAGCGTCCGCTCGTTTACGATCGGACTGCAGTAGCGGAATTCGGAGGCCAGAATGACCTCGACCGGCATGCGCGTCAGCTTTTCGAGATTATACTTGCCGACCATGCCCACGTGATAGGAAGACCCGCAGGCGATGATCTTGATGCAGTCGTAGCGGCTACTGTCGAGCGTCAATCCGTCAAAGACGACGGTGCCGTCTTTGATGCGGGGTAAAATTGCCCGGCGCAGGGCCTCGGGCTCCTCCATGATCTCCTTGAGCATGAAGTGCTCGTAGCCGCCCTTTTCCGCGGCGGAGATCTCCCAGTCGATGTGATGGTGCTCTTTTTCGATGGGCAGCTCCATCGCGTTATAGACCTGCACGCCTTCCCGGCCCAGAATGGCGACCTCGCCGTCGTCCATGTACACGACGTCGCGCGTGTGCTTGACGAGCGCCGTCACGTCGGAGGCGATGAAATTCTCGCCCTCGCCGAAGCCGATGAGCAGCGGCGCGTCCTTGCGCGCGGCATAGACATGGTCGGGATCGTCCGAGCAGAGGATGCCGAGGGCATACGCGCCCTCGATCCGGTGCAGGACCATGTACAGTGCGTCCGAGACCGTCTCGACCTCCGGCAGGCCCATGCAGTATTCCATCAGCTGCGCGACGACCTCCGTGTCGGTCTGCGAGACGAATTTGACGCCCTTCTTCTGCAGAAATTCGCGAATCTCGAGATAGTTTTCGATGATGCCGTTATGTACGACGGCGATTTTCCCGTTCTGGGAGACCTGCGGGTGGGAATTCGTGTCGTTCGGCTCGCCGTGGGTCGCCCAGCGGGTATGGCCGATGCCGAGCGTGCCGGGCAGAAGCGCTCCGTCTTCCGTCTTCGCGATCAGATTCTGGAGACGGCCCTTGGCCTTTTCGACCCGCAGCGCGCCGTTTTGCTCCACACAGATGCCAGCGGAGTCATACCCCCGGTATTCCAGGCGCGACAGACCCTCCAGCAGAATGGGGGCAGCCTGTTGGGTTCCTGCGTATCCTACGATACCACACATATGAAATTGTTCCTCCTGTAAAATCGGTTACAGGACAAACGCGCAGAGATTTGCCTGATCCTCTGTTCAAAGCCCCTTTGTTTTGCGGTCGCCCGCATATTTCTGACTTTGTCACGCGCACAGAGCACGCGCGGGAACGCATCCGCCGAATCTTCGATCGCGTTCCTCCTCGTTATCCTGCCGGGCCTCCGGCAGGCACATGGCGCTTGTGATGGCGATGAGCCATGATCCTCCTTTCCGGTTCTGCGTCTTGCCCCTATTATATTCGAAACGGAGCAAAAAAGCTACTGTAAATTACGCGCCCGGGGAAGCCCGGGCGCGTACGAAGTCTGTTCGTTTTCAACGTAATGCCGTAAAAATCACAGCTCCGCAGGGGAGGACGACTCTGTCCGCCTGCTGAGAAGTTACGAATTCGCCGGAGATTTCCGTGAAAACGGTACAATCTGCCGGGCGGAGCAGAGCCCAGCCCCTACCAACTGCATTCGATTTTTATTTCCCCAGCGTCTGACCGGCGCGGCGGCTGTAGAGCTTGGCGAGGCCGCCTTCGCTCGTTTCGCGGAAGGCGCGGTTCATGCTGATGCCGGTCTCGTACATCGTGCGCACGACCATGTCGAACGAGATCGTTCTCGTGCCGACCAGCATGTGGGCCAGATTTGCCGAGTCGATGGCGCGCTTGGCGGCGACGGCGTTGCGCTCGATGCAGGGGATCTGCACAAGGCCGCAGATGGGGTCGCACGTCAGGCCCAGATGGTGCTCCATGGCGATCTCGGCGGCATATTCGATCTGCTCGATGGGGAATTCCATCAGCTCGCACATCGCGGCAGCCGCCATGGAGCAGGCCGAGCCGATCTCCGCCTGACAGCCGCATTCCGCGCCAGAGATGGACGCATTGCGGCGGATCAGGTTGCCGATGATGCCCGCCACGCCCAGCGCGTGGGCCATGCGCAGGTCGGAATAGTGGTATTTGCCCTGTAAGTACATGAGAACGGCGGGGACGACGCCGCAGCTGCCGCAGGTCGGCGCGGTGACGATGGTGCCGTTGGCGGCGTTCTGCTCGGCGGCGGCAAAGGCGTAGGCGCACACCAGCTGCAGCTCGCGCACCTGCGGGATCTCCTGCGCGTGCTGCCGCTCGTAGAGATAGCGCGCCTTGCGCTGCACGTTCAGGCCGCCCGGCAGAATGCCGGTCGCCTCCAGTCCTTCCTCGACCTCGGCGCGCATGGTGCGCCAGATGGTCTGCAGGAAGTCCCAGATCTCCGGCCCCTCGTTCAGCTCGACGTATTCGCGCAGCGAGATATACCGCCAGCGGCAGTACTGCGCGATCTCGGCAAAGGAATTTTCCGGATAGACATCATCCGGCTCCGCCGCCTCGCGGCCCTCGATGACGATATCGCCGCCGCCGATGGACTCCACGCGCATGGACGCGGTTTTTTCCTCGCCCTTGTAGGCGGCAAAATCGAGCGTGTTCGGGTGGCGCAGGTCGCCGGGATCCTTCTGCGAGAAGATGATCTCCGTCGGGGTGGGCGCGAGCACCTCGCCGAGCACCCGGTCTGTTCCGTGGCCGACGCCGGTCAGGGCCAGAGAGCCGTACAGCGTGACCTCATAGCGCTCCGCGTCGGGGTTTTCCTGCTTAAAGATGCGGGCCGCGCGCTCCGGCCCCATGGTGTGGGAGCTGGACGGGCCCTTGCCGACTTTATAAAGATCACGAATGGATTTCATGAGAATCTGCCTCCGGTATTTTCGTTTCACCACATGATACCAGAGAACGCGTCAAATTACAACCTTATTTCGGGGCGGCCGCGTACTTTATTCAGCGCCGCCGCGGCCCGTCTGGTTCCGGCTCCGCCGGGCCAGCGCTTCGAGCGACAGCTCGCCTGCGAGCTTAAAGAGCGCGTCGCGCAGCACCTGCTCCATCGGCAGACCGGCCGCGCGGGCGACGGACGCGTAAAACTCCTCCGTCGCCGTGTCAAGCGGGATACAATAGATCATGGCATACGAACCTCCAATATTGCCTGCGTTCAGGTATCTCATCTTATGTACAGACGCTTGACAAGTGTGATAAAATAAATCCATTGACTGAAAAAGTATTTCCGAAAGGATGAAACGATATGGCGAAAGAAAAGAAAGTCGAGCAGATCACCGATATGGAGGTCGATTTTGCCCAGTGGTACACCGATATCTGCCGCAAGGCGGAGCTGGTCGAGTATGCGTCCGTCAAGGGCTTCACGATCCTGCGGCCCTACGGCTACGCGATCTGGGAAAACATCCAGCGCATCATGGACGGCGAATTCAAAAAGACCGGCCATGAAAACGTCGCGATGCCCGTCCTGATCCCCGAGAGCCTGCTCAAAAAGGAAGGCGAGCTTGTAAACGGCTTCGCGCCCGAGGTCGCCTGGGTCACGATGGGCGGCAGCGAAAAGCTCGAAGAGCGTCTGGCCTTCCGCCCGACGTCCGAGACGATGTTCTGCGATCACTGGTCGCGCGTGCTGCAGACCTACCGCGAGCTGCCGATGCTCTATAACCAGTGGTGCTCCGTCATCCGCTGGGAGAAGACGACCCGCCCGTTCCTGCGCTCGAGAGAGTTCTGGTGGCAGGAGGGCCACACCATCCACGAGACCGCCGAGGAGGCCATCCACGAGACCGAGCAGCAGCTCAAGTGCTACGCCGATTTCTTCGAAAACGTGCTCGCCATCCCCGTCGTACCCGGCCAGAAGACCGAAAAGGAAAAATTCGCGGGCGCGGAGGCGACGTATACCGTCGAGTGCCTGATGAAGGACCACAAGGCGCTGCAGGGCGCGACGAGCCATTACTTCGGCGACAAATTCTCCAGAGCCTACAACGTGACCTTCACCGGCCGCGACAACAAGCTCCAGTATCCGTTCCAGACCTCCTGGGGCTCCACCACGCGCATGATCGGCGCGGTCATCATGGCCCACGGTGATAACAACGGTCTCGTTCTGCCGCCGAAGATCGCGCCCGTGCAGGTCATCGTCCTGCCCGTCGCCATGCACAAGCCGGGCGTTCTGGAAAAGGCCTCGGAGCTGAAGGATCGTCTGGTCAAGGCCGGTCTTCGCGTAAAGCTCGATGATTCGGATAACTCCATGGGCTGGAAGTGCGCGCAGTATGAGATGAAGGGCGTGCCCGTGCGCGTCGAGATCGGCCCGCGCGATATCGAGGCCGGACAGTGCGTCCTCGTCCGCCGCAACGACGGCGAGAAGACGGTCGTCGCGCTGGAAAACCTTGAAACAGCGGTTTCCGAGCAGCTCGAGCTCGTCCAGAAGGGCATGTTCGAAAAGGCGAAGAAGAACCTCGACGAGCATATCTACGAAGCGCACTCGCTCGAGGAGGCCAAGCAGCTGCAGGCCGAGCACGGCGGCTTCATCAAGACGATGTGGTGCGGTGAGCTCGAATGCGAGCTGAAGATGAAGGATGAGGGAGGCATGTCCTCCCGCTGCATGCCGCTCAAGCAGGAGCATCTCGGCGATACCTGCCCGATCTGCGGCAAGCCCGCCAAAAAGATGATCTACTGGGGCATTGCATACTGATCCCCATGCAAAACGGCCCCGGCAATGCAGATGCATTGCCGGGGCCGTTCGTTTCTATCCGGCGGGCCGCTGCAGCTCGCCGATAAAGTCCAGGACGCATTCGCGCAGCCGGGCGATGCCCTCCGGCTGCTCTCCGCCCGGCCGCAGGCCCATGCCGAGCTCCCGGCTGACGCCGGGGCTGACCGGGAGCGTCTTTACCCCGCTCAGCTTGCCGCGGATCATCATCTCCGCCATCATCGAGATCCCGAGCCCCTTGCCGACCATGCGGATGACCGTCTCGTCGTCGACATGGCAGGGACGGATGACGGGCCGGACGCCGTATTGCCGGAACGCCGCGCCCACGTCGATGTCAAACCGGCCGTAGGGCATCAGAAAGTCCCGCCCCTCGTATTCCGTGATTGGGAACGTCTCGCGCCCGTCCGTGGGGTAATCCGCCGGCAGGATGGCGTACATCGCGTCGTTGTGCAGCGGCGTCCAGTCGCAGGCGAAGCCGCTCTGCCGCGCGGCGAAGATCACATCCGTGCGCCATGCCTCGAGCAGCTCAAACGGCTCGAGCTCATGGTCGACTGTCCGCAGATCCACGTCGATATGCGGGCAGACGCGCCGGAACCGGTAGAGGATCTCCGGCATCCAGCGCATGGCGATGCTGGCGTAGGCCGCGACGCGGATGGTCTGCGCCGATTTTTCCGTGATCGCGGAGATCTGATTCTCGAGCCGCGCGTTCGCGCGCAGAAATTCGCGGATCGCAGGCATGAGCGCCTCGCCGTCCCTCGTCAGCGAGACCCCGCTGTGGCCGCGCTGCACGAGCGTCAGGCCGATCTCCCGCTCCAGACTGTCGACCAGATGCGTCAGCCCCGACTGCGTATAGCCGACGACCTCCGCCGCCTTGGAAAAGCTGCCGAGATCGACGGCAGTCATTAAAATTTCGAGCTTTTTGCTGTCCATGCCCTGTTCCTTTCCGGGTGGATATGAGATGGGTATTACAAATCGTCATATAACTATTATAATCACGCGCTTCCTTTTTGCAAGTCCGGCGTTTACAATCAGTTCATAAACTTAAGGAGAAACCTTCCATGACGACAAAAAAACTGACGCGCAAGCAGCGCATTCTGGTCGCGACGACCCTGTTCGGCATGTTCTTCGGCGCCGGCAACCTCATCTTCCCCGTCCACCTCGGTCAGATGGCGGGCAGCAATGTGATCCCGGCCATCATCGGCTTTATCATCACCGCCGTCGGCATTCCCATCTTCGGCGTCGCCGCCATCGGCGTGACGCACTCCGACGGATTGCAGACGCTCTCCGGCAAGGTCGGCAAGGGCTACGGCATTTTCTTCACGTGCCTGCTCTATCTGACGATCGGCCCGCTGTTCGCCATCCCCAGATGCGCGACCGTCTCGTTTACGACCGGCGTTTCGCCGATGGTGTCGGAAGCGGCGCAGCCGCTGGCGCTGCTGCTGTTCTCGGCTGTCTTCTTCGCGTTCGTGCTGTTCTTCTCGCTGCGTCCGGGCAAGATCACGGTCTGGATCGGCAAGATCATCAACCCTGTTTTCCTGCTGTTTCTGGCCGTTCTGGTGATCGCCGCGCTGCTGAAGCCCGGCGCAGCCATCTCGGATGTCGCGCCGACCGAGCCCTATGCCACCGGCACGAGCGCGTTCTTCTCCTCGTTCATTGAGGGCTACGGCACCATGGACGCCATCGCGGGTCTCGCGTTCGGCATCGTGGTCATCGACGTCATCCGCCGCATGGGCGTTGACAACGATGACGCGGTCGCGGTCGACGTGCTGGGCTCCGGCGTGCTGACCGGTATTCTGATGGCGGTCATTTACGTCGTCACGATCCTCATGGGTACGCAGTCGCGCGGCCTGTTCGAGATCTCCGACAACGGCGGCATCGCCCTGACGCAGATCGCGGGCCATTATTTCGGCGGCGTCGGCCAGATCATTCTCGCCGTCACCATCACCTTCGCCTGCCTCAAGACCTCCATCGGCCTCGTGACCTCCTGCTCGGAGACGTTCGTCAAGATGACGCACGGCAAAATTTCCTACAAGGTCTGGGCGATTTTGTTCACGCTGTTCTCCTTCGCCGTCTCCAACGTGGGCCTGAGCGCCATCATTGAGTATTCCATCCCCGTGCTCATGCTCATCTATCCGCCCGCCATCGCGCTCATCATTCTGGCGTTTGCAGGCAAGCTCTTCCGGCATGACCGCGCTGTCTACGTTTCCGTCATGATCTTCACCTGGGCCGCAGCGATCTTCGATTTCATGAAGACGCTGCCCGCAGGCGTGCAGACGGCCCTGCGGCTCGACATTCCGGTCGGACTGGCCAAACAGTATCTGCCGCTGTTCGATCTGAATCTCGGCTGGCTGCTGCCCGCTGTGAGCGGCTTCGTCATCGGCATGGCGATCCACCTCTCCAAACGCGGCCGCGCAAACTGAACAGACCTTCAAACCCCGCAGCCCGGATGTTCCGGACTGCGGGGTTCATGCAATTCAAAAAGCCCGCTTTTCATACGGCAGTGAAGCGCAGCAGCCGTCTCTGTAGGGGCCGGCGACTCTGCCGGCCCTTTCCATGTTTCGAATTCGCCGGCCCTTTCCAATCAAAGCGCTGCTGTCTGCGAGCGGGCAGAGGCTCCGCCCCTGCAGGCAGACCGGCAGCGCTTCCTCAGCCGTCCGCGGACAGGCACTGCTTCTCCCGGCTCTGGCAGGTGAACAGGAGGATCTGCCGGTTCGCCGCCTCACGCCGCAGAAGGCGCAGAGCCAGACGCAGCCGTTCGTCGTCAAACATGGCGAACGCGTCGTCGAGCACGATGGGCGCGTCCTCCGGCAGCAGCAGACGGCAGACGGCCAGCCGGACGGACAGATACAGCTCGTCCGCCGTGCCGCCGCTCAGCAGGAGCGCGCGTCGCATGGCCGCGTCCGGCTGCGCGGCCTCCAGCTCCATCTGACGGCTGACCTGCACGCGGGCATAGCGCCCGCCGGTCAGCTCGGAGAAGATCCCCGACGCCTCGCGCACCAGCCGCGGGGAAAAGCGCTCGGCCAGCGCCGCGTTGGCCTGTGCAAGCGTCTGCCGGGCCAGCGCGAGCGCCTCCCGGCGCTCGTTCAGCGTATCGAGCTTCTGCAGGAGCGCCTGTTTTTTTGCCGTCAGCTCTGCCTCGGAGCCGAGCTGCTCCAGCCGTCCCCGGCTCTGGTCGAGCTGGGACTGCACGGAGGCAGCAAGCGCCTGCGTCCGCGCAAGCGCGGCCTCCGCCCGCTCGATCGTCAGGCCGGAAACGTCGCGCGCGGGCGCGGGCAGCTCCGGGATCTCGCCGAGCGCCTGCGCAAGCGCGTCATAGCGCGTTCTGGCCTGCTGCGCGGTCTGCCGCGCGTCGTGCCAGGCGCGGTAAGCGGCCAGCGCGGAGGCGATCGCGGTCTGCGCCTCCTGCACCGTTCCGGCCTCCGCGAACATGCGGACGCTGCCGAGCAGCGCCGCCGTGCGCTCGGCGCGCAGACGGCTCTCGGCGTCGCGGGCCGCGTTCTGCGCCGACGCAGTCTCGCAGGCTGTCTGCCATGCGCGCAGCGCGTCACGGTACTGAACGGCATAGGCGTAGAATTCGTCGCGGCTGTGGTTTTCATAGAGCGTCAGCAGCGCCTGCGCCTCGGAAAGCTCCGCCTCGCGCCGCCGGTCATGCGCCGCGTTTACGAGCGCGATCACAGCGTAGGCCAGCGCCGCCAGCGCGAACGCGGCGGGGATGAGCGGCTCGTGCCGGACGAACCAGCCTGCCGCGCCAAGCCCGGCGAAAAGCGCCGCAAGCACCCAGAACGGCACAGATGGCCGGTGCTTTTTCGCCGTCAGCCGGTCAAACTCGCGCATGTCGCGCTGTGCCTTGTCGAGAAGCCGCGCTTCGTCCACTCCGGAAAACGCCTGCGGGCAGGCGGGGCGTTCCGGCTCGGCTGCGGCGGACTCTATCTCCGGCAGAGAAAGCAGCGCGGCTGCCTCCTGCGAAAGCGCGGCGAGCGCATCCTCGCGCGGGAGCCGCGCGCACACGGCGGCAGCGGCGTTTTCCCGGTTCGCCGCCTGCATGGCAGCGCGCTTCGCGTCATAGAGCTGCGCTTTTTTCTTCTGCGCCTCCGCTGCGTGCAGCGCGCGAAGATCTTCCTCGCAGGCGGACTGCTGCGCCCGCAGCGACTGCAACTGCGCGCGCAGGGCCAGATTTTTTTCACGCTCGCCCGCCAGCGCGGCCAGCGCGCCGTCTGCAGCGGCAAGCTCCCGCTCGGCTTCGGGGATGAGGCCGGTCTTGTTGTGCCGGACGCGGTTCTGCCAGGCAAGCAGCCGCTTGTCGGCTGCGGCAAAGCTGACGGATTCGTCCCCGGTCGTGACAAGGGCGGACAGCCGCGCTTCCAGCGCATCGTCCGGCGTCAGGCCGAGCCCGGACTGCCGGACAAACGCGCTGCGCTGGTATACGCTCTTCGGGACACCCAGAAGCAGCTCTGCGCAGTTCGCCCCCGTCATGCCCTCGACCGGCAGGCCGGAATCGGTATAGACGGCGGAAAACACGCCGAGCGGCGCGCGGGCCGTCGAGGTGCGCGTGATCGTGATGCGCCGTCCGGCGTGCTCGAGCTCGAGCATGCCCTCCATCGCTCTGCCGCTCCACGGCTGGTATTTTGTCTTGACGGGCGGGACGCCCGCCCGTTCGCGCTCGGCGGTATCGACGCCGTAGAGCATCGCGAGCAGAAATTCCGCCCAGGTGCTCTTTCCGGCCTCATTCGGCATCTGCAGGATGTTCAGGCCCTCCGTGAGCGTCAGCGTTTCCTGCTCGAGCCTGCCGAACGTCGCGGTCATGCGCAGAAGCCTCATTCCGCCGCCTCCCTTCCGTCCATGGCGTCGCAGCCGCAGCGCGCGGCCAGCGCGATCACGCGTTTGGCCTCTTCGTCCTCAGCCGCGTCGTACTGCGCCTTGAGCGCCTGCAGAAACAGGCCGCGCAGCGTGTCCTCCTCCGCGCCCGCCCAGAGCGCGCGGCGGGGCCGCGTCTCGTCGCGGACGGTCAATGCGTAAAAGCGCGGGGCCAGCGCCGCCTGCAGCGCTGCCGTTTCGGCCGGCTCCGCCTCGCCGGTCAGGATCACGCGGTAAATGTCGTTCTGCGTACCGTCCGGCAGCGCCGCCGTCACGGCGGCCAGCGCGTCGTCCCCCGCGTCCACGCGGAGGATCTCGTATTTCCTGCCGTGCAGCGGCAGGAAGTCCAGCCGGACGCCGGAATCGGAGATCTCACCGAGATACGCGCCCTTCTGCCCGAGCTCGTCAAAGCCGCGCCCCATCGCGCAGCCGGGCCAGGCGTAAAACGTGTTCCCGCGCCGCAGCAGCCCGCTCTTCTGATGGATATGGCCGAGCGCGAGATAGGCAAGGCCGGAGGCCTCGAGCTGCTCAGGCGTGATGGGGTTGTAGGGCGAGGCCGCCTGCGTCGGATTCCCGTGGACGACCATAAGATTCGTCATGCCGTCCGCCTTTGCGTGAAAGCCCTCCAGCAGCGGCTTTTCGAAGCGCGCGGTAAAGCCTGCGCCGTAGACGCGCAGGTTCTTTTCCGGCAGTTCGACCGCCTCGATGCTGTCTGTTTTGAAAATATGCACGTTTTCCGGCCAGTCCTCCGTCAGATACGCGCAGCCGGGCAGCAGACAGTCGTGGTTGCCGGGGCTGATGAAGACCGGCGCGCGGATGGAGGCCAACGCCCGCCGGAGCGCCAGCAGCGTCTCGTCCGACGCGCCCGCGCTGTCAAACAGATCGCCCGCCAGCAGCACGACGTCGCAGCCGTGCGCGTTGGCAGCCTCGGCAAGCTCTGTCAGAAGCGCGCGCTGCTCCTGCCGCCGCGCGGCGGCCTGTTCGGGACTGAGCGCGGCGAACGGCGCGTCCAGATGCACATCGGCGGCATGCAGGAATTTAATCACGGAGCATCACCCTTTCCGCGCCCGTACAGCGGCGGGTCGCCGCGTCGATCGTAAAGACCGCGCCCGCGAGCATGCACGGCCCCGGCGCGACCTCATAGCGCGAGGTGAGCTCGCCGCGGAAATTCGCGATGGACTGCTCCGGCTTCACGCCGATGACCGAATGCACGGGGCCGGTCATGCCGAGGTCGGTCAGATAGCCGGTGCCCTTCGGCAGGATCTGCTCGTCCGCGGTCTGCACATGCGTGTGCGTGCCCCATTGGGCGGAAATTTTGCCGTCGAGATAATAGGCCATGGCGAGCTTTTCGCTCGTCGCCTCGGCGTGGAAATCCAGAAGCACCGGAAGTCCGTCCAGCTCCTTCAGGACCTTATCGATCACGCGGAAGGGGTTGTCCGGCCGGAAATCGAGATTGCACCGGCCCAGCAGATTCACGACGCCGACCGGCCCGATCTTCGTCTCAAACACGCCGAAGCCGCGCCCCGGCAGACGCGGCAGCAGATTTTCGGGCCGCAGGATATAGGGGCAGTCGTCCAGATACGCGCAGATCTCGCGCCGATCGAACGAATGATTCCCGAGTGTAAGGATGTCTGCGCCCGCGTCCAGCATCCGGTCCGCCTGCTTCGGCGTCAAGCCGGTCCCGCTGGCATTTTCTCCGTTGACGACGCAGAAATCGACGCGGTACAGCTTTTTCAGACTCCGCAGATGCTGTTCCAGGCAATGCAGTCCGCCCTCTCCGACCACGTCGCCGACGGCCAGGATTCGAAGCTCCATAGGAGGCCTCCTTTGCACATCATTTTTTTCAGTATACCATTTAAAAAATTTTTTGGCAATGCTATACTGTATCCTGAAACCAACGAGGCGTGTTTGCGTCTTTACAGACAGAGAAAGGAGCATACAGATGGAGGATTCCGCGATCATCGATCTGTACTGGGCACGCGAAGAGCGCGCGCTCAGCGAGACGGATACGAAATACGGCGGCTATTGCCGCTCCATTGCCCATAATATTCTGAAAAACCGTGAGGACAGCGAGGAATGCGTCAGCGACACCTGGCTGCACGCATGGAACGCCATGCCGCCGCAGCGGCCGTCGATTTTATCGTCGTTCCTCGGCAGAATCACGCGCAATCTGTCCTTCGACCGCTGCCGCAGGCAGAACGCGGAAAAGCGCGGCGGCGGATCGCTGCCGCTGGCGCTGGATGAGCTGTCCGAGTGCGTCCCGGCCCCCGGCCGGGTGGAGCAGGCGATCGAGGCACGCGAGCTGGCCGAGGCCATCGACCGGTTTCTGCGGACGCTTCCGGAGCGCGAGTGCAGCATCTTCCTGCGGCGGTACTGGTACGTCGATTCCGTGCAGGACATCGCCGCGCGGTATGCGCTCCGGGAGAACACCGCAAAATCCATCCTGTTCCGGACGCGGGAGAAGCTGCGCCGGTATCTGGCCGGAGAGGGGATCATCGTATGAAAGAGCAAAGTGAAAAGCTGTTCCGCGCCATCGGGGACATCGGCGACGATCTGATCGCCCGGGCTGATGCGCCGGTCAGAAAAGCGCCGCGCGTGTGGGTCAAATGGGCCGCGCTCGCGGCCTGCTGCGCGCTGGTGATCGGCGCGGCGGCATTTGTCGTGCCGATGTTCCGGGCAGGCTCGTCCGGACTGAGCAAAGCCGCGCCGCCGGCGGAAGCTGTGACCATGGAAGCGCCTGCAGAGGAGGAAATGACGCTGGAGGCAGCGGAGGCCCCGGCGGAAGCTATGGAATCGGCCCCCGCGGACACAGAGTCTGCCGATACGACCGTCCGGACGCTTCCGGCGACAGACAGCTTCTGTGTCCGGCCGGAAACGGCCACGCGCACGTCGGCAGATTTCTCGCTCACCAATCACGACGGGCTTGTATGCACGCTGCGCGGGACATACCGGCTGGAGCGCATGGAAAGCGATTGGTGGCAGCCGCTGGCGGAGGCGCCGCTCGGAGCGCAGGCGCAGGCAGACGATGCCGCGGCGGAGGCCGAGTTCTGCGTTCTGCACTATGACTGGCAATCGCGCTACGGCGCGCTGGAGCCGGGCGAATACCGGCTTGCCCAGCCGGTCGTTCTGTCAGACGGAACGGAGTATACGCTGTACGCGGAATTCACAATCGAATAACAATAAATTGCCCCGCCGCATTTAGACTGCGGCGGGGTGTCTTTTACCCGATGAACCCGATGGCGCTGCGGCAGACAAAGTAGAACAGGCGGTCTTCGCTGTTGGCGAGAATCAGAACGTCTCCGACCTCGCCGAGCACACTGGCGTTGCCGATCACGAGCGGGCCCGCCGTCACGGATACCGTACCGCGTCCGGCGATATCGTCCGACGAGCGGTCGCACGGTGTCGGCTTGACAGGCGTCGACGGCATGGGGCCGCAGCCGGCGTGGGTGGCCTGATAGAAGAGCTTTGCGAGCTCGTTGTAGGCCGCCTCCGCGCTGGGGAAGTCAGTCGTCTCCGACACGCCGAAGGCGACGGCGGTCAGGCTGCACAGCCGCACGGAGTCCGCGTCAAAATACGGCCCCTCGGCGCAGCAGGGCGTCGTTTCGCCTCCGGTACAAAGGGGAATGGGATAGTAGATCTGCCCGGAAACCTCTAAATTCTCACACGAATCCGGCGTGATCTTCACAAATTCCCCGTCCAGAGGCCCGGTCAGGTTGTCGTATGGAGTTGTGACGGTCGCGGGGCAGTTCAAAGACGAGCCGAGCACGAAATCGCGCGTGATGAACGCAAACTGCTTGTAATCCGTCAGCGCCGCGAAGCGCGGGCGGCACAGCAGCTGCAATGCCGCGACAAGCCCCGGCGCGCAGGAACAGCCGCAGCCGCAGCTGACGTCGGCCTCCGTGACCGGTGCGACGGGCCGCTCCCCCGGCCAGACCGGCGGGAACGGAGGCGGATACGGCGGGAACGGCCCCGGCCCGGGACACGGCGGCGGGCAGGGCGGCGGACACGTCTGCTGGCTGCCGCCGGAGCAGGCCGCGCAGCCCTGGACCGCCTGCGGCTCCGGGCAGCCGCCGGTCGTCGTATAGTTGCAGGGTTGATTCATAAAACCCCTCCTTCAAAGACAAGAATGTTTTCTGTCTTCCCTACCATATGCCGGGCCCGCCCGTTTGGTGCATGGTTGCAAATCCGGGCGCGATGCGGTATGATGCAGCTATCCGGAATGGCAGAAGGAGAAGCCGATATGAGAATGAAAAAAGCCCGCGCGGCAGCCGCGGCGCTGCTCTGCGCGGCGTGTCTTGCGCAGACGGCTGCGCCCGCGCTGGCAGCGGAGGCATACACCGCCCCCGGCGTGACAGGAAAAACCTTGGATGAGCTGATCGAGGACTACCGCGCGGAGCACGCGCTGACCGAGGACAATTTTGAGATCAGCTTCTATGTGCCGGAGACCGGCGAGCACTATGACTTCAACGAAACGAAGCTGCTCTACGGCGCGAGCACGTACAAGCTGCCGCTGAACCTGTATTATTACGATATGCAGCTCGCGGGCGAGATCACCGGGGACACAATGATCACAAAAGGCGCCTCGCTGGACGAGGCGCATTATCAGTCGCTGGTCCATTCCAACAACGAGCTGTCGTATTCCCTCTGGCGGCGCATCGGCGACTGGCCGGAATACAAGTCCGCCATGCGCAAATATTTCACCATGACCGACGACGAGATCCCGCAGAAGTATTACTATGACCATGTGTTCTGCACCCGCATGATGATGGACACGCTGAAGGTCGTCTGGGACGGGCAGGAGCACTATACCGAGCTGATCGACTATCTCAAGATCGCCTGCCCGGACGCGTACTTCAAGACGTATCTCGATGTGGACGAGACGCCCGTCGCGCACAAATACGGCAGCTACGAGGGCGCGGAGAACGACGTCGGCATCATCTGGGCCGAGCGGCCGTTTCTGCTGGCCGTGTATACGAGCGGCCTGTCCTACGGGCCGGGCGGAAACGTGGACATGGCGTATGCCGACGGGCAGAGCGCGGGCTCCGTCGTGTGCGGACAGCTGGCCGTGCTGCTGAAGACCTATCTCGACGAGCAGGTACGGCTGGAACGCGAGCAGGCGGAACAGGAAGCCGAGGCGGCCCGCCTCGCCGAGGAACAGACGAAGGCCGAGCAGGCAGAAAAAGAGCGGCTCGCCGCCGAGCAGCAAGCCGCAGAGGAAAAGGCCGCAGAGGAAGCCCGTCAGGCCGAGCTGCAGCGTCAGGCTGAAGAGCAGGCCGCGCGCGAAGAAGCGCAGAGAGCCGCCGAGGAAGCGGCGCAGGAAGCCGCGCGTCAGAGCGCGCACCGCGCGCTGGTTATCCGTCTGGCCTGCGTAGGCGCGTTCAGCGCGCTTGTGATCGCACTGGCCGTCGTGCTCATCCGAAAGCTCCACAAAGCAGGAAAGTGCTGATTGAACGCAGAGATAGCGTTATCGTGTGCAGTTTCCTATTTTATCGCAGGGCCGTTATAACAGTAAACCCATTCTTTTCGGTGCCGCACTGGCGCGGGAGCGCCCCTGGCTCCCCTTCGCAAAGGGGAGCTGTCAGCGAAGCTGACTGAGAGGTCGAGCGGCAGGCAGCAGCGAAAAGCGGAAGCCCTTCGGCGAATTTGTACTGTGCTCTGTAGGGGCCGACGACTCTGTCGGCCTAATAAATGTTGCAAATTTGCCGTGGATTTCCGAAAAATCGGTGCATTCTGCGGGCGGACAGAGTCGTCGGCCCCTACGCTGAAACGCGCGGGTGTATCTGGATTCGCCGAAAATCAACGCGAAGTTTGCAGCATTCTGCCGCATGACCTCTCCGACTCGGCTTCGCCGAGCCGCCTCCCCTTTCAGGGGAGGCTTTGGCGCAGATCTATGTTATCCCGCTCACGGGATGATCCGTCCCGGCTTTTGATAGCGCTCCTGTTCGGAGAAGATGCAGCCGCAGTATTTCTGCATGTAAAAGCCCAGCTCCCGCGCGCGGGCCTGGCCGTCGCGGAACATGGGGCGGAAATCCTGATAGTAGAATGTCACGCCGTATTCCTCCGCCGCGCGGTAGGCCACGTCGCGCATCAGCTCGTGCTTCTGATAGGGGCTGATAAACAGCGACGAGGTAAACGCATCGAAGCCGCCCTCCTTCGCTTCCCGCGCCGCCTCAAAGAGCCGCATCTCATAGCACTTGACGCACCGGCCCGCGATATCCTCCGCTACCTCGCGCACGAATGGCCGCAGGCCGTAATCGTCGCGCACAAGAAGCGGCAGATCGATGGTCTTCGCGTATTCCTGTAAACAGTTCCGCCGGGCGCGGTATTCGGTAAAGGGATGGATGTTGGGATTGTACCAGTAGCCGGTCAGGTCGATCCCGTCCGCGCGCAGCGCGTCGACCGGCATATTCGCGCAGGGCGCGCAGCAGATGTGCATCAGTAATTTCATGGCGTTCGCCTCCCGTTTGTACACCAAGCATATCACACATCGCGGTTTCTGTACAGATTGCAAAAAAGAATCTGCGACATTCCGTGGAAAATGAACATGGACAAGCGGGGAATACGGTGCTATAATTCCATCTAATATCAGATACAAGCAAAACTGAACGCAGAAAGGAAGATGTTTCATGGCATTCCCCATTGAAAGCTACGCAGCGAAGATCCAGCGGAAGCTGTTAAAGAAGCAGCGCGTGATCGAGGCCGCCTCCGGCCGGCAGAAGGCCGATCTGGTGCTGAAAAACGCGACGTATGTCAACGTGTTCTCCAACGAGCTGCTGACGTGCGACATCGCCGTGGCGAACGGCCTGATCGTGGGTCTCGGCAGCTACGAGGGCGAGGTCGAATACGACATGACCGGCAAGATCGTCTGCCCGGGCTTCGTCGACGCGCATATCCATCTGGAATCCAGCCTTGTCACGCCGAAGGAATTCGTCCGCGCGACGCTGCCGCACGGCACGACCACCGTCATCACCGATCCCCATGAGATCACCAACGTCATGGGCACCGACGGCATCGACTACATGTTCCAGGCAACCGAGGGTCTTCCGATCGACGTGCGGTTCATGCTGCCGTCCTGCGTCCCGGCCACACCGATGGACGAATCCGGCGCGAATCTGGACTACCGCGCCATCGACTCGTTCTACGACTATCCCAGAGTGCAGGGTCTTGCCGAGATGATGAACTCCTACGGCGTCATCCACAACGATCCGGAGGTCGTCTCGAAAATCGTCGCCTCGCAGGCACACCACAAGAAGATCGACGGCCACGCGCCGGGCCTGCAGGGCAAGGATCTCGACACCTACGTCGCCGCCGGCGTCTATTCCGACCACGAATGCGCCACGATGGAAGATGCGCTGGCCAAGCTGCAGCGCGGCCAGTTCATCATGATCCGCGAGGGCACCGCCGCCCGCAATCTCGAGGCGCTCGCGCCCCTGCTCACGCCGCAGTACGCCGAGCGCTGCATGTTCTGCACCGACGACAAGCACCCGAGCGATCTGCTGGAAAAGGGCCATATCGACTACATCGCCCGCGAGGCCATCAACAAATACGGCGTCGACCCCATCATTGCCGTCAAGGCCGCCTGCCACCACGCTTCGCGCTATTTCCTGCTCAATAACCGCGGCGCCATCGCCCCCGGCTATCTGGCCGACTTCGCCGTGATCGACAATTTCAAGGACTTCAACGTCGAAATGGTCTTCAAGAAGGGCGTTCTGTACTGGAACAACGGCGAGCTGCGCGACTTTGAGACGCCGAAGATCGAGGAATATCTCGACAAGCGCGCCCACGACACCTTCCACGTCTCGACGCTCACGCCGGACGATTTCCGCGACGCGCGCCAGAGAGGCGTTCTGGGCATGGTCCCGGGCGAGATCATCACGACCGACAACGGCTATGCCGACCACGTCGATCTGGAAAAGGACATTCTCAAGATCGCCGTCGTCGAGCGCCACAAGGGCACGCACCACATCGGCCTCGGCTACATTCAGGGCTACGGTCTGAGATCCGGCGCAGTCGCGACCAGCATCTCGCACGACTCGCATAATATCATCGTCGTCGGCACGAACTCCGCCGATATGGCGTTCGCCGCGAATTACATCGTCGAGCATCACGGCGGCATCGTCGTGGTCGAAAACGGAACCGTGAAGGGAGCGGTCGTGCTGGAGATCGCGGGCATCATGTCTGACCGTCCGCTGACCGAAGTCAACGACCAGCTCGAAGCGGCCAAGGACGCCGCCTTCGCCCTTGGCGTCAGCCGCGGCATCGACCCGTTCATGACGCTCAGCTTCATGGCCCTGCCCGTCATCCCCAAGCTCCGCATCACCACCCGCGGCGTCGTCGACGTCGACACGCAGCAGTACGTATAACAGAACCTGACCGGCCCGCGGGACAATCCCCCGCGGGCTGGTTCTGTCTCAAGCGCATTTGTCCGGCTGCATGCAGGCCCTCGCGTTTACCGGCATTCCGCGCCGCCCCATTCGACGGCGGTGAAGCCGGTGCGGGCCGGGGCTGTGAGCGCCTGCGGCGCGATCCTGACCGGGGCGGACAGCGGCTTGAAAGCCATAAAGACGCGAATCAGCGTGTCCGGCTCGGGCGTGATGGTCAGACGGGCGCTTTCGGTATAGGCCTCGTGCTGGAACGCGATCAGATTATAGGCGTTTTCCTGCATGCGCGGCAGCCAGTAGATGATAAACTCGTTGGCCTCCGCGCGGTTCAGGCCGAGCTTCGAGAGCGTATCCTCCAGAAATTCCGCCGTGCCGCTTCCCGGCACGCAGAAGCCGGACGAGAAATCGTATTCCGTTTTCGACACACCCTCCCAGTATAAATACCGGTAGGTCTGGCCGGCCTTGTCCGTCAGCGTCCCGTCGGGGCTTGCCGAGACGGTCCAGCCGTCCTCGTAGGCCGGATACATACACGTCAGATCTCCGTCATAGTCCAGCCGGACCGTTATCTCCGTTTCCGTCTGCGGATACAGATACGCGACCGGCTTGGCGTCGCAGGTTTCGTCCTGCGCCTGCTCCGGATAGAGGTAGATCACGGGCTTTGCCGACCATACTTCGTCCTCGTCATCGTCACACGGCGTGCAGGCCGTCATGGCCAATATCAGCGCAACGGGCAGCAAAAAAGCAAGCAGCTTCTTCATGTTGGTTCCTCCTGTATTTGTAGATCGCATCTATCCATACAGACAGGAAATGAAGAAGCTGGTTGCGTTTCTTTTTTATTTTTTTCCGGCCATCAGCCGCGCGAGCGTCGCGCGGATCACGGGCAGGCAGTCTGCGGGCTTTTCCAGCTCCAGAACGGCCTGCTCGAACGGGCACAGGCCCGTCCCCTGCCGGTTCAGGAGCTTTTCGGTCTTCGTCTTACAGGCGCAGTCCACGCCGTTCGCGGTCAAAAAGTCCGCCGCTGCGGCGCTCATGATCTCGGCATAAACGCCGGCGGCGCCGCCCAGAATATAGATCGCGGCGGCGGCCTTGCCGACGATGGTGTCGCAGACGAGCGCCCCCTTCAAGAGCTCCGGCTGCGCGTCATACAGCCGCAGCGCCGGGCCGACGCCCCGGCCAAAGTCCTTGTGGACGGTCACGCCGCCTTTTTGCACGACGAGCGTATACGCGCCGTCTTCAAACAGCGCGGACAAATTTTCAGGTTTCATTTCGGGCGCATCTCCTTCGGCAGTTCTTTTTCGATCCGGATCATGGCCAGCGACAGCAGCAGCGCCAGCACCATCACGCCTACGGCGATCAGATAATACGGCTGGTTGGCGATGTCGGCGATGGAATAGCCGGTCGTGCCGTCGGAGACGGCGTAGCCGATCACCAGCAGCACCAGCGCGGCGGCGAAGCAGAGGTTCCGGATCGTGCCGAGCAGCTTGTCCCGGCCAAGCAGGAACCCGTAAAACGCCTCCGGCGCGTCAAACTGCTCCCCTGCCCCCCACGGCGTGAACAGGCGGCAGAAAAAATCTTTCATCGGGCAGCCCCCTTTTTCTTTGATAGAGAAAGTATAGCAGGCTTTTGCAAAAAAAGCAACGCGCCCGGGCGTTTGGAGCGCCGCCAGGCGTTGACTTTTTTGCGCGGGACTCGTATACTTTTGAAAAACGGCTTATTTCGGGAGAGACGGATCATGATCTATACCGTTACGACGAATCCGAATATCGATTATTATATGGATCTGCGCGTGCCGCTGTGCATCGGCGGCATCAACCGCTCCGGCCATGAACTGCTTGCGCCGGGCGGAAAGGGGATCAACGTCTCGCTGATGCTCCGGACGCTCGGCAAGCCGTCGTGCGTGCTGGGATATCTGGCCGGGCCGACGGGGCGGCTTCTGGAATCGCTTATGGCGGACACCGGCTGCGATTGCCATTGGTTCTGGCTGCAAAGCGGCCAGACGCGCATCAATACCAAGATCAACACCAGCCCCGAGACGGCCTTCAACGCCTCCGGCCCCGCGCTTACGCAGGCCGACATTGACGCGCTGTGCGCGTTTCTGCGCGGACTGCGCCCGGACGATCAGCTCGTGATCAGTGGCAATCTGCAAAAAAGCCCGCAGGGCGCGTTTTCCGCGCTCCTGTCCGCCGCACAGGAGGCAGGCATCAGCGCCGTCGTGGACACGAGCGGAGCGGCGCTTCATGACGCGCTCGCGTTCCGGCCGCTGCTCATCAAGCCCAACGGCGATGAGCTGTGCGAGCTGTTCGGCGAGCAGGCGGATACGCCGGAGGCGCTTCTTGCGCTCGCCCGGCGGGCGCAGGCCGCGGGCGCGCGGAACGTTCTGGTATCCATGGGCGCGGACGGCGCGCTGCTGCTGGCGGAGACCGGGCGCGTTTACCGGGCAAGGCTTTGCAATACGCGGCCGATCGTCTCCACCGTCGGCGCGGGAGACAGCGTGACGGCTGGCTTCCTCGCGGGGCTGCTGGACACGGGAGACTATGCCGCGGCGCTCCGCCTCGGCGCCGCCTGCGGCAGCGCGACGGCTTACAGCCCCTGTCTGGCTGGCCGGGACATGATCGAGGCGGTCTTGCCGGAGGTCGAGGTCACGGCACTGTAAAAAACTTCGGAAAGGAAGAGAGCCATGCAGGCAATTCAGGACTTATTCTCCAACCGCGTGCTGCTCAGCGGCCTCATCGGCTGGGGTGCGGCGCAGGTTTTGAAGACGATCATTTACGCGCTCATGCACCATACGCTGGACTTGACGCGCATCTTCGGCGACGGCGGCATGCCGAGCGGACACTCGGCCACAGTCTGCGCCGTGGCGACTTCGTCGGGGATCTTATACGGACTCGGCTCGTTCCCGTTCGCCATCAGCGTGATCGTGGCGATCATCGTCATGCACGACGCGATGGGCGTCCGGCTCGAAACGGGCAAGCAGGCGAAGCTCCTGAACGAGTTCATCGACCTGTTCGCCAAGCTCGAACAGCCGCTGTCCGACCAGGAAAAGCTCAAGGAGCTCGTCGGCCACACGCCGCTGCAGGTCTGCATGGGCGGTCTGCTCGGCATTTTGACGGGCATTCTGTGCAATCTCGGCGCATAAGCCTCCCCTGAAAGGGGAGTTGTAGGGGCGGACGACCCTGTCCGCCCGCAGAATGCAGTATTTTTACGGAAATCTGCGGCAAATTCGCAACATTTATTGGGCCGACAGAGTCGTCGGCCCCTACGCGGCCGCTTCCGCCAGCATTTCATCCTGTAAATTATAATTTCAAACCGGAAAGGAGCACCCCCATGGCACAACTTGGACTCGGTACGCGCTGCGTACAGGCGGGCTACAGCCCGAAAAACGGAGAACCCCGTCAGATCCCCATCATTCAGAGCACCACGTTCAAATATGAGAGCAGCGCCGAGATGGGCAGACTCTTCGATCTGGAAGCCAGCGGCTATTTCTATTCCCGCCTGCAGAACCCGACGAACGACGCCGTCGCGGCGCGCATCGCCGCGCTTGAGGGCGGCACGGCCGCCATGCTGACGGCCTCCGGGCAGGCGGCGATCTTCTTCGCGGTATTCAACATCGTCGGCGCGGGCGACCATCTGGTCAGCTCGTCGAGCATTTACGGCGGCAGCTTCAACCTCTTTGCCGTCACCATGAAGCGCATGGGCGTCGAGGTCACGTTCGTCGATCCCGACTGCTCCCCGGAGGAGCTGGACGCCGCCTTCCGGCCCAACACGAAAGCCATGTACGGCGAGACGGTCGCGAACCCGGCGCTGACCGTTCTGGATATCGAGAAATTCGCGGCTGCCGCGCACCGGCACGGCGTGCCGCTGATCGTGGACAACACGTTCGCCACGCCCATCAACTGCCGCCCGTTTGAGTGGGGCGCGGATATCGTCGTACACTCGACGACCAAGTATATGGACGGCCACGCGGGCGCCATCGGCGGCGCGATCGTCGATTCCGGCAAATTCGACTGGACGAAGTACCCGGACAAATACCCCGGTCTGTGTACGCCCGACGAGAGCTACCACGGCGTGACGTATACCGAGCGCTTCGGCCTTGCAGGCGCGTATATCACAAAGGCGACCGTTCAGCTGATGCGCGATCTCGGCGCGATCCAGTCCCCGCAGAGCGCGTATTATCTGAATCTCGGTCTCGAGAGCCTGCACGTGCGCATGCAGCGGCACTGCGAAAACGCGCAGCGGGTCGCGGAATTTTTGCAGCAGCATGAAAACGTCTCGTGGGTGCAGTACTGCGGCCTGCCGGGCGACAAATATTACGCGCTGGGGCAGAAATACCTGCCGAACGGCTCCTGCGGCGTCGTGAGCTTCGGCGTAAAGGGCGGACGGGCCGCGGCGGAAGCCGTCATGGGAAAGCTCAAGGTCGCGTCCATCGAGACGCATGTGGCCGATTCGCACACCTGCTGTCTGCATCCGGCGTCGACGACGCACCGGCAGATGAACGCGGAGGAGCTGCTGGCGGCCGGTGTGCGCGAGGATCTGATCCGCTACTCCTGCGGCCTGGAGGACGCGGAGGATCTGATCGCCGATCTCGATCAGGCGCTCCGATAACCAAAGCAGAAAGGAACCCACGTCATGCCCATTATGATCCCAAACGGTCTGCCGGCCGCGAAAACGCTGGCGGACGAGAATATTTTCGTCATGAACGAGACGCGGGCCGTCACGCAGGACATCCGCCCGCTGCAGATCCTCGTTCTGAACCTCATGCCCACCAAGATCGCCACGGAAACGCAGCTGTCGCGGCTGCTCGGCAACACGCCGCTGCAGGTGGAGCTGGAGCTCATCCACACGGACAGCCACGAGTCCAAAAACACGTCCCGCGAGCATCTGCTGAAATTCTATCAGACGTTTGAGGACGTGAAGGACCGCTGGTTCGACGGACTCATCATCACCGGCGCGCCGGTGGAGCAGATGCCGTTTGAGCAGGTCGAATACTGGCCGGAGCTGTGCCGCATCATGGAGTGGAGCCGGACGCACGTCCACAGCACGTTCCACATCTGCTGGGGCGCGCAGGCGGGGCTTTATTATCACTATGGCATCGGGAAGGTCGACCTGCCCGAGAAGCTCTTCGGCGTCTATCCGCACCGGGTCGAGCGCCGCTCGTCCATGCTCATGCGCGGGTTCGACGATGTGTTCATGGTGCCGCATTCGCGGCACACGAGCCTCCGGCGCGAGGACATCGAGCGCTGCGGCAAGCTGAAGATCCTCGCCTCGTCCGAGCAGGCCGGGGTCTACGCCATGGCGACCGAAGGCGGGCGGCAGATCTTCATCACCGGCCACTCGGAATACGACGCCGGAACGCTGGAGGCGGAATATCTGCGCGACAAAAACGCCGGGCTTCCCATCCACGTGCCGGAGAATTATTATCCCGGCGACGACGACACGAAGCCGCCCATGGTCACCTGGCGCAGCCACGCGAACCTCCTGTACCAGAATTGGCTCAACTATTTCGTCTACCAGACCACGCCGTATGACCTCTCCGCCATCCGGCCTGTATAAATTCTCAGATAAAAAGCCGCCGGACCATGTCCGGCGGCTTTGTTTGTTATCCTTCGTCCCGTTCGCGCAGACCCGCGACGGAGCTGACGGGCAGCGAGAAGCAGATCGCGCCGGCCTTGGTGCCGGGGCCCGCGTTTTCATTGATCGCGCGCATGATCGCGGCCTTCTCGTCCGCGTAGGCGATGATGTAGACCATGTCCTTTTCGTCGGCCAGACTCACGCCGAAGAATTTTTCTCCGCGCTTCGAGCCTGTGCCCTTCGCGTGCAGCACCGTGCCGCCGCCTGCGCCCGCGGCCCGGGCGGCGTCCATGACGAGATCGGCGTAGCCCTCGTTCAGGATCACGACGATCAGCTCGTGATTGAATTCCATATGCGGCGTTCCTCCTGTTTTCAGATCGTTGGTCAGATAGGCGAGCGTTCTGCCGCCCGCCACGCTCTTGAGCGGCACGGTCAGCAGGATCCCGTTGCCGGGAATGTCGAGAAACAGCTTGCGCTTGGCCGCTCTGACGAGCTGCGCGGCCTCCTGCGCGCTGGCGATGGAGGAGGTGACGGTCTTGAGCGTCTCATCCAGACCGTAGACGGCCAGATGCTCGTCCTTGGCCGTGCCTCTTCCGGGCGCGCTGAGGATCATCGGCAGTCCCGCCTCGCGGAACAGGGCGTTCATGGCCTCGCCGCGGTCGGCGTCGGTAACGGCAATGATGTAGTACAGTTCCATATCAGCAGGCCTCCCACAGTTCGATGATCTCGTTGTCGCCGAAGTCCGGCAGAGCAGGCTCGTTTTCGGCGCGGCGGGATTTGACGACGTAGATCGCGCCCATGACCTGCACGGTGATGAGCGGCATCATCGCGACGAGCGCGACAAGGCCGAATGCGTCCGTCATGACGTTCCCGCCCAGCGCCTCGCACGCACCCATGGCGAACGGCAGCATAAACGTCGCCGTCAGCGGGCCGGAGGCTACGCCGCCGGAGTCGAACGCGATGGCCGTAAACGTGCGCGGCACGAAGAACGACAGGGCCAGCGCGATGAAATATCCCGGCACGAGGAAGTACATGATCGAAACGCCCGTGATGACGCGCAGCATGGCAAGCCCGCCCGCGGCGGAGACGGCGATGGACAGGCTCATGCCCATGGCCTTTGCCGAGATCGCGCCCGCGCTCAAATCCTCGACCTGCCGGTTGAGGATGTGGACGGCAGGCTCGGCGTTGATGATGAACCAGCCCATGAGCATGGCCAGCGGAACGAGCAGCCACAGCTTCCACCCCTCTGTCAGCGCCGCGCCCAGCGCGTAGCCGACCGGCGAGAAGCCGACGTTCACGCCCGTCAGGAACAGAACGAGCCCCGCGTATGTATACAGAATGCCCACCATGACCCGCAAAAACGGCAGCTTCCGCAGCCGCAGCGAGACAACCTGGAAGATCAGGAAGAACACCACGATCGGCAGCAGCGCCAGCGTGACCTCCTTCAGATATTCCGGGAAGGCATGCAGATAATCCCGGCCCAGCGCGACGGTATTGGTGATGGCCGCGGCAGCCTCGCTTTCCGCCTGCGCGGGCTGCGTTTTATAGATCGCGCCCAGCAGCAGAACCGACGCGATCGGTCCGATGGAGCACAGACCCACAAGGCCGAACGAGTCCGCCTTCGCGTTTTCGTCGGAACGGATGGACGCCACGCCCACGCCGAGCGCCATGATGAACGGCACGGTCATCGGCCCGGTCGTCACGCCGCCGGAGTCAAACGCGACGGCAAGAATGCCCTGATCGGACAAAAACGCCGCGAGAAACACCAGCGCGTAGAACACGATCAGCAGCAGCCGCAGCGAAATGCCGAACAGAATGCGCACCATGCAGAGCATCAGGAAAATGCCCACGCCGACGGAGACGGTCAGGATGAGAACCGTCTTATCGATCTCCGGCACGTTGGCGGCCAGCACCTGCAGATCGGGCTCGGCCACCGTAATCGCGACGCCCAGCAGGAAGCTCACGATCAGGATCAGCCCGAGCTTCCGCGATTTTGTCAGCTTCGCGCCCATGTAGTTGCCGATCTTGCTCATGGACATCTCCGCGCCGAGCGTGAACAGGCCCATACCAAGGATCAGCATGGCCGTCGCCAGCACGAACGAGAGCATCAGCCCCGTATCGACCGGCACGAGCACGAAGCAGATCGCCAGCACGATCAGGCTGATCGGCAGCACGGAGGCCGCAGCCTCCTTCAGTTTTTCCAGTAACACCTGTTTGCGGTACAAAGCCTCACTCCTATTTCAAGAATTGTTCTTATTTTAACAGAAAACTGCCGTTCTGAACAGGGCCGAAATGTAAAAAGGCTGTTAATTTTATGCGCGCCTTGCAGGCCGGTGTATTTTTATGCAGTTTTACCAAAGAATGATCGCTTCCCTTGACGGCGGAACGGAAAGCAAATACAATATGGAAGCTTATGCGCAGAGCTCCCGGCCGCATGTGCGGCCGGGAGTGAATTATTATGAAAAAGAGAGAGAAAACCATGGAGAAGAAACCCGCGCGCGCGATCGCCCTGCTGCCCATCGGGGTGTTCCTTGTTCTGTATCTGGGTCTGGGCTGTCTGTTTGAATACGGATTGAAGATCGAAATGGGGTTTTATAACATCCCCATCGTTGTGGCGTTTCTCGTCGCGATCCTGGTCGCCTGCCTGCAGAACCGGGCGCTGTCGTTCGACGAGAAGCTGGAGGTCATGGCAAAGGGCGTCGGCGATAAGAACATCATGACGATGATCCTGATCTTTCTGGCTGCCGGTGTGTTCGTCGGCGTCGTGGGCCGCAGCAGTGCCGAGTCCGTCGCGTATTTCATGCTCGCGCATATCCCGGCGCGCTTCGCCGTGGCGGTTCTGTTCGTCGTCTCGTGCTTCGTCTCGACGGCCATGGGCACGTCCTGCGGCACGATCACGCTGATCGTGCCCATCGCCGTCGCCGTGGCGAAGGCGTCGGGCTTCAATCTGGCGCTCTGCATTGGTTCCGTCATGGGCGGCGCAATGTTCGGCGACAACCTCTCGTTTATTTCCGACACGACCATCGCCGCCTGCAATACGCAGGGCTGCGAAATGAAGGATAAATTCCGCACGAATTTCCGCATCGCGCTGCCGGCGGCGCTCGTGACACTGGCGCTGATCATCGTGTTCTCGCTGAAAAGCGACATCGGCGCGGTCGAGATCCCGGAATACCATCTGCTGCAGACGATCCCGTATCTGCTGGTGCTCCTCGGCGGCGTGGCGGGCGTCAATGTGTTCCTCGTCCTGCTGACCGGCATTTTCTCCGGCGCCGTGATCATGCTCGCCACCGGCGCGACGCACCCGACCGCGCTGCTGGGGAACATGGGCTCCGGCGCGTCCGGCATGTTTGAGACGATCATGGTCACGCTTCTTGTGTCCGCCATGTGCGGCCTCATCCGCGAGTACGGCGGCTTTGAAGCGCTGCTCGGCTTTATCCGCCGCATTTTCCACGGCAGCAGAGGCGGCCAGCTGGGCATCGGTCTGCTCGTCGGCGCGATGGACATCGCCACGGCCAACAACACCGTCGCCATCGTCATGGCCGGCCCCATCGCAAAGCAGATGAGCGAGGAATACGGCATCACGGGCAAAAAGAGCGCCTCGCTGCTCGACACCTTCTCGTGCATCTTCCAGGGCATCATCCCCTACGGCGCGCAGATGCTCCTGGCCATCTCCGCCGTCTCGGAGCTCGGCGAAACGCTCACCGCGTTCCAGATCATCCCGTTCCTGTTCTATCCCTTCCTGCTGCTTCTCAGCTCGCTCATCTTCATCTTCCTCGTCCCGGAACGGAAAGCGGAAGTCAGCTGAAAAACGAAAAACTCTGGCGGATTCGTACTGTTTTTTCAGTCAATGGCACATTCTGCAATGTAGAGACTCATATTTAAAATTTGCAACTGCCGTCCAGCATTTTCTTTTGCTTCTCCAAAAGAAAACGCTGGCAAAAGAAAACGAGCCCGGGGGGATTTCGATTTCCCCCCGGAGCCCCCTTGAACCGACCAAGAAAACCCCTTCGGTTTTCTTGGATCTTTCCCGCGGGATTTGATAACGCTCAAAATTTCGGACACCTTTCTTATAGGCGTTGTAGGGGCCGATGCCTACATCGGCCCACGCAGCTTGCACCTTTTTACGAAAATCTTTGGCGAATTCGCAACTTCCTCATGGGCCGATGTGGGCATCGGCCCCTACGGGACTCCGGCAAATTCGTACTGCCTCACAAATCCCGAACACAAGGCGCTTTTACCGCAGACATTCAAAAGCAACTGCTCACAAATTTGGGAGACCGTAACAGGCGGCGCGTAGTATAGCGCCCGTAAGGCGACTTAGTGTGTTCGTAACACCTGAAAATCAGGGCCTGCCTGAATCGTACCCGCAGGATGCACCAAACGCGTCCAAGCGCCCCTTTTCTCCCCTATCTTTTCCGGCAAGGCGGAAAAGATAGGGCCGTCGGAGACATGACCAGCCCGCAGATTTGCATGATCCTTCCCTTCCCGCACAAAACGCCCCGAAGCACTGCTTCGGGGCGTTTGTTCAGTCTGCGTAATCCTTCATTTCCTCGCGCCGTGCGCGGCAGGCGGCGAGCTTTTTGACGCCTGCGCAAATCTCGTCGAGGAAGCCGACGACGACAAGCACGGTGCCGATCACGGCCATGACCGCGCCCGCGATCTTCAGGATGCTTTTGATGGGCTTCATAGCGGTACCCTCCTGTTTTTTTCTTCAGTATAAGCCGGTTTTCCCGGTTTTGCAAGGGGTTTTACGGTTACTTTACACGCGGACGATAAAATCGGCCTTTCTGGGCTTCGCGGGGGCGGGCTCCTGCGCGGCGTAGCCGAGGATGCAGTGGCCGATGCCGGCATAGCTTTCGCTCACGCCCCATTTCTGCATCAGCGCCTTGCCCTCCGCGCTTTCAAACTCCTGCCGGGCCCGGTGGATCCAGCAGCTGCCGAGACCGAGGCTGTGCGCGGCGGCCATCATGTTGCCGATGACCAGACTGCCGTCCTCGATCCAGGTGTTCACATTCGTGTCCGCAAACACGACGCACACGACCGGCGCGCCGTAGAACGGGTGCGCGTCCGGGTTTCCGAGGATCGCCGCGTTCATCCGTTCCAGCTGCGCGATATCGTCCGGATCTTGCAGCACGACGATCTTCCCGGCCTGCCGGCCCATGCCGCAGGCGGCGTAGGTCCCGGCCTCCAGAACGGCGCCCAGCTTTTCCTGTTCGACCGGCTGCGGAAGATACTTCTTGACGCTTCTGCGGGTCAGCAGGCATTTCAGTACTTCATTCATGACACAGTCCTCCGTTTGATTTATTTCTCTTTCTCCGCGCCCTCCGGGGGCGTGGTGATGTGGACGTGGTTGTTGATGTGGTCGATGCAGTAGCAGTAATAGCCGTTGCACTTCGAGCAGTAGCGGAATTCGAGGTTCGGATAGTCCGTATCCGTCCGGCCGCAGACCGTACACTTATGCCGGTAGGGCTTCTCGCCGGATCTGGAGCGGTAGGCGCCTGCCCAGTTGGGGTTCGGGCGGGCGTTCGTGGCGGTCGTGCGGTAATTTTTCCGCTGCCGGTAGCGCAGGGCGTCCGGCAGGATGTTTTTGACGTCGCTGCCGAAGAAGAGGAAATAGTTTAAAAGCGGCACAACGGGCAGCAGCCAGTAGAACGACAGGAACGGGGAAATACGCAGATACAAAAACACGCTCAGCACCGTACCGCCAAGATAGACCCAGGCCATGTATTTCATTTTGATGGGGATGAAGAAGAGCAGCAGCACCCGCGCCTCCGGCGCGATGGTCGCGACGGCGAGAAACAGGCTGAGGTTCAGCGCCGCGGCGTCCGCCCCGGAGCCGAGCAGCAGCGCGGCCAGATCAGTCAGCAGGAGACCGGTGAGATAATAGAGATTGAAGCGGAACGGGCCCCAGTAGCTCTCGAGGATCTTGCCGAACTGATAATAGCAGAACAGCGACACGACGGACAGGAACAGATAGATGCCGGCAGTGTCGTTCAAATACGTAAAGACATACGTAAACAGCCGCCAGACCTGCCCGCGCAGAATGGCGGAGCGGCTGAAGCAGAGATAGCTGTAGACGATGTTGCTGGGGTCGACAAGCGAGAGCACATAGACCGCCAGATTTCCAATGGCGATGACGAGCATGAGATTTGGGATGCCCTTGCCCCGGTTTTTGAGGCAGAAGCGTTCAAACCGTCTGCGAAGATCCTTCATAGCGTTCACCCTCCTGATTTTCGGATTTTATCATACCGGTTCCGGGCGGAAAAATCTACCCTGCAAATGTAAACATTCTGTTCTGCATGAAGTATGGGCGGGTTCCCTCCGTGATAAACCGGGAATTTTGCCGAAATGAAAACTTTTCTCTTGACTTTTCCGGCGGGTTTTGTATAATCGAGGTACAACTGAACAGCCTTATCAAGAGTGGTGGAGGGAACGGCCCTGTGAAACCCGGCAACCTGCAAAACGCAAGGTGCCAAATCCGGCGAAGGAATCGAAAGATGAGGGAGAGAACCGTATATCGTTCTGCCCCTCGGGCAGGGCGTTTTTTTTGCCCGGAAAGGAATCGGATATGAACAACAGAAAAATTTTCACCTCGGAGTCTGTCACGCAGGGCCATCCCGACAAGCTGTGCGACCTTGTCTCCGACAGCGTGCTCGACGCAGTGCTCGAGCAGGATCCCATGGGCCGCGTCGCCTGCGAGACGGCGGCGACGACCGGCATGGTGCTCGTCATGGGCGAGATCACCACGTCCGCCCGCATCGATATCGCGCAGATCGCCCGCAAGGCCATCTGCGACGCGGGCTATGACCGCCCCGAGATGGGCTTTGACGGCCACAGCTGCAATGTCATGGTCGCCATGGGACGGCAGTCCCCGGACATCGCCATGGGCGTCGACAACGCCTATGACGACGGCACGACCGGCGCGGGCGATCAGGGCATGATGTTCGGCTTCGCCTGCACGCAGACGAAGGAATTGATGCCCGCCCCCATTGCCTACGCGCACAACCTCACCAAGGCGCTGACGCACGCGCGGGAATCGGGCCAGCTTCCCTGGCTCCGCCCGGACGGCAAGAGCCAGGTCTCCGTGGAATACGGCCCCGACGGCATGCCCGCCCGCATCGACACCGTCGTCGTCTCGACCCAGCACGCGGACTCCATCGCCATTGACGATCTGCGCAAGGCCGTCATCGAGACGGTCATCGAGCCGAATCTGCCGTCGCGTCTGCTGGACGAGAACACAAAATACTATGTGAACCCGACGGGCCGCTTCGTCATCGGCGGGCCTGCGGGCGACTCCGGCCTCACGGGCCGGAAGATCATCGTCGACACCTACGGCGGCTATGCGGCCCACGGCGGCGGCGCGTTCTCCGGCAAGGATCCGACGAAGGTCGACCGCAGCGGCGCGTACATGGCGCGCTATATCGCGAAGAATCTGGTCGCGGCGGGTCTGGCCGACGCCTGCCAGCTGCAGCTGGCCTACGCCATCGGCGTGGCGCACCCGGTCTCCGTCCTCGTTGAGACCTACGGCACCGGCAAGATCGCGGACGACAAGCTGGCCCAGCTCGTGCGCGAATGCTTCGACCTGCGCCCGGCAGCCATCATCAAAACGCTCGGCCTGCGCCGCCCGATCTACCGCCAGACCGCCGGATACGGCCACTTTGGCCGTGCGGAGCTCGATCTTCCGTGGGAAAAGACGGATATGGTGCAGACTCTGCTTGCAAAAGCGTAAAAAATAGGATATAGTATCCTTGTATGTTTGCATACAAAGGAGCGAAAAAGCATGAAAAAAATCGAGATCATGGGCTGCGGCTATATCGGCCTCCCCACCGCCATCACGTTTACGCTGGCGGGCTATGAGGTCTGCGGCTTCGACGTAAAAGACAGCGTCGTGGAAACGCTGAACGCGGGCCATATCCATATTGTAGAACCCGGTCTGCAGGACGCCATGACCAAGGCCATGAATACCGGCCGCCTGCATTTTACGACGAAGCCGGAGCCCGCCGACGTCTTTATCATCTGCGTCCAGACGCCCTACCGCGAGACGGAGGAGCACAAGCGCGTGTCCGACATGCGCTTTGTCGAGTCCGCCGCGAAGGAGGTCGGTTCCGTCCTGCGCGCGGGGAACCTCTGCGTGCTCGAGTCCACGTCGCCCCCCTACTCCACGCGCATGGTGGAGAGGATCGTCTCCGAGGTATCCGGCCTCGCGCCGGAGCAGTTTATGACGGCGCACTGCCCGGAGCGCATCATCCCCGGCCGGATGCTCATCGAGCTGCACGAGAACGACCGCATTATCGGCTCGAACCGTCCGGAATCGGCGCAATTCGCGAAAGAGGTCTACGAAAAGGTCGTCACCGGCGGCACGATCCGCCTGACGGACGATCTGACCGCCGAGATGTGCAAGCTGACAGAAAACACGTTCCGCGATATCAACATCGCCTACGCCAACGAGCTCAGCAAGGTCTGCGACCGGCTCGGCATTGACGTCTTCAAGCTCATCGAGCTTGCCAACTGCCATCCCAGAGTGAATGTTCACACGCCCGGCGTCGGCGTCGGCGGCCACTGCATCGCGGTCGACCCGTGGTTCATCCATGAGAAATTCGAGGACATTACGCCGCTCATTTACGAGGCCCGTCTCGTCAACGACGGCAAGCCCGCGTGGACGGCAGACCGCATCGCGCGCGATGTGAAGCCCGGCGCGAAGATCGCCGTGCTCGGCATGAGCTTCAAGGCCAACATCGACGACACGCGCGAAAGCCCGTCCGTCCTGTTCGCGAACATCTTAAAGGAGCGCGGCTATGAGGTCCTTGCCTGCGAGCCGTATATTCAGGGCGACGTGGCAGGATATCACAATTATTCCCTCGAAGAAGCCATGGCGCAGTGCGATTATGCCGTCATTACGCTCATGCACAACGTCTTCAAAGAGAACAAGGCCCTCATCGCCTCCAAGCCGTATTACGACTGCGTCGGTCTGATGGAGCGGTAAGTCTGCTGCCGCTTCCCATGCGGAGGCTCTGACAAACGGCGGATCTTCAAAAATTCAAGACCCCGGCATGCTGTGCATGCCGGGATCTTTTGCATCTTGAAGCGGATCAGTGGAAGAAAAGGAAGTAGCAGCCAAAGGCGATGGCGCACAGGATCAGGATCGCGACCGGCAGGATCACCAGCAGCGCGGACAGGACCATCGCAAAAAGATCCTTTTTGCTGACGGCGTCCTTGTCCTCTTCCGTCGGCTTTTTCTGCTCCGCCGCTTCGTTCTGCTCCTTCTGGTAGCGCATCGCGCGGTCGACTCTCTTCTGGAACAGCATCGGCTTACTCCTTCACCTCGAGCTTGTGGTGGCAGGCGACGAAGTGATTCGGGCGAACCTCTTCCCACTCCGGAACGACCTGCGTGCAGATCTCCGTGCAGTATTTGCAGCGCGTGTGGAACTTGCAGCCCTTCGGCGGGTTCACCGGGCTGGGGATGTCGCCCTCAAGGATCGACAGCTCCTTCGCGCCGACGGTATCCGTGGTCGGAATGGCGTTGAGCAGCGCCTCGGTGTACGGATGGATGGGGTGATGGAAGATCTCGTCAGCCGCTGCCAGCTCAACCATCGTGCCGAGGTACATGACGCCGACGCGGTCGGAGATGTACTTGACGACGGACAGGTCGTGCGTGATGAACATATAGGTCAGATTCTGCTGTTCCTTCAGATCGAGCAGCAGGTTGATGATCTGCGCCTGAATGGACACGTCCAGCGCGGAGACAGCCTCGTCGCAGACGACGAATTTCGGCTTCGTGGCGAGCGCGCGGGCGATGCCGATACGCTGCCGCTGGCCGCCGGAGAACTGGTGCGGGAAGCGGTGCAGGAAGTAGGGTGCAAGGCCACAGTCGTCCATGATCTTGAGGACCATTTCCTGCATACGGGCGTCCTTTTTCTTGATCATGTTGTGCGCCTGCATACCCTCGCTGATGATCTGGCCGACGCTCATGCGCGGGTTCAGCGAGGAATACGGGTCCTGGAAGATTAGCTGCATATCGCGGCGCAGGCGGCGCATCTCGTTGTACTCCAGTCGTGCAAGGTCGATGCCGTCGTCGCGGTAGGCCTCGTACTTCTGGAACTCGGGGTCGTTTGCATACGGGGCGCGCAGCGCCTCGATCTCCTGCCGGCCCGCGTCAAGCTGCGCGCGCAGAGCGGCGATCTGGTCGTCGCACTGCTTCAGCTTTTCCTGCGCTTTCTGCAGCTGGCCGTCCTTGCCGGACTTGCCCGCTTCTTCGGCCGTCTTCTTCGCGTATTCCGCGTCGTCCACGTCGACCTGCAGCTCCTGCCGCTTTTCCTCCATGGAGGACAGCTTGTGCGCAATGGCATAATCCTTGGAATAGGCCGCAATGACGGGATCGAGATCATCAACCACGAGGAAGCCGCCGACGATCTTCGTGATGTCCAGCAGCGCATCCTCCGCCAGCTTGCGGGCGGCGTCGAGCTCGCCGTGCTTGGCGTACTGCTCCTTCTCGGAGAGCCTGGCGTACTCGGCCTCGAGCTTGTCGCGCTTCTGCTCCAGCTCGCGGAGCTTGGTACGGCGGGATTTGAGGTTCCTGACGGTATCAATGACGTACTTCGGCGCCAGATCGTCCAGGGAGCGGCCATAGTACATGGTGCGGCCATAGGTCTGGTGATACAGCTGGAGGATGGTGCGGCCAAGGGTAGACTTGCCACAGCCGGACTCGCCGACGAGGCCGAACGTTTCGCCCTCATAGATATCCAGCGTGATGCCGTCGTTAGCCTTGACGAAACGGCCGCCCTTCAGGGGGAAATACTGCTTCAGGTTGCTGATGCGAAGCAGAACCTTCTTGTCGTTATTTTGCATGTCTGTCCTCCTTCTTCGCGTAGAAGCAGCGAACCTGCTGGGTGTCGGAGACGTGGATCAGTTCCGGCTCCTCCTCCAGACAGCGCTCAGTCGCGTACTTGCAGCGCGGGGCGAATTTGCAGCCCTTGGGCAGATCCAGCGGGTGCGGAACCGCGCCGGGGATCGCTTCAAGCCGTTCGTCGCTGGGGGTATCCAGACGCGGGATGGAGAGCATCAGGCCCTCGGTATAGGGATGGGAATACTCGTTCTTGTGGAAGATCGTCCCGGCGGGTGCGTATTCGACGACCTGGCCGCAGTACATGACCGCGACGTTGTCGGCCATCTGGTTGATGACGCCGAGATCGTGCGTGATGAACAGAACGGCGGTGCCGTTTTTCTCACGCAGCTCGTTCATGAGCTTCAGGATCTGCGCCTGAATGGTCACGTCGAGCGCCGTGGTCGGCTCGTCCGCGATTAGCAGCTTCGGACGGCAGGCCAGCGCCATGGCGATCATGACACGCTGCCGCATACCGCCGGAGAGCTGGTGCGGATACTGCTTGGCGACGACCTCGGGGTTCGGGATCTTGACGTCGGACAGCAGCTCGACCGCTTTCGCGGCGGCCTGCTTTTTGCTCATGCCCTGATGGATCATCAGCGGCTCGGAGATCTGACGGCTGACGGTGAAGACCGGGTTCAGGCTCGTCATCGGCTCCTGGAAGATCACGGAGATCTCGTTGCCGCGGATCTTGTACATTTCGTTCATGGACAGCTTGGTCAGATCCTCGCCGTTGAAGAGGATCTCGCCGGACTCGATATAGCCGTTGCCGTCGAGCAGGCGGAGAATGCTCATGGCCGAGACGCTCTTGCCGGAGCCGGACTCGCCGACGACGCCGAGCACCTTGCCCGCGTCCAGCGAATAGCTGACGCCGTTGACCGCCTTGACCGTGCCGCGCTTGGTTGCGAAGAAAGTCTTCAGGTTCTTTAATTCAAGTAATGCCACAACAACCCCTCCTTATCGCTCAGCGGACTTGGGATCGACCGCATCGCGCAGCGCATCACCGACGAGGTTGATGCAGATCGTGCAGATGCCGAAGATCGCAGCCGGGAATACCCAGCGCCACCAGTACTGCTGGATGACGATGGAGTTGTTCGCGCCGGTGAGCATATTGCCCCACGTCGGCGTGGGAGGCGCAATGCCGAAGCCCATGTAGGACAGGGACGATTCGGTGAGCATGCAGGTCGCAAAGCTCAGCGTCGCGTTGACCAGAATGAGACTCATGACATTGGGGATGATGTGATGGAAGATGATCGACTTCTCGCGCACGCCGAGTGCCTGAGCAGCCGTGACATACTCCTGCTCGCGCTGCGAGAAGATCTGCGCGCGGATCAGATGGCAGATGCCCGGCCACGACAGAACGCCAAGCACGACCATGATGAGGTACATACGCTGCTCAGGCGTGATACGGGTGCCGATAATGGCGGATAGGATCATGGCGAAGGGCAGGAACGGCAGGCCGCCGACGACCTCAGAGATACGCATGATGATGTTGTCGACCCAGCCGCCAAAATAACCGGCCAGTCCGCCGAGGATGATGCCAATAATGAGCTGGATGATGACGGAGATGGCGCCGACGGTCATGGTGACCTTGCCGCCGTTGATGATGCGGTTGAACACGTCGCGTCCCAGATCGTCCGTACCGCAGACATAACCCTTCAGGCCCCACGTTTCAACGTCGCCGTCAACTGTGACTGCATAGTTCTGATAGAATCCCGCGAAAACCGTGACGATCTCCTTGTCATTGACGGAGGCCGGAACGGATGCCTGTCCGTGGGTGTTGTCGCCCCAGGAGATGACCTCGCCGTCGTCCATCAGAGCCGTGAAGTGATAGCGGCCGCCGTAGAGTTCGACAGGCTTGCTCTCAAATGCAGGAACGTTTTTTTCGCCGTTGGTGCAGGTGCCCCAGACGACGACGGTGCCGTCTTCCTTGACCGCCGCAACCGCGTTGCTGGACGCTGCGATGTCAACGACGCCGGAATCCAGTCCGTCCGGGATGCGGACGAGGGCGTTGTCCTTCTGGAAGCCCGAGTAGACGACTGCGCCGTCCTTCGTCAGGGCAATGTACGCGCGGGCCGTCAAAGCGACCTTTTCAATGTTGCCCTGATACTCTTTTTTGATCTTGATGTCGGCCGTCTTGTCGTTGCCCCAGAGATACAGGTCGCCGGATTCGGTGACGGCTGCGGAGAACTGGTTGCTGGCCTCGATCTGCTTGATGCCGAGGTTCTTGCCATAGGCGGCAGCCATCTGGATCTTGTCGGGAAGCATATCCTGGCCGAGACGGCGGTTGCCCCAGACATAGATCGCGCCGTTTTCGTCGAGCGCGACGATATGGTCATAGCCTGCCGCGACGTTGACGATCTTGGCGTTCTGAACTTCCTCTGGGATGTTCTTCAGATCGATGGTTTCTGTAATCTTGGTATAGCCCCAGGTATAAACGTTGCCGTCGGTGTCAACGCCGACGCCGTAGGTCGTGCCGGGAGAGATATCTGCGACCTTATGCTTCATACCGTCGGGAATGGACATCATGTTCATTCCGGGCGGAACATTCAGCTGAGTATTGTCCTGATAGGACAGATCAAGCGTATAGAACTTCGGGCCGATCATGACCAGCAGGAAAATCAGAAGGAACACGATCAGACCGATCATGCCGAGCCGGTTATGCAGGAAATTCTTGAGGATCAGACGGCCGGGGCTCTGGAGCTGTTCCTCCGTCATGAAGTCGGTGACCTTGTTGCGGTTGCCGAACAGACGGGTAAAGAGGGTCGATTTTTTCTTTTTTTCCATGTTTCTTCTCCCCCTTTACTTATTGACACGCACGCGCGGGTCAACGATGCCGTAGCTGAGGTCGGTGATCAGCTGGCCGACGAGCGCGATGAGCACATAGAACATCTGGATGGCCAGTGCAAGCTCAAAGTCGTTGTTCATCAGACCCTGATAGTACAGCTGGCCCATGCCGTTGAGCGCGAACATCTGCTCAATGATCAGAGAACCGGAGAAGATGCTGATGAACCAGCCGATGAGAACCGTGATGACCGGCAGCAGCGCGTTGCGCCATGCGTGGGAATAGACGACGACCTTTTCACGCAGGCCCTTGGCGCGGGCGGTTCGGATATAGTCCATGCTGAGCGCTTCGATCATGGCGGCGCGGACGTAGCGGGTCATGCCGCCGAGAGAGCCGACCGTCATAACGAGCACCGGCAGCGTCATATAGTAGACCTTGTCGAGGAACGCACGGAAGCCGGTAAAGTTATTGCCCGGCGTCTGCATTCCGAAAACCGGCAGCCAGCGGAGCGTGACCGCGAACAGCCAGATAAAAATCAGTGCAATGATGTAGACTGGAATCGAGTAGCCCACAATGGACAGCACCTGCACGGCGTTGTCTGATTTGCTGCGTTTATGCACGGCACAGTAGATGCCAAGCGGGATCGTGATCGCCAGTGCAACAAGCGTTGAGAAAATGTTGATGTAGATCGTGTTGAGCATTCTTGACGGCAGGACATTGGATACATCCGTCTTGTAGATCTGGGAGTAGCCGAAGTTGCCCTGCAGCATGCCGTTGAGTTCGCCGTTGACGTCCGGCCAGAAGCCGATCCAGCGCAGATAGCGCACGATCAGCGGGTCGTCGAGGCCCATCTGCTGGCGCAGCATCTGATAGCGCTGCTCATATTCTTCCGGCTTGAGCGTCGTTTTCATCGGCTCAAGCTGGGCGCGGGCCGGGTCGGTCGGGATCAGGTTGTAGATGGAATACATCAGAAGCGAAACAAGCAGAAACACAATTACCATGTATACAAGTCGCTTGAGTACATATTTCGTCATCCGCATACCCTCCTTTTCTCTTGTATTTGCTCAAAAAGAGCGCAGGAATCTGTATATAAAACCAAAACGGTCTTTTTTCGTAGATATATGATACACTAAAGAAAAAAAGATTCGCCAAAGATACCGGAAGCGACGGGGCGGTTTGTGCCGCCCCGTCGCCGGGAAGCAAGGGGAAGGATCGCTATTATTCGGCGCCCTCGATGGAAGCGTAGACAATCGCCTTCTGGAAATCCCACAGGCTGGACTCGTTGTAGTTCTTCAGCCAGGACGGGAAGAAGGTGTGGTAGTCATTGCAGTACAGAGGAATCTCAGGCAGCAGCGCATTCCAGCGGACGATGAACTTCTGGAAGTAATCCAGATAGGTCGCGTCGTCGCCAGGAGCGGACTTGTAAACCATGTCCATGGACAGGTCATCGAGTTCCTTGTCGAAGATGTAGTTCTGGTTGTAGCCCATCTTGACATAGTCGGACTCAGGATCGGAAGCGAAGTTGTAGGCATAGTCATAGACATCGGAAAAACCGGTGGCCAGGTTGAACATGCCATAGGTGAACACGCCGTACTGATCGCCGACGGTGGTATCGCGGTAGATCCAGTTCAGCAGCTCGGAGAAGGTCATGGTGACCTGCTCGATCTGCATGCCGGCGTCAGCAGTCTGCTTGCCGTTGGCGAGCATGGTAGCCAGCAGAGCGGAAACGGGGTTGTTCTCGGAGGAAGCCCACATGATGTGCAGAGGCATCAGGATGCGGCCGTCAGCCAGAGTAACGTTCAGAGCGTAGTCGCCGGCTTCTTCAGCGGTGACTTCCTTGTAACGCAGGCCGGTGCCGGAATACTCGTTGCCTTCGGCATCCAGCGTCCAGCCGTCAGCCTCGAGGACTTCAACAGCCTTAGCCGGGTCATAGGAGTAGTTGTTCAGGTTGTCGTTGAAGAATTCTTCGGAATCCTGATACATCCACTGTGCGGTGGAGTACGGACCATGGACGACAGTGCCGTAGCCGCCGGTGAAGGTGGTAGCGAACTCTTCGCGGTCAAGCAGGTATGCAACAGCCTGACGGACAGCCTGGAACTGCGTGGGGCCGCCGTCGCACTGGAACATGATCTTGCCGTAGCCGTTACGGGTGTAGTGGCAGTAGTTGAACTCGCCGGTCTCAGCCATGTCGAGCGCAGCGTTGATCTGGTCGCCGTCGGACAGCTGGGACAGGAAGTTAATTTCGCCCGTCTTAAAAGCGTCCATCATGGTGTCGTCTTCAGCCTTGACGACAACAACGGTCTGGATGGAAGGCTTCTGGCCCTCAAAGTTGCCGCCGTAGTTGGGGTTGATCTCAAGTGTAGCGGTCAGAGCGCCGGTGTCGAGGCTCTTGATCATGTACGGGCCGGCAGAAACGCGGTCAGCGTACACATAACGGGAAGCGTTGATCTCGTCGGCGACCAGCTCGCCGCCGTCGAGGTATGCGCCGTTGCCGTCGTCCTTGACGGTCAGGTCAGCAGAAGCGTACATCGGCAGGTACAGCGGAGACAGGGAAGCGTAGCTGAACGCAAAGTAGTAGTTGGCATAGTCAGCTGCGATCTGGATGGAGTAGGTATAGGGATCCAGCAGGCGGACGCCGGCCAGCTCCTTGGTCTCGCCGTTCTGGTACTCGGGACCGCCGAAAACGGAGTTGGCGGTGATGGTCGCGCCGGCTTCCTTCGTGGCCGGGGACATCTGGACCAGAATGTAGGCGACATAGTCAGCAGCGGTGATGGGCTCGCCGTTGTTGTAGGTCAGGCCTTCGTTGACCTTGACGGTGAAGGTGATGGTGCCGTCGTCGTTCTTGGTCTCGTCGATGGAGGCAGCCGTGGTCTGGTTCATGACCATCTGACCGAACTGATCGAAAACAACGGTGTCATAGTCGTTGATCAGATCGCGGACGGTCTTGTCGCTGGCGTTGTTGGTCCACCATGCGTTGCCGAGGTCACCGGAGATTTCGGTGGAGCTGCCGTAGATGACCTTGTTCTCACGGGTCTCGACGGGAGTCGTATCCTCAGACGGGGTAGTGTCTTCGGTGGGGGTGGTTTCTGCGGGAGTGTTGGTGTCGCTGGGAGTGGTCTCAGCGGGCTTTTCGGCGTTGTTTGCACAGCCGGCGAACATGGCAGCGACCATGACGACGACGAGAAGCAGCGCGAAGAGCTTCTTCAGATTCTTTTTCATCTTAATCCTCCTGTTTTAATTTATAATTTACTGTGGTTGCTTCACAGAAAATTATCGCTGGTTTTGATATCCGTCCGCCGCACACGGTCATCTGACCGTGTCGCAGATACATTGTGATATCTGTAAGTTATTATAGCATATTCACCGTCCGGAATCAACTAAAATGATTTTTTTCCACCTGAAAAATTGTCTTTTTCAGTCCTTTTCCCTGCCGCGCCCGACGGCGTCCCACATCGCCGGGTATGCCGTTCATTTTCCCACCGCGGGTTGCGATTTTGCGCGGAACAGTGGCTCCTTTGCGTCTCTTTTTGAAAGCATTGCCGGCGTTCTGCACAGATTTCATCCGCAATTTTTGTGCGTTCATCCAGCCGCTCCCACCGCAGTGCACAGAATTTCCCCCTGCAGTCTGTATAAAACAGCGGATAAATCGCACCTCATTTTTATTTGTGCAGTGTCCTGAAGCCCTGCATGTTTCAAGTGCGCAGGCAGTAAAAAGGCTCCCCTTGGGCACAAGGGGAGCTGGCCCGAAGGGCCTGAGGGGATTCGAACGCCGCAAATTCCGAAGCAGTTCGTAATTTGTAACTACACTACGCAATCCCCTCAGTCAGCTTCGCTGACAGCTCCCCTTTGTTCAAAGGGGAGCCTTGGGTGCTTACGATTTTATCAGAACGCCCAGGTTCCGTCCCGGAAGATGGCGACGGTCTTTCCGTCCTCGCAGACGGCGTCGATCGCGAGATCCGCCGAGCCGATCATGAAGTCCTCGTGAATCATCGAGTCGTTCACGCCCAGCTTGCGGCATTCGTCCAGCGTCTTGTTCTGGAAGTCCCTGATGGTGTCGGCAAAGCCCATGCCGAGCGCCAGATGGCAGCAGGCGTTCTCATCGAACAGGGTGTTGTAGAACAGCAGGCCCGTCTGGTTGATGGGCGAATCGAACGGTACGAGCGCGCATTCGCCGAGATACCGGCTGCCCTCGTCCATTTCGATGAGCTTCGTGAGAAGCTCGCCGTTCTGCTCGGCGTGCCACTCGACGGCTTTGCCCTCGTGGAAGCGGATCCAGAAGCCGCTTATCAGCTGGCCCTGATAGCTCAGCGGCTTCGTCGCGTAGACGATGCCCTCGGCCACGCCGCGCATCGGGGAGATGAAGCATTCCTCGGTGGGGATATTGGGGTTGAAGAAAATGCCCTGCAGGCTCGTCTCGCCGCCGCCGCAGAACTGCGCCTCGGGGATCATGCCGACGGTGAAGTCCGTGCCGTTGGAGGATTTGTACCGCAGCTCGCGGATGTGCAGATCGTTGAGATATGCGCAGCGGTCGTGCAGATCCTTGTTGTGGTCCTCCCACGCCTTGATGGGATCGTCCGTCACGCGGGAGGTCTTCAGAATCGCGTCCCACAGCTTTTCCACGGCCTGCGACGCGCGCAGCTCCGGGAAGAGCTTCTTGGCCCACTTTTCGCCCGGCACGGCAGCAATGCACCACTGGTATTTGTTCTCGATCTGGTCGCGGTAGCCCTTGATGATGGGGTACTTGGCCTGCTGGGACCTGGCCATCTTCTCCTGATTCACGCCGCGCAGGCCGTCGGGATCCTCGCTGATGAGGTAGATGCGGCAGGGAATGGTGTCGACATAGTGCTGCCAGCGGGCCTCTTCGTAATTGTCGAGCGTGGAGAGCGTCTTGAGCGAGCGGTAGCGCACGTGCAGCTTCGTGAGCGGCTGGTAGCTCCAGTCAACGACGACCTTCTTCGCCTTCAGCTTATAGCATTCGTCAACGAGCATCGCCACGAATTCCGGCTGGTCGAGCTCGGCCGTGATAAAGACCTCCTGCCCCTTCTGGACATTCGCGCCGGCCTTGGCGATGAGCTTCGCGTATTCCCGCAGAACGGTTTTCTTCATAAAAAAGCCTCCATTGCTTTATTTTTTCTATAGTTTAGCACAATTTCCCCCTATTGAAAAGAGTCCGGCGAAAATTCGCCCTTGCGGGCCCGCGCCGGGCGCGGTATACTGAAAGAAACCAACACATGGAGGTCTTTTTCATGCTTACCGAACAGCTTTTTGACTTTCTTGCCGCCAGCCCCAGCTGCTATCACGCCGTGCAGGCGCTCGCGGAGCGGCTGGAAAGAAGCGGCTATACGCAGCTGCGGGAGCAGGACGCATGGACGCTGACGCCGGGCGGGAAATACTTTGTCACGCGCAACGGCTCGTCGCTTCTGTCCTTCCGCATCCCGCAGAGCGCGCCCGCGGGCTTCCTGATGGCCGCCGCGCATACCGACTCCCCCACGTTCAAGATCAAGCACAACCCGGAGAAAAAGTCCGGCCCGTATGTGCAGCTGTCGACGGAAAAATACGGCGGCATGCTCATGGGCACGTGGTTCGACCGGCCGCTTTCCGTCGCGGGCCGCGTCGTGACGGCGAAGGACGGAAAGCTGGAGACGAAGCTGGTCGATGTGGACCGCGATCTGGCCGTGATCCCCTCCGTCGCCATCCATATGAACCGCGCCGCGAACGACGGCTTTAAGCTCATGGCGAACGTCGACACGCTCCCGCTCTGCGGCATGCAGGGATCCTCCGGCAGCTTCCGCAGCGTCGTGGCCGAGGCCGCGGGCGTAAAGGAGGACGAGGTGCTCGGCGAGGATCTGAGCCTGTACGTGCGCACGCGCGGCACATGCTTCGGCGTGAAGAACGAGTTCATGCTCGCGCCGCGGCTGGACGATCTCGGCTGCGTGTTCGGCCTGCTCGAGGGCTTTTTGGCAGCGGAGGGCTCCGGCAGCGTGCCGGTCTTCTGCGCGTTCGACAACGAGGAGGTCGGCAGCGAGACGAAGCAGGGCGCGGCGTCGAGTCTGCTCTCCGATACGCTCCGGCGCATCGCGCTCGCGCTGGGGATGAACGAGGAAGGATACCTGCGCATGCTCGCGCAGAGCTTCCTTGTCTCGGCGGACAACGCCCATGGCGTCCATCCGAACCACCCGGAATACGCCGACATGACCAACACGCCGCGCCTGAACGGCGGCGTCGTCATCAAATTCAACGCCAACCAGCGCTATACGACCGACGGCGTCTCCTGCGCGCTGTTCACGGCGGTCTGCCGCGAGGCAGGCGCGCCCGTGCAGGTCTACGCGAACCGCTCCGACATGCTGGGCGGCTCGACGCTCGGCTCCATCGCCACGACGAAGGTCTCCGTCCCGAGCGTGGACATCGGCCTCGCGCAGCTGGCCATGCACTCGTGCGTGGAAACGGCAGGCGCAGACGACCTCGACGCGCTGGTCAGCGCCATGACGTGCTATTACGGCAAGACATTGACGCGAAACGGCGATCAGATCACGTTCTGAGCGCCTTCAAAAGGCTCCCCTTGGGCACAAGGGGAGCTGGCCCGAAGGGCCTGAGGGGATTCGAACGTCACAAATTTCAGAGCACGCTGAAATTTGCAGCATATCCCCTCCGTCATTTGCTTGCGCAAATGCCACCTCCCCTTACCGCGCAGGGCGCGGCAAGAGGAGGCTTTGCCGAAACATATTCATCAATATAAAAGAAAAAGGAGGCAGATCCATCATGGGCATGATCCTGACAGACGAGCAGCAGGCCATTCTGGACGGCGCCAGAGGCGAAACCATGGCGAAGGTCATGAAAACGCTTGTCATGTTCGGCGAAGCATTCCACGCGGAGGAGATGATCCCGGTCACGAGCCGGTATAACCATCTTGTCACATCCTTCGGTCTCGGCGTTCTGCAGCCGGTGTACGATCTCATGCAGCAGCTGATCGACGCAGGCGCCGTTTCCGGCCAGAAATTCTCGGCAGACCCCCGCCCGCTCGACCCCAACGTCCCGGCAAATCTTCTGCAGCAGCTGGTATTCAAGAAGTTCATGTACAACAAGCAGGACTTCTACGAGGGCCAGCTGGAAAAGCTCGGACTGCTGAACAAGGACGCATTCACCTGCACCTGCTACATGTCCGAGGTCGGCAACAAGCCCGAACAGGGCGAGGTGCTCTCGTGGTCGGAATCCTCCGCCGTCGTGTACGCCAACTCCGTGCTCGGCGCGCGCTGCAACCGCAACTCCGGCATCATGGACATCATGGGCTCGATCGTGGGCTACGTGCCGTATTTCGGCCTGCTGACCGACGAGGGACGCAAGGCTACATGGATCGTGAAGATCGAGACGAGCAAAAAGCCCGAGGCGCAGCTGCTGGGCTCGGCCATCGGCATGAAGGTCATGGAGGATGTGCCGTATGTCGTCGGTCTTGACAAATGGCTCGGCACGGAGCTGGACGACGCGGCCTGCACCTATCTCAAGGACTTCGGCGCGGCGACCGCATCCAACGGCGCGGTCGGTCTTTACCACATCGCGAACCTCACGCCCGAGGCCAAAGAGCAGGGCGAGGCGCTGATCGCGGAAGGCGCGAAGGTCTATGTGATCGACGACGCGGAGCTTCAGCGCGTGAAGGACAATTACCCCGTCGTCTGGAAGAACAAAGACGCGAAGCCGAAGCTCTGCTTCATGGGCTGTCCGCACATGTCGCTCGAGCAGCTGAAAACATGGACAGACCGCGTGGAGCAGGCTCTCGCGGAGGCCGGCCGCAGCAGAGTCTGCATCCCGACGGTCTTCACCGCCGCGCCCGCCGTTCTGAAGGAATTCGAGAAGACGCCGTATGCCGCCCGCCTCAAAAAGACCGGCGTCATCACGTCGTATATCTGTCCGCTCATGTACATGAACAATCCGCTCTGCGGCAAAATGCCAGTCATCACCTCGTCCAACAAGCTGCGCACGTATACGACCGCGCGCTATTACACCGACGATGAGATTCTTGTGCAGATCACGAAAGGAGGCGCACGCGCATGAAGACCTTCCAGGGCCGCGTCGTCACGCCCGGCTGCGCGCAGGCCGAAGCGCTTGTGACACACGGTGGACTCAACACGCTCGCTTCGTTCCAGAAATCCCTGCAGTTCGGCGACAAGACCGCCAAATGCGGCGACCAGAATAACCCCGACCTCTACGGCAAGCCCATGGCGGGCAAGGCGCTCTGCCTGCCGCAGACCATCGGCTCAACTACCGGCGGTCTGGTGCTCTACTGCGCCTGCGCCATGGACCGTCAGCCGGCCTGCATGCTGTTTGCCAACCCCATCGACTCTCTGGCGGCCGCCGGCGCGATCCTCGCGGACGTGTGGCTGCAGCCGGGAAAAATGCCGGTCGTCGACTCGCTGGGCGAGGAATTCCTGGCCTATGTCCAGGACGGCATGACCGTCACCATCGGCCCGGACGGTCTTGTGACCGTCGAATGATCCGGGAACCGGATAAAAAAAGCGATCGCCCCGCCTTCCGGCGGGGCGATTTTTTCATTGCAGTTATCCCCGGTCAAAGCTCAAAAATCTCGTGCCCTGAAAGGTGAGGCTTCCGCGGTCGCCCTCAACAAGATAGCCGTAGTCGCGGTCAGGGACGCTGAGCTCCATCCGGTCGCCGCTTTCGACCTGGAACGTCGCGTAGTACCGCGTGGTCGAGTGGTTCATGTGGGTGCCCGCGTCGTGGTGGTGCGTGACGTCCATCCGCTTGGACACGACCGTCGCCTGCACGGTCAGGCGCGGGGAGTTGTTGTTCTTGTGCCACTGGCCGACATTGCGCACGAGCGTCACAATGATCACGCCGAGAACCAGCACGAACATCACCGTGAACAGCACGGGAAACACCGAATCAAAAAAGCCGAAGCCGATCATGGAGAGATCCTCTCTTTCTGTTTTTATCTATATTATCAGACGCAGAAACGGCGCGCAAGTTCCCCAACCGGGTAATTTAAAAACAGGGCTTGCATTTTTGTGGTTTCGTGTTATACTTGGTATGAAATTTCATACCAAGTATAACTTTTATCAGGAGGGATCTTCATGGCGATGCAGTTCCCGAAGGGGAAATTCATCAGTCTGGTCAAGGTCGGCGAGAAGGGACAGATCGTCATCCCAAAGGGTGCGCGCGAGCTGTTCGGCATTCAGCCGGGCGACCAGCTTTTGCTCATGGCCGACAAAAAGCGCGGCATCGCGCTGGTCGGCATGGACGATCTGAACGTGCCGGACTCGCTGTTCCGGCTGGCAAAGGAGGCGGACGACGATGGAAATCCTGAGGCTTGACGGCCTTTGCAAGCAGTATCCGGCCTTTCGGCTGGACGACGTCTCGTTTTCCATGGAACAGGGGACGATCATGGGCCTCATCGGCCGCAACGGCGCGGGCAAGACCACGACGCTCAAATCCATGCTCCATCTGGTACATCCGGACACCGGGAAGATCACGATCTGCGGACTGGATATGGACGCGGACGAGCGCGCGATCCGCTCGCGCATCGGCTTCGTCTCCGGCGGCGCGTCGTATTACCAGCGCAAGCGCCTGCGGGAGCTGACGGACGTGACGAGGGCGTTTTATCCCGGCTGGGACGGCGAACGCTACGTGCGGCTCGTCCGGCAGTTTTCGCTGGACGAGCGCAAGCGCGTGTGCGAGCTGTCCGAGGGCATGAAGGTCAAATATCAGCTGGCCGTCGCCATGTCGCACAAGGCGGAGTTGCTGATTCTCGACGAGCCCACCTCCGGCCTCGACCCCGTCTCGCGCGACGAGCTGCTGGACACGTTCCTGACGCTCTGCGAGCAGGAGGGCGTGTCGATCCTCTTCTCCACGCACATCACCTCCGATCTCGACGCCTGCGCCGACACGATCACCTATATTCAAAACGGCCGCGTCGCCGTCAGCGGGAGCAAGCAGGCGCTGACCGGGGCGTATCTGTCCGTGCAGGGCCCGGACGCCGCCTGCGGCGCGGCGCTGCGCGCGAAGCTCATCGGCGCGCGCAGCCACAGAGGCGAGCTGGACGCGCTCATCCGCGCGGAGGACGCGGGACTTGCCGCCGGACTTGCGGTCAGCCCCGCAAATCTGGAGCAGATCATGGTACATCTGGAACGGGAGGCGGAAGCATGAAGCTGCTGATCAAAAAGGAATGGAAGCTGACCGTCACGCCGGTGCCGCTGCTGTTTTTGCTGCTGAGCGCGCTGGTGCTCGTGCCGAGCTATCCGTATTACATCACGTTTTTCTACAATGCCCTCGGCATTTTCCTCATGCTGCAGGCCGCGCGGGAGAACCGGGACGTGTATTACATGGCGCTGCTGCCGCTCACAAAGCGCGATCTCGTCCGGGCGCGCTTCTCGACCATCGTGACGCTTCAGCTTTTGCAGGCGCTCGTCTGCGTTCCGTTCATGCTCCTTCGCCGGGGCTATGCGGAGATCAACAACCCGGTCGGCATTGAGGCGAATCTGGCGTTTCTGGGCTTCGGCTTCGTGCTGATGGGCCTGTTCGATCTGATTTTCCTGCCGATGCACTACAAAAACGGCTATGATCTCGGAAAGCCGTTCGTCGTCTCCTGCATCGTGCAGTTCTTCGCCATCGTACTGCTGGAGGCGCTCGACCATATCGTCCCGTATATGAAGACGGTCTGCGAGAGCTACGCCCCCGCCGACCTCATCCGGCAGCTGCCCGTCCTGCTCGGCGGCATCGCCGTCTACGCGCTGGAGGTCTGGCTCGCCTACCGGAGATCGGCGGAACGGTTCGAAAAGGTCGATCTGTAAAAAGGCATTCGGCTGGAAACGCCGCAGCCCATCCCCCGGGCCGCTTCTTCGAACATCCTGCCGCGCAGAACAGCCGCCCCCGGTTTCCGGGGGCGGCTGCGTTTATAAGAGTTTGCTTATTTCTTCATGGCCAGCGCCTGCCTGGCCTTGGCGACGATGCCGTCGGCGTTCACGCCGTAGGCGTCGAGCACCAGCGGAGCCTTGCCGCTGCGGCCAAACTCGTCGTTGACGCCGTGGCGGACGACGGGCACAGGGTAATTCTCGCTCAGGTATTCGGCGACTGCCGCGCCGAGACCGCCGAGGACGTTGGCCTCTTCGGTGGTGACGATCGCGCCGGTCTCCTTCGCGGCCTTCAGAACCAGCTCCGTGTCGAGCGGCTTGATGGTATGCATGTCGATCACGCGGGCGGAAACGCCTTCGGAAGCCAGCTTTTCAGCGGCAGCCAGCGCCATCTGCACGTTCATGCCGACGGCGATGATGGTCACGTCGGTGCCGTCACGCAGCGTCGCGCCCTTGCCGAGCTCAAACTTGTAGCCGGGGATGGTATCGGTGACGGTCTCGACGGCCAGACGGCCCAGACGCATGTAGGCCGGGCCCTCGTAATTGACGAGCGCCTCGACGGCCTGCCGCATCTCGTTGCCGTCGCACGGGCACAGGACCAGCATGCCGGGGATGGCGCGCATGATGGCGAAATCCTCGATACACTGGTGGGTCGCGCCGTCCTCGCCGACGGACAGACCGCCATGGCTGCCGACGACCTTGACGTTCAGGTGCGGGTAAGCGACGGAGTTGCGGACCTGCTCCCACGCGCGGCCGGCGGCGAACATGGCGAACGTGTTTACGAAGGGCTTGAAGCCGCACAGGCTCATGCCGGCGGCGACGCCGACCATATCGGCCTCGGCGATGCCCATGTCAAAAAAGCGCTCCGGGCAGGCGGCCTTGAAATACTTCGTCATGGTCGCGCCCGCAAGGTCTGCGTCGAAGCAGACAAGGTCGGGATATTTTTCGGCCAGCGCAGCGAGCGCCTTGCCGTATGCTTCACGGGTTGCAATCTTCTCAGCCATTTTTTAACCCTCCAGTTCCTTGATCTTCGCTTCGAGCTCTGCCTTGGCGGTCTCCCACTGCTCATCGTTGGGGGCCTTGCCGTGCCAGCCCGCGTTGTTTTCCATAAAGCTCACGCCCTTGCCCTTGACGGTCTTCGCGAGGATCATGGTGGGCTGGCCCTTGGTCTGCTCGGCTTCCTTGTAGGCGGCTTCGATCTGCTCGAAGTCGTGGCCGTCGATCTTGATCACGTGCCAGCCGAAGGCTTCGAATTTCTTGTCCAGCGGCTCGGTGGGCATGACGTCCTTCGTCTCGCCGTCGATCTGCAGACCGTTGACGTCGACGCAGGCGCAGAGGTTATCGAGGTGGTACTTGTTGGCGGCCATCATGGCCTCCCAGACCTGGCCCTCGGCGACCTCGCCGTCGCCGAGAATGGCGTAGACGCGGTAATCTTTCTTCGCGACTTTGCCGGCCAGCGCCATGCCGACCGCAACGGAGATGCCCTGGCCCAGAGAGCCGGTGGACATATCGACGCCGGGAACATATTTCATTTCCACATGGCCGGACATATGGCCGTCGATGCGGCGGAACATCTTCAGCTCCTCGACCGGGAAGAAGCCGCGCAGCGCCAGCACCGGATACACGGCGGGCGAGCAGTGGCCCTTGGACATGACGAAGCGGTCACGCGCGGGGGCGTGCGGGTTTTTGGGATCGACGTGCATTTCGGCGAAATACAGGTACGTCAGCACGTCCATGCAGCTCATCGAGCCGCCCGGATGGCCGGAGGCCGCGTCGTGTACCATCTGGACGCCATAAAAACGCGCCTTGGCCGCGTTCAGCTCGAGCGCCTTCAGTTTGGTTTGTTCCATATGAATTCCTTCCTTTGTTCATAGAATCGGGATTCCCCTGCGTTCGTGTGGGATTGATTTGGCTGGCAAGAAAATTCGTTTTGCTTCTTGTTGCATTCCAGCTTCTATCATACAGTATCCGCGCGGATTTTTCCAGTGCTATTTCTGAAAAAAACAGTTTTTTTGCAGCCGCGCCGCAGATCAGCTGTTTGCCGCCTCCGCCTCCTGGCACAAAGCGACGAACGCTTCCCGCACGGACGCGGGCGCGAGCAGCTCCGCCCGCGCGCCAAACGAGGCCAGCCAGCCGAAAAAATTCGGCGATACCGCGACGTCTACCGTGCAGACGAACCTGTCCGGCCCGTCCGGGACGCACAGCGTACCGCGTCCGAAGCGGTCGAGCACAACGCCCGCGAGCGACCGGTCGAACCGCAGCCGCAGCTGCTCGCGGCTGCCGGCAAACATGCCGAAGACGTTTTTGCCGTATTCGGCCAGATCGAGCTCGCGCGTCTGCGCGTCCATATAGCGCGGTTCGCCCGTCATGCTGATCGAGGCCATCTTGTCCACGCGGTAGTGCGTCAGCCCGTGGCGCTCGGAATGCGCGACGAGATAATAATTTTCATCCTGCCAGCAGAGCGCGTAGGGGCTTGCGGCATAGAGCCCCGGCCGGTAGCGGCGGGCGCCGTTCAGATCGTAGTCAAAATAACGGAACGTGATGCGGCTGTTTTTCTGGATGGCCTCATGCAGCAGGTCGACGGAATAATAGACGCTCTCGTTCATGGTCTTGACGCGGCCCGCGACCGTGACCTGCCGCCGCAGGCTCCCTGCGGCGTACTGGCTGGCAAGCGTCTCGAGCTTGGCGATCAGCTGCATGGATTTGCGCTCCGACAGAAACCGGCTCGACTGCACGGCGTCGACCAGCAGCTTCAGCTCCGGCAGCTCAAACGTGCGCGAGGCGAGAAAATACCCGCCGCGCTTTCCTCTGACCGTCACGATATCCATGCCGAACTGCTGCAGGCAGAGAATATCGTCGTAGACGCTCTTGCGCTCGGCGCGGATGCCGCGCGCGGCGAGCGCGTCCAGAATATCCTGCATGGAAAGCAGATGCTCCTCGTCCGACTGCCGCTCAAACAGCTCCTTCAGATACAGCAGCTTCAGCTTCTGATTCTCCGTCCGTCCCATAAACCCGCGCCTCCTGCCGGTATGTGATATATTTATTGTATAGATTTCCTGTCCCGGACGCAAGTGGAATTGCGGATTTTCCGGAATTGTGATAAAATACAGAAAATCGATTCCGGGAGGCCGTTTATGCTGTATCTGGGCTGCCATTTGTCCTCGTCGAAGGGCTATGCCGCGATGGGAAGGATCGCCTTGTCCATCGGCGCGAATACGTTTCAGTTTTTCACGCGCAATCCGCGCGGCGGCGCGGCAAAAAGCGCCGACCCGGCGGACGCCGCCGCGCTCGCGCAGATGCAGCAGCGCGGGCTGCTCGGCCCGCTCGTGGCGCACGCGCCGTATACGCTGAACCCCTGCTCGAAGGACGAGCGGACGCGCGAATTTGCCCGCGAGGTCTTCACGGATGATCTGCAGCGCATGGAGCTGACGCCCGGGAATTTCTACAATTTCCACCCCGGCAGCCACGTCGGGCAGGGCGTTGAGGCCGGGATCGGGCTGATCGCCGCGTGTCTGGACGCGGTCGTGCGGCCCGGGCAGCACACGACGGTCCTGCTCGAGACGATGTCCGGCAAGGGAAGCGAGGTCGGCGGCCGGTTTGAAGAGCTGCGCGCCATCCTCGACGCCTGCCGGTGCAAAGACCAGCTCGGCGTGTGCCTCGATACGTGCCATGTGTCGGACGCGGGCTACGACATCGTACACGATCTGGACGGCGTGCTGGCCGAATTCGACCGCGTGATCGGTCTTGACCGCCTGAAGGCGCTGCATCTGAACGACAGCAAAAATCCCTGCGGCGCGTACAAGGACCGGCACGAAAAGATCGGGCAGGGCTATCTGGGCCTTGAAACGTTCCGGCGCATCCTGCGCCATCCGGCCCTTCAGGGACTGCCCATGATCCTCGAAACGCCGAACGAGCTGCCGGGCTACGCGGCGGAGATCGCGCTTCTTCGCGGGAATTGACGTTTCCGGGCAGATATGATACTTTATAATAGCAAACAGAAAAAGGAGAGCCGCACATGAACGAACACCGGGACAAGCCATACGTCAAATGGGGACTGACGGCGTTGGTCGTGATCTTTATCAGCATTCTGCTCGTCGTGATCTTTACGAATCTGCCGGGCTTCTTCGGCATGCTGACCGCGCTGGAGGCGATTCTGGAGCCGCTGATCTTCGGCGTGGTGATCGCGTTCCTTCTGAATCCGATCGTGCGCTTTGTCGACAGCCGCCTTTTGCCGCTGCTGGAGCAGAAGACAAAGTGGAAGCCCGCGCTCATCCGCAATCTGAGCCGTGCGGCGGGCATTTTCGTCGGCGTCGTCGTGGCGGTTTTGATCCTGTACGCCTTTTTCTCCATGCTGCTGCCGCAGCTGTATGAGAGCGTCGTCGGGATCGTGGACAACGCGGAAAATTATTATACCAGCATCGACCGCTGGGTCACGAACATTCTCGAGGACAACCCCGAGATCCAGAGCTATGTCGACACGGCGCTCGGCAAGATCTATGATTTCATCAACAACTGGATCACCACGACGTTTTTACAGGACGTGCAGAAGCTCCTGACCACGCTCACGAGCTCCGTGGTCGCCATCGTCAAGAGCTTCCTGAATTTCCTCATCGGCTTCGTCGCGTCGATCTATATCCTGTGGTCGAAGGAGACGTTTCAGGCGCAGAGCAAGAAGATCATCGTCGCGCTGTTTTCCCCGAAGGGCGCGGACCATATCTTCTATCTCGGCCGCAATATCTACCGCGTGTTCAACGGCTTCGTCATCGGCAAGATCGTCGACTCGGCCATTATCGGCGTGCTGTGCTACATCGGCATCCTGATCCTTAAAATGCCGTATCCGGCCCTCATCGCCACGGTCATCGGCGTGACGAACGTCATTCCGTTCTTCGGGCCGATCATCGGCCTTGTGCCGTGCGCGTTCCTCATTCTGCTGGTGAACCCGCTGCAGGCGTTCTATTTTGTCATTTTCATTCTGGTGCTGCAGCAGGTGGACGGCAACGTCATCGGGCCGAAGATCCTCGGCAACACCGTCGGCATCTCGGGCTTCTGGGTGCTCGCGTCCATCACCATCGCGGCCAGCCTCTTCGGTTTCGCGGGCATGATCCTGGGCGTGCCGGTGTTCGCGATTATTTATCTGCTCATTTCCGATTCCGTCAACAACAAGCTCCGCAAAAAGAACCTGACCACCGACACGGCGGCCTACGGCCCGATCAGCGAGGTCGCCGATCTGCCCGGAGAGGAGCAGGAAGTCAATTCCTGAAAACCGCCGCTTCATGGAGAATTTCGCATGCAGGACGCACTGACTACGTTTTTTTCACAATTTGAGCCCGTTCCGTGGCTGTGCTATCTGTTCCCGGTGCTCGCGCTGGGGATCCTGATCCGCTGCGCGGTGAGTCTGCTGACGTTCCGGCCTGAGCCGGAGGTCTGGGCGTGGCTCACCACGCCGGACGGCGCGCACATCCCCGTCACGCACTGGGAAAGCCTCGTCGGCCGCGGCGCGGGCTGCGACGTGCAGCTCGGCTACCCGACCGTCTCGCGCACCCACGCGGTTTTAACGCGCTACGACGACGGCAGCTGGACGATCTCGGACGCGCATTCCAAATCCGGCGTGTTCGTGAACGGAAAGCAGACGGCGCTGTCCGCGCTGCGCTTCGGCGACGTCATTACGATGGGCGGCGTGAATTTTACGCTCATCCCCCTGACAAAGGAGCAGGAGCGCATCCAGGCCGGTACCCGCACGCGGGCCGGCCACGCCGTGCATCAGGTGCCGACGCTGCTGCTTCTGACGCTGTTCCAGCTGCTGACGGCGGTGCAGCTCATTCTCGGCGGCTGCGCTCCCGCGCTGGAGCTGACCGTCTTCGGCGGGCTGATCGCGCTGGAATGGGCGCTGTATCTTGCTCTGCGCGCGTTCCGCAGGACGGGCTTCGAGGCCGAGACGCTGGCGTTTTTCCTGTGTACGATGGGCCTTGCCGTCGTGTCGAGCTCCGCGCCGGAAAGCCTTGTCAAGGAGCTGCTGGCCATCGTCGCGGGCGTATGCGTGTTTCTGGCCGTCTGCTGGTCGCTGCGCGATCTGGAGCGGGCGAAGGCCGTGCGGTACCTGGCCGCCGTGGCGGGCATCGGTCTGCTGGCGTTCAACCTGCTCTTCGGCGTGGAGAAATTCGGCGCGCGCAACTGGATCCAGCTGGGCGGCGTGTCGTTCCAGCCGTCGGAATTCGTCAAAGTCTGCTTTATCTATGTCGGCGCGTCCACGCTCTCGCGGCTGATGGCGAAGCGCAACATCGTGCTGTTCATCGCCTATTCCGCCGTGATCTGCGCGTGTCTGGCGCTTATGAAGGACTTCGGCACCGCGGTCATTTTCTTTGTCGCGTTTCTTGTCATCGCCTTCCTGCGCTCCGGCAACTTTGCGACCATCGCGCTGGCCATCGCCGCGACGGGCTTCGCGGGCGTTCTGGTGCTGCGCTTTCTGCCCTATGCGCGAAACCGCTTTGAGGCCTGGGGCCACGTGTGGGACTATGCGCTCACGACCGGGTATTCCCAGACGCGCTCGATGATGTGCATCGCCTCGGGCGGCCTGTTCGGCCTCGGGCCGGGAAAGGGCTGGCTCAAATACGTCGCGGCGTCGGACACCGATCTGGTCTTCGCCTTCGTCTCGGAGGAATGGGGCCTCATCATGGCGGTGCTGATGGTCGTGTGCATCGTCATTCTCGCCTGCTTCGTCGTGCGCTCCGCGCCCGCGGGCAGAAGCTGCTTCTATACCATCGGCGCCTGCGCGGCCGTGACGGTCATGGTCACGCAGACGATTTTAAACGTGTTCGGCATGGCGGATTTCCTGCCGCTCACGGGCGTGACGTTCCCGTTCGTGTCAAACGGCGGGTCGAGCATGGTCTGCGTGTGGGGCCTGCTGGCCTTTGTCAAGGCCGCGGACACCCGGCAGAACGCCTCCGTCGCCATCCGCGTCCCGCACGGCGTCACGCCGCTGCCGGAAGAACCTGACGCGGAGGAGCCTGCCGCTGAAGAGCCCGCGCCGGAGGATCCCGACGCCGTCTGGCAGCGGCCTTCCGGAAAGGAGGCGCGCGGATGAAAAAGGTATCGCGCCGCGCGCTGTTCGCGCTGGCTCTGGCCGTCGTGCTCGCCGTGGGCACGCTGGCCTTCTGCGTCAAATACGCGGCAAACGCCGAAAAATGGGTCACGTTTTCCGGCAGCCCCCACGTCTATACCGGCACGAATCTCACCGGCGGCAGGATCTACGACCGCTCCGGCGTGCGCATCCTGAACACGACCGACGGCCGCGCCTACAGTGACGACGAAGCCGTGCGCGAGGCGACCGTCCATCTGCTGGGCGACCGCTACGGCTATATCAGCGCGCCGCTGCTGGGCAATTTCGCCGAGCAGATGATCGGCTATGATAAGATCACGGGCCTGAGCGAGGCGTCCAGGGGCACGGCCAGCGCAAGGCTCACCATCAGCGCCGACGTGCAGAAGACGGCCCTGCAGGCGCTCGGCAGCTATCACGGCACCGTCGGCGTCTACAACTACAAAACCGGCGAGATCCTGTGCGCCGTGACGAGCCCGAGCTACGATCCCGACAACATCCCCAACATCGCGGGCGACGAAACGGGCGCGTACGACGGCGTGTATCTCAACCGCTTTTTTGACGCGGCCTATACGCCCGGCTCCATTTTCAAGCTCGTGACGAGCGCCGCCGCGCTGGAACAAAACGCGTCCGCGCAGTCCGGGACCCATACCTGCACCGGGAAAACCATCATTGGCGGGCAGGAGATCATCTGCATGTCGAGCCACGGGCCGCTCGCCATGCCGGAGGCGCTGGCGCATTCGTGCAACGTCTATTACGGCGAGCTGGCCGCGTCCCTCGGCAAGGACGCGCTGCAGGCAGCCTGCGACAAGCTGGGCCTCAACGGGACGCTCGCGTGCGACGGCTATACCGCCCGCTCGACCGTCAATCTGTCAGATGCGGACGACGGCAGCGTCGCCTGGGCCGGGATCGGACAGTATACCGACCAGATCACGGCGGTGCAGTTCCTGCGCTTTATGGGCGTGATCGCAAACGGCGGAGAGGCGGCGGAGCCGTATCTCATGCAGAAAATTTCCCGCGCGGGCCAGACGGTCTACGAAGCAGGCACGAAAACGACCGGGCGGCTGCTGTCCGAAGAGACCGCCGAGGCGCTGGGCGGCATGATGCGCGGCGCGGTCGTAAACCAGTACGGCGCGTGGCAGTTCGGCTCTCTGACGGTCTGCGCCAAGTCTGGCACGGCGGAGCGCGAAAACGGCCCGGCGGACGCGATGTTCGCAGGCTTCGTGCAGGACGAAGCGTACCCGCTTGCCTTCGTCGTCTTCGCCGAGCGCGGCGGCTCCGGCAGCCAGACCGCCGCCCCCATCGCCGCAAAGGTCCTTGCCGCGTGCAAGACGATGCTGGATACGCCGAACCCGAACGGATGAGTACCCTAAAAACCATGGGCGGCAGGCAGCGGTAATTTGTAAAAGTCTTTTGACGAATCCGTAACTTCCCAATGGGCCGATGTGGGCATCGGCCCCTACAGCAAGTTTTTTCGATCCGCCGTATTTTGTAGGGGCGGACGACTCTGTCCGCCCGGCAGTTCGTACCGTTTTTACAGAAATCCATGGCGAATTCGCAACTTCCCAGCGGGCTGATGTGGGCATCGGCCCCTACAGGGCTTTCGGCGAATTCGTGCTGCCCTGCAAATTTCAAACGCAGCTGCTCACAAATTTGGCGTCTCGTAACAGGCGGCGCGTAGTCCAGCGCCCCTTTTCTTCCCTATCCTTTCCGGCAAGACGGAACACCCCCCATCAACACAAAAGGAGAACCCCCATGACAGACTTTCACGCGCTCATTGACAGCTACCGCGGCTGCGCCTGCGGGCAGGAACACGAATGCGCCGTCCGGGATATTGCCATCGGCAGCGGGCTTGTGTCCGAGGTCGGCGGGATCTTGAAGAAAAACGGCTTCGGCTCCCGGCTCCTGCTGGCGGCGGACGAGCAGACGCTCGCCGCGGCGGAGGGGATCGAGGCTTCCCTGTCCGGCTTTACCGTCGTGCGGCACATCTGGCCGTCCATCCGCGTGGCGACCATGCAGGATGTGGAGAAGATCGAGGGCTATTTTGACCGCGTGGACGGCGTGCTTGCCGTCGGGACGGGGTCTGTCCATGATCCCTGCCGCCTTGCCTGCGCGCGGCATAACGTGCCGCTGTGCCTGTTCGCAACAGCTCCGTCGATGGACGGCTTCGCATCCTATTCCGCGCCCATTGTAAACGGCAATTTCAAGATCACGTACCCGGCCAAATGTCCCGAGGTCATCATCGGCGACACGAAGATCCTCGCGGACGCTCCGGCGGAGCTCAAATCCGCGGGCTTCGGCGATATGGTCTCGAAATACATCGCGCTCATCGACTGGCGGGTATCGAGCCTTCTGACCGGGGAAGCCTATTGTGAGCGCGTCGCGGCGCTGACGCGGCAGGCGGCAGACCAGATCTTCGCCATGGCCGGGAGCGTCACGAAGCGCGACGAGAAAACGGCGGCCGCGATCTTCGAATCGCTTCTTCTGACCGGCATTGCGATGAGCTTCACCAAGACCTCCCGCCCCGGCAGCGGCACGGAGCATATCATGGCCCATTTCTGGGAGTGCATGGAGCTGCTGGACGGCAAAACGCCCAATTACCACGGCGAGGACGTCGGCGTGACGACGCTCATCATGCTGCGGTATTACGACGCGCTCGCCCGCCTGCCGCAGGTCACGGCCCACCCGGAGGTCTGCAACTGGGATGAAATTTACAGGATCTACGGCCCGCTGGCCCCGGACGTGCAGAAGCTCAACACGCCCGACACCATCACGGACGGCATCGACCCCCGCAGGATTGAAGTCTGCTGGCCCGAGATCCGCCGGATCGTACAGTCCGTGCCGTCCTATGACGCCTGCCTTGCCGCCATGCGGCGGGCCGGGTGTAAAACGACGATCGAAGAAGTCGGCAAGGAGCCGGACTTCGTTGATATCAGCTTCCGCTTCCATCCGTACATGCGCCGCAGGCTGTCACTGAAGCGCGTGAGCCATATGCTGGAGCTGCCGGCGGAGCTTTTTTGAATTGAACTGTCACAAGGAGCGCTGAACCATGGAAAATTACGATGAAAAAATGAACTACAGCTTCGAGCCCGCTTCTCCCGAAGCGTCCGAAGCGCCCGCCGCTTCCCAGCCGCCGCTGGAACAGGCGAAGGAGGAGATCCGGCGCAGCGGCAAGCACACCGGGCTGAAGATCGCGGCGCTGCTGGCCGCCGTGGCGATCGTCGCGGGCGTCGGCGGCTCTGCGCTGACGAAGGCCATCGACGCCATCGGGCAGAAAAATCTCGCCGAACAGGAAAACGCCTCCGTCGGCGCCATGGCCGAGCAGCCCGTGGAACCGGCGCAGGCCGAGCCGTCCGACGCGCAGGGAAGCCCCGCCTACCGGCTCGAGCGGACGCCGCTGCCGGAAACGCTCCGGTCCAACGAAGGGGAAAAGACGCTCACGCTGGCACAGGTCTATAAAATGAACGTCGACGCGGTCTGCAACATTCTGGTGCAGGACGAAACCGGCGTCTGGGAGCAGGACGGCTACTGCATCGGCAGCGGCTTCGTTCTGACGGAGGACGGCTATGTCGTGACGAACAACCACGTCGTGGACGGCGCGAACGGAAGCCCGCTCACCGTCCAGCTCTACTCCGGCGACGAGTATCCGGCCGAGGTCGTCGGCGGCGACAGCATGAATGACGTCGCGCTGCTCAAAATCGAGGCCTCCGGCCTGCAGACGGTCTCCGTCGGCGATTCCGACGAGGTCGAGATCGGCGAGACCGTCGCCGCCATCGGCAACGCCCTGGGCGAGCTGCCGTTCACCATGACCTCCGGCTGCATCAGCGCGCTGGAGCGCGAGATCGACCCGGACGGCACGCCCATCACCATGCTGCAGACCGACGTGCTCATCAACGCCGGGAACTCCGGTGGGCCGCTGTTCGACCTGAACGGCAACGTGATCGGCGTCACCACGGCGAAGATGTCCGGCACGAGCGAAAACGGCATCGCGATCGAGGGTCTCAGCTTCGCCATCCCCATCAACGACGTGCTGCGCGTGGTCTATGACCTGCAGCAGTACGGCCGCGTCCGCGGCCGGGCCTATCTCGGCGTCACGCTGCAGAATCTCGACGCGCAGGTCGCGGAGATCTACGGCCTGCCCTCCGGCCCGCAGGTCGTGACCGTGACGGAGGGCAGCTGCTCGGAAAAGGCCGGTCTGCAGCCGCACGACATCATTCTGGAATTTGACGGCGAGGAAATCACCTCGTACTCCGACCTTGTCTCCGCGCTCTCCAAACACAAGGCGGGCGATACCGTCAAGATGAAGCTCTACCGCGCGGGCGCGGAGCTTGAGGTCACGCTCACGCTGGACGAGCGGCCCGACGAGTCGCAGATCGACGAGGCCGAGCAGCAGGCGCAGGCCGAGCTGGAGGACCAGTCCCAGCAGGACGAGGAATTCAGCATCCCCGGCTTCGGCGAGTTCGGAGACTTCGACGGCTACGGCTATGATTTCGGCGGATAAAAACGCACGCATATGCCCCTGTCCACTGCCATAAGCATGGACAGGGGTGATTTTTTATGAAGCGATTTTTCCGGCAGTACGGCAGGCTGACGCTGGCGCTGGCGGCTGTGCTGGCGTTCTGCGCGGTGCTGCCGCTTTTGTTCCAGCAGAGCCGCTCGATCGAAACGGGCTCCTGGGGTCTGAGCTTCCGCACGGAGGGCCGGCCGCCCGTCGGCAATGCGTCAACGGAAGCGCTGCGGCGCTATGACGCGGTCTATCTCGGAGACGAGACGCAGAAGAAAATTTATCTGACCTTTGACGCGGGCTATGAAAACGGCTGCACGGAGCCGATCCTGGAGGCGCTGGCGAAGCACAACGTCAAGGCGGCGTTTTTCGTCGTCGGCAACTACATCGAGCAGAACCCGGATCTCGTGCGCCGGATGCTGCGCGAAGGACATGTCGTGGGCAACCACACGTACCACCACTATGATATGTCGAAGCTCTCGGACGAGGCGTCGTTCAATCAGGAGCTGACGAGTCTCGAAACGCTCTACCGGGAGACGACCGGCGAGAACATGCCGCGCTATTACCGCCCGCCGCAGGGCATTTACAGCGAAAAAAATCTCGAAATGGCGCAGAAGCTCGGCTACCGGACGGTGTTCTGGTCGCTGGCCTATGTCGACTGGTATCAGGACGACCAGCCGACCGACGAGCAGGCGTTTTCCAAGCTCCTGCCGCGCATCCATCCCGGCGCAGTCGTGCTGCTGCACTCGACGTCGCAGACGAACGCGCGGATTCTGGACACGCTTCTGACAAAGTGGGAGGAAATGGGATATTCCTTCGGAACGCTCGACGAGCTGTTTGCGTAGCCGTCACCATTTTCGGGCCTCTGCATAACATGGAATGAGCGAGCGATCAAACGCTACGTTATCTTTCAGGAGGTCTTGTTATGTCTTGTAATCAGTCCGGATTCTGCGCCTTCGGCAACAGCTGGTGGTGGATCATCATCCTTCTGCTGATCTTCGGCACCGGCAATAACGGCTGCGGCAATTCCTGCGGCTGCGACACCGGCTGCGGCTGCTGACAGCGCTACATGACGCAAACGGGGAGCGGCGCGAGCCGCTCCCCCTTTTGCGCGCCGCCCCTGTTCTGCGCGAAAAACCAGTAAAAAGCGGATGTGGCTGGTCGGGACGGGCTCTGCTCCGCCCGATGGGACGCTGAAAATTTCTGCCGCACCCTGTAGGGGCCGATGCCCATCTTCGGCGCTAAGAGCCGCGCGATGCGCGGTTGCGCCTCGAAACTAGCCTGCGGGCGTCGCATCGACCCACGCAGACCGCACCGTTTTACGGTGATCTTCGGCGAATCCGTTGGTACCCAAAGGGCCGATGTGGGCATCGGCCCCTACAGCGAAGCGCGTCAAAAAACCGGATCTCCCGGTTGACGGCCCGCATTGCGGCGGTTACAATAAAAGAAAAACCCAAAGGAGCGACTGCAATGGACGTGACGCGGATCCCGAAGATCGAGCTGCATTTGCATCTGGACGGCGCGGTGCCGCCGGAGACGATGTGGCGCATGGCGCAGGAAAAGCATGTAACGCTGCCGGTAGACACGCTGGATGAATTTTACGCATGGCTGGTCAGGACGGCGGACTGCCGCGATGTGAATACGTATCTGGCCCGGTTTGAGCTGCCTTTGCAGCTCATGCAGGACGCGCCGTCGATCACGCGCATCACCTATGACGTGCTTGCACGCCTCGCGCGGCAGGGGCATGTGTATGACGAGGTCCGGTTTGCGCCGCAGCTGCACACGCGCGCCGGACTGCGGCAGCGGGACGCGATCGAAGCCGTGCTGGCAGGCCGCGAACAGGCGCTGCGCGATTTCCCGGATTACCGCTGCGGGATTCTCCTGTGCTGCATGTGCATCGGGCCGGAGACGGCCAATCTGGCGGAAAATCTCGAGACGGTGCGCCTGACGCGGGACTATCTCGGCTCCGGCGTCGTGGGGATGGATCTGGCGGGCGCGGAGGGAATCGTCCCGCTGCGGAACTTCCATCCGCTCTTCGATCTGGCGCGGGAGCTGGACCTGCCGTTTACGTGCCACGCGGGCGATTCGCAGGGGCCGGACACCGTGCGGGACGCGCTGGACTTCGGCGCAAAGCGCATCGGGCATGGACACCATATTTACGACGATCCCTCGCTCTGGCCGCGCGCGATCGAGGGCGGCGTCACGCTGGAGATCTGCCCGACGAGCAACATCCAGTGCAAAACGCAGCCGTCCTATGCCCTGCACCCGGCGAAAAAGCTGCTGGATGCGGGTCTTCGCGTGTGCATCAGCACCGACAACATGACGCTTGCCGCCGTGACGCTCGAGGACGAGTACCGGCACTGCATCGCGGATATGGGCTTTACGCCGGAGGATCTGCGGACGATGGCCCGCTTCGCGCTTGACGCCGCGTTTTTGCCGGACACGGACAGGCAGGCGCTGGCTGGGAAATTTTAATTTAAAACAAATATTCGAATATTTCTTGACGCATCCGCCTCCCGTGTGGTAAACTACTGCCGCAGGGAGGCGATGTGCTATGCTGAGCGATCAGGAGCTGCTGGAGATGGAGCGGCCGGTCTCCGCGCGCCACGCGCCGATGCGGCGGTGTGACCGCGCGGCGCAGTTCGCGCCGTTCGCCGCGCTGAGCGGCTTCGGAGATGCGGTGCGGGAGGCCGGGCGGCTGACGCAGGCGCGGATCGAATTGACCGAGAGCGAATGCGAGGCGCTGAACGACGCGCTCGTGCGGCTCGCGGCCCGGCTTTCGGAGCAGCCGGAGGTGCGCATCACCTATTTTCAGCCCGACGCCAGGAAATCCGGCGGCGTCTACCGCACGATCCGAGCCCGCGTCCGCAGGCTGGACGCGGACGCGCAGATCCTGGTTCTGACGGACGGCGCCCGGATCCCCTTCGACGCGCTGCGCAGTCTCAGCTGAGGGCAGACATGCCCTAAATATTACAAATTGTTTCTGCAAGTTCACATAATCACAAAAAGGACGCATTTTGATGGAGAAAACGGCCAGAACATGTTCAAAATAAGCAAAACTGTCCATTGACGAATGCGCCGGAATCCGCTATGATGGTAACGCTGGGATAGCTGTTGCGATTTCCCAGAAGGAGGAACTATGAAAAAGCTGATTTTCGTGCTGGCCGCGGCACTGGCGCTTACGCTGCTGTGCAGCTGCGCGAAGCCGGCCCCCGAGGTGCCCGTACAGGCTGACCCGGAGCCCGAGACGCCCGCCGCCGTGCATGTCACAACCTTTACTGCGGAGATTCTTTCTTCCGGCAGCGACACGCTGTCGGTCCGTCCCACGGACGAAGACACGGCGTTTGGCGGGACGGACACCGTCGCCGTCACGCTGGCTGACGGGCTTGTTCCCACCGGCGCGGACGGCTGGCCCATCTCCGTGTCCGAGCTGACGCAGGAGCTTCAGGTGGATATCACGTATCTCGGCGACGTCGCAGAATCCGATCCGCCGCAGGTGCTGGCCGTCGCGATCCGCGTCGTCCCGGCAGAGACGCCTGCGGAGGATCCCGGCAAGGTCACAGACCCGCAGCCCGTCGAGCCTGTCCCGGAAGAGCCCGAGGCGGAGCCCTTTGCCCCGGTCGAGCTTCCCGCGCAGGACCCCGTCCCGGCGGAGATCCCCTACGACGGCATCACGCTCTACGGCTTCCAGAGCATCCGCACCGAGATCGTCCGCAGCGGCGAAGCGGATCTGGACGGCTGCGGCACGCCCGAGACGGTCCAGCTGCTGCGCATCTGGGATCAATACGACCAGCAGTCGTTCGTCCTGCGCATCCAGAAGGGCGCGGACATCTTTGACACCGGCTTTGAAGAGCCCGATGTGTCCTATCCCGCCAGCTTCAACGCGCATATCTGGCTGGCTGATCTGGACGCGGACGGCTATCCCGAGGTCTATTTCAACGGCAACATGAACGGGGATCAGTACGTGCTGAACGTCTGGTCGCTGAAGACCGGCACGCCGGAGCTTATCCCGTTTGAGGATCAGATCTTCCTGGAGGCCGCGATCATCAGCGTCTCCGATACCAGCATCCAGCTCGAGAGCACCCAGAACGTGCTCGGCTCCTACAGCGCCATCCGCGCCTATGCCCTGCACGACGGCGTTTTGACGCCGCTGGGCGACGCCTGGCAGATCGTCCCGGCCAACACGAGCTATTCCCGCCTGTCCGTCGTCCGGGACCTCCCCGTCACGCTGGACGACGGAACCGAGTCCGTCTTCGGCCCCGGCACGGTTCTGCAGGTCACGGGCACCGATGGCAAGAGCTTCGTCGACGTCATCACGAGCGACGGCGTGACCGGCCGCATCGCGGTCGAGCAGCCCGCGGGAGACTGGCAGTGGTACATTAGCGGCGAGCCGGAGCTTGAATACTTTGAGCTTGTGCCCTACGCCGGATGAGCGAACCTGACGCTTGCAGTTTCCGGCTGCTTCCTGTATAATCAAAAAGGGCGCCGCGGCATCTCGCGGCGCCCTTTCTTATAAAAATGGTTGGTCGTTTGTGTAAAAAGCCGGTCGTCCTGCCATCGCATCCGCCCTTTCCGGTTTGATTTTGATTTAATATCAATCTGTAATTTATTATACATCAAATTGTAACTATTTCAAGCCTTCAAATCTGAAGAATCTGTGAAGAATGGAGCGTCGTCCCATGGGAGAAGAGAATAAAAACTGGTTTGCCCGCCACCGCACGGCGGTGCTCGGCATTGCGATCGCGGTGCTGATTTTGAATGTGGTGGTGCTGGCCGTTGTGCCGACGCAGACGCCGGTCGAGCTTTCTCAGACCGTCACGGAATACGCGCTGGACGACGAAGCCTTCGCGCAGCCGCATACGCTCACGCTGACGGGCACGCTGACAAAAAGCATGCTGCACAAAAACATGTTCCACGGGACGCTGACCATCTCCGGCGTCAGCGGCATGGAGCAGCCGTATGCGCTGCTGCTCACGCGCGAGGACGGCGCATGGACCGGCCTCTCCGACGCGCCCATTTCCAGCTTTTCCGCCGGGAAGGATATGGACGACGTGCTGATCGTTCTCCCGGATGGCCGGGAGGCGGGGGCCGTACATTTCCTTGCCCCCGGCGCGGCGACCCGCCACGCCGCGCTGACGCGCCTGTACGCCCAGTATCCGTCGTATCGCACAAAATAAAATACATAAATTTGGTTGTTTTGTTCAAACCACCCCTTGAATTTTCCTTCTCCAGCGCGTATACTGCTGTCGTAATCGAAAATCAAAGTAAAAAATTGCATGGGAGGCAATGAACATGAAACTCAAGAACATCAAAGAAGTCGAAGAATTCCGCAAGGTCATCCACAGCTGCACCGGCGATGTGTATCTCAAGAGTCAGGACGGCGACGTTTTCAACCTCAAGAGCGCGCTGAGCGAGTATATCGCCCTCGGCCAGCTTCTGAGCGAGCAGGGCGACAACCTCGAGCTGTTCGCCGACCGCCGTGAAGACGAAGCCCAGCTCATCAGCTTCCTCGCCGAGCTCGACAAGGAAAACGAGAACGCGTGATCTCCGCTTTCAGACATAGCGACGCCCCTGTTCCGCTGCCGGAACAGGGGCGGTTTTTTATTCTGTGAACGTGTAGCGGATCATGACGCCTCTGCCGTCTCCGGTGGTGATGACGGTGTCGCCGGAGGCGTTCCTGCCGGAATCCAGCACGGGATAGCGGCCCTGCGCCGCGACATACGCCTCGGGGCTGGCCGCCTCGATCTGCTTGAATTCCCGCGCCGCATGCGCCTCGCCGCCGCAGGGGTTGATCGTCTCGATCAGAACTTCATATTCATGCATAAACCTTCGCACTCCTTTCATGGCTCTGTGTTCAGTGTACCACAAAAAGCGCAAAGCATGCAAGAATGGAAAATTACGGTTTCCCGCGTTACCACTGCATCGCGGCGGTAAACATCGCGCTGAGGGCGCGCGTGATCCCGGGCAGCTGCGACGCGGGCAGCGGGTTTTCGCCGAGCCCGGCCTCGATGGTGAACGCGGGCCGCTTGAACACCTGCAAAAACCAGTCCTTGAAGCCCGCGTTGGCCGATTCCGGCGGCACGGGCTCGATGGGATAGCCGGAGGCCTCGGAAAACGCACGCGCCAGCGCGCGGGAGCCGGGCGGAGCCGTCTCGTCCGGGCCGGGATAGATCACGGAGCCCTGCGTGTGCAGCGCCAGCATCAGATCCGGATGGACGCAGCGCGTAAAGGCGGCGAGCGCCGCCGTCTCCGGCTGGTCGAGCGGGGAAAAGCCCGTGAAGTCCCGCGGCGCGGGGGTAGACACGCCCTGCGCCTTTTTGATGCGCCGCGCCGCTTCCCAGCGGGCCGGGTAGTTGAGATTCAGATCGACGCCGCGCAGATTCGCCTTCCAGCCGGACGGGAACAGGACGCCGGGATACTGCGCGGCAATGGCAGCAGCCGCCCGGTATTCCGGGCTCCCGGGCGCGCAGACGCCTGCGGCGAGATCTGCTCCGTCCGGGTTGACCAGCGGGACAAGATAGACCATCGCGTTATGATACAGCTCCCGCGCCGGCGCGCCGCAGACCGCTCCGCCGTCCAGCAGCGCATTGCAGAACGCAAACAGCCACTGCCAGACGGCGTCCGACGTGATCGTTTCGTTCGCGTGGTGCCCGGCGGTGATGAGCAGCTTCCGGCTGCCGGAGCCGAACTGCAGCGCGTATACATTGCGGCCGAAGGCCGTGCGCGTGAGCGTTTTGACGTAGACAAAAGGAAACTGCCGGCGAAGGCGCAGGAGATACGCCTCCTGCCGGCAAGAGGTCATGGAAACAGGATCGGAAATCAGGTTCTGCATGGACAAAACACCCTCCAGCATATATGTATGCCGGAGGGCGCTTCCGTATGCCGGAAATTTTAATTCTGCTCGAAGAAGACCTTCATGCCCTTATAGGTCATATAGCAGTCGAGCTTCGCGACCGTCTCGTACGGCGCGTGCATGGAAAGCACGGGGACGCCCGCGTCGAGCGTGTCGATGTTGCGCTTTGCCATGTACTTTGCGACGGTTCCGCCGCCGCCCGCGTCGGTCTTGCCGAGCTCGGCCATCTGCCACATGACGCCGTTGCTGTTGAACAGCTTGCGGATGCGGCCCACGACCTCGGCGGATGCGTCGGACGCGCCGCCCTTGCCGCCGGAGCCGGTGTATTTGCACAGACCCACGCCGTAGTTGACATAGGCCGCGTTGCGGCGCTCGTAGACCTCGGAGAAGTTGGGGTCGTAAGCGGCGGTGACGTCGGCGGAGATGCAGAAGGAATTGGCGAAGCAATCGGTCAGCGCAACGGACTGCACACCGCAGAGCGTCTGCATGAAGCGCTCAAACGCCTCGGACTGCATGCCGGATACGCCCTCGGAGCCGATCTCCTCTTTATCGGCAAAGATGCACACGGCGGTCTTCTCCGGCGCGTTCAGCTGCAGAATGGCGGCCAGCTCCGCATACGCGCAGACGCGGTCGTCATGGCCGTAGGCGCCGATGAGACTGCGGTCAAAGCCGAGGTCGCGGGCGTTTGCCGCCGGGACGGCCTCGAGCTCGGCGGAAATGAAGTCTTCCTCCACGATGCCGTATTTCTCATGCAGGATGCGCATGATGGCGAGCTTCACGCGGTCGGAGCCGTCGTCGTCAGGCTCGGGCCAGCTGCCGATGAGGATGTTGAGGGATTCGGACGGGATGGCCTCGTTCAGCGGCTTTTTGCCCTGTTCGCGGCCCAGATGCGGCAGAAGATCGTTGATGACGAACTGCGGGTCTTCGGGGTCCGCGCCGATTTTGACATAGACCTCGCTTCCATCCGCGCGGACGATCTTGCCGTGCAGCTCCAGCGGGACCGTGACCCACTGGTACTTGCGGATGCCGCCGTAGTGGTGCGTCTTGATGTAGGCCAGCTCCGCGTCTTCATAGAGGGGGTTGGGCTTGAAGTCCAGACGCGGCGCGTCGGTGTGGGCCGCGCCGATGTTCGCGCCCTCGGAGAGCGGCTTCGTGCCGATCACGGCCAGCAGGATGGACTTGCCGCGGTTGACGGAGTAGACCTTGTCGCCCGCCTTGAGGGCCATACCGGCCTTCAGCTCGCGGAAGCCCGCCTTTTCGGCCAGCTCCACGGCGGACACGACGCATTCGCGCTCGGTCTTCGAGCGGTCGAGGAACGCCTTATAGTCCTCGCAGTAGGCCAGCATCGCGGCCTCGTCCTCTTTGCGGAGGCGGTCATGGCCGTGCTTGGGCTGATAAAGCAGCGCCTCTCGTTCCTGTTTTGTCATGGGAAATGCTCCTTTCAGTGTGTTGGTTACATATTGGTCAGCCGTGCGCGCGAAATCTTCGCGCGTTCCGGCGTTCTGGAGGATCCGATCGCAGCGCGATGCATAAAAGCTGTCCGGCTGCTGTGCGTTTACGCGCAGCGCGGCGTATTCCCGCGTCAGATGGTCGCGCGCCATGATGCGCGCGATGCGCGTCTCGCGCCCGGCCAGCACGCCCACGGTCGTATCGCAGAGCGCAGCCAGCCCGGACTCAAACAGATTGATCGCGTCAATGGCGAACAGCTGCCGCCCGGCGCTCTGTTCGCGCACGAGCCTTGCGCGGACGGCGTTTCCGACGTGGAAAAAGACGATCTCGTTGAGCTGCGCCATGCGCGCCCTGTCTCCGAAGACGAGCTGGCCCAGCGCTTTGCGACGCAGGCTCCCGTCCGCGTCAAACGCGTCCGGGAAGGCCGTCCGCAGCTCCTGCCGCAGCGCCGCGCCCTCTTCGGAGGCAAGCAGCGCGTAATACAGCGCGTCGCAGTCGACGATATACCCGCCGCGCCGTTCGATTGCCTGCAGAAGCGTCGTCTTGCCGCAGCCGGTCGGGCCGGTGATGCCGATGACAAGCATGCTCATACCTCGATCACGTGGAAGCCCGCCGCCTTTTTCAGCCGGTTTGCAACGGCGAGGCCGAGCCCCGCCGTGTCGGGGCACTGGGCGTAAATTTCCGTGACGGTCTCGTGGTCAAATTCGCGCAGCGCGTCGAATACGCGCCGGGCCTGCTCCGCCTTGTCCGCCGCCGGGCCGAGATCGTGGATGCTGCTGCCGGGGAAGAGGTCTTTGTATTCCGTAAAGCAGATCACGCCCGCTCCCTCCGGCAGATGGGCCTGTATGTACCGCGCGGAGGCGGCCGGATCGCCGGTCACGACCGTAACGGGTGCCTTGGGCGCGTAGTGGCGGTATTTCATGCCGGGGGCCTTGGGCCGCTCGCCGTCCTTTAAGAGCGAGACGACGGCCTTGTCGACCTCCACGCGGCCGAGGACTTCCTCCAGCGCCTCGAGCGGCAGTCCGCCCGGACGAAGAAGCCGCGGCGGCGTACACGTCAGGTCGATAATGGTCGACTCCACGCCGACCACGCACGCCCCGCCGTCGAACATGCCCTCGATCCTGCCGTCCATGTCCTCGATCATGTCCGCGATGCACGTCGGGCTCGGACGGCCCGAGGTATTGCCGGACGGGGCCGCGATGGGCACGTCCGCCGCGGCGATGACCGCGCGCGTAATGGGATGGTTCGGGCAGCGGACGCCGACGGTCTCCAGCCCGCCCGTCGTGCGCAGCGGCACGATGGGCTTGCGCGGCAGGATCATCGTCAGCGGGCCCGGCCAGAATTTCTCCGCCAGCGCGTAAGCCTCCGGCGGGACGTTTTCGCAGTACCGCTCCAGCCACGAGCTGTCTGGCACGTGGATAATGAGCGGGTTGTCCTGCGGACGGCCCTTGGCCAGAAAAATGCGCAGCACCGCGTCCTCATTCAGCGCGTCCGCGCCGAGCCCGTAGACCGTCTCCGTCGGGATCGCCAGAAGTCCGCCGCTTCGAATAATTTTTGCAGCAGCCTCGATATTCTCTTTTGTGGGGTCACGAAAATAAACTGTTTTCACGTGTGGTTCCTTCTTGCTGTTTGAGATGTTTTGCAAATTCGCAGGCTGGTACGGATTCGCCGGAGTCCCCCCAAAAGCCTCCCCTTGCCGCGCCCCGCGCGGTAAGGGGAGGTGGCATTTGCGTCAGCAAATGACGGAGGGGATGTGTTGCAGATATCAGAGTGCTTCCTGAATTTGCGGCGTTCGAATCCCCTCAGGCCCGTTGGGCCAGCATCCCTACCCTCTTTGGCCCTTCGGGCCATTTCCCCCTGATAGGGGGAATCGGCCCCTTGTGCCCAAGGGGAGCCTTGGACTGTGCGAAAATTTGAGCTGTTCCGAGCTTCGCGGGAAACGTCCGGAAGAACCACGGGCGCTTCAACCACTGATCCGGTTCCCGTTCTGATCGAAATGCTTCCGCAGAGCATGCTCGGTCGGGATGATCACGCAGAGCATCGGCACGAGCTGGATAAACACGATGATCACACCGGTCATGCCGATCGTTTCCGTGCTGCGGTTCAGCACAAGCAGCATCGGGAGCACAGACAGCGGCAGCAGGATCAGGCCGCAGATGAACCAGTACCGTCCGCAGACACGGTGGGCAAGCTGCCATGTTTCCGGATTCTTCATGGACATCGTCGTCCGGTAGCCGAACGTCGCGTTGATATCCCTGGGCGGCCGTTTGAAAAAGCTCCGCCCGAAGCCGATCATCACGGCCGGGGTCATCAGCGTAAACAGCAGCATCATGCACCAGAATACCATATGCCATTCCTCCCAAGTTCAAACAAATCGGTTACGCTTCTCCGCTGCTTTGCAGCTTTTCGGCCTGATCGGCAGTGACGAGGGCGTCGATCAGCTCGTCGAGGGCGCCGTCCATGATGGCGTCGATCTTATAGAGCGTCAGGCCGATGCGGTGGTCGGTGACGCGGCCCTGCGGGAAGTTGTAGGTGCGGATGCGCTCGTTGCGCATGCCGGTGCCGACCTGGCTGCGGCGCTCGGACGTGACGGCGGATTCGATGCGTTCCCGCTCGATCTGATAGAGCTTGGAGGCCAGCATCTGCATGCACTTTTCGCGGTTCTGCACCTGACTGCGCTCCTCCTGACAGGCCACGACGATGCCGGACGGCTTGTGGATGAGGCGCACGGCGGAGCTGGTCTTGTTGATATGCTGGCCGCCTGCGCCGGACGAGCGGTAGACCTGCATCTCGATATCCTCGGGCCGGATATCGACCTCGGCCTGCTCCATTTCGGGGAGCACCGCGACCGTCGCGGTCGACGTGTGGACACGTCCGCCGGACTCCGTCTCCGGGACGCGCTGGACGCGGTGGACGCCGGATTCAAATTTGAGCCTCGAATACGCGCCCGCGCCCTGAATTTCAAAATCGGCTTCCTTCACGCCGCCGAGCTCCGTTTCAGTATAGTTTAACAGCGTGACCGTCCAGCGCTTTGACTCAGCGTACATTGTGTACATCCGGTACAGGCTGTGGGCGAACAGCGCGCTTTCCTCGCCGCCGACGCCGCCTCTTATTTCCATGATGACGCTCTTGTCATCGTTCGGGTCGCGCGGCAGGAGCAGGATTTTCAGCTCCTGCTCCAGCTCCTCCAGCTTTTTCTTGTTCGCGGAAAATTCCTCCTGACAGAGCGCCTTCATGTCAGGGTCGAGCCCGTCGGAGAGCATGGCGCGCAGGTCTTCCTGCTCCTGTGTCGTTTTGATATAGCCGCGGTAGGCCGTGATGATGGGCTCGAGCTGCCGCTGCTCCTTTAACAGCTGCGACGCGGCCTTCGGGTCGTTATAAAAATCCGGCTGCGCGGCGCGCTCGGCCATTTCGAGATACCGCGCCTCGACCAGCTTCAGTTTTTCCAGCATATGCTTCCTCACAAAATCCGTATTCTGAAACTATCATACTCTATTTTGCCCGCAGCGTCAAATATCTGTATCGCTTTTGCGCATACTAACAAAAGATTTTTCAGAGGTTGAAAGGAGCGCGCCATGAAAAAACTGTTCTGCCTGCTTGCGGCGCTGGCGCTGCTGGCAAAGCCCCTGCGCGCGGAGGCCGCGCCGCAGCAATATCTTGCGCTGACATTTGACGACGGGCCGTCCGGCGAGCTGACCGAGCGGCTGCTGGAGGGACTGGCCGAGCGGCAGGTACACGCAACGTTCTTTGTCTGCGGCTACCGGATCGCGGAATTCCCGGACACGCTTTCGCACATCGCCGCAGCCGGCCATGAGATCGGCCTGCACAGCAGCAACCACGATTATATGCAGAAGATGGACTATGGAACGGCGCTGCGCGATCTGACCGGCTGCGCAAAAGCCGTGGAAGACGCCTGCGGCGTGCGGGCGCGGCTGTTCCGGCCGCCCGGCGGGCTTTACGGCGATACGCTTTTAAAGGCGGCGGGAGACGCGGGACTGTCGGTCATTTTGTGGTCGGTCGACCCGTGCGACTGGAACGAGGCCGCGTGGGACGGCGTTCTGCCGACGGTTCTGTCCGAGGCGCACGACGGCAGGATCATCCTCATGCACGATCTGTCGGCGCATTCGGTCACGTGCGCGCTGCAGGCCGTCGACCGGCTGCAGGCGCAGGGCTACACGTTCTGCACCGTCTCGGAGCTGGCCGCGCTGCGCGGCACGGCGCTTCTGCCCGGCGAGGTCTATACCGGCTTTCCGCCGCTGGACGGTTGACGCGGGGCGCATTCCGGGGTAAAATGAGAAAAAACCTGCCCTGTGGCAGGCTCCCCGGGAGGCATCCATATGGAGAAAAAGGATCTCCGCGCGTTCATCCGCGCGAAAAAACGCGCCATGACCCCCGCGCAGGTGGAAGCGGCCAGCGCCCTTTTGGCTGAAAAGCTGCTTGCGCACCCGGCCTATCAGGCCGCGAAGAGCCTGTACGGCTATCTGTCCTACAATCAGGAGGTGCGCACGGCGGCCATTCTGCGCCGGGCGCAGCAGGACGGCAAGCGTGTGGCCGTCCCGAAGGTGTTCGGAGACGAGATGAAGTTTTTATGGCTGGACGATCTGTCCGCCGTCGCGCTGGGCGCGTACAATATCCCGGAGCCCATCGCGGACGGGCCGGAGGCGGACGACGAGACGGCGCTCGTGCTCATGCCGGGCCTCGCCTTTGACCCGGAGGGGCGCCGCTGCGGCTACGGCGGGGGCTTTTACGACAAATATCTCGCCGCGCACCCGAAGCATGTGACGTTGGCGCTGTGCTATGGGTTCCAGATGTTCGACCATCTGGACACGGACGAATTTGATATCCCGGTGCAGTATGTCATTTCCGCACCGGCCGGGGAGGAAGACGCATGAACAAATACCTCTTTGTCCTGATCGTCTGCGCGGCGGTGTTTCTTGTCTGCTTCCTGATCGACACACTGTTTAAGCTGATCTTCCCGAAATCGCGGCTGGAAAAGAGCAAACAGGTCGTCCGCCCGCCGCGAAGGAGCGCGGTGATCGGCGTGATTCTGACCTTCGCGGGCGCGGCGATGCTCGTGAAGCTGCTGCCGGAAAAATCCGATGTGCTGTTTCTCATCGGCAGCATCGTGGCGATCCTATTCGGCGTGATTTTGCTGTGTACCTATTTTTCCGTCGTCATCTACTATGACGACGAGGGCTTTCTCTATAAGGCGTGGGGCCACGGAAAAAAGGAATTCCGCTACAGCCAGATCAAGGGTCAGCGGAGTCTGCTCACGCGCGGCGGCGTGAACACGATCCTGTTTGTCGCGGACGAGGAAATCAACCTCTACAGCGCCATGCAGAACCTGAACGCGTTTCTCAGCAAGGCGTTTTTCAAGTGGTGCGCCGCAAAGGGCATCGACCCGGACACGGTCGAGAATAACCCCCGCATGGCGACCTATTTCCCGGATCCCGACGATCCCCCCGCGCAGGACTGAGCGCCCGCGCGCAGACGGAGGCCGAAGCGATGATACAGAAACCCGCCCTTCTTTGTGCCGCGGCACGAAGAAGGGCGGACTTTTGTCTGCTGTGCTACTCCCGCACCTGACGCTGGTCCAGCGCGATGCGGACGGCGGTGCCGTGGTCGGGGACGGAGGAAGCGGTGATGGTGTGGCCGAGCCGTCTGCAGATCGTCCGGCAGAGATACAGGCCCAGACCGCTGGCCTTCTGGTCGCTGCGGCCGTTGTAGCCGGTGTAACCCTTTTCGAAGATGCGCGGCAGATCCTCCGGCGCGATGCCGATGCCGGTGTCGCGGACGACGAGCGTTTTGGGCGCTTCGAGCTCGATGGTGATCGTGCCCGCGCGCGTATACTTGAGCGCGTTGGACAGAACCTGCTCCACCACGAACAGCAGCCATTTTTCATCCGTCACGCACGATGCGTGCAGCGGCTCGTAGCAGAGCTTCAGCTTTCTGCCGATGAATTCCCCCGCGAACCGGCGCACGGCGCGGCGGACGATCCCGTCCAGCTCACATTCACGCAGGACAAGATCGCTGCCGCCATTCAGGCGCAGATAGACCATGACCATCTCGACATACTGCTCGGCGCGGGAGAGCTCCTGCAAAAGACGCCTCGCCTGCGGCGTGTCCTCCTGCTGCAGGCATAAGCGCATGGACGCGATGGGCGTTTTGATCTGGTGGGCCCAGAGCGTATAATAGTCGAGCATGTCCTGATACTGCGCGCTCATGCGCGTCTCGAGCGCCTGCTGCTGCGTACACAGCGCCTGCACCAGTGCGCGGTAGTCCTCCTCCGGGACGGCGTGCGCCGCCGGGAGCGTCTCGGGAAGCGTGGGCAGCTGGCGGAGGATCAGCCGCAGCGTCTCGTGCCGCCGCTTGACCCGCCGGAAATCCAGCAGCAGAACCGCGAGCCCCAGCGCCAGGCACAGCGCCGACGGATACCACACCGCCGCCAGCGGCAGATGGTACAGCGCGAACGACGCGATAAAAATGGCCGCGAACAGGAAAAACGCGGCGAGCTTCCCCGCCTTCCCGCGCAGATATTGTAAAAACAGCCGCATACTCACTCCACCAGATAGCCCGCGCCGACGCGCGTTGTGATAAAGCCCGCGAGACCCGCACCGTCCAGCTTTTTGCGCAGGCGCGCCATGTTGACGGACAGCGTGTTCTCGTCGACGAAGCTGTCCGTCTGCCACAGCGCCTCCATGAGCTTCTCACGGCTGACGATCCGTCCCGTTTCCTTCAGCAGCGTCCACAAAATGCGGTATTCGTTCTTGCTGAGCGGCAGCTTTTCCCCGTTTACGAGCAAAGACTGGTCGCCCGTCTGCAAAACGGCGCCCCGGTGGGACAAAACAGGCTCCGCGGGCGCGAAATCATACGTCCGGCGCAGCAGCGCCTGCACCTTCGCCGTCAGCACGTCCAGATCAAAGGGCTTGGCGATGAAATCGTCCGCGCCCATGTTCATGGCCATGACGATATTCATGTTCTCCGACGCGGAAGAAAGGAACACGACCGGCACGCGCGAAACGGCGCGGATGCGCGTACACCAGTGATAGCCGTTGAAAAACGGTAGCGAGATATCCAGCAGCACGAGCTGCGGGTCAAAGGCCGTGAATTCCTCCATGACGGCGCGGAAATTCTGCACGCACCGCGCGTCCAGCTCCCACTGCCGCAGATGCGCGCAGACGGCCTGCGCGATGCCGGGGTCGTCCTCGACCAGCAAAATACGGTACATCCGTCCGCCTCCTGAGCTTCTTTTTTTCTCAGTATAGCACACCCGGCGGCCAGCCGCAAGAAAAGGTCATTTTCCTCTTTCTTTATGAAGGAAAATCGTGTATACTAATTTCATCTTTACGCTTCTTCCGAAATGGGGGATCTTTCATCATGGAGCAGGAAAACAGGAATTTGCAGGAGCAGTCGCCGGAAACGTCTGAAAAGCCGGAGAAGCAGCCGCTGCCCAAGGGCTACGAGGCGTATCTGAGCCTGTTCGATCTGGTGCGGATGCTGGCGGTCATTACGCTGGTCTTCGTATTCTTTTTCCGTCTGAACGGCGTGAGCGGCAGCTCGATGTACCCCACGCTCGTCGACAAGGACTATCTGGTGCTGGAGAGCAATTTCCTCTACCGGGACGCAAAGCAGGGCGATATCGTCGTGCTGTACACGCCGCCGTTTTCCGAAAACGACGAGTTGCTGGTCAAGCGCGTCATCGCGGTCGGCGGCCAGACGGTGGACATTGATTTTAACGCGGGCATCGTCTATGTCGACGGACAGGCGCTGGACGAGCCGTATACGTTCGAGCCGACGTATCTGAGCTACGCCGAATACGGCAAGGCGCTCAGCTATCCGGTCACGGTGCCGGAGGGCGAGCTGTTCGTCATGGGCGACAACCGCAACCACTCAGAGGACAGCCGGTTCTCCGACGTCGGCTGCGTCAAAAAAGAGGCGGTTCTGGGAAAGGTCCTGCTTGTGATCTTCCCCGGGCGGCAGACGAATGAATTTGGGGCCGTGACCGGCGGACGCAGCTGGCACAGATTCGGAGCGGTATCATGAAGCAGGAAGACGCGAAACAGACTACCATGAATATTCAGTGGTATCCGGGCCACATGACCAAGACGCGCCGGATGATTGAGGAGGACGTGAAGCTTGTCGACGCCATGTGTGAAATTCTCGACGCGCGCATCCCCATCGCCAGCCGCAACCCGGACATCGACGCCATCTGCGGCAGCAAGCCCCGCATGATCGTCCTGAACCGCATCGACATGGCAGACCCGGCGCTGACGAAAAAATGGGCGGATCATTTCCGGGCAAAGGGCTATGCCGTCCTGCAGACCGACTGCAAGACGAAAAAGGGCATTTCCGGCTTCGTCCCGGCAGTGCGCACGCTGCTGGCCGAAAAGCTGGCGCGGTACGCGGAAAAGGGGCAGGTGGGCCGGCCATTGAAGCTCATGGTCGTCGGCATTCCGAACGTAGGGAAATCAACATTCATCAACCAGATCGCCGGGCGCAAGGGCGCGAAGGCCGAAAACCGCCCCGGCGTCACGCGCGGCAAGCAGTGGATCACGGTCGACCAGGGGCTGCTGCTTCTGGACACGCCGGGCATTCTGTGGCCGAAGTTCGAAGACCCGGAGGCCGGCATGCGCCTTGCCTACACGGGCGCCGTCAAGGAGGACGTCGTCGATACCGAGACGCTGGCCTGCCATTTTATCGCGCTGCTGGCGAAGTTTTATCCGCAGACGCTTTCTGAGCGCTATAAGCTCGAAGCGCCCGAAGACGCAGACGGATACGAGCTTTTGCAGCTGGCCGGGAGAAAGCGCGGCTATCTCGTCTCCGGCGGCGAGGTCAACACCGAGCGCATGGCAAAGGCGCTCATGGACGATTACCGGAGCGGCAAGCTCGGCAGGCTGACGCTCGAGAGTCCGGAGGACATATCATGAGGCAGGAAGCACCGATCGATCTCTGGCAATATGAACGCGAAGCGTTTGACGCGGGCGTGAAGCTGGTGTGCGGCGTGGATGAAGCCGGGCGCGGCCCGCTGGCCGGGCCGGTGTGCGCGGCGGCGGTCATTCTGCCGCCGGAGCTCGAAATTCCGGGCCTCAACGACTCGAAAAAGCTCACGGACAAAAAGCGCCGGGAGCTGTATGACGTCATTACCGCGCAGGCTGTCACTTACGGCATCGCGTTCGCGAGCGAGCAGGAGATCGACGAGATTAACATCCTGCAGGCGACGTTCCTCGCCATGGAGCGCGCCATGCAGCAGCTCTCCCCGCAGCCGGAGCTTGCGCTCATCGACGGCAACCGGGCAAAGGACTTCGGTCTGCCCATCCGGACGATCGTCAAGGGCGACAGCCTGTCCGCCTCCATCGCGGCGGCCTCGATCCTGGCAAAGGTCACGCGGGACCGGCTGATGGAGGAATACGACGCGCAGTACCCGCAGTACGGCTTCGCTGTCCACAAGGGCTACGGCACAAAGCGGCACTACGAGGCGCTGCGGGAGTTTGGGCCCTGCCCCATCCACCGGCAGTCGTTCCTGAGAAAATTTTATGAGAAAGCGTGATCTGTCCGGCCCGTGGGGCGAGGCGCTGGCCGCGGAGTATCTGCGCGGAAAGCGCTACCGCATCGAGGCCATGAATTACCGCACACGGCTCGGCGAGATCGACATCATCGCGTCGAACCGGCAGTATCTCGTCTTCTGCGAGGTCAAGCTGCGCAAATCGGCGGATTTTGCCGCCGCGCGGGAATTTGTCGACGCGCACAAGCAGCAGCGCCTGCGCACGACCGCGCTTTTGTACTTATCCCAGCACGAAACGCCGCTGCAGCCGCGCTTCGACGTCATTGAAATTTACGCGCCCGACGGCACGCAGACCCGCCGCCCACAGATCACCCATATGGAGGACGCTTTCTGATGCCATATCGTTTGTTTGACGGCCACTGCGACACGCCCATCGAGCTCTGGCTGCAGGGCCAGCCGCTGCGGGAAAACACGCTGGCCGTTTCGCTTGCACGCGCGCAGAGGCTTGGCGCATGGGCACAGTTTTTCGCGTTCTGCACCGCGTGGGTCAAAGCGAAGCTGCCGCGGCCGGAGATCTTCGCCCAGGCGCTGGACAATTTTAACGCGCAGCTGCGTGAAAACGAGGACAAGATCGCGCTCTGCCGCACGTCAGCCGAGGCTGAAACCGCCATGCAGGCGGGCAAATGCGCCGCGTTTCTCGCCATTGAGGGCGCGGAGGCCGTGCGTGAGGACGAGGCGCTTCTGGAGCTGGCCTATGAAAAAGGCGTGCGGATGATCTCCCTTGTGTGGAACCTCCCGAACGGCCTTGCCGCGCCGTGCGGCTCGGACGAGGGGCTGACGGAAAAGGGCAAACGCTTTTTTAAGCGCGCGCAGGCGCTCGGCATGCTCGTCGACGTGAGCCATGTGTCCGAAAAGGGCTTCTGGGACATGGCGGAGCTGGCTGAGAAGCCGATCGCAGCCAGCCACTCCAACGCCTTTGCCGTCTGCCCGCACCCGCGCAATCTGACGGACGAGCAGTTTAAGGCCATCCGCGATCTCGGCGGCACGGCGGGGCTGAACCTTTACGTGCCGTTTCTGACGCAGGCGCCCCGCGCATCGTTTGACGATCTGCGCCGCCATCTCGATCATTTTCTGGAGCTGGACGGCCAGGGGCACATTGCCCTCGGCGCGGATCTCGACGGCTGCGACAGGCTGCCGGAGGACTTTTCCGGGCTGGACGATTATAACCGGCTCGGTGATTTCTTAAAAAATACCGGATATTCCGATGCAACCATACAGAACCTGTTCTGCAATTCTCTTATGAAGGTCGTGAAAACATGTATTATGCAAGCACCAGAGATTCCTCCCGCCGTCTGACGGCCAGTCAGGCCATTGTCGAAGGACTCAGCCGGGACGGCGGACTCTATCTGCCGGAGGAAATTCCGCAGCTCACCATGGACGAGATCAAAGCGCTTGCCGCGCTTTCCTATCCCGAGCGGGCCGCGAAGCTCATGAAGCTCTACCTCGACGAATTTACCGGGGAAGAGCTGCTGGGCTTTGCGAAAAACGCATACGGCCCCGCGAAATTCGACACGCCTGCCGCTGCGCCCGTCGTGAAGCTGACGGAAAACACGTATATTCAGGAGCTCTGGCACGGGCCGACGTGCGCGTTCAAGGATATGGCTTTGCAGATGCTGCCGTATCTGCTGACGGCCTCGCTCAAAAAGACGGGCGAGGAAAAAACCGTCTGCATTCTCGTCGCAACCTCCGGCGACACCGGCAAGGCCGCGCTCGAGGGCTTCCGCGATGTGGACCGCACGAAAATTCTCGTCTTCTATCCCGACGGCGGCGTTTCCGACATGCAGAAGCTGCAGATGGTCACGCAGGAGGGCAAAAATGTCGGCGTGTGCGCCGTGCGCGGCAACTTTGACGACGCGCAGACCGGCGTCAAGCGCATCTTCTCCGACGATGCGCTGCGCGAAGAGCTTTCAGGGCGCGGATATTTCCTGTCCTCGGCCAACTCCATCAACTGGGGCAGGCTCCTGCCGCAGATCGTGTATTACGTCTCGGCCTACTGCGACCTGCTGAACGCCGGGGCCGTCAAGGCCGGGGAGCGCGTCAACTTCTGCGTTCCGACGGGCAACTTCGGCAACATTCTTTCGGGCTTCTACGCGAAGAAAATGGGCGTGCCCATCGGCAGGCTCATCTGCGCGTCGAATGAAAACAACGTCCTGACCGATTTCATCAAAACCGGCGCCTACGACCGTAACCGGCCGTTCTACCAGACGGCTTCGCCGTCGATGGATATCCTGATCTCGTCGAATCTTGAGCGGCTTCTGTCCCTGCTGTCCGGCTCGGACGAGGAGGTACGCGGCTACATGCGGCAGCTTTCCGAGACGGGGAGGTATACCGTCTCCGACCGGGTGCTGCAGGCGGTGCAGGCGGAATTTTCCTGCGGCTTCTGCACGGACGCGCAGGGCGCGCAGACGATCGGACGCACGTTCCGGGAAAAGCGGTATCTGCTCGACACGCATACCGCCGTAGCCTGCACGGTGCTCGACGCGTACCGCGCGGAAACGGGCGATCAGACGCTGACCGTCGTGGAATCCACGGCGAGCCCGTTCAAATTCTGCGCCAGCGTTCTGGACGCGCTCGGCGTGACGGCGCACGCGCCCGGCACGGGCGTTCTTGACCAGCTCACAGAAGGAACCGGCCGCCCGGCCCCGAAGCCGCTGGCAAGCCTCGCAGGCAAGCCCGTGCGCTTTGGTCAGCTCACGGACAAGGCCGACATGCGCGCCGTCGTGGCGGAGTTCCTGCGCTGATGGCCCTGTACGCGATCGGAGATCTCCATCTGTCGCTCGGCCCCGCGGACAAGCCGATGGACGTGTTCGGCGGCCGGTGGACGGGCTATGTGGAAAAGCTGCGGGAAAATCTGAAGGTGATCGGCCCGGAGGATACGACCGTTCTGCTCGGCGATCTCAGCTGGGCCATGAGCCTTGACGACGCGGCGGAGGACTTTTCCTTTATGAACGCCATCCCCGGCCGCAAGATCATCCTCAAGGGCAACCACGATTACTGGTGGACGACGCTGCGGGCCTTTGACCGCTTCTGCGCGGCGCACAGCTTTGAAAACTTTTACGTCCTGAACAACGCCTGCTTCTTCTACGGCGATATCGCCCTGTGCGGCACGCGCGGGTGGTTTTACGACGCGCAGAAGGAGGGCAGCCACGACGAGAAAATTTTCCGGCGCGAGCTCGGGCGGCTCGAACGCTCCCTGCAGCTGGCGGGGGCCGCGGAAAAATACTGCTTCCTGCACTATCCGCCGCGCTACCGCGGCTATGCCTGCGCGGAGATTCTGGCGCTGCTTGAAAAATACGGCGTGACGCGCTGCTATTACGGCCATCTGCACGCCGACTCCATCCGGCTGGCGCTGGAGGACGTGTATCAGGGCGTGCAGTACCGCCTTGTTTCGGCGGATCACGTCGATTTTCGGCCGCAGCGGATCGGATGAGCGGAAAGATTTTGAATTTTTTCTGAATTCGGATAAATTCCTGAAAAAACAGTGGATTTCTTGTATGAAGTCTGGTAGAATAGAGCGGATTCAAATGAGAATGGTGAATTACGGTCTTTTATAAGTTTATGAGGGCCGCACCGCATAGGAGGAAAGTACCACAATGAACGTCAAAAACGTAGAAAGAGAAAACGGCACAGCAAAGGTCACCGTCGAGATCGCGAAGGACGAATTCCAGACCGCGCTGGACAAGGCGTATGCCAAGATCCGCAAGGACATCATGATCCCCGGCTTCCGCAAGGGCAAGGCCCCGCGCAAGTTCGTCGAGCGCATGTACGGCTCGCAGGTGTTCTATGAAGACGCTGTGAACGAGATCTTCCCCGAAATTTATGAGGCTGCCATTGTCAAGCAGGAGCTCAAGGCCGTCGGCCAGCCCTCCGTTACCGATATGCAGACCCCCGAAGACGGCAGCGTCGTTCTGACCGTCTCCACCGAACTGTATCCCGAGGTCACCCTCGGCGAATACAAGGGCATCGAGGTCCCCAAGGAGACCGTTTCCATCTCCAAGGCAGAGGTCGACGCAGAGCTCGGCCGCATGCAGGAGCGCAACGCCCGCATCGAGACCGTCGACCGCGAAGCGATGACCGGCGACACCGTCGTTCTGGACTTCGAGGGCTTCGTGGACGGCAAGCCGTTTGACGGCGGCAAGGCCGAGGGCTATACCCTGACGCTCGGCTCCGGCGCGTTCATCCCCGGCTTCGAGGATCAGCTCGTCGGTCTCAAGGCAGGCGACGAGAAGGATGTCGTCGTGACCTTCCCCGAAAACTACACCAAGGAGCTGGCCGGCAAGGAAGCGACCTTCAAGTGCAGGCTCCACGAGGTCAAGGAGACCATCAAGCCCGAGCTCGACGACGAGTTTGCCAAGGACGTCTCCGAATACGACACGCTGGCCGCGCTCAAGAAGAGCATCAAGGCCGACCTCGCCGCAAAGCGGCAGGAGTCCGTTGACCGCGAATTTGAGAACGAAGCCGTCGTCCTCGCCGGCAAGAACATGACCTGCGATATCCCCGCCTGCATGATCGACGAGCAGGTCGACAAGCACCTCGAGCAGTTTGCCTATCAGCTGCAGTCCCAGGGCATGAAGATGGACGACTATCTCAAGATGATCGGCGGCGACGTCAAGGGCATGCGCGATTCCATGCGCCCGATGGCCGAGCAGACCGTCCGCAGCAACATCCTGCTCAGCGAGATCGTCCATCAGGAGAATCTCGACGTGACCGAAGAGGAAGTCGAGGAAGAGCTGAAGAAGATGGCCGAGCAGTATAAGATGGAGCTCGACAAGATCAAGGAAATGGTCGACGTCGAGGCCGTCAAGTCCGATCTCAAGGGCCGCAAGGCGGTCAAGCTGATCGTGGACAACGCAAAGCCCGTCGAGAAGGAAAAGGAAAAGAAGACGAAGAAGGCCGCCAAGAAGGAAGAAGCCGCCGAGGCTCCCGCCGAAGAGGCCAAGACTGAGGAATAATTCTCCGGCCCGTTGGGTAGAATCCTACAGCCAACCTGACATCCGTCTGAAAGGAGAATCCCAAATTATGAGTTTGGTTCCGTATGTTGTCGAGCAGACGAGCCGCGGCGAGCGGTCCTATGACATTTTCTCCCGCCTGCTCAACGACCGTATCATCATCCTGTCCGAAGAGGTCAACAGCGCGACCGCGAGTCTCATCGTCGCGCAGATGCTCTATCTCGAGGCGCAGGATCCCGACAAGGACATCCAGTTCTACATCAACTCCCCCGGCGGCAGCGTGACCGACGGCATGGCGATTTACGACACCATGCAGTTCATCAAGTGCGACGTGTCCACCATCTGCGTGGGCATGGCCGCGTCGATGGGCGCGTTTCTGCTCTCGTCCGGCACGAAGGGCAAGCGCCTCGCGCTGCCCAACGCGGAGATCATGATCCACCAGCCCTCCGGCGGCACGCAGGGTCAGGCGACCGACATGCAGATCCAGGTCGAGCGCATGCTGAAGATCAAGCAGCGTCTGAACGAGATCCTCGCCGCCAACACCGGCAAGCCGCTCGAGACCATCAAGCTCGACACCGAGCGCGACAACTTCATGACCGCCGAGGAAGCACAGGCCTACGGCCTTGTCGACAAGGTCATCTACAAGAGACAATAATCCCTGAAAGGAGGAGTCCAGCGTGGCAAGAGACTCCATCCGCTGCTCCTTCTGCGGCAAAAAACAGGAGCAGGTCGGCCGTATCATCGCCGGCCCCAACGTCTACATCTGCAACGAATGCATCGAGCTCTGCTCGTCTATCCTGCACGATGAGATGCACAACGGGCTGAACGAGCAGCAGCTCGAGCTGCCCGATACGCTCCCCACGCCGCAGCAGATCAAAACCTACATGGACCACTACATCATCGGCCAGGACGACGCCAAGATCGCCCTGTCCGTGGCGGTCTATAACCATTATAAGCGCATTTACTTCCAGAATGACTCCGATGTGGAGCTGCAGAAGAGCAACATTCTGCTCATCGGCCCCACCGGCTCCGGCAAGACGCTGTTCGCCCAGACGCTGGCCAAGATCCTGAACGTGCCGTTCGCCATCGCGGACGCGACCACGCTGACCGAGGCCGGCTATGTGGGCGAGGACGTCGAGAACATCCTGCTCCGGCTTCTGCAGGCGGCGGATTTCGACGTGGAGCTGGCCGAGCGCGGCATCATCTATATCGATGAGATCGACAAGATCGCCCGCAAATCGGAGAACACCTCCATCACCCGCGACGTATCCGGCGAGGGCGTCCAGCAGGCACTTTTGAAGATCGTCGAGGGCACGGTGGCCAACGTCCCGCCGCAGGGCGGGCGCAAGCACCCGCAGCAGGAGTTCATTCAGGTCGACACGACCAACATCCTCTTCATCTGCGGCGGCGCGTTCGACGGGCTCGACAAGATCATCGAGCAGCGCACCGACACCTCTGCCGTGGGCTTCAACTCTACGGTCAAGAGCAAGGGCGACCACAACGTCGGCAAGCTCTTCCAGCTCGTGCAGCCGCACGATCTGCTGAAATTCGGCATCATCCCCGAGCTGGTCGGCCGTCTTCCGGTCATCACGTCCCTGCGGGGACTGGACAAGGACGATCTGGTGCGCATCCTGACCGAGCCGAAAAACGCGCTCTGCAAGCAGTATCACAAGCTGCTGTCCTTCGATCAGGTCGATCTGAGCTTTGAAAAGGGCGCGCTGGAGGCCATCGCGGAAAAGGCGATCGAGCGCCAGATCGGCGCGCGCGGCCTGCGCGCGATCATGGAGGAGATCATGACGAAGATCATGTACGAGATCCCGTCCGACCCCACCATCCAGTCCGTCTGCATCACCGAGCGCTGCGTGCGCGAGGGCGAACAGCCCCAGATCACCCGCGACGCTTCAAAACCCCGCGCTCCCATCAAGAACGCAGGCGTAACGCTGTAACACAACGACCAGGAAGGGAGCGCACGCTCCCTTCCTGCGTATTTTTATCCTCCGCGAAAGGAGACGAATTTTATGAGCGACTATAAACCCCTGGTCTGCCTGCCCGTCCTGCCGCTGCGCGGGATCGTGGTGTTCCCCGGCTGCGTGACGCATTTTGACGTCGGCCGCAGCCGCTCCGCCCGCGCCGTCGAGGAGGCCATGCGGGCCGATCAGATGATCTTTCTCGTCGCCCAGCGCGATGTGCAGTGCGACGAGCCGAAGCGGAACGATCTGTACCCGATCGGCACTGTGGCCTATGTGCGGCAGGTCCTGCGCCTGCCGGGCGACAATATGCGCATCCTTGTCGAGGGCAAATACCGCGCGCAGCTGACCGACACGATCCACACCGAGCCGTATCTCTTCGCCCGCGCGATGGAGCTGGACGAGCCCGGCTATCACGCCGCCGTGCCGCGCACGCAGGCGCTCGTGCGGCAGGCGCACCAGCTGTTTGAGCAGTTTATCGATCTGGCCGTCAAGTCCGGTCAGGAGAATCTGCTGCAGGGCTCCGCGACCGACAACGCGGGCGAGCTGGCCGATTTCATCGCCCAGAACGCGACGTTCGGCTATGAGGACAAGCAGCGCGTGCTTGAGACGCTGCCGCCCGTCCACCGGCTGGAGCTGTGCATCCGCATGATGGCGAAGGAGCTGGATATCCTGCGTCTGGAAAGCGAGATCAACGACCAGGTGCAGCAGAACGTCAACCAGAACCAGCGCGATTATTACCTGCGCGAGCAGCTGCACGTCATCCGCGAGGAGCTCGGCGAGGACGACGACAGCGACGCCGACAGCTACCGCGCAAAAATTCAGGCGCTGAAGCTCCCGCAGGAGACGGAGGAAAAGCTGCTGCGCGAGGTCTCGCGCTTCGCGCGCCAGCAGCCCGGCTCCGCCGAGGCCTCCGTCCTGCGCAATTATCTCGATACCGTGCTCGATCTGCCGTGGAACAAGGAGACGAAGGAGCGACTGGACGTAAAGGCCGCCGCGCGGATCCTCGACGAGGATCACTTCGGACTCGAGACGGTCAAAAAGCGCATTCTCGAGACGCTGGCCGTGCGCCAGCTGGCCCCGGAGCTGCCGGGGCAGATCCTCTGCCTGGTCGGCCCTCCGGGCGTGGGAAAAACGTCCGTCGCGATCTCCATCGCCCGTGCGCTGAACCGGAAGCTGGCCCGCCTGTCTCTCGGCGGCGTGCGCGACGAGGCCGAGATCCGCGGCCACCGCAAGACGTATATCGGCGCCATGCCGGGCCGCATCATGACGGCCCTCATTCAGGCCAAGAGCAAAAACGCGCTGCTGCTGCTCGACGAGATCGACAAGCTCGGCAGCGATTACAAGGGCGACCCGTCGTCCGCGCTGCTGGAGGTGCTGGACTCCGCCCAGAATTCCAGCTTCCGCGACCACTATATCGAGGTTCCGTTCGATCTGTCGCACTGCATGTTCATCACCACCGCCAACACGACCGACACCATCCCCCGCGCGCTGCTCGACCGGATGGAGGTCATTGAGCTGGGATCCTACACGGACGAGGAAAAGCTGCAGATTGCCAAACGCCATCTGCTGCCGAAGCAGTTGAAAAAGCACGGCATGAAGCGCACGCAGGTGCGCGTCTCGGACGACGCGCTGCGCGAGATCATCGCCTGCTACACGCGCGAGTCCGGCGTCCGCAGTCTTGAGCGGCAGATCGCCGCGCTCTGCCGCAAATGCGCCATGCGCTTCGTCTCCGACGAGCCGCCCAAGCGCATTTCCATCACCGGCGGCAATCTCGAGGACTTCCTCGGCGTCCGCAAATTCCTGCCGGAGGCAAACGTCACGACCGATCAGGTCGGCCTTGTCACGGGCCTTGCGTGGACGGCCGTCGGCGGCACGACGCTCGAGGTCGAAGTCAACGTGGTCGACGGCACCGGCAAGCTGGAGCTGACCGGCAATCTGGGAGACGTGATGAAGGAGTCCGCCTTCGCGGCCATGAGCTTTATCCGCTCGCGCGCAAAGGCGCTGGGCCTCGCCCCGGACTTCTACAAGACAAAGGACATCCACGTCCACTTCCCGGAGGGCGCCGTCCCGAAGGACGGGCCGTCCGCCGGCATCACGATCTGCACCGCCATCGTCTCGGCGCTCACGAACCGCCCCGTGCGGCGCGACGTCGCCATGACGGGCGAGATCTCCATCCGCGGCCGGGTGCTCGCCATCGGCGGGCTGAAGGAAAAGACCATGGCGGCTCTGCGCCACGGCGTCAAGACCGTCATTATCCCGGCAGAAAATGAAAAGGATCTCGAGGAGATCGACCAGACCGTGCGGCAGGCGCTGCAGTTCATTACCGTTTCCAGCGCAGACCGCGTTCTGGAGGCCGCGCTGCTGCCCGCAGGCGACCCTGCGGAGGCGATCTCGGTTCCCGCCGCGCCCGCTCTGCCGATCCCCGCGCCCAAGACGCGCCGCAAGCCCGGCATCCGGCAGTGAGGAGGCCCGCATGAATCTGCACAACGCGGAATTTGTCCGCTCCGTCGCCTCCGTCGCCGACTGCCCGAAGGACGGCCTGCCGCAGATCGCGTTCGCAGGCAAGTCCAACGTCGGAAAATCCTCTGTCATCAATAAGCTCCTACTGCGCAAAAACTTCGCCCGCATCGGCGAAGCCCCCGGCAAGACCACGCACATCAACTTTTTCCGCATCGACGAGGCCATGTACCTCGTCGACCTGCCGGGCTACGGCTACGCCAAGGTCCCGCAGAAAGAGAAAGAGCGCTGGGGCAGGCTCATGGAAGCCTATTTTGCCGCGCCGGATACGCTCACCTTCGGCGTCATGCTCGTCGACGCGCGCCACGCGCCGACAGCCAACGATGTCGTCATGGCGAATTACTTCCTGCAGTCCGGCAAGCCCTTCGTGGTGGTGGCCAACAAACTCGATAAGCTCAAAAAAAGCGAGATCGAGCCCAATCTGGCCCGCATCCGCGAGGTCCTGTCCCTGCCGGAGGGCGTACGCCTCATCCCCTTCTCCGCCGAAAAGGGCGACGGCCGCGACGAGCTTCTCAACGTGATTCTGCGTGCCGCGGAGCAGTAGGGTGCATACGGTGTGTCTCCGACGGCCCACCGCGCCCGATTGGCAGCTGCGACTTTCCGCTGCACTCTGTAGGGGCCGATGCCTACATCGGCCCACGCAGAATGCAGCGATTTTACGAAAATCCCCGGCGAATCCGTAACTGCCCAATGGGCCGATGTGGGCATCGGCCCCTACAAAGCAATTTGTTGGTACATACGGATCCGCCGAAAGTTTTCAGCTTTTCGCCGCTGCCTGCCGCGACCTCTCAGTCAGCTTCGCTGACAGCTCCCCTGAAAGGGGAGCCTTGGGGACTGCCCATGGGACGGGGTTGTTTTTTATGCGGCATGATCCGGCAAAATGTCCACAGTTTCCACATGGTTATCAACATCTTGTATTTCCCGCCGATTTCCCGCCACAATTTATTGTGGCGGGCGTCTGTTTTTCGCGCGTTTTTGCGCCCGGCTTGTCCTACTATAAAGATGTCAGAAGTCCTTGCAGAGGAGAGAAGCTATGCCAAAAACGAGAAGCCCGTCGGTGCTGGGCTCGGGCCGGATTTTGTATCTGCCGACGGCGCGTATCCGGCCCAATCCCATGCAGCCGCGCAAGCATTTTGATACCGGCGGCCTGCAGGAGCTGGCCGGGAGCATCCGGCAGTACGGCGTTTTGCAGCCGCTGACCGTCCGCAAATCGGGCGGCGCGTACGAGCTGGTGGCGGGAGAGCGCCGCCTGCGCGCGGCGCGGCTGGCCGGGCTGACGGAGGTCCCGTGCCTGCTCGCGGACGTGGACGAGGAGGCGTCCGGGATGCTGGCGCTGGTTGAAAATTTACAGCGGCGGGATCTGGACTACATCGAGGAGGCCGAGGGCCTGCAAAAGCTCATGCAGCAGTACCATCTGAGCCAGGAGCAGGCCGCCCGCCGCATCGGCAAGAGCCAGTCCGCCGTGGCGAACAAGCTGCGCATCCTGCGCCACCCGCCAGCCGTTTTGCAGGCGCTGCGGGAAAACCACCTGACCGAGCGCCACGCCCGCGCGCTCCTGCGCCTGCCGAACGAGGACGAGCGCCTGCGCGTGATTGGTCTGATCGTCCAGGGAGAGTGGACGGTCGCGAAAACGGAGCAGTACATCGACGCGCGGCTCGCGCCCAAAGCGCCGCAGCGGCGCGAGCTCGGCACGTTCGTCCTGCGCGATGTGCGCTTGTTTTTAAACTCCATCGACCATCAGCTCGATCTTGTCCGCGCCGCAGGCGTCAGCGCCAGCCGCGACCGGCAGGAGACGGACCGCGAGATCGTCCTGACCATCCGCATCCCCAAGGCCAAGCCGCCCGCAGCCGGATAGCACGCCCGGCTGCGGGTTTCTTACAAAAATCGCCATGTCATAAATATTTTTACAATATGATTTCTGATATTGCGGCCCTCGGCCGCTGATATGGCACTTTTGCCGGTTTTTCCGGAAAAAAGCGCCGCGAAATCTAACATTTTTTTAGTGAAAATAAAAACTTTTTAGATTGCAAACCCCCGGAAATATGGTATAGTATGTATTTGTCTGAAGAATCTGAAGGTATAAAAAAATGACATGGCGGCGGCGCAAAGGGCGACCGGCCGCGACACTGGAAAGGGGTTTACCAAATGTCTCACAAGTACGTCTATCTTTTCTCCGAAGGCAACGGCAAAATGCGCGAGCTGCTCGGCGGCAAGGGTGCGAACCTGGCCGAAATGACCAACCTCGGCATGCCTGTCCCGCAGGGCTTCACCATCACGACCGAGGCCTGCACACAGTATTATAAGGACGACCACCAGATCAACGCCGAGATCGAGGCCGAGATCATGGAGTACGTCGAGAAGCTCGAGGAGATGACCGGCAAGAAGTTCGGCGATCTGTACAACCCGCTGCTCGTCTCCGTCCGTTCCGGCGCACGCGCTTCCATGCCCGGCATGATGGACACCATTCTGAACCTTGGCCTGAACGACGAGGTCGTCGTCGCCTTCGCCAAGAAGACCAACAATCCCCGCTTTGCATACGACTCCTACCGCCGCTTTATCCAGATGTACTCCGACGTCGTCATGGAGGTCGGCAAGAAGTATTTTGAGCAGCTCATCGACGAGATGAAGGAAAAGAAGGGCGTGAAACTCGACACCGAGCTCGACGCCAACGATCTCAAGGAGCTGGCTGAGAAATTCAAGGCCGAATACAAGGACAAGCTCGGCGAGGAATTCCCGCAGGATCCGAAGATGCAGCTCATGGGCGCCATCAAGGCCGTTTTCCGCTCCTGGGACAACCCCCGCGCCATCTACTACCGCCGCATGAACGATATCCCCTCCGACTGGGGCACCGCCGTCAACGTCCAGTCCATGGTCTTCGGCAACACCGGCGATACCTCCGGCACGGGCGTCGCGTTCACCCGTAACCCCGCGACCGGCGAAAAGAAGCTGTTCGGCGAATTCCTGATGAACGCACAGGGCGAAGACGTCGTCGCCGGCGTCCGCACCCCGCAGACCATCGACCAGCTGGCCGAGGTCATGCCCGAGGCGTATAAGCAGTTCACCGATATCTGCGCCAAGCTCGAGTACCACTACCGCGACATGCAGGACATGGAGTTCACCATCGAGGACAAGAAGCTCTACATGCTCCAGACCCGCAACGGCAAGCGCACCGCTGCCGCCGCGATGAAGATCGCCTGTGATCTCGTCGACGAGGGCATGATCACCGAGGAAGAGGCCGTCGCCATGATCGACCCGAAGAGCCTCGACTCCCTCCTGCACCCGACGTTCGATCCCGCCGCGCTGAAAAAGGCCAAGGTCGTCGGCACAGGTCTGGCCGCGTCCCCGGGCGCTGCCTGCGGCAAGATCGTCTTCTCCGCCGAGACCGCGACCGAATGGGCCAAGAACGGCACGAAGGTCGTTCTTGTCCGTCTGGAGACCTCTCCCGAGGATATCGAGGGCATGCACTACGCGCAGGGCGTCCTGACCGTCCGCGGCGGCATGACCTCCCACGCGGCTGTCGTCGCCCGCGGCATGGGCACGTGCTGCGTCTCCGGCTGCGGCGCCATCAAGATGAACGAAGAAGCCAAGACCTTTGATCTGGCTGGCAAGACCTATAAGGAAGGCGACTGGATCTCCATCGACGGCTCCACCGGCAATATCTACGGCGAAAAGATCAAGACCGCCGCGGCCAGCATCTCCGGCGACTTCGACCGCCTGATGAGCTGGGCCGACAAGTTCCGCAAGCTGCAGGTCCGCACGAATGCCGACACCCCGCACGACGCGCAGCAGGCAGCCGCCTTCGGCGCCGAGGGCATCGGCCTGTGCCGCACCGAGCATATGTTCTTCGAGGCCGACCGCATCAAGGCCATGCGCGAGATGATCGTCTCCGAGACCTCCGAGCAGCGCGAAAAGGCGCTGGCCAAGCTCGAGCCGATCCAGCAGGCCGACTTTGAGGCCATCTACGAGGCCATGAAGGGCCGTCCGGTCACCATCCGTCTGCTCGATCCGCCTCTGCACGAGTTCGTCCCGACCGACCCGAAGGATATCGAAGAGCTGGCCAAGGAAATGGGCCTGTCCGTCGAGCATCTGAATCAGGTCATCTCCTCCCTGCACGAGTTCAACCCCATGATGGGCCACCGCGGCTGCCGTCTGGACGTCACCTTCCCGGAGATCGCCAAGATGCAGACCGCCGCGATCATCAAGGCCGCGCTGGCTGTCCGCAGCCGCCGTCCGGCATGGAAGATCACGCCCGAGATCATGGTCCCGCTGGTCGGCGAAGAGAAGGAGCTGGCCTTCGTCAAGTCCGTCATCGACAAGACCGCGAAGAAGATCATCAAGGAAGCCGGTTCCGACATGACCTACAAGGTCGGCACCATGATTGAGATCCCGCGCGCCGCGCTGACCGCCGACGCCATTGCCAATGAGGCGGAGTTCTTCTCCTTCGGCACGAATGATCTAACGCAGATGACCTTCGGCTTCTCCCGCGACGACGCCGGCAAGTTCCTTGCCTCCTACTATGACCGCAAGATCTACGAGTCCGACCCGTTCTCCAAGCTCGACCAGGCAGGCGTCGGCCGCCTCGTCAAGATGGCGGCGGAGCTGGGCCGTCAGACCCGCCCGGACATCAAGCTCGGCATCTGCGGCGAGCAGGGCGGTGACCCGTCCACGGTCGAATTCTGCCACAAGATCGGCCTGACCTACGTCTCCTGCAGCCCGTTCCGCGTCCCCATCGCAAGACTCGCCGCCGCCCAGGCCGCGATCAAAAACGCGGGGAAATAAGCAGGTTTCCTTTGCACAGATAACCGATACAGATCAAAATACCGCCGCCGGATTTTCCGGCGGCGGTATTTCATGTTATTTTACAAATTTGTCGATCGCCTGACACAGGGCGTCGAGGGAGGCTTTGTCGTCGTGCTCTACGGCGTCGACGATGCAGTGCTGGATATGATCCTGCAGGATCACCTTGCCCACATTGGTGATCGCCGCGCGCACGGCGGCGATCTGGACAAGGACCTCGCTGCAGTCCCGGCCGTCGGCGACCATCTTGCGCACCGACTCCAGATGGCCGATGGCGCGCGAGAGGCGGTTCAGGACGGCCTGCGTGTTTTCGTGTACATGGCCGTGTCCGTTTGCGGCGTCATGGCTGTGCGTGTGGTTGTGCGTCTCGTCGTGGACGTCCGCTTCGTGGTGCAGATGGGGAATGTTGTGCTCATGCAGATACGCATGGTCGTGAGAATGCTCATGATCCATGAGGGAACGCTCCTTATATCATAAATTGCTTATAATGTATCATATTTCACATGGAAATTCCACTTAAAATCGGGAAATGGCTGAAAAAGTTTTTGGAAAATCAGACAGACGTGCCTCCGCCCGCTTTACAAAATCAAGCGGAACAGATATAATACAACGTGAAAAAACGAAGCTGGAGGAAGCACCATGCATCTTGACCATGACCACGACGAGACCGTCCACAGCCACACGCATACCCATGCGGACGGCACGACCCATACCCATACGCACACCCACGCACACGACCATGAAAACGAGCATACGCATTCCCACGAGGACTGCGGCCACACCCACTGCGACGCCTGCGGCGGCTGCGAGCACAGCCCGAAGGAAGAGCTGATGGCGCTGATGAAATATATGGTCGGCCACAACGCCTCCCACGCCAACGAGCTTGCGAATCTCGCAAAGCAGCTGCAGGAGATGGGCGAAACGGCAGCCTACGACCAGATCATGCTGGCCGTGAGCGATTTTGAAAAGGGCAACCTGCGCCTGTCCACCGTGCTGGCGTCCATGCAGGCCCCGAACGCATAAGGAGCGAACACTATGTGCCTTTCCAATGTCTATGAAAACAGCGTCGAGCAGAAGAACCTGATCCTGTCCAATGTGCAGCGCATCGACTGCAAGGACGGCTTTGTCGTGCTCTACGACCTGTTCGAGCGCGAGACGCGCGTCGAAGGCCGGCTCGCGACCATCGATCTGGTCGGCAACACTGCCGTGATCGTGAAGGACTGATATGGCGGAATACGAAGTCGTGCGCGAGGTGCAGAACCTCTGCGGCAACAACCAGATGCGCGACGTGTTCTTCGAGGAGATCGAAACGGACGACCCGGTTTCGTGGGTACGCGGCTTTCTCAAGGGGAAGGACGTGGAGCTGACCGTCGACGAAAAGGAAAACGGCGATCTGACCGTCTACGCCGTCTCCGGCGGCGTCAGCCAGAAATTCCTCATGACGAAGCTCTGAGCTTCCGGCGTCAGCCATGCTAAGAATGTAAAAAGAAATGCTTTTTTTCATATATTTGCGCGCCGCAGGTCTTGTAATTGTCAGCCAAGTGTGATACGATAATTTTGTATCGAATCCATGCCGGCTTTGCGCCGGTATGCAGCCACTCAGGCAATCTATTTTGGATATGGAGGCAATTATGAGCGTAGCAGACATCTACGAAAAGAGAGCGACATTCTCATTCGAAGTTTTCCCGCCCAAGACGGACGTGGGCATGGAAAAGCTGTGCGGCAAGGACGGAGTTCTGGACAAGCTCTACACCCTTGAGCCCGACTATATTTCCTGTACCTACGGCGCCGGCGGCACCAACGTCGGCAAGAACCTGGAAGTTCTGGACAAGATCCAGAAGGACGGCAAGTGCACGCCTGTCACCCACTTCACCTGCATCGGCAACACCAAGGAAGACATCAAGGAAAAGCTGCAGACCTACCTTGACCACGGCATCAACCATATGCTCGCCCTGCGCGGCGATCTGCCCTTCGGCTGGACCGGCACGAACGGCGACCTCCACTACGCGACCGAGCTCGTCAAGTTCGTCCGCAAGGAATTCGGTGATAAATTCACCATCGCGGTCGCGGGCTCTCCCGAGGGCCACATCCAGTGCCGCAGTCTTGAAGCCGACATCGCCTTCCTGAAGCAGAAGCAGGACAACGGCGCGGACTTCATCATCTCCCAGCTCTGTTGGGATATGGACGCCTTCCGCTACTGGCTCGAGGCCATCCGCAACGCCGGTATCTGGCTGCCCGTCGACGTGGGCATCATGCCGATCCTCGACCAGGCCGCGACCATCAACATGGCCCTCAGCCGCAACGGCTGCGTCATGGACCGCAAGCTCTGCGAGATCATCTCCAAGAACTGGATCTTCCCGAACCCGTTTGACAAGGAGCCGTTCGACGCAGACGCAGCCGGCAAGAAGGAGAGCTTCAAGAAGGCCGGTATCGAATACACCATCAACCAGATCGACGAGTACCGCGCCTGCGGCGTCGACGGCATCCATCTGTACGCGCTCAACAAGTACGATGACGTCGCCTACATCGCAAAGGAATCCGGTCTGATCGACCTCGTTTAATTGCATCCCGGTTCGGCAGGCGGGCGCATGCCCGCCTGCCGGAACAACGTTCCAAGGAGCGATTTTTATGGCCAAGACCCATATCATTGCAGTTGCCGGAAAGGGCGGCGTCGGCAAGACGACGACCTGCGGCATGATCATCGACTATCTGTGCAGGCAGAAAAAAGGCCCCATTCTGGTCGTGGACGCCGACGCGAATTCGAATCTCAACGAGGTTCTGGGCGTCGAGGTCGAGACGACGCTGGGCGATATCCGCGAGGAAATGGCCCACGCCGAGCAGACGGGCACCGTGCCCGCCAATATGACCAAGGCCGACTATGCCGAGATGAAGTTCAACTCCGCCCTCATCGAAGAGGACGATTACGACATGCTCGTCATGGGCCGGACGCAGGGCAAGGGCTGCTACTGCTTTGTCAACGGCGTTTTAAAAACGCAGATCGACAAATATGTCGGCAATTACCGCTACATGGTGGTGGACAACGAGGCTGGTCTGGAGCATATCAGCCGCGGCACGCTTCCGCATGTCGACACCATACTTCTCATTTCCGACTGCTCCCGCCGCGGCATTCAGGCCGTGGGCCGCATCGCCGAGATGATCCGCGAGATGGATCTGAAGCCCGGCGAAATGAAGCTGATCGTCAACCGTGCGCCGAACGGGGTGCTGAACCCCGGCGTCACGGAAGAGATAAATAAGTACGGCCTCCAGCTGGCAGGCGTTCTTCCGCAGGATGAGACTGTTTACGAGTACGACTGCGAAGGAAAGCCCAGCTCGCAGGTGCCGGACGACACGCCCGTCAAGAAGGCGCTCGCCGCCGTCATGCGGGACTTAAATCTGTAAGCAAAAGACAATATTTTTATAGGGGGATTCACAACTATGCCTTTCGTTCCCAAAAAACAGGCGTTCAATGCGCACATCAATGAAGTTGTGCTGGGCGTTGGCGACAAGGCCACGGCCATCGGCGGTCAGAACGTGCTTCCGTTCCACACGTTTGACGCTGAGATCAAGAACGCACCGAAGATCGGCGTTGAGCTGACCGACCTCGGCATGGCGGAATACACCATGCCCGGCGAGAAGGCCTTCTACGAGGGCTGCACCACCGTGGCCGAAATGGCCAAGCGTGCAGAGTCGCTCGAGGGTGCTTCTTTCATCTGCCTGCACCTTGAGGGCGCAGATCCCAACGGTCTGAACAAGTCCGTGGAAGAGTGCGTCCAGCTTGCCAAGGACGTCGCCGACGCGACGACCCTGCCGCTCGTTATCATGGGCTGCAAGAACATCGAAAAGGACACCGAGCTGTTCAACAAGATCTCCGAAGCGCTGGCCGGCAAGAACATCCTCGTTCTCTCCGCGCGCGACGAGGACTACAAGACCGTCGTCGCTTCCGCCGGTATGGCTTACGGCCAGAAGGTCGGCGCGGAATCCGCCGTCGACATCAACCTTGCCAAGCAGCTCAACACCGTCATCACCCAGATGGGCTTCAACGCGCAGTCCATCGTCATGAACGTCGGCTCCGCTGCCGCGGGCTACGGCTATGAATACGTCGCCTCCACGCTCGACCGCGTGAAGGACGCCGCGCTCAAGCAGGCCGACGCCATGCTCGAAATGCCCATCATGACCCCCGTTTCCGCTGACACCTGGGGCGTCAAGGAAGCCGTTATGTCCGAGGAAGACATGCCCGAATGGGGCAGCCAGGAAGAGCGCGGCATCGAGATGGAGATCACGACCGCTGCGGCTGTTCTGGCCGGCGGCTCCGACGCAGTCATCCTGCGCCATCCGGAAGCAGTAAAGACCATCGCCAAGATGATCGACGCGCTGATGTAAGCAGAGAGGGGGAACCATACTATGGCAGTTAAAGGTCTTGACATTTTCAAATTATCTCCGAAAAAAAACTGTAAGGAATGCGGCAGCCCCACCTGCATGGCATTCTGCATGAAGGTCGCGCAGGGCGCTGTTCCCATTACCAAGTGCCCGTACATGTCCGAAGAAGCGATCGCCCTTCTGTCCGAGGCTACCGCGCCTCCCATGAAGACCATCGAGGTCGGCGCGCACAAGCTCGGCGGCGAGACCGTCATGATGCGTCATGAGAAGACGCTCGTCAACCGCAACCTGTTCGCGGCAACGCTTTGCACCTGCATGGACGACGCCACCGTTGAGTCCCGTCTCGAGGGCATCAAGAAGGTCGATTATGAGCGTATCGGCGAGCGCGAAATGGTCGAGTGCGTCTTCGTTCACGACGCAGGCGACAGCGCAAAGTTTGTCGAGCTGTGCAAGAAGGCAGCCGCTCTGCCCGACCGCACCGTCATCATCGACACCAAGGACGTCGAAACGGCGAAGGCCGCCGTCGAGGCCATCAAGGACAACAAGCCCATCCTGAACGGCGCGAACAAGGATAACTTCGCAGCCATGAGCGAGATCGCAAAGGCGGCGGGCCTCGTTCTGGGCGTCAGCGGCGCGGATCTGTCCGAGCTGCACGATACCGTCGCCGAGCTCGAAAAGGCCGGCAACAAGAACCTCATTCTCGACGTGACCGCCTCCACCATCAAGGAGACGTTCGCGAACGCCGTGCTCGTCCGCCGCACCGCCATCAAAGACGGCGACCGCACGTTCGGCTATCCCTCCATCGTCAACCTGGGCGTTCTGTGCAACCATGACGAGCATCTCGAGACGGCCCTTGCCGCTATGTTCGTCGTCAAGTACGGCTCCATCATCGTCATGGACAAGGTCGGCTACGCCGAGGCGCTGCCGCTCTACGGCCTGCGTCAGAACATCTTCACCGACCCGCAGAAGCCGATGAAGGTCGCTCCCGGCATCTACCCCATCAACGGCGCCGGCCCCGACGATCCCTGCGCCCTGACGGTCGACTTCGCGCTGACCTACTTCCTGGTCTCCGGCGAGCTCGAGCGCTCCAAGGTCCCCGTGAACCTGCTCATCACCGACGCATCCGGCATGTCCGTCCTGACGGCATGGGCCGCGGGCAAATTCTCCTCCACCTCCGTCAAGAAGTTCTTTGACGAATTCGATATCGCCTCCAAGATCAACAACCGCACCCTCATCATCCCGGGCAAGGTCGCTGTCATGAAGGGCGAGATCCAGGACAAGCTGCCCGACTGGAACGTCGTCGTCGGCACCCGCGAGGCGGTCGAGCTGGTCAAGTACCTGCGCGACGGCGAGCACATCAAGGCCGCTGAGGCTGCCGCCGCTTCCAAGGCTCCCGCTGCGGAGAAGAAGGAAGCCGCCGACGCCAACGCGCCGCTCGATTTCGAGAAGATCGCTGCGTCCATCCCGGCCATCGAGGTCGTCGACATGGGCGTGAGCTACAAGCAGCGTGATCCGGAGTCCCCGAAGTTCGTCACCATCGGCGAGCGCATCCACTGCATCTCCCCGGTCATCCGCGAGGCCATGAACACCATGAACCCCGAGCCCATTCTGAAGCGTGCCGCCGAGCAGATCAAGGCCGGCGCAACGTATCTGGACGTCAACATCGGCCCGGCCGAGTCCAACGGCCCCGAGCTCATGACCTGGGCGGTCAAGCTGCTGCAGGAAAACTTCAACAACGTGCCTCTGGCTCTCGACACCGCCAACAAGCGCGCCATCGAGGCCGGCATCAAGGTCTACAACCGCACGAACGGCAAGCCCATCGTCAACTCCGCTGACGCAGGCTCCCGTATCTCCTACATCGATCTGGCCGCGGCCAACGACGCGATCTGCATCGCGCTGTGCTCCGCCGACGGCATCGCAAAGGACAACGAAGAGCGCATGATGCACTGCCATCATATGCTCGAGCGCGGCCTGTCCCTCGGCATGGAAGCGACCGATCTGTGGTTCGACCCGCTGTTCCTCGTCGTCAAGGGCATGCAGGACAAGCAGATGGACGTTCTGAACGCCATCAAGCTGTTCTCCGACGAGGGTCTGAAGTCCACCGGCGGTCTGTCCAACAACTCCAACGGCGCGCCGAAGAATGTCCGCCCGATCATGGACTCCGCGCTCGTCGCCATGGCGATGATGCAGGGCCTGACCTCTGCCATCGTCAACCCGAACGACCTGCGGCTGATGGAGACCATCAAGTCCTGCGACATCTTCAAGAACAACGAGCTGTACTCCGACTCCTACCTGGACGCCTGATTGTCTTTTCACGGTTCCCTGCTGCGAAACACCGGCAGGGAACCGACGCATTTTCCCCATTTCATTCAAAATTCAACAGAATTTGCAGGAGGTACTTATGAGCGTATTAACCGATCTCATCTATGGCGGCTCGCATGCCGTGGCCGGCCTGACCGAGGGCGCAGTCAATGACGCCATCGCCAAGTATGGCGCGGATCATCCCATTGCCTTCCCCGATACTGCGTATTTCTTCCCCACCATCTACGCAGCCACCGGCGTCAAGGTCAAGACGCTGGGCGATCTGCCCGCCTGCGTGGGCGTTCTCAAGAGCCTCATCACCGATCAGGAGGATCTGGGTCAGGCGCTCAACGCCGGTCTTGCCACCGCCGTCGGCGCTGAGATCCTCGAGGGTCTCAAGTTTGCCGAGCCGAAGGACGCCTATGAACAGGCCGCTGTTCCCGGCATCGGCTTCGTGCCCGATCCCATCATCCGCTCGCTCGGCGTGCCGCTGGTCACGGGCGATATCCCCGGCGTGGCCGTCGTTCTGGGCAAGGCCGAAAACGCGGAGGACGTCGCAAAGGTCGTCAAGGACTATCAGTCCAAGGGCATCATGACCTTCATGGTCGGCGACGTCATCGAGCAGTGCGCAGACGCCGGCGTCAAGATGGGCCTCGAGCTGCGCGTCATCCCGCTGGGCCATGACGTGACCGCTGTGATCCATGTCGTCACGGTCGCCATCCGCGCCGCGCTGATCTTCGGCAATGTGCAGCCGGGCGATCTGGCCGGTCTTCTCAAGTACACCAAGGAGCGCGTTCCCGCGTTCGTCAATACCTTCGGCGCGATCGACAATGTCGTCGTTTCCGCGGGCGCAGGCGCCATCGCGCTGGGCTTCCCGGTCGTGGTCGATATTGACCTCGGCGAAAATCAGGTCCCGGGCGCGCTGGAATCCTGCACGGATCACGCAGAGACCGTCAAGAAGTCTCTGGAGCTGCGCGGCATCAAGATCAAGTCCAAGGAGCTGCCCATCCCCGTCGCGTTCGCGGCCGCGTTCGAGGGCGAGATCATCCGCAAGGCCGACATGAAGGTCGAATTCTGGTCCGCCAAGAACACCACCTGCGAGCTCGTGCTCGCCAAGGGTCTGGACGAGGTCGAGGATCACAAGCTGGTCATCGACGGCCCGGACATCGATACCGGCGATCTGGAATACGCCCTTGCCACCTGCGTCTACGTCGCGGGCAAGAAGATGCAGGCCGATTTCGAGTCTGTTATCGAGCGTAAGATCCACGCCTGGTTCAACTACATGGAAGGCGTCATGCACACCGGCCAGCGCAACCAGTTCCGCATCCGTATCTCCAAGGACGCCTATGACAAGGGTCTGCGTCTGACGCACTTTGCCGAGGTTCTGTACCACATGATCACGGACGAATTCGACGCTGTCGTCGACAAGTGCGAGGTCCATCTCATCACCGACCCGGTCAAGGCCACCGCGTTCCTGAACGACGTCGCCGTCCCGCGCTACAACATGCGTGACGACCGTCTGGCCTCCATGACCGACGAATCCGTCGACCGCTTCTTCACCTGCATCCTCTGTCAGTCCTTCGCCCCGGCGCACTGCTGCGTGGTCACGCCGGAACGTCTGGGCCTGTGCGGCGCGGTCTCCTGGCTCGACGCCAAGGCGACCTATGAGCTGAACCCGAACGGCCCGTCCCAGCCGATCATGAAGGAAGGCTGCCTCGACGAGCGCACCGGCCGCTACACCACCGTCAACGACGCCATCAAGGACGCGACCCACGGCGCGGTCGAGGAAGTCACGCTGTACTCCATCATGGAAGACCCGATGACCTCCTGCGGCTGCTTCGAGTGCATTTCCGGCATCGAGCCGATGTCCAACGGCTTTATCGTCGTCAACCGTGAGTACGCGGGCATGACCCCCGCCGGCATGACCTTCGGCGAGCTGGCCTCCTGCACCGGCGGCGGCGTACAGACCCCGGGCTACATGGGCCATGGCCGTCACTTCATCTCCTCCAAGAAGTTCATTCACGCCGAGGGCGGCATCGAGCGCATCGTCTGGATGCCGAAGGAGCTGAAGGACGACGTCGGCGAGCGTCTGAACAAGACCGCCAAGGAGCTCTACGGCATCGACAACTTCACCGACATGATCGCCGACGAGACGATCTGCACCGACTGCGACGCCCTGCTCGAGTTCCTGCAGGAAAAGAACCATCCGGTTCTCGCGCTTGAGCCGCTGATGTAATCGGATCATCCCTGACTGCCGCAAGCGCCCGGGTACACTCCCGGGCGCTTTTGCGTCCCGGTTTTGGACAAAATAACAGGCGATGTCTGTTTTTTTGTGTTTTTGCTTGCTTTTTCCGATAGAATCCGCTATGATGGAGAAAATAGGAATTTTCAGAGACTGATCGTTTTCCGAAAACTGCACATGCTACACACAGGGAGGATCGCGCCATGCCGCTTTCGTCAGAACAATTTCATACGCTTTACGACGGGGCCGCCCAGCCGGTCGTCCTTGTGCAGGACGGGACCGTCGCGGCGCTCAACAGCCGCGCGCAGGAGCTGTTTACCGTCGGGACAGCGCTTTGCGCCTATCTGCCGCAGGACGCTGAGCTGCCGGAAACGCTCTATGCGCGCCCGGCCATGCTGCCGCTGCTGGCGGACGGCATCTGCGTCAGCGCCAATACGCAGCCGCTGGACGGCGCGCTGCTGCTGTTCCTGCCGCCGCAGGAAGAGCGCGACGAGCTTGCCGCGTTCAGCCGCGCCGCGCAGTCGATCTCCGCGCCGCTGACGACGCTTTTGTCCGCGGCGGGGACGCTCTTCCCGATTCTTTCCGAGGCGGAGGATCCCGCCGTGCAGCAGAATCTGGCGGTTCTCAACCGCGCCTGCTATCAGCTGCTGCGCGTATCGGAAAATCTGACCGATCTGAGCTTTATGCAGAGCGGCCATCTGCCGCTGTCGCTGGAGAAGACCGATCTGACCGATTTTCTGGACGGCCTGGCCCAGCGTGCAGATGAGCTGTGCCGGCGGACGGGCCGGACGCTGGAGGCCAACCTGCCGCAGGCGCCTATCTTCGTCTGGATCGACCGGCGGCAGGTGCGGCGGGCGCTGCTGGCGCTGCTGTCCAACGCGATCAAGTTTACCGCTCCGCAGAGCGTTTTGCAGCTGTCGCTCACACGTCTCGGCAAGCGGGCCGTGATCCGCCTGTCCGACCACGGCGAGGGAATGGACGCGGAGATCCTCATCAGCGCCTTCCACCGCTACGCAAGACCGGATGTGCCGGAGGATCCGCGCCTCGGCGCAGGCTTCAGCCTGCCTGTCGTGCAGGCGATCCTGCAGGCGCACGGCGGCTCGATCCTGCTGCAGTCGCAGAAGGGCGGCGGCACCGACGCGCTGCTCACGCTTCCGGTCGAAGAACCGACGGATCGGACGCTGCTCAAATCCCCGCACGTGACCATCGACCGCAGCGGCGGCTTTGTCCCCGAGCTCGTAGAGCTCTCCGACGTCCTGCCGCCGGAGGTATTCGACGTGCAGAACTTTTTATAAAACAAAATCAGAAAAACCGCCCCTGTCCGGCCGGACAGGGGCGGTTTGTATCTCCGATTACTTCTTCAGCTTGTTGTCCACAACGTCCTTGAGAACGGCGGTGAAGGCCTCGAGCGTCATGGCGCCGAGATCGCCGTCCGCGCGGTGACGCGGGGAGACGGTGCCGGCTTCGATGTCGCGGTCGCCGACGACGAGCATGTAGGGGATCTTCTCCATCTGCGCGTCGCGGATCTTCTTGCCGATCTTCTCGCTGCGGGTGTCGACCGTCACGCGGTAGCCCTGCGCGGTGAGCTTCGCGGCCTGCTCCTTGCAGTAGTCAACGGCACGATCCGTGACCGGCAGGAAGCGGACCTGCTCCGGCGCCATCCATGTCGGCAGCGCGCCCGCATATGTCTCGATCAGGTAGGCCAGCGTGCGCTCGTAGCAGCCGAGGCTCGTTCTGTGGATGATATACGGCAGCTTCTTCTCGCCGTTCTCATCCGTGTAGTACATGCCGAAGCGCTCGGCCAGCAGCATGTCGATCTGGATGGTAACGAGGGTATCCTCCTTGCCGTAGACGTTCTTGTACTGGATATCGAGCTTCGGGCCGTAGAACGCGGCTTCGTCGATGCCGATATCATACTTGACGTCCAGATCGTCAAGGATCTTTGCCATGACGCTCTGCGCGTGATCCCACTGCTCCTTCGTGCCCTCGTACTTGTTCTTGGGGTTCGCGGGATCCCACTGGGAGAAGCGGAACGTACACTTGTCAAGCAGACCGACTGTACCGAGGCAATACTTGGCAAGATCAAGGCAGTCGCGGAATTCATCCTCGAGCTGATCCGGGCGGAGCACCAGATGGCCCTCGGAGATCGTGAACTGACGCACGCGGATGAGGCCGTGCATCTCGCCGGAGTCCTCGTTGCGGAAGAGCGTGGACGTCTCGCCGAGGCGCATCGGCAGATCGCGGTAGGAGCGGCCGCGGTTCAGGTAGACCTGATACTGGAACGGGCAGGTCATCGGACGCAGGGCGAAGCACTCCTTCGTCTCGTCCTGCGGGTCGCCGAGGACGAACATGCCGTCGAGATAATGATCCCAGTGGCCGGAGATCTTATAGAGCTCGCGCTTGGCCATGAGCGGTGTCTTGGTGAGCAGATATCCGTGCGCCTGCTCCACATCCTCGACCCAGCGCTGCAGCAGCTGAATGACGCGCGCGCCCTTCGGCAGCAGAATGGGAAGACCCTGGCCGATGCAGTCGACCGTGGTGAAGTATTCCAGCTCGCGGCCCAGCTTGTTGTGGTCGCGCTTGAGGGCTTCCGCCTGTTCGGCCAGATACTGGTCGAGCTCTTCCTTCTTCGGGAAGGCGACGGCGTAAATACGCTGCAGCATCTTGCGCTTGGAGTCGCCGCGCCAGTATGCGCCGCAGCACTGCGTCAGCTTGATGGCGTTGCCCTTGATGCGGCCGGTGGAATCGAGGTGCGGGCCCGCGCAGAGGTCTGTAAACTCGCCCTGCGTGTAGAACGAGATGTGCGCGTCTTCGGGCAGATCGTTGATGAGCTCGACCTTATACGGCTCGTCCTTTTCCTGCATATATCGGATAGCTTCCTCGCGCGGCAGCTCAAAGCGCTCGAGCTTCAGCTTTTCCTTGCAGATCTTGCGCATCTCGGCCTCAATGGCGTCGAGATTTTCCTGCGTGAAGTTGAACGGGGCGTCGAAGTCATAATAGAAGCCGTTGTCGATCGACGGGCCGATGGCGAGCTTGACCTCCGGCCACAGGCGCTTGACGGCCTGCGCCATGACGTGGGAACAGGTGTGCCAGTACGTCTTGCGGTACTGCGGGTTTTCGAACGAGAATTCATTGTTTTCGGACATATTCTCTGCCTCCTAAATTGATTTGGGGCAAAACAAAAACGCCTTACCCCTGTCGTTTCAGGGGTGAGGCGTTGTACGCTCCACGGTTCCACCCTGCTTACGGATGCATGCATCCGTCGCTTTGTGTCTCTGTAACGGGAGAACCCGGCGGCGCATTTCCGCGCCGCGGCTCAGAAGCGGTATCCGGGCGGGCCCCGCAAAGACTCTTGCACCAGATGAGTCTCTCTCTGTTATGCGCTGCCGGTGCCGGGACATGTCTTCGTCTCAGCCTTTTCTGGATGCTACAATAGCACGTTTCCGGGCTTCTGTCAATCCCCCGCGGACACGGAAATGCATTGCAAAGCGGCTTTTTTTCTGGTATGATAGCCCAAGAAACAGACAGGGAGGCCATATATGGACCTTTGTAATATCAACGAGATCAAGGCGCTGCTCGCGAGGCACGGATTCCATTTTTCCAAGGCCAAGGGGCAGAATTTCCTGACGCAGAGCTGGGTACCGCAGAATATCGTGCTGGAAGCCGGCGTAGACGAGACGTGCGGCGTATTGGAGGTCGGCCCCGGCATCGGGCCGCTGACGCAGCAGCTGTGCCGGTACGCGAAAAAGGTCGTCGCGGTCGAGCTCGACCGGACGCTCCAGCCCGTGCTGGCTGAGACGATGGCGGGCAACGAAAATCTGGAAATTATTTTCGGCGACATTCTGAAGACCGACATTCCCGCGCTCGTGCGGGAGGAATTCGCCGGTCTGCGCCCGATGGCCTGCGCAAATCTGCCGTATTACATCACGACGCCCGTACTGGCAGCGCTGTTGGAGAGCCGTGCGTTCGAGGCCGTGACCGTCATGGTGCAGAAGGAGGTCGCGCAGCGCATCTGCTCGCCCGCAGGCAAGGGCGATTACGGCGCGTTCAGCGTCTTCTGCCAGTATTACGCCGAGCCGGAGCTGCTGTTCGACGTGCCCGCGTCCTGCTTCATCCCGCAGCCGAAGGTCACGAGCGCGGTTTTAAAGCTCACGATGCGAAAAGAGCCGGTCTGCGAGATCAAAAGCGAAGCCATGTTCTTCAAGGTCGTCCGCGCGGCCTTTGCCCAGCGCAGGAAGACGCTTTTAAACGCGCTCTCGTCCGGGCTTCCGCAGTTTGACAAGGCTGCGCTGGCCGCCGTGATCGAAGACTGCGGCTTCGCGCCCACGGTGCGCGGGGAGACGCTGGATATCCCCGGCTTCGCCGCGATCGCGAACAGGCTGGCGGAGTGATCATGTACTTCGTCTACATGCTCCGCTGCCGGGGCGGGAGCCTCTATACCGGCATTGCCGCCGACATGGAAAAGCGTCTGCGGCAGCATGCGTCCGGCGGCGCGGCCTGCGCGAAATACACGCGGGCGCACCCGCCCGAGGCCCTTGCCGCGCTCTGGCAGGCGGAGGATCATGCAGCCGCCGCACGGCTGGAAGCGTTTATCAAGACGCTTCCGCCCGCGAAGAAGCGTTGTCTGGCCGCAGGCGAAACAGCGCCGGAGGCGCTCTTCGCAGACAGGCTGGACGGGCAGATCTATCTCCGCCGCACGGACGAGGAAGCGCGCCTGAACGCGCTTCTGGATGCGCTGCGCAGCGGCAAATAAAAAAACGCGGCCCCCGCAGTGCGGGGGCCGCCGGCTGTCTGCCGGAAGATCGCGCGGCCGCGCTTATTCTACGCCCGTGACCTCGTAATCCTGCGCCTCGACGGCGGCCTTGAGCGTTTCATTCGCAACGTCCTTCGTGAGCGTTACGACGGCGGTGCCGTTATTGTGATCCGCAACTGCGGACGCGACGCCGTCTACGGCCTCGAGCGCCTTCTTGACGCGCGCCTCGCAGTGGCCGCACATCATGCCCTTTACATGCAGTGTCTTTGTCATACCAGTGTCCTCCTTATTTTGTTCTGCCAGATGAAGCTCCGGCATGGGCTTTCCCTTGTGATCATGCTTGGCGCTGTAGAGTCTGCACAGGTTCAGCCGCAGCGCGTTCGACACCACGCAGAAGCTGGACAGGCTCATCGCCGCCGCGCCGTACATCGGATTGAGCGTCAGACCCAGCCCGACGAACACGCCCGCGGCCAGCGGAATGCCGATGACGTTATAGATAAACGCCCAGAACAGGTTTTCGTGGATGTTCCGCAGCGCCGCGCGACTGAGCCGGATAGCGGCGGCGACGTCGAGCAGTGTGCTCTTCATGAGCACCACGTCCGCCGCGTCGATCGCGACGTCGGCTCCCGCGCCGATGGCAATGCCGGTATCGGCGGCGGTCAGAGCGGGCGCGTCGTTGATGCCGTCGCCGACCATGGCGACGGGGCCGTATTTCTGAAGCTCGCGCACGACGGCCTCCTTGCCGCCCGGCAAAACGCCCGCGACCACATCGTCCACGCCCGCGATCTTACCGATGGCGTCGGCTGTGCGCTGATTATCGCCCGTCAGCATCACGACGCGGATGCCCATGCCGCGCAACTGCCGGATGGCATCCGGACTTTCGGGCTTGATGGCGTCCGCCACGGCGATGAGGCCGAGAAGCCTTCCGTTTTTCGCGAACAGCAGCGGCGTCTTGCCGCTTTGCGACAGCGCGTCCGCCTGTTTGATGATCTCCTGCGGCAGCGCGAGCTGCGAAGCCATATATTTGACGCTGCCGCCGAGCAGCTGCGCGCCCAGAACCGTCGCGGTCAGACCGCTGCCGGTGATGGCGGCGAAATTCTCCGCCGCTTCGGGCTGCACGTGTTCCTCCTCGCCGCGCTTCATGATCGCCGCGGCCAGCGGATGCTCGCTCTTTGCCTCCAGCGAGACGGCTGCCTGCAAAAGCTCCCGCTCCGTCACGCCGCCTGCCGGGATGAGATCCGTGACCTCCGGCTGGCCGGAGGTGATGGTGCCGGTCTTGTCGAGCGCGACGATGCGCGTCCGGCCCGTATGCTCCAGACTTGCCGCCGTTTTGAAGAGAATGCCGTTTTTCGCGCCCACGCCGCTGCCGACCATGATGGCGACCGGGGTCGCAAGGCCCAGCGCGCACGGGCAGCTGATGACCAGCACGGAAATACCCCGCGCAAGCGCGAAGGAGAATTCCCGGCCCAGCAGCAGCCAGACGATCGTCGTGACAAGCGCGATGGAGATGACCGCCGGGACGAACACGCCCGCGACCTTGTCCGCCGTCTTGGCGATGGGCGCCTTTGTCGCCGCCGCATCGGAGACCATGCGGATGATCTGGCTGAGCGTGGTGTCCTCACCGACGCGGGTCGCCTCGCACCGGAGGAAGCCCGAGCAGTTGACCGTCGCGGCGGAAACGCCGTCGCCGGGAGCCTTGTCGACCGGGACGCTCTCGCCGGTCAGCGCCGCCTCGTTGACGGCGCTTGCGCCGTCCAGCACGATGCCGTCGACCGGGATGCTCTGCCCCGGACGGACGACGAACACATCGCCCTTGCGGACCTGCGCGGCGGGGATTTTGACCTCCTTGCCGTCTCGGATGACCGTCGCGGTCTCCGGCGCGAGGGCCATGAGGCTCTTGAGCGCGTCCGTGGTCTTGCCCTTGGAGTGCGCTTCGAGCAACTTGCCGACGGTGATGAGCGTGAGGATCATGGCGGCGGACTCAAAGTAAAATTCGTCCATATACGCCATGGCGGCCTCGCTGCCGCCGTGGAGCTGCGCATCCGTCATGGCGAACAGCGCGTAGACGCTCCAGCCGTAGGACGCCGCCGCACCGAGCGAGACGAGCGTGTCCATGTTCGGCGAGCCGCGCAGCAGGCTCTTGGTACCACTGACGAAAAACTCCTGATTGATGACCATGACGATCCCGGCCAGCAGCAACTGGACAAGGCCCATGGCGACGTGGTTGCCGTCAAACCAGCCCGGCAGCGGCCAGCCCCACATCATGTGGCCCATCGAGAAATACATCAGGATGAGCAGAAATGCGGCGGACGCGATCAGCCGCTTTTTAAGTCTCGGCGTCTGTCTGTCCTCCAGCGCGCTTGCGTCCGCCGCGGGCGCGGCTTCCTGTCCGCGCACGGACGCGCCGTAGCCCGCGTCCTCGACGGCTTTGATGACGGCGGCGGGCTCCGCCGTGCCCTCGACGCCCATCGAGTTCGTGAGCAGGCTCACGGCGCAGGATGTAACGCCCGGGACTTTTTTGACCGCCTTTTCCACACTTGCGCTGCACGCGGCGCAGTGCATGCCGGTCACGGTATATTGCTGCATATCGATCCCTCCTTGGGAGCAAATTACTTCATTAGCTTTTGCAGAGTCGCGGCCAGTTCATCCACGATCTCCTCATGGCCGTTTTTCAGATCCCGTGTCACGCACGTGCGCAGATGCTCGGCCAGAAGCTCGCGGTTGAAGGCGTTGATAGCGGCGTTGACGGCGGCGGACTGTGTCAGCACGTCGTTGCAGTAGGCGTCGGCCTCGACCATCGCCTGCAGGCCGCGTACCTGTCCCTCAATGCGGCGCAGGCGGTTCAGCAGCTTCTTTTTCTCCTCCTGCGCGCGCAGCGTATGCTTTTCGCAGCAGGAACATCGTTTGGGTTCCGGCATGGGCCGTCCTCCTTTTCATTTCAAATACCCCATCGGGGTATCTTCACTATATACCCTTATGGGGTATTTGTCAAGAGCGAATTTGCGCAGGCCCTTTGTAGGGGCCGATGCCGCGCCGGTGTCCGCCAATCTTACAAAACTGTAAGACGCGCGGGGGAAAGTGTAAGCCGAATCGATGGCGGTTTGGTATGCGGTGCGGTATACTGGGGGCAGAAATCAACACAGGAGGCATTTTTATCATGCAGATTCTCGAAGTGAACGGGCTGCGCAAGGTCTACACGACGCGTTTTGGAGGCGCGTCGGTCGAGGCGCTCAAAAATATCAATTTCAGCGTGGAAAACGGGGAATACGTCGCCATCATGGGCGAATCCGGCTCCGGCAAGACGACGCTTTTGAACATTCTGGCCGGGCTTGACAAGCCGACCTCCGGCTCTGTCCTGCTGGACGGCAAGGATCTTGCCTCGATCAAAGAATCCGACCGCGCGGCGTTCCGCCGCGACCATCTTGGCTTCGTGTTTCAGGAATTCAATCTGCTCGACACGTTTTCGGTCGAGGACAACATCTATCTGCCGCTCGTGCTGGCCGGCGTGCCGCAGAAGGAGCTCGGCGCGCGGCTCGAGCCCATCGCGGCCCGGCTCGGCATTACGGAGCTGCTGAAAAAATATCCGTATGAAATTTCCGGCGGCCAGAAGCAGCGCGCGGCCGTCGCCCGCGCGATCATCACGAACCCCCGGCTTTTGCTGGCCGACGAGCCGACCGGCGCACTGGACTCCAAGGCGACGGACGAGCTGCTGCGCGTGTTCTCCGACATCAGCCGCAGCGGGCAGACGATCCTGATGGTCACGCACTCCGTCCGCGCGGCCAGCCGCGCCGGACGCGTCCTCTTTATCAAGGACGGCGAGGTCTATCACCAGCTTTACCGCGGCAATCTCACCGACGATCAGCTCTATCAGAAGATCACCGACGCGCTGACCGTTCTGCAGGCAGGGGGCGAGCAGGCATGACACACAAGCTCTATCCGCGCCTTGCCTGGCAGGGCATCACGAAAAACAAACGGCTGTATCTGCCGTTCCTGCTGACCTGCGTTGGCATGGTGATGATGACGTACATCCTGCTGTCGCTGGCCTCCTCTCCCATTCTCCAGACCTTTCCGGGCGGAGACACCATGCCCATGATCCTCGGCCTGGGCAGCTTTGTCATGGCGGCATTCGCCGTTTTGTTCCTGTTCTACACGAATTCCTTCCTTATCCGCCGCCGGAACCGCGAGTTTGGCCTTTATAACATCCTCGGCATGGGCAAGGGCAATCTTTCCAAAGTTCTGGCGTGGGAAACGGTCATCATGGCGCTCATTTCCATCGCGGGCGGCGAGGCGCTGGGCATTGCGCTCGGGAAGGTGTTTGAGCTGATCCTTGTCAACATTGTGGGCGGTGAGGTGCGGATGGACTTTTGGGTCTCCGGCCCGGCCGCCGCCATGACAACGATTTTGTATTTCGGTATCTTCGCGCTTTTGTTCCTGCGCTCGCTGGTGACGGTCTGCAAAACGAACGCGGCCGCGCTTCTGCGCAGCGAAGCCTGCGGCGAAAAGCCGCCGAAGGCGAACTGGGTGTTTGGTTTGGCCGGTTTTCTGATCCTTGGCGCGGCATATTATATTGCCGTGACGATCAAGCAGCCGCTGACGGCGCTGGCGGTATTCTTCATCGCCGTTCTGATGGTCATCGCGGCGACGTATCTGATCTTTATCTCCGGCTCGGTGGTGCTGTGCCGCGCGCTGCAGAAGAACAAGCGGTATTATTACCAGAAAAACCACTTCATCTCCGTCTCGTCCATGGCCTACCGCATGAAGCGCAACGGCGCGGGACTGGCCTCCATCTGTATTCTTGCCACGATGGTACTCGTTATGCTCTCGTCGACGACGTGCCTCTATTTCGGCAAGGAGGACGCGCTGCGCACGCGCTATCCGAGCGATCTTTCCGTTGAGCTGCGCTTTGAGAAGGACGAGGGCGGCATGGATGAAGCAAACATCGCCATCGCGCGCGGGATGATTGAATCCGTCATCAGGCAGAACGGTCTTGACGTGCAGAATCAATATGACACACGCAGCGGCTGGTTCTCCGGGTTTCTCACGGGCAATACCTTTTCCCGCGCGGAAGAGAGCACGCTCATGGACTATGAGCGCGCGGTCGATCTGACGCTCCTGCCGCTGGAGGACTACAACCGCATGGTGAGCGAGAACCTGACGCTGGAGGCGGACGAAGCCTATTTCTGCAGCCCGCGCATGACCTACGCACAGCCGGATATCCGCATCGGCGAGCTGACCTATCAGATCAGGGGCCAACTGCCCGATTTCGGCGGCTTCGGCGCGGACAGCGCGAATGTCACGCCGACGATCTATCTCATCGTCCCGGATTTTAACGCGGCGGTGAACGCGCTGCGGACGCAGAACACCCGCTATCCGGTCGTCGTGAGCTGGCAGTATGCGTTCGATTCCGGCAGCCCGGACGAGGCGCAGATCACCTTCATCACCGACATGATCGATACGATCGGCGCAAACAAGGAGGGACTGGTATACGCGTCGTACACGGTGGAGTCCATCGCGTTCAACCGCGAGGATTTCGTCGGCACCTACGGGAGCCTCTTCTTCTTGGCGATTTTGCTCAGCATCGTGTTCCTTGCCGCTGCGGTTCTGATCCTTTACTACAAGCAGATCTCCGAGGGCTATGAGGATCAGGCCCGGTTCGAGATCATGCAGCGCGTCGGCATGACGAAGACGGATATCCGGAAATCCATCAACTCGCAGCTGCTGCTGGTGTTCTTCCTGCCGCTTTTGTTCGCGGGGCTGCATCTGGGCTTTGCGTTCCCGTTCATCCATAAAATGCTGATGCTGTTCAACCTCACGAATCTGAAGCTGCTCATCGGCACGACAGTCGTCACCTTCGCCATCTATGCGGTCTTCTATACCCTCGTCTACCGCATCACATCCAATTCGTATTATTCCATCGTCGCAGGCGCAAAGGAGGAAGCAGCATGATCCGGTTTTTGCTCCGGCTCGTTCTGGTGCTGGTTTTGATCGCGGCGCTGCTGGTCGGCATGACGTGCTGCGCGGCCAAGGCCGTGTTCGGCAGCTGCGCGGAGGTCGGCGTACAGCAGACCGTCCGCAATGTAGAGGACTTTTTCCTCTGGCTGCGCGACGTGTGGATGCTTGCACGGGAGAAATTAGAGCTATGCACAGTGATTCCATGAAAAAAGCAAAGAACGGCGTTTCCGGCGGCGTGTTCTATCTGGGGCTGGCCGTGATCGGCGTGCTGGCGATCCCCGCGGCGGTATTGCTGGGGCTGATCGCAGGTGTGTGGACGCTGACCGATAAGCTGACGGCTTTTTTATCCGAAAAGCATTGACGTTTCCGCGTGATTCGGGTATCCTAGCGGCAGGAGGGATGAATATGACCGACTGTACGTCCTGCGGAGGCTGCGGAGGCGGCTGCGGCGGGTGCAGAAGCCATGTGCTGCTTCTGACGGAGCCGGAGCTCCGGCTGCTGCGGCAGCTCGGCGAGCTGGCGTTCCTGCCTGCCGCCTGCACAAGAACGGACGAAACGCCCGTGTATCTGGACGGCGCCGGAAACCGCGCGGAAACCAGCGCGGCGATCCTCGCCCTGCAGATCAAGCGGCTCATTTCCGTGGATTTCGCCCTGCCGCTGAAGGGCTTTGACTATGCGGGCTACGAAGCCTGGCCCATCCGCGGCAGCATGGCGCTGACCGCTTCCGGTCAGGAGGCGCTCGATTCTCTGGATATCCAGGGCTGCGGCACATAACAAAACGCCGGGAGGAAGCAACCGCTTCCTCCCGGCGTTGGTCTGTCAAACTGTTTTACGCTGCGCGTGTTTGCTCTGCGGATCAGAGCCCGCCGAGAAGCGTGCCCGTCTGGCGGCGGGCCTCTTCGATGACGGCGGCGGTAAGGATGCTGTCGCGATTGCGTTTCTCCGGCTGCGTGCCGGAGGCGATATAGCCGGCAAACTCACGCAGCTCGTACATCATGTTGTTCGGCAGCTTTTCACGGTACGGCAGCTCGACCGTCTCGCCGCTGCGGCGCACGAGCCAGATGCGGCGGATGTGGTTGATATCGTCGAGCAGGATCGACCCGTCCTCGCCCATAAACGTGGTGGGCGCGGCCTGCTTGCAGACCTTCGACCAGATCGCCTCGCAGACGAAGCCGTCATAGCGCAGAAGCGCGATGCCGCCCGCTTCAAACCCGCTTTCCAGATGGTAGGCTTCCGCCGACACATGCGCGGGCGCGCCAAACATGGAAACGAGCGCGTGGATGGGATAGCAGCCCATGTCCAGAATCGCCGCATTGCACAGCGCGGGGTCAAAGGCGTTGATATGCATCTCGCCTGCGCGGACGCGGTCGTAGCGGGAGGAATACTGCGTGAATTCCGCCGTGACGCGGCGGAGCGTCCCGATCTCGGGCAGCGCGTCCCGGATGATGGGCAGCGCGTCGTCAAACACCAGCCGCATCGCCTCGAGATAGACGACGTGATTGGCCTTTGCCGTCTCGACAAGCGTTTGGGTCTGCTGCTTTGTCAGAACGCCCGGCTTTTCCAGCAGCACGTGCTTGCCGTGCCGCAGCAGGCACATGGCCTGCTCAAAATGGCAGATGTTTGGGCTTGCGATATACGCCGCGTCGAACGCGTCCGAGGCCGCGAACGCCTCCAGATCGGTGAATACCGCGTCCAGATGATATTTTTCCGCAAATTCCCGGCCGGTCTGTTCGTTTCTTGAGTAAATCGCCGCCGGGCGCAGCTCCGGCACCTGCTCCATCGCCGCCAGTATCCAGTCGACGACGAAATTCCGTCCGATGATCCCCACGCGAATGGTCATGCTGTTTCCCTCCATAAATGCGCATCCGTCCGGAAGCCCCGGGCGGATGCGATGATTTTTATTTGCCGAGCCTGCCGGCCTCGTGCAGCAGCCGGTCCTTGATGTCCCAGAGCTTCTGCGACAGATCGACGTAATAGGTATGCGGGTTGTCGAAGCGCTTGACCTCGTCCCAGAGCGTGTCGACCTGCGCTTCGCAGTAGGCCTGGATCTCGTCCAGCTTCGGCAGCTGATAGACCAGCTCGCCGTTTTTGAAGATCGGCACGAGCAGTTCCTTCGCCGTGAAGTTGTAGACCTTTTTGCGCTTCCACGTCGCCTGCGGGTCGAAGATCTCGAGATCCCCGCTGTCGTCGACCGTCTCGTCGTGGACGCACAGATAGTCCGCGATGGCCTTGCCCGTGTCGTTGCCGAAGAAGCGGTAGACCTTTTTGAAGTGCGGGTTCGTGATCTTGCCGACGTTTTCGCTGATCTTGATCTTGGGGATGATATTTCCAGCCTCGTCCTCGATGGCCGTCAGCTTGTACACGCCGCCGAATACGGCCTCGGATTTGGCCGTGATGAGCCGCTCGCCGACGCCGAACAGATCGATCTGCGCGCCCTGATTGAGAATATCCTCGATGATATACTCGTCGAGCGAGTTCGAGCACGAAATTTTGCAGCTCTGCCAGCCGGCCTCATCGAGCAGCTTGCGCGCCTTTTTCGTCAGATAGGTCATGTCGCCGGAGTCGAGCCGGATGCCGCATTTCGTGAGCCCGCGGGGCTTCAGGACCTCGTTGAAGACGCGGATGGCGTTTGGGATGCCGGATCTCAGCGTATTGTACGTGTCGACCAGCAGCGTGGGGTTATCCGGATAGGTCTCGCAGTAGGCCTTGAACGCCTCGTATTCCGACGGGAACATCTGCACCCACGAATGGGCCATCGTGCCGCCGGCCGGAACGCCGTAGAGCTGGTCGGTCAGCGTGCAGGCCGTGCCCTTGCAGCCGCCGATGTAGGCCGCCCGCGCGCCGTCGACCGCCGCGTCGACGCCCTGCGCCCGGCGCGAGCCGAATTCCAGAACGGTGCGGCCCTTCGCGGCCCGCACGACGCGGTTGGCCTTCGTCGCGATGAGGCTCTGGTGGTTGAGCGTCAGCAGCAGAAACGTCTCGACGAGCTGCGCCTGAATGGCGGGCGCGCGGACGGTCATGATCGGCTCGCGTGGGAAGATCGGCGTGCCCTCCGGCACGGCCCAGATATCGCCCGTGAAGCGGAAGCCGCGCAGATACTGCAGGAATCCCTCGTCGAACATCTTCCGGCTGCGCAGATAGGCAATGTCGTCCTCGTCAAAATGCAGCTGCTGCACATATTCGATCGCCTGCTCCAGCCCTGCCGCGATGGCAAAGCCGCCGTTGTCCGGCACGGAGCGGAAGAAAATATCAAAATACGTGATGCGGTCCTGCATGCCCTGGACGAAATAGCCGTTGCCCATGGTGAGCTCGTAATAGTCGCAGAGCATGCTCAGATTGGCGTTTTTGTTGATATCCATGATCGTTTTCCCTCATTTTTCCGCCGCACGGCGGTTTATTCTGCCAGCGCCCGTGCGCGCTGCAATTTGCTGAGCGGCTGTTCGGACAGATGGTAGGTTTCCATGAGCTTCTGCGCGAACGCAGTCAGCTCCGCTTCGTTTCCGTGCTTTAATTCCAGCTCCAGCTCGCACAGAAGCGCCGATTTTCCGCCGCCGGTCAGCTCGCCGACGTCGCCGCAGATCATGCAGGCCGTACCCTCCGACAGCCGCAGCTCCGCCGTGATGCGGGTGAAGCTCGCCCCGCAGATGGGTGCGAGCGCGTCCGGCTGCAGGGATATGAGCTCCTGCGGCGCGCCGAGGGCGGCCAGCTTTTCAAGCGCCTCGTCGAGATAGTCGCTCTCGATCTCCCACTCGCCGCGCGTGTGTCCGGCGCCGGGGGTCTTCATGGTGACGACGCTGCGATCGTCCTCCGTGCGCAGGCGGAGCATCCAGCGCCGCTTTTCAAGAAAGCCGTCCTCCGTGTCGTAATACGTCGTCCGCATGCGGATGTAGGTATACGGCGCGCACTGCTTTTCCGTGACCGTCCGGCTGCACAGGATGCAGTCGAGCAGCTGCAGATCGCCGACGGCCAGCTTGTATTCCGTCTCCTTGCCCAAGTCGGGATCCTCCTTCTGAAGTTTCCTCCATTCTACGCTATTTTCCCCGCAAACGCAAGCGCGCAGACAAAAAGAGCGGGGTTTCTTTTTCTCCGCCGCGCGCAAGAAGCCGCGCCGGCGTTTCCCGCGTCATTTCCCGACAGGTTTCCGTCCGCTTCGGGTGGTACACTGCGCAAAGGAACAAAAGGAGGCGGCGCGATGGGAACGGCAAGAGCGGAACAGCTGCGGGAGCGTCTGGCGCGGGGATTGGCGGCGCGGCCCGTGCTGCGCGAGGCGCTGCGCGCGCTCGGCGCGTGCGGCTTCTGCTTCGTGCTGGCGGGCGCGGGGCTTTTATCGGCGCATGTGCCGCTGGCGCTTGCGCCGGTGTGCGTGCTGCCGTTCGGCCCGGCGGCTGTGTGCGCATATCTCGGGGCCGCGGCGGGCTACGCCGTGTTCTGGGGCCTATCGACCGCGCTGGAGCCGGTCGCGGCGGGGTTTCTGATGCTGGCGGGCAGCTGTTTGTTCCGTGATCTGCTGCCCGCGCAGCGGCGCGGCTTCGTCCCGGCCGCGGCGGGCGGGATCTATACGCTGCTGGGGTTGATCTTTGTATTGCAGGCCGACGGCGGGCTGCGGGCGGCGCTGCTGCTTGCGCTGCGGCTGACGCTGCTGGTCGTGAGCATCCGGGCGCTCTGCCCGGCGGAGGAAAACGCCCGGCTGCGGCCTTATGCGGCGGCAGTGTGTCTGCTTGCGGGACTTGTGCGCGTGGAGCTGCCGTTCGGCGTCCCGCTGGCCGCGGTCGGAGCTGCCGCCGTGTGCCTGCTCGCGGACAGCACGCAGGACGCGCTTGTCATCGGCGCGGCCTGCGGGCTGGTGCTCGATCTCGGGAGCGTCCCGTCGCCGCCGCAGACGGCCTGCTTCTGTCTGCCGCTTCTCGTCTGCCGGATGGCGGAGCTCCGCCGGACGGCGCGGGCGGCGGCGTTCGCGGGACTGTATTTTCTGTGCGTGCTCGTCTGGGGCGGCGAGCACGCGGGCTGGACGCTGGGCGTTCTGGCCGGGGCCGTGCTTTCGTGTCTGCTGCCCGGCTTCGCGCTGCCAGATACGCGGCGGGACGCGCCTGCCGCGGCCAGCACGCTCGTGCAGACGGCGGACGTTCTGCAGCGGATGGAGACGAAGCTGTCCCTGTCCGGGCAGGAAACGCAGACGGCCCCGGCGCTGATCTTCGACAGCGCGGCGGACGAGGTCTGCCGCAGCTGCGTCAAGCGCCAGCAGTGCTGGCAGGAGCGGGCCGACGACACCTGCCGCCTGCTTTCGGCCTGCGCCGGGACGATCCTGCGGCAGGGGCAGGCAAACGAAGGGGACCTGCCCGCGGGCTTCTGCGCCGTCTGCATCCGGGAGGAGGCGTTCCGCGCGGCCATCAACCGGGCGCTGCGCGCGCAGCAGTCGCAGCTGCTGGCCCTGCGGCGCAGCGAGGAGGCGCGGGAGATCTCCCGCGCGCTGCTCGGGCAGCTTGCGCGGTTTCTGCGCGCGGCGGGGCAGAAGCGTCCCGCCGAAGGCGTCCCGCGCTACCGGCTCTCGCTCGGCGTCCGGGCGGTCGGGCTGCGGGGCGATACGCTCTGCGGCGACTGCGGGACGAGCTTCCAGTGCGGCACGACGCAGTACGTTCTGCTCTGCGACGGCATGGGCACCGGCTCCGGCGCGCAGTCCGACGCGCAGGAGGCGATCTGGGTGCTGCAGTCTCTGCTGACGCTCGGGTTCGACGCGATGGACGCGGCGGCGATGCTCAACGAGCTGTATGTGCTGCGGGGCGACGGGTGCTTTTCCACGATTGATCTGCTGGAGGTGAATCTTTGTTCGGGCGAGGGGGCGCTTTATAAATGGGGCGCGGCCCCGTCCTATCTCAGAAAGGGAGGAACGGTCAAAAAAATAGGGACAGCCTCGCCTCCGCCGGGGCTCGGTGTGGGAGAGGAACACCGGGCCGAGCGTGTGGGGCTGTCCTTACAGAGAGGAGAGCAGCTGGTGCTTACCACCGACGGCGTACCGGAAGCCGCCTGCGAGCAGTATCTGCGCGAGAGCGGGCCGCTTTCGCCGAGAGAGCTTGCCGCCGGGGTCGTCGCATGCGCCAGCGAGTCAGAGCCTGATGACCGGACCGCGGTGATCGTGCAGCTCGATCCGGCCTCCATGCAGCCTCACCATACCACACGCCGCGCGCGAAGTATGTCGAAATCGGGCGTGGAACCCCACATTTAGGAAATATTTTCTGTCGAAGCACAAAATACCGGCTCGAACCGCACCGATTTCTGTATGCCGGTAAAAAAATCCGCCCGGAGCCGCCGATCAGACGGCCCCGGGCGGGCGTTTTTTATTCTGCGCTTCCGTCGATATGGCGCTGGATGCGGTTGACGATCATCTCAAGCGCGATGAGATTCTTGCCGCCCTCGGGGACGATCAGGTTCGCGTTTTTCTTGCTGGGCTCGACATAGAGCTCGTGCATGGGCTTGACGGTGGTCAGATACTGGTCGATGACGGAATCGATGCTGCGTCCGCGCTTTTTCACGTCGCGGCGGATGCGGCGGCACAGGCGCACGTCGGCGTCGGCGTCGACAAAGATGCGGATGTTCATCTCGTCGCACAGCGCCCTGTCGACGAAGATCATGATGCCCTCGACCACGATGACCTTGCGCGGCTCGATGTGCAGCACCTCGTCGGCGCGGTTGTGGATGGTGTAGTCATACGTCGGGCAGTCGATGGCCTGTCCGCTTTTGAGCATGCGCAGATGCTCGATCATCATGTCGGTGTCGAATGCGTCCGGGCAGTCATAGTTTAAATGCGTCCGTTCCTCATAGCTCATCTCGTCGTGCCGCTTGTAATAGTTGTCGTGGCTGAGGACGCTGATGTTGTCGCCGAAGCGGTTCATCAGAGCCTTGACGAGCGTGGTTTTTCCACTGCCGGTCCCGCCGGCAACACCGATGACGATCACATCTGACATATCTCTATCTCTCCTCTTTTTACTTTACGATCCCGTAGATCAGCGGCTGCGCCTCCGGCGCGTCCGAGCCCCAGCAGATGGCCTCCAAAAAGACGCGCTCCGCGTCGGCGATCGTCTCAGGCCGGTTCGTGTGCAGCACGGCCAGCGTCTGGCCCTGTTCGACCTTCGCACCGGTCTTTTCCTTCAGGACGATACCGGCGGCAAAGTCGATGGCGTCCTCCTTCGTCTTGCGGCCCGCGCCGAGCATGGCGGAGCTCTCGCCGATCTTCTGCGCGTCCATATGGTGGATATAGCCCGCCTGCGGCGCTTTGATCTCGTACTGCACCGACGCCTGCGGCAGCAGGCTCACATCGTCCAGCACCCGTGCGTCGCCGCCCTGCGCGGCGATCCAGCGCTTCATCTGCTCAAAGGCCCGGCCGGAGGCGATGGCGTCCTCCGCCTGTTTCGTGGCCTCTTCGATGGGCCAGCCGTTGCACAGGTGCAGCATATTGGCCGCCAGCGTGACGCACACGCCGGTCAGGTCCGGGCAGCCGTGTCCGCGCAGCACCTCGACCGCCTCGCGCACCTCGAGCGCGTTGCCGATGTAATACCCGAGCGGGATATCCATGTTGGACATGACCGCCACGACGTTCCGGCCGCAGGCCTTGCCGATGCGCACCATGCTCTCGGCGAGCTTCCGCCCGTCTTCGAGCGTCTTCATAAACGCGCCGGAGCCGATCTTGACGTCCAGCACGATGGAATGCGCGCCCGCGGCGAGCTTTTTGGACATGATGGACGACGTGATGAGCGGCAGCGAATCGATCGTTGCCGTGACGTCGCGCAGAGCGTAGAGCTTTTTATCCGCGGGCGTCAGATTGCCCGACTGGCCGATGACGGCCACGCCGACCTCTTCGACCTGGCGCATGAAATCGTCCGCCGAGAGCGTCGTCCGGTAGCCGGGGATGGATTCGAGCTTGTCGACCGTGCCGCCCGTGTGGCCGAGTCCGCGGCCCGACATCTTTGCCATCTTGCCTCCAAGACTCGAGACGATCGGCGCGACGATCAGTGTCGTCTTGTCGCCGACGCCGCCGGTGGAGTGCTTGTCGACGGATTTATCGCCGAAGCGGCTCAAATCCACCGTATCGCCCGAGCGCATCATCGCGTCGGTCAGCACGGCGGTCTCGTGATCCGTCATGCCCTTGTAGAAAACCGTCATGGCAAAGGCGGACATCTGGTAATCCGGAATGGAGCCGTCAGTAAAGCCCTGGATGATGAAGCGGATCTCGTCGTCGGTCAGAACGCCGCCGTCCCGCTTTTTTTCAATGAGATCGACCATTCGCATGGGAACAAAAGCCTCCTGAGTTTGAAATGAAGGCTCCGGCAAGTCCGTATGAACCTGCCGGAGACGAAGAATGAATGCAGCTTACCGCATGCCCTTGTCGTAGGGGATACCCTCGGCCTTCGGCGCGCGGGAATTCTTGGACGTAAAGGCGAGCACGATGAGCGAAATGATGTACGGCAGCATGTTGTAAAGAGAGCTCGGCAGGTTCAGCGCCTTCAGGAAGCTGAAGCCCGTGTAGACATTGCCGAGCGCGCGGAAGAAGCCGAACAGCAGCGCGGCCAGCGCGATGCGCTGTGGCTTCCACTGGCCGAAGATCATAACGGCGAGGGACAAAAAGCCGAAGCCCGCCACGCCGTATTCAAACCGCCATTCCGAAACGCCGGCGGTGATGAAGACGATGCCGCCGATGCCGCCGAGGACGCCGGAGATGAGCACGCCCGCCCAGCGCATCTTATAGACGTTGATGCCGACGCTGGCAGCCGCCTGCGGATGCTCGCCGCAGGCCATCAGGCGCAGGCCGAAGCGGGTCTTGTACAGCGTCACATAGGCAAACACGAGCGCGATGAACGCCACGAGCATGAACCAGTTGAATTCGAACGAACCGATGGACACCAGAAGCGCGCTCTTCGCGCCGCCGTACTGCACGATGGACGAAACGTCGTCGGGGTTGGCGGATGTGTTGATGGCCTTGACGATGACCGTCGCGCCCGCGGTGCCGAGCAGGTTGAGCGCCGTGCCGACGAGGGTCTGGTCGGCTTTAAAGTTGATGCTCGCCACGGCAAGCAGGCAGGAATAGACCATGCCGACCAGCGCGGAGACGACGATGACCGCGAGGATCATCACGATCGCCGGGGCCGTATCCGGCACATAGCGCATCGTCAGAGCGCCGCCGAGCGCGCCCATGATCATGATGCCCTCAAGGCCGAGGTTGATGACGCCGGAATGCTCTGCGAAGCAGCCGCCGAGCGCGACCAGGATCAGAACCGACGCGAAGATCAGCGTATACTGAAGCAGCAGGATCATTCCGTCTCGCCTCCTTTCTTGGCTTCCGCCTGGGCTTTGGCCTTTGCGATGGCCTTTTCCTCCCGGCGGGCGGCGATGGTGTTCATCGCATTCCGCATGAACAGGACAAAGCCGCACAGGTAGATGATGAGCGCGGAGATCAGATCGGAGATCTGCGCGCAGTACATGCTCTTATCGACATACGCGCCGCCGGCGGTGATATGCTGGATAAAGAACGAGGCGAAGATCGAGCCGATGGGGTTGAGGCCGCCGAGGAAGGCAGCCGCGATGCCGTTGAAGCCCATGGCCGGAACGGAGGAGGAAGAGCACTGCCACTGCTCATAGCTGGTGAGGTACAGCATCGCCGCGCCGAGACCGGCCAGCGCGCCGGAGATCATCAGGCTCAGGATGATGTTGCGCTTTTCCGCCATGCCGCAGTATTTCGCGGCGTTTTTGTTGAGGCCCGTGGCCTTGAGCTCGTAGCCGAATTTCGTCTTGTCCAGCACGATCCACACAACGACCGCCATCACGACGGCCAGCGGGATCGCGAGGCCGACATACTGATTCTTGTTGAACAGCGCACCGAGGCCGAGAGACGGCAGCACGGCGGAGGCATTGGTGTTGGCGACGACCTTGGTATAGGGGCTGGCGTCCTCTTTGACGAGCGTGAGGAGCATATTGGTCAGATACAGCACGATCCAGTTGAGCATGATGCCGGAAATGACCTCGTTGACATTGCAGTAGGATTTGAGCAGGCCCGAGATCCCGGCCAGCAGCGCGCCGCCGAGGATCGCCACCAGCATGCACGGCAGCCAGCTCCACCCGAGGCCCAACGCCGCGTACAGGCTCAGCGCCGCGCCGACGCAGTACTGTCCGGCCGCGCCGATGTTGAACAGGCCGACCTTATACGAGAACAGGATCGACAGCGCGCACATGAGAAGCGGCGCCGTCTTGACGAGCGTGTTGCCCAGATACTTCATCTGGGAGGCCGGACGGTTGTACGTCCAGAAATTCTTGATGACCGTCAGGATCGCGTCGCCCGCGCCGTCGGGGTTGATGAGCAGCAGGACGAGGTATCCGAGGAACAGGCCCAGCACGATGCAGATCAGCGATGCGACCAGCGTCTGAACGGCGCTGTTTTTCAGAAGATTCTTTTTCATGCTTTCACCTCATCTCTCTTGGCGCCCGCCATGTAGAGGCCAAGCTCCTCCTGCGTGGTGGACTTGGGATCGAGCTCGCCGACGATCTCGCCCTCGTACATGACGAGAATGCGGTCCGGCACGTCCATGACCTCGTCCAGCTCCAGCGAGACGAGCAGCACGGCCTTGCCCGCGTCGCGCTGCGCGACAAGCTGCTTGTGGATGTACTCGATCGCGCCGACATCCAATCCGCGCGTCGGCTGCACGGCGACGAGCAGCTCGGGGTTCTTGTCGATCTCACGCGCGACGATGGCCTTCTGCTGGTTGCCGCCGGACATGCTGCGCGCCGGGGTCGCCGGGCCCTGGCCCGCGCGCACGTCGTACTGCTCGATCAGACCGTCGGCGTAGGCGCGGATGTTTTTGCGGCGCAGGAAGCCGGCCTTGTCGGTGAATTCCGGCTCAAAGTAGCGCTGGAGCACCATGTTGTCCTCGAGCGTATAGTCGAGCACGAGCCCGTGCTTATGCCGGTCCTCGGGGATGTGGCTCATGCCCATGAGACTGCGCTGGCGGATGGAGGCGTGGGTAATATCCTTGCCCTCGAGCGTGATTTTGCCGCTCACGGCAGGCTCGAGGCCGGTCAGGGCGTAGACAAGCTCCGTCTGGCCGTTGCCGTCGATGCCGGCAATGCAGACGATCTCGCCCGCGCGAACCTTGAACGAAACGTCCTTGACGGCGTTATTCTTATGAACCTTGGAGGCGACCGTCAGATGCTCGACGGACAAAACCTCGCCGCCCGTCTTGAGCGGGCCCTTTTCGACGTGGAAATTGACGTTTCTGCCGACCATCATCGCCGACAGCTCCTCCGCCGTGGTGTGCGCGGTCTCGACCGTGCCGATGCACTTGCCCTTGCGCAGAACGGTCACGCGGTCGGAGACCTCCATGATCTCGTTCAGCTTGTGGGAAATGAAAAGGATGCTCTTGCCCTCGGCGGCAAGGTTTTTCATGATCTGCATGAGCTCTTCGATCTCCTGCGGTGTCAGAACGGCCGTCGGCTCGTCGAAGATCAGGATCTCGTTGTCGCGGTAGAGCATTTTGAGGATCTCGGTGCGCTGCTGCATGCCGACGGTGATATCCTCGATGATCGCGTCGGGGTCGACGTGCAGGCCGTATTTCTCAGACAGGTCGAGGACCTTTCTGCGCGCGTCCTGCTTCTGCAGGAAGCCCATTTTGTTCGGCTCGACGCCGAGGATGATGTTGTCGAGGACAGAGAAGCACTCGACCAGCTTGAAGTGCTGGTGTACCATGCCGATGCCGAGCGCGTTCGCGTCGTTCGGGTTGCGGATCTCGACCCTGCGGCCGTCCTTGTGGATCTCGCCCTCCTCCGGCTGGTACAGGCCGAACAGAACGCTCATGAGCGTCGACTTGCCCGCGCCGTTTTCGCCGAGCAGGGCATGGATCTCTCCCTTTTTCAGCTTCAGGGTAATGTTGTCGTTGGCGATGATTCCGGGGAAACGTTTTGTGATGTTCAGCATCTCGATCGCGTAATTCGTTTCCAAGTTCGTTCGCCCTCCTTCCGTTTTTATGGCCCGCGCTTGCGAGGACGGAAACCATTGGTTCCAGTATACTATAAACCGGCGCATAAATCAAAGTTATTTTGTTCATCCTGCCTGTTTTTTGCAAAAAACCGCCGTTTGCCGGTTCCCGGTTTCTTCTGGCCGCCGGGGGGTACGACAGGCAGCGGACAGCGCGGACATTCACTGTCCGCAGCTTGCGGACATGCATAAAAAACAGCCCGCCGGAGGCGGACGCCTCCGGCGGTGGGTACAGACCTAGTATAGCATAGCCGCCCCCGCGCTGCAAGAAAAAAATACCGCTTCGGAAAAATTTCGTCCTGCTCCACAAAAATCCGCGTTTTCCCCGATTTTATCTTCGTAAAAGTTTCATTCTTGACGTTTTGCGCGCGCAGCGGTACAATACCGTCCGTATTTTGTTTTTCGCAGAAACTGGGAGTTGGAGGCATACAGGATGAAGTATATTTTTATCACCGGCGGCGTCGTGTCCGGGCTTGGCAAGGGCATCTGCGCGGCGTCCCTCGGCAGGCTCTTGAAGCAGCGCGGGCTTCGCGTGCAGAACCAGAAATTTGACCCGTATCTGAACGTCGATCCCGGCACGATGAGCCCGTATCAGCACGGCGAGGTCTTCGTCACCGACGACGGCGCGGAGACGGATCTCGATCTCGGCCATTACGAGCGCTTTACGGACGAGAGCCTGACGGCGGGCTGCTCCGTCTCGGCGGGCAAGGTCTATTGGAGCGTCCTGTGCCGCGAGCGCGAGGGCGGATATCTGGGCCGCACCGTGCAGATCATCCCGCATATCACGGACGAGATCAAATCCCGCATCTACCAGATGGACAACGGCACGTCCGACGTGCTCATCACCGAGATCGGCGGCACGGTCGGCGATATCGAGTCGCAGCCGTTCCTCGAAGCCATCCGGCAGGTAGCCGCCGAGCAGGGAAAGAAGAACGTCCTGTTCATCCATGTGCCCATGATCGTTGAAATTCCCGGCTCGGGCGAGCTCAAGAGCAAGCCCACGCAGCACTCCGTCAAGGAGCTGCTGTCCATCGGCATCCAGCCGGATATCCTCGTGTGCCGCACGAACCAGCCCATGACGGAGGAGATCTGCCGCAAGATCGCCCTGTTCTGCAACATGGAGCCCGACTGCGTCATCCCGAACACGACGGCCTCGACGCTGTATGAGGTGCCGCTGCTGCTCGAGCGCGAGGGGCTTGCGAATGTCGTCTGCCGCAAGCTGGAGCTTGCCTGCGGCGCGCCGGATCTGACCGCGTGGAGCGAGATGGTCACGCGCATCAAGACCGCCAGCCACCATGTGTCCATCGCGCTGGTCGGCAAATACACCGAGCTGCACGACGCGTATCTGTCCGTGGAGGAATCGCTGTTCCACGCGGGCACGGCGAACAATGTGATCGTCGACATCAGCTGGGTCGACTCGTCGAAGCTCACGCAGGAGAACGCGGAATCCGTCCTCGGCGGCTGCACGGGAATTCTCGTGCCCGGCGGCTTCGGCGACCGCGGCATCGAGGGCATGATCGTCGCCGCGCAGTATGCCCGCACGCACAAGATCCCCTATTTCGGCATCTGCCTCGGCATGCAGATCGCCGTGATCGAATTTGCGCGGCACGTGCTGGGCTGGGAGGACGCGCACTCGGCGGAGTTCGACGAGTTCACCAGGCACCCCGTCATCGACATCATGCCCGAGCAGAAGACCGTCACCCAGAAGGGCGGCACGATGCGCCTCGGCGCATATCCGTGCGTGCTGTCGGAGGGCAGCCGCGCAGCGGCGCTCTACGGCAAAACGGAGATCTCCGAGCGCCACCGCCACCGCTATGAGTTCTGCAACGACTTCCGCGACGATTTCGTCGCCGCCGGGCTGATCCCGACCGGCCTGTCCCCGGACGGACGGCTCGTCGAGATCGTCGAGCTGCCGGAGCATCCGTGGTTCACCGCCTGTCAGTTCCACCCCGAATTCAAGAGCCGCCCCGACCGCCCGCATCCGCTGTTCTTCGGCTTTGTAGAGGCCGCGTCCCGCCAGTAACATCCAGACAAAATAAGCCCCGCCGCGGTTTCGCGGCGGGGCTTGCTGCTATTGGGGGCTTATTCCTCTTCCGTCTCCGGGAAGTCCTTCTTGACGGCGGCCTCTGCCGATTTGTAGCGGCTGTAGGCCACGACGATGCGGCGGTTGGGCTCGGTGCCGGTGGAGAAGGTGGTCACGTCGGGATGATCCTGCAGCGCGGCATGGATCACATGGCGCTCATAGGCGTTCATCGGCTCGAGCGTGATGTTGCGGCGGTAGCGGGTGACCTTGCCCGCGACCTTCTGCGCAAGGCGCTGCAGCGCCTGTTCGCGCTTGAGGCGGTAGCTCTCGGCGTCGACATTGATGCGCACGCGCTTGTTCTGGCCGCGGTTGACGGCGTAGTTGGTCAGATGCTGGATGGCGTCGAGCGTCTCGCCGCGGCGGCCGATGAGAATGCCGAGGTTTTCGCCCACAAGATCGACCAGATACGTCTCGTCCGCCGTCTTGACGGCGTGCGGCACGGCGTCGGAGCCCATGTGCTCCAGCAGGCCCTTGATGAAGATCTCGATGCGCTCTTCCGTGGAGCCGGGCTCCGCGGGAGCGTAGACCTTCGGCTCTGCCGGGACAGCGGGCTTTTCAGTCTGCTGCGGCTGGCGCGGCTTCTGGTCTCGGCGCTCGGGCTTCGGGCCGCGCTGCTGCTTCGGCGCGCGGTCCTGACGCGGCTGCTGCGGAGCCTTGGGCGCGGAAGCACGTGCTTCCTGCGGGCGGGACGCCTCGGGCGCGGCGGGCGCGATGACCTTCGGGGCCGCGGGCGCGATCACCTTCGCGCCGTCCGCGGGTTTGGACTCGGCGGGCTTTTTCGGCTTGCTGCGCGACGCGGAGGACAGGGCGGGCTTGGGCGCCTCGTCGGGCGCTTCGTAGGTGACCTTGACGCGCGCGGGCTGCGCGCCGATGCCAAGGAAGCCGGATCTCGGGTTTTCCAGAACCTCGACAGAAACGCTGTCACGGTCCATATGCAGCTCTTCCAGAGCCGCTGCGATGGCCAGATCGATCGTCTTGCCGGTTGCGGTAATAAATTTCTCCATAATTACTCCTCTGTCTGTTCTGCGTCAGAGCCGGCAGAGCGCTTTCTGCCGTAGTGAGAAGGATCGTAGGCGCGGCCGCGGCTGTACGGACGCTCCGGGTCGCTGGAGAGCGGCTTCTTTTCCTCGGATTCCTGTACAGGGTTCTTTTTGGCCTCGTATGCTCTGGCCGCCTTTTCCGCGGCTTCCTTTTCCTGCTGACGGATTTTCTTTTTGCTGACGTTGTCGGTGATGCCGTCGGGGTTCTGCTCGCGGCGCAGAGCGCGCTGGCGCTCCTTTTCGGCCTCCTCGGCGCGGCGCTTGGCGGCGATCTCCTGCTTGACGGCGTCCTCCTCGTCATAGACCTTGCGGTAGTGCTTCGTCAGGATGCAGTCCTGCACGGCGCCGAACACGGCCTGCGCGATCCAGTAGATGGAGATCGCGGCGGGCATGGAGAAGCCGATCCAGAGAGACATGATCGGCATCATGAGCATCATGGTCGCGTTGGTCTGGTTGGCGGCCTTTGCGGCATCCGCGTCCTGTTCGCCGTCGGCGTTAGTGGCGACCTGATTGTTCATCTTCTGGCTGAGCCACATGGACGCGGCCTGCAGACCGGCGGAAACGACCGGGATCAGGAACAGACCGATCTCGCCCCAGCCCTCGCACTCCCAGAAACGGAACGTGGGGATGCCGGCCAGATCGATGCCGAGGAATTGGAAGTTCATGGCCTGCAGATTGGCGTTTGCCGTGACGGCCAGCGCCTTGAGCTCTTCCATATAATCGCCGATGTGACCGGCGGCGGCGAGCTGAGCGTAATAGCTGTTCTTGCCGAGATTTTCGCCGCTGGCCTGAATGAAGGCGACGATGGCCTCGGAAATGGAGCGGGAGTTGTGCATCATGTACGTGATGGGCTCACGGATGACGTTGTAAAGCGGCAGCAGGATGATGAGCGGGATGAACGACCACAGGCAGCCGCCGCCCATGGACACGCCCTCTTCCTTGTACATCTGCTGGACGGCCAGCTGGTATTTCTGCTTGTCGTCGCCGTATTTGGCCTCGAGGGCCTTGACCTGCGGCGACAGACGGGACATTTTGAGCATGCTCTTCTTGCTCTTGACCGACATCGGCAGCAGCACCAGCTTGACGATCAGCGAGAACAGAATCAGCGCCAGACCGTAGCTGTTGGTGAAGGTATACAGCCAGTCGAGCAGATAGCCGAACGGGACGCGGATGAGATCGGACAGGCCGGTCGTATCCTTCGTCTCGGCTGCGGCAGTTTCGGCTGCGGCGGCGGGCTCCATGTCCGCGTATTTGTCGGTCGTGCTGACCGCACCGGCGGCACAGCCGGCCATGGACAGCACGAGCACGGCGGCAAGGACCCAGATCAGGACTTTTTTCTTCATTGTGTTCCTCCAAATGTGGTGGGATTGCGCGTCCGGACAACGGGAAAAAACCACGCTGCCCTACGGCACCGGGTCAAAATAGTCTCCCTTATAAAAGGGATTGCACCGCAGCAGCCGCTTCAGCGCCAGCCAGCCGCCCTTTATCGCTCCGTATTTCGTGATCGCCTCGAGCGCATACTGCGAGCAGGTCGGCGAAAACCGGCACCGGCGCGGAAGACCCGGGGAGATATGCTTCTGATACAGGCGGATGAGAAACAGGAAAACGCGCTTCACGGCGTGTTCTCCGTGAGCAGGCCGAGCCTTGCGGCGAGCGAAAGATAGGCGCGCTCCAGCGCCGCGTAGTCCGCGCCGATGGCGCGGGTGCGTGCGACGACGACAAGATCATATCCGCGGCTGAACGAAGTCTCGTGCAGCCGGTAAATCTCGCGCAGCTGCCGGCGCAGCCGGTTTCGCTGCACGGCATGGGCGAGCTTCGCGCTGACGGTCAGACCGACGCGGTTCGCCTGCGAGCCGTTTTTCCGGCAGTAGAGCACGAGATAGCCGTTGGCCGCGCTGCTTCCCTTGCGGTAGAGGCGGCGGAAGATATGATTGAGCTTCAACGAGGAAGAAAACTGCATAAACGCCCACCTTCGGGTAACTGTGCTGATAAACAGATGGGGCGAACAGAACTGCTTCCATTCACCCCGAATGTATGTGTGCTGCGGTGTAGGCGCGTCAGATCACGCGGAGAGCTTTGCTCTGCCCTTGGCGCGGCGACGGGCGAGGACCTTGCGGCCGTTGGCGGTAGCCATTCTCTTTCTGAAGCCATGCACCTTGGATCTGTGACGCTTTCTGGGCTGATAGGTACGAACAGTTGCCATGGAATCTACACCTCCTGTAAAAATATGCTCAACAGCGGACGCCGGTACAGCCTCCGCCGCAGCGAGTCAAAAAATTTAGCTGCTCCTATGGAGCATACGAATGGTATTATAGCCGATACCCCCTTGATTTGTCAATCATTTTTTGCATTTTCGCCGCGTTTTCTGTTTTCGCAAAAAGTTTGCATATTTCAGCGCTGCACTTGCATGAAGACGCGATTTGATGTATAATACTTTGTAAATTTTTGAACGCTATATGAAAGCGAGGCTTCCCCATGAGCAAGGTCTTCATCCCCGAGGGCTACCGCGCCCCCTTATCCGTCTACGAGCTGCAGCGCGCGATCGAATTCATCAAGAGCAATTTCCAGACGAATCTGTCCAACGCGCTCAATCTGCGCCGCGTGTCCGCGCCGCTGTTCGTGGAGGAGGCCTCCGGCCTGAACGACAACTTAAACGGCTACGAGCGTCCGGTCAGCTTTGACATTCCCGACGTACACGCCGAGGCGCAGGTCGTCCATTCGCTTGCAAAGTGGAAGCGGCTGGCGCTGAAGCGCTATCAGTTCAACGTCGGCAAGGGCCTGTTTACCGATATGAACGCCATTCGGCGCGACGAAGAGGTCGACAATCTCCATTCCGTCTACGTCGACCAGTGGGACTGGGAAAAGGTCATCGCCCGCGAGGACCGGAACACCGACTATTTAAAGCGCACCGTGCGCGATATCGTCGGCGCCGTCTGCGAGACGAACGACGCGCTGGGCGTCGCGTTCCCGAGCCTGCACACGAAGCTCGAGCGCGACGTGTTCTTCATCACCACGCAGGAGCTGGAGGATCTGTACCCCGGCAAGACCCCCAAGGAGCGGGAAAATGAAATTCTCCGGCAGCACCACACCGTCTTCCTCATGCAGATCGGCGGAAAATTAAAATCCGGCAAGCCGCACGACGGCCGCGCGCCCGACTATGACGACTGGGATCTCAACGGCGATATCCTGATGTGGAACCCGGTGCTGCAGTGCGCGTTTGAAATTTCCTCCATGGGCATCCGCGTGGACGAGAAGTCCCTTGACCGGCAGCTGACGCTCGCCGGGTGCGACAACCGGCGGAGCCTGCCGTTCCACAAAATGCTCTTAAACGGCGAGCTGCCGCTGACCATGGGCGGCGGTATCGGCCAGAGCAGACTCTGCATGCTCATGATCGGCGCCTGCCACATCGGCGAGGTGCAGTCGAGCATCTGGGACAAGACCACCGCGGACGCCTGCCGCGACGCGGGCATTCTGCTTCTGTAATTTACACAACATTATAAATACGAAAGAGGATCGATCACTATGGAACAGCTTATTTCCGTCCGTTCCCTTTTTAAAGAGACTGACGCCTACGCCGGCAAGCAGATCAAGGTCGGCGGCTGGGTGCGCAATCTGCGCGCCAGCAAAAACTTCGGCTTCATCAACCTGTCCGACGGTACGTTCTTCTCGCAGGTGCAGGTCGTCTACGGCTCCGAGCTTGCGAATTTCGCCGAGATCTCCAAGCTGAACATCGGCGCGGCCGTCATCGTCACCGGCACGCTCGTCCTGACGCCGGACGCGAAGCAGCCGTTTGAGCTGCAGGCCAGCGAGGTCTTCGTCGAAGGCCCGTCCACGCCGGATTATCCCATCCAGCCCAAGCGCCATTCGATGGAGTATCTGCGCACCGTGACGCATCTGCGTCCGCGCACGAACACGTTCCAGGCCGTGTTCCGCGTCCGCAGCCTGATTGCCTATGCCATCCACAAGTTCTTCCAGGAGCGCGACTTCGTCTATGTCCACACTCCGCTCATCACCGGCTCCGACTGCGAGGGCGCGGGCGAAATGTTCCAGGTCACGACGCTCGACCTTGACAACCTCCCGCGCACGGAGGACGGCAGGATCGACTACAGCAAGGACTTCTTCGGCAAGGAGACGAACCTGACCGTCTCCGGCCAGCTCAACGGCGAGACGTTCGCGCAGGCGTTCCGCAACATCTATACCTTCGGCCCGACGTTCCGCGCCGAAAACTCCAACACCACCCGCCACGCGGCGGAATTCTGGATGATCGAGCCGGAGATCGCGTTCGCCGATCTCACCGACGACATGAAGCTCGCCGAGGACATGATCAAGTTCATCATCGCCTACGTGCTGGAAAACGCGCCGGAGGAAATGGCGTTCTTCAACCAGTTCGTCGACAAGGGCCTCATCGACCGCCTGCACCACGTCATGACCTCTGATTTCGGCCATGTGACGTACACCGAGGCCGTCAAGCTGCTCGAGGAGCACAACGACAAGTTCGATTACAAGGTCTTCTGGGGCTGCGATCTGCAGACCGAGCACGAGCGGTATCTGACCGAGCAGATCTTCAAGCGCCCGGTCTTCGTCACGGACTATCCGAAGGAGATCAAGGCCTTCTACATGAAGCTGAACCCCGACGGCAAGACCGTCGCGGCCATGGACTGCCTCGTGCCCGGTATCGGCGAGATCATCGGCGGCAGCCAGCGCGAGGACAACTATGACACCCTCGTGCAGCGCATGCAGGAGTGCGGTCTGAAGGAGAAGGACTATCAGTTCTATCTCGACCTGCGCAAATACGGCTCGACCCGCCACGCGGGCTTCGGCCTCGGCTTTGAGCGCTGCGTCATGTATCTGACCGGCATCTCCAACATCCGCGACGTGCTCCCGTTCCCGCGCACCGTCGGCAACTGCGAGCTGTAAGGCTCTTTGCCCTGATTTTAAAAAACGCCTCTGCCGCAAACTGCGGCGGAGGCGTTTTCCTTGTATCTATCGGTCAGATGTCGAATATGCCGATCATCACGATGCCGATGACGACCAGCGCGATCATGGCATAGTGCTTCCAGGAGAGCTTTTCCTTCAGGAAGATCCGGCTCCAGAGGACGGACACGGCGCAGTAGGCGGAAATGATGGGCGCGGAGAGCGCGACGTGCGCCTCGTCGGCCAGCGCGTAGATATACGCAAACTGTCCCGCCGTTTCGAACAGCGCGCCCGCGTATTTGGGCGCTTCGGATTTAAAGACGAGCTTGTCCTTTTTGATCACCACGACATAAATAAAGCAGATCACGGCGGCGGCGAAGAACGTCAGCTCATACGCGCAGTTGGCCGAGTCCTCGTCCAGCGTCCGGAGCACGAGGGAATCGGCGAACGTGCCCGCCGCGTCGAGCAGGCAGTAGGCCAGCGGCAGGCACAGCGCCAGCCACGATTTGGCGTATTTGTAGTTGGAGCGCTCCTGCCGCTTTCTGCGCAGCTCGTCGTCCTCCGTCGATTCGACGATGCCGAGGCCGACCGCGCCGATGCACACCAGCGCCACCGCGCCGATGACCAGATAGCGCATGGAGCCCGTGATAGACTCGTCCAGCGTCCCGGTGATCAGACACAGAACCGCCACCAGCGCGCCGGAGGAATTGCAGATGGGGGAAGAAATGGAGAGCTCGATGTACCGCAGGCCGACATAGCCCAGCGTCATGGAGCCGATGTACAGAAGTGAAACGGGCAGATACGTCCAGATCACGTGCCACGTGACGACGGCCCCGCCGATGAAGATCTCATACGCCGCGTGGATCCCCATCACGACGCCGACGGCAATGACCATCTTGAGCGGGTTATATTTATCCCGCCCGTCACGGCAGCCGATCTTCGAAAATAAGTCCGAGCCGCTCCAGCAGAGCAGCGCAATAATCGCAAGCCAGAACCACATAATTGTTATCCCCGGCAGCATCGCCGCCGGTTCCTTTCTCTGAATAAATATCCTTCACCGCGTGTAGGGGCCGATACCCACATCGGCCCGGCAGATTGCACCGTTTTTACGGGAATCTACGGCGAATTCGTAACTTTCCAGTGGGCCGATGTGGGCATCGGCCCCTACATTGAGGTATGCAAGTGCATACGGCTTTGCCTTCCTCTTACTCCGGCAGCTTTGCCAGTCCTGCGTCTACGAGCTTCTGCAGGCTCATGAGAATGCCGAGCTTGGCATGGTACCACGTCAGGCCGCCCTGGAAATAGACCGCGTAGGGCGCGCGGATCGGGCCGTCGGCGGACAGCTCGATGGACGAGCCCTGCACGAACGCGCCCGCCGCCATCACGACCTCCGCATCGTAGCCCGGCATGGCCCAGGGGACGGGCGTCACATAGCTGTCGACCGGGGCCGCCGCCTGAATGCCGCGGCAGAAGGCCAGCATGCCCTCCGCCGAGCCGAGCTCGACGGCCTGAATGATATCGTGCCGGGATTCCGTCCCGTCCGGCACGACGCGGAAGCCCAGCCGCTCATACACGTTCGCGGCGAAGATCGCGCCCTTGAGCGCGCCGGAAACGACGTTCGGCGCCAGGAAGAAGCCCTCGTACAGACTGGGCAGCAGACCGAGATTCGCGCCGACCTCCTGCCCGAGACCGGGGGCCGAGAGCCGGTAGGCGCAGCGCTCGACGCATTCCGCCGTGCCGCAGATATAGCCGCCGATGGGCGCCAGTCCGCCGCCGGGGTTTTTGATGAGACTGCCGACGATCATGTCCGCGCCCACGTCCGACGGCTCGGCGCGCTCGACGAATTCGCCGTAGCAGTTGTCGACCATGCACAGAACGTCCGGCCTGCACTGCTTGCAGAACGCGATCAGCTCGCCGATCTGCGCGACGGAGAACGACGGCCTTGTCGCATAGCCCTTCGAGCGCTGGATGGTGATGAGCTTCGTTTTCGGGCCGATCGCGGCGCGGATGCCGTCAAAATCGAACGTGCCGTCCGGCAGCAGATCGACCTGCCGGTACTGCACCCCGTATTCCATCAGCGAGCACTTCGACGGCCGGATGCCGATGACCTCTTCAAGGGTGTCATACGGCGCGCCGTTTGGGCTCAGAAGCTCGTCGCCCGGCAGCAGATTCGCGCTCAGCGCGACGGCCAGCGCGTGCGTGCCGCAGGTGATCTGCGGGCGGACGAGCGCCGCTTCCGTATGGAAGCAGTCGGCGTAGACCTTTTCCAGAACCTCGCGGCCCATATCGTCGTAGCCATAGCCCGTCGTGGCAGCGAAGCAGCCCGCCGAGAGCTTGTTTTTCTGCATGGCGGCCAGCACCTTCGTCTGGTTGTATTCCGCCGTCCGGTCGATGGCCTCGAAGCGGGGCTTCAGGCCAGTCAAAATCGCCTCTCCGTATTCGTATACCGCGCGGCTCACGCCGAGCGATTCGTACATTGTCGTCAGTTCCATCGTTTATTTCTCCATCTTCCCGAAAATTTCATCTGCCGCGTCGCGCAGCACGTCCGGCTTGGTGACGATGATGCCCGTCTCCTCGTCTCCGAGAATGAGCAGCGTATCGCCGGGCTTCACGCCGAAGATCTGCCGCGCGTCCTTGGGAATGACGATCTGGCCCTTTTCACCGACTTTGGCCGTGCCGAAAATATGCCGCTTCGCCTTGCCCAGAATATGCTTTCCGCCTGCCACGCCTGCCCCTCCTTTGCGGGGTGATTTTCATACTTGTATAACTTACAGCGCGGAAATGGGATTGTCAAGCACGGATTGCAGGCGCAGCCTCAATATATCATGTTTTATATATACAATGTACGTTTTTATATCGATATATCCGTATTGATTTTTCGTGTTAAGAATCCGTCATTTTTCACATAAAATTCAAAAAAACTTGATTTTCTCAAAAAGCCTGATATCGTATATGTCAGATATGCCATGCGGATTTTATATGGGCAGACGGAGTGAACGCGGTATGAAGCGAAGCTGGTTTTTGATGGTTCTGTGCCTGCCGCTTCTGCTGTGCGGCTGCGCGCAAAGAAGCGCGGAGCGCGAATTTTTTGCCATGGATACCGTCATGCAGCTGCGCGCCTACGGCCCGGAGGCCGAAGCCGCGCTTTCGCAGGCGGAAGCTGAAATTTACCGGCTGGAGGGCGAGCTTTCCTGCCGGGAAGAGCACGCGGCGCTCGCCCGGCTGAACGCGGCAGGCGGCGGAACGGTCAGCGAAGAGACGGCAGCGCTTTTACAGACGGCGCTGACGCTCTGCGAGCAGACCGGCGGGGCCTATGACCCGGCACTCGGCGCGCTTTTGCAGGCATGGGGCTTTTCGACCGGCGCGTACCGCGTGCCGGAGCCGGACGCGCTTGCGGAGGCGATGCGGCGCTCCGGCGCGCAGCTCGTAACGCTGGACGGCCGCTCGGTCACACTGGAAAACGGCACGCAGCTCGACCTCGGCGGCATCGCCAAGGGCTACGCCGCGGGCCGTGTCCGGGAACTGCTGCGGGACGCGGGCGTCACGTCCGCGATCGTTTCGCTCGGCGGCAATGTCGCCGCCGTCGGGAAAAAGCCGGACGGCAGCGCGTGGACGGTCGGATTGCAGGATCCGGACAAGCCGGAGGCGTATTTCGGCACGGTCTCCATCGAGGACGCCTGCGTCGTCACCTCCGGCGCGTACCAGCGGTATTTTGAGGAAGACGGCGTCCGCTATCACCATATTTTAGACCCCGTGACCGGCCGCCCTGCCGAAAGCGGGATAACATCCGTCAGCGTCGTCGCGGAGGACGATACGCTGGCCGACGCGCTGTCGACGGCCCTGTTCGTCATGGGCCTGGACGCGGGCGCGGAGTTTCAGAAACGCAGCGGCCTTTCGTTTGAGGCCGTATTTGTAACGGACGACGGCGCGGTCTGGATCACGCCCGGCCTTGCCGGGCGCTACCGCTCAGACCGGCCCTATCAGATACTGACATGAAGCAGCGATACTGGATCCTGATATTCGCGGCGATCATCGCCATTTGCCTCGCCGTGTGGCTGCTGCCGCGCGGAGGCGGAGACAAGGCCCTTGTGTATCAGGACGGGGCCCTGTTATATACGCTCGACCTGCGGCAGGACCGGATGCTGACCGTGACCGGCCCGGCAGGCGAGAATACGATTACGGTGGCGGACGGCGAGGTCTTCGTATCCCACGCGGACTGCCCCGATCAGATCTGCGTGCAGCACGGGCCGCTGCAAAAGCGCGGCGGGCCGATCGTCTGCCTGCCGAACCGGCTGACGATCGAGTGGGCGGAGCATGACGCGCAGGTCGACGCGCTCAGCGGAACGGGAGGACTGTCATGAGACTGAAAAAGCTCACGCTCACGGCAGTCCTGACGGCGGCGGCGCTCGTCATGTTCGTGCTGGAGAGCCAGCTGCCGCCGCTCACGGTCATTCCCGGCATCAAGCCGGGGCTTTCCAATATCTTTACGCTCTTTGCCATGGAAGCGCTCGGCCCCGGCTGGGCCTTCGGGCTGTTTCTGACGCGCGTCACGCTCGGCTGCATTATCACCGGGCAGGGTTCTGCGTTTCTGTACAGCCTTGCGGGCGGGCTGTGCGCGTATGCGCTCATGCTGCTGCTCAGAAAAGCGCTCAGAGGCAATACCCTCTGGGTCAGAAGCGTGCTGTGCGCCATGGCGCACAACGCCGGACAGATGGCCGCCGCGGCGGCCATCGCGAAGACCGGCGCGGTCTGGAGCTATCTGCCGGTTCTGATACCGGCTGCGATACTGGCCGGAACGCTGACCGGCCTCTGCGCCCAGCTGGTTCTGAGCCGGCTGGAGAAGGCGGGGCTCGTCCCGGTAAATCAGGTTCCCAATAAGCAGGAGGAGGAAGCAAACGGATGAAACTACACATCCATGGCGTACACGTGCCGAACCGCAAAAACACGGCGGAGCTGGCCGCGCTGCGCCTGCCCATCCCGGAGACGGTCGAGATCCCGATGTCCATGCACATCGGCGCGCCCGCCATTCCGGTGGTAAAGCCCGGCGAGAGCGTCCGGGTCGGGCAGCTGATCGGAAAGGCCGGGGGATTCGTCTCCGCGCCCGTCTACGCGAGCGTTTCCGGCACGGTCAAAAAGATCGGCCAGCAGGTCGGCTCCGGCGGACGGCTCATGCAGACCGTCGTCATTGCCGCCGACGGCAAGCAGGAGCCGGATCCGGATCTGAAGCCGCCCAAGCTCGACACCATGCAGGATTTTCTGGACGCCGTACGCGCGAGCGGCATGGTCGGTCTCGGCGGCGCAGGCTTCCCGACGGTCGTGAAGCTGACGGTCAAGAATCTCGAGCAGGTGCGGACCGTCATCATCAACGGCGCGGAGTGCGAGCCGTATATCACCTCGGACACGCGCACGATGCTCGACCGGTCGGACGAGCTCATGGAGGGCGCGCGTCTCGTGCAGCACTTCTTGCAGGTGCGGCGCGTGATCTTCGCGATCGAAGACAATAAGCCCCGCTGCATCCAGCTGTACCGGAAGCTCACGAAGGACGAGGACGGCATGGAGGTCTGCGCGCTGAAATCTTTGTACCCGCAGGGCGGCGAAAAGGTGCTGATCTATAACACCATCGGCGAGATCGTCCCCGAAGGCAAGCTCCCGCTGGATGTGGGCGCGGTCGTGCTCAACTGCACGACGCTTGCAAATATCGCCCGCTACTGCAAGACCGGCATGCCGCTGGTCGAAAAGTGCATCACGGTCGACGGCTCCGCCGTCGCAAAGCCCAAAAACGTGATCGTCCCCATCGGCATGAAGCTCGCGGACGTGTTCGAGCAGGCCGGCGGCTTCTGCACAGAGCCGAAGAAGGTGCTCTACGGCGGCCCGATGATGGGCATCGCCGTGCCGGATCTGGAGCAGCCGGTTCTGAAAAACACCAACGCGATCCTCGCCATGTCGGAGGCGGACGCCGTTCTGCCGGAGCCCACGGCCTGCATCCGCTGCGGCCGCTGCATCCGCCACTGTCCGCTGCGGCTCATGCCGTCGCATATCGTCGCGGCCTATGAGGCGGGCAATATGGAGCGGCTGGCGGAGCTGAAGGTCAACCTCTGCATGGAGTGCGGCTGCTGCTCGTTCGGGTGCCCGGCGCACCGGCCGCTCGTGCAGACCAATAAGCTCGCCAAGGCGAAGCTTGCCGCCTGGCGCACGGCGCAGAGCGAAAAGCTCGATGCAAAGAAGGAGGCCGTCAAATGAAGCTTGTGATCTCCGCTTCCCCGCATATCAGTTCCGGCGCGACGACCCGGAAGATCATGGGCGACGTGCTCATCGCCCTGTGTCCGGCCCTCATCGCGGCCATCGTCATTTTCGGCTGGCGGGCACTGCTGGTGACGGCGGTGTGCGCCGCGGCCTGTGTGTTTTTTGAGTGGGGCTTCGAGAAGCTCTGCCATAAGCCGTCCACCGTCGGCGATCTGTCCGCCGTGGTGACGGGCGTCATTCTGGCGTATAACCTGCCGGTGTCCATCCCGCTGTGGCAGGCCGTGTTCGGCTGTCTGGTGTCCATCGTCGCCGTCAAGCAGCTCTTCGGCGGCATCGGCAAGAATTTTGCGAACCCTGCGCTCGTGGGCCGCATCGTCCTGTTCCTCTCGTTCTCCAAGACCATGACGGCCTGGGTCTTCCCGGACGCCGTCTCCTCGGCAACGCCTCTGGCGCAGCTGGCGGCAGGGCAGAAGCCCGAGCTTCTGACGCTCCTGCTCGGCAGTCACGGCGGCTGCATCGGCGAGACGTGCGCGCTGGCGCTGCTGCTCGGCGGAGCGTATCTGCTCGTCCGCGGCGTCATTACGTGGCAGACGCCGGTGTGCTTTGTCGGAACAGTCTTCGTGCTGTCTCTCGTTCTGGGACAGGATGCGCTGCGGCAGGTGCTCTCGGGCGGTCTGCTTCTGGGCGCGTTCTTCATGGCGACCGACTATGTGACCGCCCCGCAGACGTATTGGGGCCGGGCGCTGTTCGGCATCGGCGCGGGACTGCTGACCTGCCTCATCCGCTTCTACGGCAGCTACGCCGAGGGCGTGTCGTTCGCCATCCTCTTTATGAACATCCTCACGCCGTATCTGTCCAGATGGACGCAGAGCAAGCCGCTGGGAGGTGCGAAGGCATGAAAAACACGAAAGAGATCCGAAAATCCATCGTCGTTCTGGTCGTGATCTGCCTGCTCACGTCCGCGGCGCTGGCCGTCGTGAACCACTTTACCGCCCCCGTCTCCAAGGCAAACGCGGAAGCAAGAGCCGAGCAGGCGCGGCTGGACGCCGTGCCGGACGCAGCCTCGTTTGAGCCGGTCGAGACGGCGCTGCCGGACGAGGTCGTGAGCGCCTACCTCGCGCTCGACGCGTCCGGAAGCCCCATGAGCTATCTCTTTACCGTCGAGGGCAAGGGCTTCGGCGGCACGATCCAGGTGATGTGCGTCATCGGCACCGACGGCTTGATCCGCGCCTGCCGCACGATAGATGTCTCGTCCGAAACAACGACGCTCGGCGGCCAGACGGCAAACGAGAGCTACACCGGCCAGTATACCGGGCAGGACGCCTCGCTTTCCGGCGTGAACGCCATCTCCGGCGCGACCATCACGTCGACGGCCTATCGCGGCTGTGTGGAAGCTGCGTTTGAAGCGTATGAGCTCGTAAAGGAGGCGCAGAAATGAGTAAATTACAGAATTTCCTGAAGGGCCTCATCAAGGAGAACCCGGTGCTGGTCCTCGTGCTCGGCACGTGCCCGACGCTGGCGATCTCCACGTCGATCATCGCGGCCTTCGGCATGGGCATCGCGGCGACCGCCGTTCTGATCCTGTCCAACATGGCCATTTCCGCCATCCGCAAAATCGTCCCCGACCCAGTACGCATCCCGTGCTACATCGTCGTCATCGCGGGCTTCGTCACGGTCGTCGAGCTGGTCATGGAGGCGTATGCCTTCAGCTTGTATCAGTCTCTGGGCGTCTATCTGTCCCTGATCGTCGTCAACTGCATCATCCTTGGCCGGGCCGAGATGTATGCCAGCAAGCACGGCGTCGTGGATTCCGCCATCGACGGCGCGGGCATGGGCCTCGGCTTCACGCTCGCCATCTGCGCTATGGCGGCCATCCGCGAAACGCTCGGCTGTGGCACGTTCTGCGGTCTGCCCGTGCCGTGGTTCCACGAAAACCCCATCGGCATTCTAACCATGGCCCCCGGCGGCTTCTTCGTGTTCGGCTGCATGATCGCGCTCATCAACAAGATCTCCAAAGGCAAGGCCATCAAGAAGAAGGAATTCGGCTGCGCCGGCTGCCCGGGCTGCGGCAAGGGCGCCTGTGAAGGAAAGGAGGCGGCTGCGAAATGAAGACCATGATCCTCGTCATCCTGACCGCCGCGATCACGAACAACTACGTGCTC